>NZ_CAMLGS010000015.1 GCF_946479685.1 uncultured Methylotenera sp.
ACCCCGGTCGCCTCCGTGAAAGGGAGGTGTCCTAGGCCTCTAGACGATGGGGACCCGGAACATTTAACGATGCGTATTTTACTACAACTTTCGTCTTTTCTTCAGCAAAAATTCAATCAGAATCGTTACTGGTGGAGGTAAGCGGGATCGAACCGCTGACCTCTTGCATGCCATGCAAGCGCTCTCCCAGCTGAGCTATACCCCCAAAACCTACATGCTTTTGCTTTCAAAGCGTTGCAGTGTTAGCGAGGCGCCATATTAAAGATGGGCGCGGGGCTTGTCAATCACTTTCCTGTTAATTTGTGCAAAATCTAAAAGAATTTATACACAAAGCAAGCCGCCGCCATCTTTATTAAGGTTTACGCTTAGCCTCTGATGTTAGATTGGCTTTCAAACTGCGTTAATTCAACACGTGGTTGTGGCTGCCAGCCTGCTTTACGATGCTCAGCAATCACATTGGTAAATACGCCGCCCCTTACATAAAACTTAGCGGTTACACGCATAAATTTAGGCTGGGTGGCTGCTACCAAGTCATCTAAGATGCGATTAGTCACTGCTTCGTGGAAACAGCCTTCGTCGCGGAATGACCACATATAGAGTTTTAGGCTTTTCAGTTCTACACACAGTTGATCAGGAATGTAATCTAAATAAATCACAGCAAAATCAGGCTGGCCTGTTTTTGGGCATAAGCAGGTGAATTCAGGGATTTCCATATGGATATGAAAATCACGTGTAGTAGTTGGGCTTTCAAATGTCTCTAAAGTTTTAGAGGGTTGTGCAGTTGGTTTTGCACCAAGGGATAGATCAGTCATGATATATATAGTGTAGAGCTTTTGGCTTAAAAAACGTTATTATAACGCCCTAAATACAAATCTAAACTAAACCTAATCAAAGCTAATTGTTAAAACTTCATTTTGCGTTTAACCCATCTTAAACTTTCAGGCTTCAAATCGTTTGTCGATCCGACAACGCTGCATATCCATGGGCAGCGTGTAGGTGTGGTGGGCCCCAATGGCTGCGGCAAATCCAATGTGATGGAGTCTGTACGTTGGGTGCTGGGTGAGTCATCTGCCAAGGAAATGCGTGCAGACGCGATGGATGCGGTGATCTTTAACGGATCCGGTAATCGCAAGCCTATTTCACGCGCTAGTGTGGAACTGGTGTTCGATAATAGCTTAGGTAGCGCTGCCGGTGAGTGGTCTCAGTATGCGGAAATCTCTGTAAAACGGGTGATTGAGCGTGATAAAGGCTCTACTTACTACATTAATAATAGTGTGGTGCGCCGCCGTGATGTAGTAGACCTGTTTTTAGGTACCGGTCTAGGTGGCAGGGCTTATGCCATTATTGGACAAAACACGATTAGCCGTATTGTGGAGGCGCGCCCTGAAGAGATGCGTGTATTCCTGGAAGAGGCTGCTGGGGTTAGTAAGTATAAAGAGCGCCGTAAAGAAACCGAGCAGCGTCTGCGTGATACACGTGAAAATTTATTGCGTGTAGAAGATATTTTGCGTGAGCTTGATACGCAAATTGTCCGTTTGCAATCGCAGGCGGTAGTGGCTGCGCAATACAATCAGATGCAGCAAGCGTTAAATATTACCAAAGCACAGATTTGGTTATTAAAAAAGCGGGATGCCAGCGCGCAGTGGGAAAAGTCACAACGTGCGGTTGAAGAGCTGGTCAATGCACTGGAAGCGCAGATGGCAAGCTTGCGCCACAGTGAAAATACACTGGAAACGTTGAGGCAGCAGCATGTTGCAGCGAGTGATGCAGTGAACGTAGCGCAAGCGGCATATTATGAAGCTAATGCCGAGGTGTCTAACCTTGAAAATCAAGTGCAAAACACCGCTGATGCCAGGGATCGCTTGCAGATACAGTTGCATCAGTTATCTGTGCAATTAGAAAAGAATACACAGCAGTACAGCCAGGTTGAGGCCGCGCACGGTTTAGCACAGGCCGAGCTTGTGCAGGCGAATACGGATTTTACGCAGGCCGAAGAAACATTGAATGCGGCGCGTACGGCCGTGCCCGTGTTGTTACAGGCGTTTCAGACTGCGTTGGCCGCATTTAATGCTAGTCAATCCACATGGGTAAATACTGAGCAGCGTTTGCGTTTAGAGCAAGCGAATATGGCACATTTGTCGCGTGCTATGGCAGAAACTAGTGAGCAGCTTAAGCGTTTACAGCAAAGTTATGCCTCATTGCAGATACCTGCGGATAGCTTGCTGCTTGAAAAACAGTCTGAGCTTGATGCATTGGAGTTGCAAGTTGCTGCACTAGAGCAGCAAAGTGCGCAGGCGGCACAGCAAGAGCAGTCTATGCATGCCCGAATTAAAAGCCATAGAGATGCGGTGCAGCAGCAACAGCGTGCGCTGCATGTGCTGGAGGCGGAAATTAACTCGTTGGCTAAGCTGCAGCAGTCTATGCGCAAGGTGGACGATACAACAGCCTTAAGTGCCTGGCTAACTGGCGCTGGTTTGCATCATGAGCAAGATCAAAACGTCAGACTATGGCAGTTGCTGCGGATTAAATCTGGTTGGGAGTCAGCGCTTGAGGCGTTTCTTGGCGCCAAGCTTAATGCCATTGCTTGTGACCAGGATTTGGCTGAAACTGCTTTATCTGAACGTGCACCGATTGCCATTACGCTGGCCACCGCGTCTGCTGCTGAGAGTGTCGTCAGTAAAGCGCCTGCAGCTTATACCACGATGTTGTCGCTATTGGAGCACGTAGAGCCGAGCTATCAAGCGGTGTTGCAGGATTGGCTGGCTGGCGTGTATGTACTGGATGCAAATGATGATGCTAAGCAAGCCGTTAGTGTGTTGCAACCGGGGGAGTGCTTGGTAAATCAGCATGGTGATATTTATACCAGGCATAGTGTTACTTACTTTGGCGAGCAAACTGGGTTACATGGGGTGCTAGAGCGTCAAGCACGCTTAACTCATCTGCAAGACCAGCTACCAGCATCACAAGCTGAGTTGGCGCTCAAGAATGAGCAGCTGACGCAGTTAGAGCATGATATGCAGCAGTTGCGAACTGTGCAGCATACGCATCAACAGCAACTAAAACATGTTACGCAGCAAGCGCATCAGTTAAACCTGAGTTTGCAGCAACTTAAGCAACAGCAAACGAATGCGATTCAGCGGCAAGCTATGCTGCAAGCAGATTGCAATATGGCGGAAGAAAAGTTGCAGAAGCTGCAGATGGAAAGTACGCAGAAGCAAGCCGTATTGAATAGTCTCAACGAGAGTCTTGCAATTCTGCAGCAAGAGAAGTTAACGTTAGAATCAAGTAAAAAATCTGCGGATAAACGCTTAAATGAAGCACGCTCGCAGCTACAAGTGGCAGAGCGTATGCATCAGGAAAAAGGGTTTGATGTAAAATTAATAACAAATAAAATCAATGATTTAGAATCAAAATGTAAATTTTTACATGAAGAAAGTGCTTCGCTTAAGTTGCGCAGTGCAGAAGTTGAAGCAACCTTAGCTGCCACCAAGATGGAAGCCTTAAAGGCAAACTTGGAAGCGGCGTTAAACAGTAAGCAGCAGCGTGAGCTGTTGTTGGTGAATGCGCGTAATGCAATGGTGGAGAACGAGACCATATTGCAGCAACAAGAGCGCGAGCGGTTGCAACACGAACAGCAATTGCACCCTTTACGCGATAAATTAGAAGCTAGTCGTCTGCGCGAGCAGGAAGCGCGTATCTATTTTGAGCAATGCCAAGAGGGGCTGGAGGCTTCTAATATTGAAGAAGCAGTGCTGCAAAGCCATTTACAGCAGAGTGTAGGCAGTGATACTAAAGTCGCTGAGCTTAAAGTGACTGACCTGGAAAGAAAAAGAACCAAGCTAACCTCGGATATTGAGGGGCTAGGTGCCGTGAACTTGGCTGCAATTGAAGAGTTAGCCTCTGAGCAATCACGCAAGCAATATATAGACAGCCAATGCCAAGACCTGACCGAGGCAAGCAAAACGCTAGAAGATGCCATCTATAAAATTGACCGGGAAACACGTAGCCGTTTGCAGCATACGTTTGATGAAGCTAATAAACATTTTAATGAGTTGTTTACCACTTTGTTTGGTGGTGGGCAGGCTAAGTTAGAAATGCTAGGTGATGAAATCCTAGATACCGGCATGCTGGTGTTTGCACAGCCGCCAGGTAAAAAGAATAGTACGATACATTTATTGTCAGGCGGTGAAAAAGCGCTGACGGCGCTCGCCTTGGTGTTTGCACTGTTTAGGCTTAATCCGGCGCCATTTTGCTTGATGGATGAAGTGGATGCGCCGTTGGATGATAGTAATACCGAGCGCTTTTGCGCGATGGTACAAAAAATGTCTGAGAAAACGCAGTTTTTATATGTGAGTCATAATAAAATTACGATGGAAATGGCGCAGCAATTAATCGGTGTTACTATGCAGGAGTCTGGGGTTTCCCGCATAGTGGACGTAGATATGGAAGCAGCTGTAAAAATGGTTGAGATAGCGTCCTAAGCTAAAGTCTTAGCGGCTGCTGTCATTTAGTTGAGAGTTTAATGTAAATGAACGATTTGCAAATCATATTAATCATCATTGGTGCTTTAATCATTGCTGGCGTACTGTTATTTAACTGGTGGCAGGAGCGCAAGTTTAACCAGCAAGTAGAAAGCAGTTTTTCTAAACTGCAAAATGACGCGTTATTAAATGATGAGGTCAGCGTTGCGCATACCCTTGTCGATACCGACAATGAGTTTGAAGAAGATAAATTTTCTATTGATACCGAGCGTTTAAAAGAGCGTTTCGAGCACGACGGTCACGATGCTAGATTTGTAGCGTTTAATGATACAGAGGCTGTGGGCGATGAAGAGGCCTTGGAAGAAATAGACGAGACGTATTCAGAGCTAGTAGCTAGACAGAGTCATGAGCCACACCATGCTGACTTACATGCTGCAGATGAACCCACTGGCAGTGGAGATAGTAAGCCAGCACAGCACGAAGAAATTAAAGCAATTTTCAATGATGCATTTAAGCAAATCAATACCGCAGCAGTAGCCAGCACTACACCTGATAGCGTTGCAAAACAAGTGAGTGTTGAGCTAAGTGCTGAGGCAAGTAGTGAGCTCAGTAGTGAGCTACGTGCGCCAATTAAGCCGGTAACAGCGGCGGCGCCTAAAGCGGCTGTAGCTAGTGATGTGACAAAATCTAGTTTACCTGCCATGCTGCAATCGCAGATGGACTTAATTGCCGTGATTTATTTAGCCAATGAAACCAGCATTGGAAATATTAAGGCTAGTATTGGTGGATTTTTTGAAGATTACGACAAACCGATTCACTTGCATGCCTTAATCCATGAAACAGATTGGGTGCAGTTAACAACATTGGCAGCACAGCCGGAAATTGCTGACTACACCACCACAAAAATCACCTGCAGCTTACAGCTCGCTGATCGCGCCGGTGCGGTAACTCGCAGTATCTTAAATCGATTCCAGTTAGCTGTAGAAACGCTAGGCTTGGATATTGATGGTCATGTGGAATGGCAAAGTAACGGTGATTCATTATTGGCAGCATCTGCATTAGATGCATTTTGCATTGAAGTGGATAAAACCATGGGCTTTCACTTGGTGCATGGCGATCATGGTGCTTTTACCGGCACGAAACTCAGAGGTCTGTGCGAGGCGCAGGGCTTAGTGTTGGAGGCTGATGGTGCATTTAAATATTATGATGAAAGCGACCCGGCCATTAGCCACTCACCGTCAGTTTCATTTGTCATGTTTAATCGCGACAATTATCCATTTAGCCCAGAGATGTTAAGAACCAGCGTCGTGAAAGCCGTGACATTCCAGCTCGATATCCCGCATGTGGTGCATTGCACTGAGGCATTCAATCGCATGGTACAAATTGCAAGGCATATGGAGACTGGCCTAAATGCGGTATTGGTGGACGATAACAATCGACCGCTAGGCGATATGCAAATCGAGAAAATTCGGCAGCAGCTCAAAGTGATTTACGCAACTATGTTGGTGCGGGGCATTGTGCCTGGCTCCGACAGTGCGCGTAGATTATTCTCATAAGTTTCAAGGTTTAATGAATGCCAGATTCGAAGTTAAGTAGCGCAGAGCTGCGTGTATTGGAGTTGCGTGAGCTAATCGCGCGTTATGACTATGAGTATTATGTGCTTGATGCGCCCTCTGTGCCCGATAGCGAGTACGACAAGGTTTATCGTGAGTTACAAACTTTAGAGCAAGAATATCCCAGCCTCGTTGTACCTGAGTCACCAACCCAACGCGTGAGCGGTACAGCGACCAATGCGTTTGGCAGCATTACCCATCGCCAAGCCATGCTTTCGTTAAATAATGCCTTTGAACAAAGCGAGTTAGAGGCTTTTGATAAGCGTATCCGCGAAGCTTTAGGCGTTGCGCAAGTGGAGTACGCGGTAGAGCCAAAATTTGATGGCTTGGCGATTACGCTCACTTACGAACATGGTGTTTTTACCCAAGGCGCTACGCGTGGTGATGGTTACACCGGTGAAGATGTGACGCACAATCTGCGCACCTTACGTGCTATTCCTATGCGTTTAAATTGTGAAAACCCGCCGCAGCTACTAGAAGTGCGCGGTGAGGTGCTCATGTTAAAGCGTGATTTCGACAAACTTAACCAAACGCAGCTATCCAAAGGCGAAAAGCTATTTGCCAACCCACGCAATGCAGCCGCTGGCAGTCTGCGTCAGTTAGACGCTAAAGTAACGGCAACACGCCCACTTACATTTTTTGCTTATGGCTTGGGTGTGGCTGAGGGCGTACCAGCACTCACCAGTCATGGTGCTGCTATGGATTATCTGGCGAGCTTGCACTTTCCTGTCAGCACTGCGCGGGCAGTGGTGCATGGGGTGCAAGGGCTTAGTGATTATTATGAAAAAATAGGTCAGCAACGCCCGCAATTACCGTTTGATATTGATGGTGTGGTGTATAAGGTTAATCAATTTAACCAGCAGAATGAGTTAGGCTTTGTGTCACGAGCCCCGCGCTGGGCGGTTGCACATAAGTTTCCTGCGCAAGAGGCACTCACCTTGGTGGAGGATATTACCGTACAAGTAGGCCGAACTGGCGCGATTACCCCAGTGGCGCGCTTAAAGCCAGTATTTGTTGGCGGTGTTACAGTCACCAATGCAACTTTGCATAACGAAGATGAAATTCGCCGTAAAGATATTTTAATTGGCGATACCGTCAGCGTGCGCCGGGCGGGAGATGTGATTCCTGAAGTGGTGAGTGTGGTGCTGGAAAGACGGCCGCTAAATGCACGCCGTTTTGAAATGCCTACGGTGTGCCCAGAGTGTGGCTCCCATATTCTCAAGCAGGCAGATGAAGCGGTTGCCCGTTGTACCGGTGGCTTATTTTGCCCGGCACAGCGCAAACAGGCGATTACCCATTATGCATCGCGTCGTGCCATGGATATTGAAGGCCTAGGCGAAAAGCTAGTAGATCAGTTGGTTGAGGCTAATCTGGTGCATACGCTGGCGGATATTTACAACGAGGAAAAGATTAACTTAATAACCTTAAGTAATCTTGAGCGTATGGCTGAAAAATCTGCTCAGAATATCTTGGACGCACTCAATGCCAGCAAAGACACGACATTGGCGCGCTTTATTTATGCGTTAGGCATGCGTAATGTAGGTGAGGCAACCGCTAAAGATCTGGCAAAACATTTCGGCAATTTAAAGGCATTAATGGCAGCTAGTATTGAAGACTTACTAGAGGTGAACGATGTTGGCCCGATTGTTGCTGAGTCTATTAGGAACTTCTTTTCAGAAGACCATAATCAAAGTGTCATTCAGGCATTGTTAAATGCCGGGATACGCTGGGTCGAAACCGAAGGAAAACAGCAGGTAACTGGTAATCTGGTTGGTAAAACCTTTGTGCTCACCGGCACTTTGCCTAGCCTGTCGCGCGATGATGCGAAAGCATTGATAGAGGCTGCTGGTGGAAAAGTAGCAGGCAGTGTTTCAAAGAAAACAGACTTTGTTGTGGCAGGTGCTGATGCTGGCAGTAAGCTGGAAAAAGCACAATTATTGGGCATTGTGATTATTGATGAGGCAGGTCTCTTGGCAGTTTTAGCGGAAGGTGAACCATCATGATGTATGACGGCCATCCATTTCAAGCAGAGGTGGTTGCTATCGCCAAAGAAGCGGGCGATGCAATTATGCGGATTTACTCGACTGACTTTGGCTTTGAAATGAAATCTGATAACTCTCCGCTCACTCAGGCGGATATAGCTGCGCACGATATTATTGTAACTAAACTCCGCCAGTTAACACCGCATATCCCAGTGTTGTCGGAAGAGTCTACTGAGTCTGATATAGATTCGCGCTTGAGCTGGCAAACCTACTGGTTGATTGATCCATTAGACGGTACGCGCGAGTTCCTTAAACGTAATGGCGAGTTCACAGTCAATATTGCCTTGATTGACCAGCATCAATCTGTGATGGGGGTGGTGTATGCACCAGTTACGGGCTTGGTTTACTATGCTAGCAGGGGGCATGGCGCCTATAAGCAAGAGGCTGATGCGCCTGCGCAAAGAATTCATGTAAAGCCGTTGAATCTCGAACAGATTACGATTGCAGGCAGTCGATCACACTCCGATGAACGGTTTCAAAAGTTTTTGCATGGTGTAGAAGCGGCAACCATGGTAAAACCTGAACTTATCTGCCTGGGCAGCTCTCTAAAAATCTGCTTGGTTGCCGAAGGTAAAGCCGATGTTTATCCGCGTCTAGGACCGACATACGAGTGGGATACGGCAGCAGGGCACTGCGTGTTGCAAGAGGCTGGTGGTGATATCGTCGATATGCATGCAGTGGCGCTGAGCTATAACGCTAAGTTATCACTGTTAAATCCGCATTTTTTTGCAACAGCTGAAAAATCTCAGCAATGGGCAGTTTTTTTATAAGCGTTACTTATCTCATCTAACCGCGTCGAGTCAAAATGAAGCTACATAAAACTTTAACTGTAATAGCCACCTCTTTGTTTTTTAATACTATTTATGCCGCATCTGATAACGCATCAGCTTGCAATAAAGCGTATGAGAAAATGGACTTTTCTTCGGCATTAGTATTAGCGAATAAGGCGCTGGATACCAATAAAAATGATAAAGATGCATTGTTATGCCAAGGGCGTGTTTACAGTGCACAGGGTAAGTTGGACGATGCGCTCAAATCGTTTAAGTTGGCAGAAAAGCAGGCGGTCGACGGGTTTGATAAAATGATTATCGCGCTGGTCACCGGTCATGCGTATAAGGAAGCTGGTTTGTATGAGCAGGCGATTGCAAGTTATGAGCAAAGCTTACAGCAGGCAAAAATCATTAAGAGCAAAGCATTTGAGCGTGTGGCTTATCAAGGTGAAGGCAATGTGTACCTGAATGCTGGTAAATACCAGCAAGCGCTAGACTCATATACGGCTGGTAATGCACTGGCAGCAAACGATAATGAGCGTGGTGAAAGCTTTGAATCTATCGCGCTAGCTCACCATAAGTTAAACCAGCATGATGCAGCGCTGGAGTATCAAATCAAAGCTTTTATGATGCATGAAAAATCAGGCACGTTGGATCAATATGCCCATGCCAGCATTGAGTTAGGCCGATACTATGCTGCCGCAAAGAACTATGAGCGCGCGGAACGCACCCTGAATAAAATTATCAGCTTTGCGAAAGAGCAGGGCGGTGCCTATTATGAAGCTTATGGCTATTGCATACTAGCGCAGGTCAAGGCCGCAACAGGAGATAGTGCTACGGCAAAAACGCTGATTGACCAAGCAAAAGTAATCGCAAAAAACGCGCATGATCAATCACTTGCGGATGATATTGAAAAAGAAACCAAGGGTCTAATCTAGCGCTTAATTCAATTAAGTTTGGTTATTTTTCTATAAGCGCTAATTTTTTGTAAGGATATTTGTTAAGCCCAGACTAAGGTATGTTAGTTAAACTCATGATGAATTGAACGGTCACAGTTAGACAGCCGCTTTGTGCAGTGCTCATGATGATTTAATGTTTTTAAAACATACATTTACTACTGGGTATTCTTATGATTATTCTACAAAAGCCTGATGTTCTCCCTTCAGAAATAACCCCGAAAGAGGTGTTTGAGGATAGACGTCGCTTCATCAAGCAAGCCGGTTTAGGCTTGCTTGCTACCTCCGCGCTAGCGCACAGTAATCTGTTATTGGCGACCAATAATACATCGCACCAAACTGCACCAACCGGTTATCCATCTAAATCTGCGCCAGCTTTGCCTAGTTACACCAAAACTGCGTACGGTAAAGAAGAAAAACTCACCTCATACGAAGACGTCACCACCTACAATAATTTTTACGAGTTTGGTACCAGTAAGAATGAGCCGGCAGTAAATTCAAAATTATTTAAGCCGCATCCGTGGACCGTCAGCATTGAGGGTGAGGTCAAGAAGAATAAAACCATCAGCATTGATGAGATTTTAAAACTCGCTCCGCTAGAAGAACGTATTTACCGGATGCGCTGCGTCGAAGGCTGGTCTATGGTAATTCCGTGGCTAGGTTTTCCGCTTGCTCAGCTGATTAAATGGGCAGAACCTAATGCTAATGCCAAATATATTGAATTTATATCGTTTGCTGATTCACAACAGATGCCCGGTGTGAACCTCCCTATATTAGATTGGCCATATATTGAAGGTTTACGCATGGATGAGGCCATGAATCCCCTCACGCTAATGGCTGTAGGTTTGTATGGTGAAAAACTACCTAACCAAAACGGAGCACCGATGCGCTTGGTTGTGCCGTGGAAATATGGTTTTAAAGGAGCTAAATCTATTGTCAAAATCCGTTTCACGGAAAAAATGCCAATGACCACCTGGATGAAGGCTGGGCCTAGAGAGTATGGGTTTTATGCCAATGTTAATCCGCAGGTGGATCATCCGCGCTGGACACAATCTTCAGAAAAAAGAGTAGGCGCAGGGTTGTTTGCTGGGCGCATTAAAACGCAAATGTTTAATGGCTACACTGAGCAGGTAGGGCAGATGTATGCTGGTTTAGACTTACGTAAAAACTTTTAAATTGCAGGTGGATTAGATGGCTAGTGTTCAACTTCCTAGACGTGTGCCAAGTAAAAAGCAAATGAGCTGGATTAAATCTGCGATATTCCTGCTCTGTTTGGTACCGCTTGTACGTTTGGTTTGGCTGGGCGTTAATGATGGACTAGGTGCCAACCCGGTTGAGTTTGTTGAAAGGTCAACTGGGTTCTGGGCCTTAGTGATCCTGCTCGCCACACTAAGCCTTACCCCGGTGCGTTTATTATGGGGCGTCAGCTGGCAATTGCAGTTTAGGCGCATGGTCGGGCTAATGATGTTCTTTTATGCCAGCCTGCATATCACCGCATATCTATGGCTGGATTATGGCTTTGATTGGGCTGATATTATGAAGGATATTATCAAACATCCTTATGTGTTGGTTGGGGCTGCCGCATATTTACTGACTGTGCCATTGGCAGTGACTTCTAATCAATACATGATGCAAGTGTTGCGTCAGCATTGGAAACAGTTACACCTGAGTGTTTATTTAATCGCCACACTAGGGGTGGTGCACTTTTGGTGGCTGGTTAAAAAAGATATTCGTGAACCATTGTTTTACGCACTGGTGCTGGCAGTGCTACTAGGTATACGTTTGTTTTACAAGTTGCGTCAGGTGAAATTAAAAATCGATAAGGCACGTAAAGTAAAACTTTCTGCCGTAGTTTAAAAATATTACTGTAAGTTTTTATGGTTTGCCCCGACTAAGTCATACCAATAACTTCGAGGGCAAACCCCATGTATAACAATCTAATTAACTGTAGCTACAGACTTTATGAAAGCGCAATTGGCTACCTGAATCAGCTTTCTGAGAGCATCCCATCCTTATTTTTACGCCTAATCCTCGCCTATGAGTTTGGTGAGGCGGGGGTTGAAAAACTTCATGGCACCAATTGGTTTGTAGATGTTACGTTTCCTTTTCCATTTAGCTTGATACCGCCAGAAATCAATTGGCAAATAGCAACTTATTTTGAAATATTGGGTGCGATAGCGCTGTTACTAGGTGTCGCGACAAGATTTTTCTCAATCTCTCTCATTATTCTTACCATCGTCGCCATTGCTACAGTGCACTGGCCGAACCAATGGATGAGTTTAAATGACTTGTGGGCGGGCTATCGTATAGTCGATGAAACTGGCGATGGCTTTGGTAACTACAAATTGCCACTGATTTATGTAGTGATGTTCTCACCCTTGTTGTTTGGCGGTGCAGGCAAATTAAGTGTAGATTATTTGATTAAACAGAAATGGTTTAATCGATAGTCCGGAGGCTAGGATACGCCTGAAACAAGGCAAATAAAATCGTCAGCCCTGTTTAATAAGAGATTTGCCCAGACAAATACCAGCCGGATTGATTGGCTTTATTTGCGATGTTGCCTAAATCTAAGTAGGCAGCAGTCAGTGAGATGTTTTTAACAGGAAACCAGGCTAAAAATACATCATGTGCATTTTGCTCTTCAAATACACTTAAATTGTCTGGTTTATAACGATACTCAGTACCCAGCAGCAATTGGTCTGTAAGCATTACAGCAACCGATGCTGCGGGTTGTATTTGATAACGGTCGTGATTGTCACCGCCAAAACCTAAAAAACCGAACTGATTGGCTTTTGTTGCCTGCAGGGTGCCATTTAGCAGTAGGTTCCTACCAAATGCTGCGCCTAAATATAGCTTGGTTGCGGCTAGGTATAGATCTACCCCGGTTTGATGCTTGGCGCCCAGGGCTTTTGGGATGTTATTAAAGTCTTCATTGCGTTTGATTTGTGCGCCAATCGCCACTTGTGGTAGCCATGTGTCTTGGTCGTAAACTGCATCGCCAAACAAACGTACTTTTACGCCCAATGTATCCATGCGAATACTTTCACCCGGAACTATGTCACTCAAGCCTAACTTTTGCTGGCTTAATGAAATTTCTAAGCGATTATATAAGCCGACACTCACGCCGCCGGCGCTTATTTCAAAATCCCCATTGGTTTTTGCTTCGGTATAAAACGCTGAGCCGCCAATTTGTTTGTCGGTGCCGTAGCCCGATATTAAAGCCCAAGGAGTTAGCCCTCCGCCACCAGCGCCCTCTATTTGCATTACACCGCCGGTTGCTAACAGGCGGTCACCTGCCAATAAAGCATTGGCATGGCTTAATGCGGAGATTGCAAAAACATTCAACGACCATATAAGTAGTTGTTTTTTTGGATTGCGTGTTAACAGCACATTTGACTTTCCTGGTGTTGTTTCAAGAAATAATAAACAAGGTAATTACATAGATTAATCACAGTGGTTATATTAAAGTAATGATACATAAAAACCGAGACTTAAATTGATGCGTAATAATTTCTTAATGATTTTAATGCTGTTGCTTTCATCTTGTGCGCAAGTACAACCTTTAAACCACCAGCCTGAAAATCAATCCCTGTTTGAGCGCATTGGCGGCTTGCCAGTGCTAACTATGGTGGTATCTGAAACAATCGATGCGTCTGCGTCTGACCCTAAAATTAAACGTTCGTTCGATGGCGTCAAATTAACTACCTTAAAACAAAGTGTTGTCGATCAGTTATGCGTTCTAACTGGCGGAAATTGTGTCTATGAAGGGGAGACCATGCAAAACTCTCACCGTGATCTTAAAGTGACCAGTGCAGAGTTTGAGTTATTCGTAGAAACGTTTAGAACTGCCCTGAATAAACATGTGGGGACTAAGGAGAAAAATGAGCTATTAAAAATACTGGCTCCGATGAAGCGTGATATTGTGACCGATTAATGATTAATTCTTACAGAGCCAATCTATGAAGCATACTGCCCTCAGCTTATTTCTTCTAGCAACATCATTTCAATTGCACGCTGCAGAGCTTACAGTTCAAGTGAATGATCAAGCAGGCAATCCGCTGAGTAACGCTGTTGTTTACTTAGAGTCGGATACTAAACCTAACCGTAATCAGTTAAATGAAGCAAATATTGATCAAAAAAATAAGCAGTTCTGGCCATTCGTCAGCGTGATACAAGTTGGCACCAGTGTAAATTTTCCCAATAAAGATTCCGTCAGGCATCATGTTTACTCGTTCTCTCCGGCTAAAGTGTTTGAATTAAAGCTTTACTCCGGTGTTCCGGCAAAGCCGGTTGTTTTTGATAAGCCTGGTACGGTGATACTCGGGTGTAATATTCATGACAACATGCTGGCATATATACACATTGTAGATACACCGTATTTTGGCAAAAGTGATGTGAACGGCATTGTGAAACTGACAGATTTACCCAGCGGTCAACATACGTTGAAAGCTTGGCACTACGCTACAGTTAAAGAAAACTTTATTACTGAGCAAAAAATAGCTATCAAAAACAACGAGACGATTTCATTAAAGCTTGAAACCCATAACTAACTCATTATTCTCACAACTAAAACATGCAATTCAAAAGTTTAAAAAGTCGAATCTCCGTTATATTTTTATCGCTAATCTTGGTGATTCAAGTTTTAAGCTCGATCGCAATTAAATTAAGTATTGATAAAAACGCGCGTCGCTCAGTAAACCAACAGTTAGAAGTAGGTGAGCGTGTATTTTTAAATTTACTACAAAACAACGGTGAGAGTTTAAGTGTGGGTGCCCGTATATTAGCGGCCGACTTTGGTTTTAAAGCTGCAATTGCGAGTAATGATCACGAAACTATCCTTTCCGCACTGATTAACCATCAATCAAGAATCAATGCAGACCTCGCAATTTTTTACTCACCTAATCAAAACAGCTTGGTGATTTCAGAAAATCTGTCAGAAAATGAAGTGAGTGAAAAAATAGCAGAGGTTATTTACACAGCTAAAAGTGATCCAC
The DNA here is from genome assembly GCF_946479685.1 of uncultured Methylotenera sp. Next base: position 14,857 of record NZ_CAMLGS010000015.1, read on the forward strand.
AAAAAAACAACTTTACAATTTTTAAAAATCAGCCATATCAGCTGGTTGCAGTGCCGGTGAAAGCCCCGCTCACAATAGGCTGGGTAGTGATGGGGTTCAAAATCAATAACAGCCTAGCTAATACGCTGCATAAGCTTAGTAATCTGGAAGTAACTTTTATTAGTCAGGCTGGAGATAGTCCTTGGCACTCTACTGCCAGTACTATGAGCGTAGGGGCTGCTGAACAGATTGTGAAATATACAACAGATCAGCACGCTTTCAATATACCCAGTAATTTAGAGTTGATCATTGGTGATGTTGCCTTTGGTACTAGATATGTTTCTATATTTAAAAATATTAATGAATCGCTCTACGTGATATTACAAAGATCTATCGATGAGGCGACTGCACCCTTTCAAGTGTTGTTACTTAATTTTCTGATTTTGAGTATTGTCGGCATGCTCATTTTTATTGTGAGCATTTTGTATGTTTCACGCATTGTGGCGCAGCCAATTGTTGAGTTAGCTAATACAGCAAGAAAGCTGGAAGAGGGGGATTACACCTTCAACGTTGATACTTCCAGAAAAGATGAGCTAGGTAAGTTAAGCAGTGCTTTCAGTAGTATGCGCACCGCGATTGCAGATAGAGAAAAAAGCATTACTAAGTTAGCTTACTGGGATGAGATGACTGGCTTACCCAATCGTGCATCTTTCATGAAAGAGCTTAATAGTGCCATCAATAAGTCAGAAGTTAGCCATGAGCCACTTTCTGTTTTGGTTATGAATCTAGATCGATTCAAACAAATTAACAATGTACTCGGATTCGACTTCGGCAATCAGTTATTAAATGCGGTATCTATTCGCATTTCACAGGTGTTTCGCAAAGATAATGATCTAGTAGCAAGAATCTCTGGTGATGAGTTTGCTGTGTTGCTGCCGGCGACTGATGCTAATGTTGCAGTGAATATTGCACAAAAGCTTTTGCAGGCTTTTGAGAAGCCTGTTGAGTTAGGTAATAACTTTGTTGATATCACTGCGGGTATTGGCATTGCAAGTTACCCTATTCACAGCAACCAAATAGAACAGTTGCTGAGTTTTGCAGAGGTTGCCATGCAGGTTTCAAAAGTCCAAAAATCTGGCCCGGTGGTGTTTCAATCAAGCTTTGATGTGGGAAGTAATGTGAATCTCACCCTGGTTTCTGAACTTAAAAAATCAATACATAACAATGAGTTGTCCATTTATGTTCAACCTAAAGTTAATCTTGAAAGTAGAGCGGTGACTTCGGTTGAGGCATTAATTAGATGGAAGCACCCAGCTAGAGGAATGATTTTTCCTGACCAGTTTATTCCGTTTGCAGAGCAAACTGGGTTAATTAGAGATATTACGCTCTGGATGATAGCCGAGGCTTCTAAACTTAGCGCAGTTTGGCTGGAGAAGGGGATATCCATTCCAATTGCAGTGAATATCTCGGCAAGAGATTTGATTGATTCTGACTTTCCAAACAAAGTTGCTGAAATACTAAGATCTACGGGCTCAAACACATCGCTCATTTCACTAGAGGTGACTGAGAGTAGCATCATGGATGACCCGCATCGTGCAAAGCAGACTTTGCTACATTTATCTCAAATGGGTATTAAGCTAGCGATTGATGATTTTGGTACAGGCTACTCATCTTTGTCATATTTAAAAGAGCTACCTGTAAGCGAACTGAAAATTGACAAGTCATTTGTTATGCATGTTGAACAAAATCAGAATGATAGAATTATCGTCAATTCAACTATTGAACTAGCGCACAACATGGGCTTGCATGTGGTTGCGGAAGGTGTGGAAAATGTTGAGGTCTGGAAGTCGTTACAAGACATGGGGTGTGATTATGGTCAGGGTTATTATATGTCTAAGCCTATGCCAGCCTCTGATTTTGAAACTTGGTACCAGCAATGGGTTTAATCATTGATTCAGTCTAGTAATTAACCATAAGGCAAGAAAACCTCTCCTTTAGCTCGTACGTCCATTAGTTCTCAATCTAACTGTTATGAACACCGCTAAGTTGTTGGATTCATAGACACTATATGAAAATTTTGATACCTTACTGTCCGTTAATTAAGCTTATTTATCTATCAATCATATGAACAATCACAATCAAGAGCAGCGTCTCAGAAACATTCTTTTTAACAGTTTAGATGCTTTTGTTGGTGTTGATCACAGTGGCGTCATTACCGAATGGAATCAACAAGCTGCCAATATTTTTGGCTGGAGCCATGATGAAGCAATCGGGCAGAACATGGATGAGATGATTATCCCTGAAAAGTTAAGAGAAGCGCATCGACATGGTATGCAGCGCTTTCTGGAAACAGGGCAGGCTGAGGTGTTAAATCGCCGTATCCAGTTGGAGGCCAAAAGAAAAAATGGTGAAGAGTTTCCGGTTGAAATGGCAATTACCTATATCTTGAACTCAGAAACTCCCGAGTTTTATGCGTTTATACAGGATATTTCAAGCCGCAAAGTTGAAGAGCAGAAACTGCGTTTTCTTGCCTCAAATGATCCGCTAACAGGGGTGAGAAATCGGTCTTATTTTAATGCGAACTTACCAGAGGCAATGGCTAGAAGTAAGCGAAATGGTAAAGGTTTGGCCTTAATGTTTCTAGATATTGACCATTTTAAATCTATTAATGACTCTTTAGGGCATGAGGCTGGTGACCAGTTGTTGAAGGAGTTTGCAGTTAGACTCAAAGGTAAATTGCGTGAGGCGGATATCGTTTCGCGCCTTGGTGGCGATGAATTTACGGTGATTATTGAGGGTGTCGCTGCCGAAGAGGATGCCAGTAAGGTCGCAAGTAATATTATCCAGGAGTTGAACCAAGGTGGCTGGCTGGGTACTGCTAACCTCAAAATTACTTCCAGTATTGGTATTGCAATCTATGAAGGCCATGCTGTGGAGGTCGATAAGTTGGTGGCGCTCGCTGATAAAGCGATGTATATGGCAAAGCATTCAGGCCGCAATAATTTTAAAATCTTAAGATTTGAAGATATTGAAGCATCGATTAAGGAAAAATCACAGCCAAGAGCTGCCACAGGCATCCTCAATACACAAAGTCTTTTAAATGTTCAGCAAAAGACGGGCGGTAATTTTTTACAAAACACCTTATCTGCTTTACGGCGTCATCTTGATATGGACGTGGCGTTTATTTCCCACTTTCACGATGGTTTGCGAGAGTTCAAATTTGTGGACTCAAAAAATAACAATCCGCCCATCGCTGTAGGTGATAGCGGCCTTCTTGAGGATAGTTACTGTCAAAGAGTGATTGACGGGCGTTTACCCGAGATTATTAATGATGCTTTTGAACTGCCGGAAGCGATGAATATGCCAGTAACTGCTTTGGTGCCGGTCCGTGCGCATATGAGTGTGCCGATTAAGCTCAGTGACGGCAAAATTTACGGCACTTTCTGTTGTTTCAGTTATACACCGGATCAAACGCTCAATGAGCGTGACATTTCCGTGATGCATGTCTTTGCAGACTTGATATCGCAGCATCTATAAAAACTGCTTATATTGAAGTCGCTAGATACTTAATTGAATCAAAAGTTTAGTTGGCTGCCACCGGATATTCGTTGAATAGCTTGCGGTGGTTGCCCAAATGCTCGAAGAAATGCCTGTCGCATGCGCTCGCGGTCACCAAAGCCAGTTTCACGAGCAATGATCTCAATGGGGTGATTTCCCGTTTCCATCATTAATCTGGCAGATTCAACACGAAGGCGCTCAATCGCTTTGGCTGGAGGCATGCCGGTTTCCTCTGTGAAAACGCGGCTGAACTGCCTGGGGCTTAGATGTGCGACATTCGCTAAGGATTCAATGCTTAAGTTTTCTTTGAGATTCTCTTTTGCATAGGAGAGTACAGTCTGCACCCGGTCAGACTTGGCATCCAACTCCAAAAGCGTAGAAAACTGAGATTGTCCGCCCCCACGCCTTTGATGCATGACCAATTTACGTGCTATTTGTCTTGCCAGCTCCATTCCTAAATCTTTTTCAACGATGGCTAATGCTAAATCAATGCCGGCAGTCAGGCCTGCCGATGTCCAAATTTGACCGTCCACTACATAAATTTTGTCTTCATCAAGTGCTACCTGAGGGTAGAGTTTTCTAAATGTATTTGAATGGTACCAGTGGGTGGTTGCCCTTTTGCCGTCTAGAAGGCCAGCTTCTGCCAATAAAAAAGCTCCGGTGCATATGGCAGCTACTCTGCGTATATGCTTTGGTGATCCGCGTAGATAGCTAAGTAGTTCGGGCGAGGGTAGTTTGCAGTCATTGTTACCACCAACAATCAGGGTTTCGTATTGTGAGTCGCTCAGCCTCTCAGTGTTAACTGAGAAGGTTTGTGATGTCATGACAGGCCCGCCATGTTCGGATACCAAGCGAAAGTTATAGAATTTTTCATGGTGTAGAAGATTTGCGTACTCAAATACACTGGCAACGGCTAGTCCCAAAGCCTGAAAGTTGGGGAAGATTAGTAGACCGATAGTATGCATAGTTTAACTTCTTGAAAGGCGTTATTAAATAATATATAAATAAATACGTCATTAATTAACTGGTGTATTTTATGATATTTAAAGTTTATTATGGCTATATAGTTATATAAAATCAATAAGATGTAAAAGTATTTTGATTGTTTTTATGCAAAATGACATTTATGACATAAATAATTGCATATATGTCATTGATGTTAATTATGTCCGGGTTCAAAATGCGTTTCGTGATTGGCATTCATTAAAACAAATTTTTCATCTGGAGATATATAACATGGCATTTACAAATACATCTGTAAACAAAGGCACGGCAGTTGTTACTGGCGCATCTACAGGGATTGGCGCAATCTACGCAGACCGTTTGGCTGAACGTGGTTACGATCTTATCTTGGTTGCAAGAAATATTGAGCGTTTAAAAGCGCTGGCACATCGCATCTCTGAGAAAACCGGCCGTAAGGTTACTCCTGTCGCAGCTGATTTAAATGACAGGGTTGAACGTGCCAATATTGAAAGTATATTGCGTGAAGATAAAAGCATCACAATGCTTGTTAATAACGCTGGTATAGGCTCTGTTGCTTCAATTCTTGACGCAAATGTTGATGAGATGGAGGCGATGATAGACTTGAATGTCACTGCGCTTACGCGTTTAACTTATGCTGTGGCGCCTGTGTTTGCAGCAAAAGGTAGTGGCACCATCATTAATATTGCTTCAGTGGTTGGTATCGGCGTGGAGTTGCTGAACGGTGTTTACAGTGCCTCTAAGTCGTACGTGTTGAGTTTTGGTCATTCTTTACAAAAAGACTTGGCAGAAAAGGGCGTTCGCATTCAGACAGTATTGCCAGGTGGAACTGCAACCGAATTTTGGGATGTGGCCGGCTATGCCAAAGTAAAAGAGGCGCCGACAACAATGACGGCCGAAGACCTGGTTGATGCTGCTTTGGTTGGTTTGGACAAAGGTGAGTTGGTCACTATTCCGCCATTGCAAAATGACGAGGATTGGGCGAACTGGGAAGCTGCGCGTCGTGAATTGACACCGAAATTTGCAAATGCAAAACCTGGCCCTCGCTATGGTTTATCTTCGTAATTTGTATAAATGGCGTTGTTTATGCTGGGCTTGTTTGATGTGAAATGGGCAGGTGATTTTGGTGATGTTGATTAATATGGATTTTGACATCGCTAAACGCTGTTCTCATGACTATTTAAAAGCGCCTCAATTATTTTCTTACTTCTTACGCCGCGTGTAATCCGCGGCGATTTTTCGCAGTAAATACAAGAGTTGTGCGCATGATAATGATTAGGGCAAGTAGACGCGGCTTTGGTTAAATGGCTATGTAGCATAGATGTAGTTAAAGTAATTTACCTGTAAATTTTATAAATAATTGATTATTAATGTTATTTAATTTTTTTAGTTGGTCACTCAGTTTTGATCATTAGGTTTGGTTTGCTGTGTCGCAGTGTTTCACGTGATAATTGCGGCTAGCCAAAGTGCTGTTGTGTATATTGGCGGTCGCATCCAACCAAATATTAACTTCATCAACCGTTACAATTACATCGCCGAATAAATCAGAGTGGTGGCACATAAGGTTTTTACTCCCTTAATGTGCAAATTAAGTGCCCGTGTGTTATTTAACATAATATACATTATACGAAACAAATAATATGGAAAGTTATTGTGCTCTTTGGGTTGTATTGCGCACGTTTTATGGTGCTTATCCTCTTTGGTTGGTGCGTGTTTGATGTTGGCCGGTTTTAATTGGTTATTGTTTTTGCTCTAATCTATTTCAGCATCAATTTAACTGTAACTAATGCGTAGTCAGTTGATGTGTGTAAGTCTGTTTTGCTAACGCCATCTTTTGCGCGTAATGCTAGCCCGTGTACAAAGGTCATGTAGAACTCCGCCAGGGTTTGCGGATTGGCTGTGCTGATAAGCTGGCCATCGCTCACTGCTTGTTTGAATCTATCCTCAAAAGCGTTCTTGTAGTCATATCTTAGGTTTTTCAGATTATTCATGTGCTCAGTATGCTCTGGAGAGCAATTGTTTGCTGCGGTCATGATTAGGCAGCTGCATGGGTTATTTGTACTCGTGAATATCTCTACGTTGCTATAAAGGGAGTTTCTGATTGCATCATAAATTGACGGATGCTCATTTAAGGCCTTTAGAGGCCCTGATTTTAATATTTGAGCATATAGGCTTACCACCTCATTAAAAAGCTTATCTTTATTGCCAAAAGCTGCGTATACGCTTGGCGCTTTTGTGCCGATGGCGTTGATGATATCCGTCATCGTTGTGCCTTCGTAGCCTTTTTCCCAAAAAATCAGCATTGCTTTATTAAGTGCTGCGTCTCTGTCAAATGTTCTTGGGCGTCCTGCAGAAGCCATGCTAATTCCTTTGCAAATGTTCAATATTCATTTATGTAATATATATTACATAAATACATTTAATAATGTAATGTATATTACATTATTAGTGATGGTAATAAAAGAGCGGTGTTTGGTGAATGTAAGCGCAAACTAATATTGTTTTGATGCGACAGCTTACTGAGAACGTTATAGCGGTTGTTTTTGTTGAATTTGAATGTGATGGCAGTGGCTTGATGCTGTCATTTTTTAGTAAGTAACGGTAATTTACGATAGTCACCCTACTTTCTTGGCAGGCTTGGTGCCACGAAACTTATGGTTATAAGAATGCTGTTTTTGATACGTTGTTAATGCGCTGTAGATTGGAAATATTTAAAGCTATGATGTATGGCCAGTGAAACTGGGCATAACTACTGGGCTTAATTTGGCTCGCACGGAGTGCTGTAATCGGTGTAGATGTAACTGGAAGGCGTTAGTGCTTATGGTGCAGTTAGCGACGGGCTGTGTGTGAGTAAATAGCAAACGAGTGTTGGCGCTATTACTAGCGCCAACTATTGAGCAAGGCTAATCTAATAAAGTTGATTCAGTATTCGTATATCGAGATGTAGGTATCTAACACCCAGGTGATTTTTGGGGAGACCATCTGACGAATTTTTTGATAAAGCCCTAGAACGCTGCTGCTGTGCAAAAAGTTATTTTCTGACATATGAGATCCTCCTAAGGCTTGTTGATTAAATTGACTGTTAATTCATCTCTTTAAATGTTCTTAGTACTAAATCTATTAGAGTTTACCCATTGCATGTTTGAATAGTGTATACGCAATCCACATAAAACCAATAGAGGTGATGATAAAACTTATTGCACTAAAAACTTTCCATTTGGTTTTATCCCAAAAGTTGGTATCAAATGCAGCAATGGTGAAGATTGTAGGATTAGTAAAGCCGCCAATTGCGATACACCAACAAGCGACTACTGGAAGCTCTACACCAGTACCGTAAAACCCCAAGCCAAATAATGCCATCAGTGCATAGTCAACGTGCGCTCTAATCATGGTTTTGTAGTCCACAACAAAAGCATCAACCTTTTTAATTGGAAACCATTTAGCAAATGTCATTAACCATGCTGAGCTGATTAATGCTGTGATACAGGCTACGGAACCGATTAGTAATACTTCCATTTCTTTCTCCTAAATTAATATTAAATTGCAAATAAATAATACAGACAGGTCTGTTCATTTGCAACTAAATTTACATGTTTTTTGCTAAAAAAATGAGAAAAATTAGGCGTGAAATCAGTGGCTTTCACAAGCCGCAGATGGAGCAGTATTAGTGTGAAGTGCAAGGCCAAGCAGTTTGGCTTACTTGGCCTTGATTTCTAGACGCTAACTTATCTGCGTTTGAGTCTGGAGGAAATGAAATTAAGTGACATTAGGTTAGGAATATATGTGGCAAGCAAAATCAGCAAACCTAAGCTTAGATATAACCAGCGTATATTATAGTCGCTAACAAAGCTGGCAGCAGGCTTTTGTCCTTGTACAAACTCATAAAATGTCGGCGTGTCTGTCCCTTTTACATAGCTTGCGTTGATATCACCAGATAGTTTCTTGAGGTACTCATCTTCTAGTTGCGATAAAAACCTGTCGTACTCTGCAAATGCAACCGGTGGGTCAGGCTCATCTTGGCTAGGGTCAGAATATGTCACGCTCACGGCACCGGAGTTGTTATTCTCACTGATAGGCCAGTACCCTACTCTTTTATTGTTTGAGTTAAATCTAGGAACACCAATTTTGGTAGTAGCGCCAACGCCAATAAACGCAAGGTTTTTCCCTAGCTGTATCCCGCTTAAATCTTGCTGGATGGTGACATTGACTCTTGGTGCTTCGTCACCGTCGGTGAAAAACAACATTTGTGCCGGCACGTTAAGTGAGTCAAAGACATTGGCTGCTGCGCGTACGCCAAAGCTTAAGCGACTATTGCCTTTCCAGGCCATGCGCCATTCCAGATGGTCGATAGAGTCCGTAATCACGTCTAGGTTTTTGCACACTTCTAGCGGGTTAAGCAGCAATGCAACATTGTCTGAAGCAAAGATGCCAACGCTAAAATAAGTGCCGCAAGGTGATGTTTTAACGATGTTTTTCATCAGGTAGCGCGTGTAGGCTAGCCGGCTAACCGTTTGATTGTTGATCTTCTCATCTTCCGCGTTCATGCTTTGTGATACGTCTGCCACCAGCAGGTAGTTATGTACCTGCTGTTTTAACTGTACGGTTGGCATGAATAGCGCTAATGCCATTAAGCTAATAGCCAATAGGTATAGCAGTGTTTCGTAGTGGTTTTTAATCAATAACATTAACTTATTCATGGCAGACCTATCGGTAAATTACTTAATTCCATGGTGGATTGCTCTTTAGGTGCAGCTTTCATGCTCTTTGCCATCATTGAATTAAGTAGGCTGAGATTAAACTTAGCTGACATATCCCTTGGCTCTAGGCGTAGTGACTGCTCGTAAGCAATCTTTGCCTGCATGTAGGCGTGCCTTGCTTCATCTTGGAATGTGCCATCTTCATTCACGCGGCGGATTAGGCCAAAAACGAATAGATTGTTACCAATATTGAAATGTATCTTGGCCTGATCCGATAAAGGCGGAGATTGGTCTAGTAATTGGCTGTAAGTCTGTACCGCGTGCTTGTAATCGGATTTATTGCCTTGATCATAAGCTGCGGTATATTTCTGTAAGTAAGGGTAGCTATCATCCGTAATCACTTTACCTGCCGTGATTTGCTTATTGAGTGCTGAGATAGTGTGGTATTGATAAGCCTCGTAACTTGCGCCCACTAGCCCTATCGCCACCAATATAGTGAATGCTATATTGCGATTTTTAGTGTGTTTTGCCATTAATGTATCCTAAGGTTTTTAATCAATAAAATTAAAAGGCTCAGTACCATCGCCATTACTATCAGGTTATTAGCATAATCATGGCCTGGAATAATAACGCTGTACTGGATCATGTTTTTTTCTTTAGCATTAATTTCACGTAATGCAGACTCTAGTGTTGTCGGGTTGTCTGCTTCAAACGCTTTGTACTTAATGTTTAGCGACTTGAAAAAACGGTCTAGATTGATTGCGTCAGGTGCTTGCTCGTCGCTGTAGTCCGCACCATTAAAGATGCTGATATCGTCTGGCTCACGCAGCACAATCCAATATAGGTTGATTTTCTTGCCTATCAGTTGCTGAGATATTTTGTACTTCACACGCGGGCTTAATTTACCGGCGCCATCTGACAGCAGAATCACAGCGCGTGAACCTGAGCTTTGAATGCTGTCGAATAGCGTCACGCCTTGTGTAATGCCGGCACCAATATTGGTTTGGTTGAGTGCGGGGCCAGTGGCGGCTTTAATGGCTGCATGAATCGCATCGCGATTGGCGGTGATTTTCATGCCGTATAGCGCTGAGTTGGTAAAGCCAACAACTCCCATCATGTCGTCCGGACGCGAATCAATAAAGTCAGTAATTAGGCGCCTAGCCGCCATGGACTTGATTTCAGCAGCGCGTCCGCCAGTGGCCTGGCCGGCAAAAGGATGGTCCATGCTCACGCTTCTATCAATCACCATGACCGTTTGTGCGCCCTTGCCTATTTTTTGCTCTTGCTTGCTCTCGCCTTGTGGTGACGCTAACGCTAAAACAATGCAGATAATCAGCAGCGATATAGTGGCTTTGAGCAGAAGGTTTGCAATCTCAGAGTATTTGTCTGCCGGTACAATCTCAATCCATGAGTACAGCTGGCCCTGGTGGCTTTTTAAAATAAAGGGAATGGCCGCTAAAGGTAACAGCAGCAATGCCCAAGGTTGTAATAGAGTCATTTATGCGCCTCTCTCACAATCTCTTAAGCGCTTGCTTAGTTTCAGTAAATTACCAATGTGCTGTTCTGAATAGATCGTGTTGTTTGCAAATAACAGCGCGTTGGATTGTTCAAAAAAAGCACGAATCTCGTCGTTTAATTGAGAAAAACGCGGATTTTTTTTGATAAATGGCTCGATATCATCTGCAAAAAGATTGGTGCCATGCGTCTTATTAAAAGCTTGGTGAATATGAATAGAAGCCTCTTTTAGGCCGTCTAATGATTTTGGTGCTTTTCTAACACGGCGATGTGCCTGCGCAAATGCACCGTTCATCCATGGTAGCCAGTGACCATCTGCATTGATGTAATACAGACCTAACAAACCCAGCGTGAACATGGCTAAAAATAGGCCGAGCTTGGTTTGGTGTGAGCTTAGATTGACTGTTTCCGGCTGATGCTGCGGATACATTAGTTTTTTGGCGTTATCTATATTCTCCGGCACCAAGGCTGCGTACCAGAACGACCAGGCTGGAACTTCTGCCACTAAGCTATTGCCGTCTCCGTTAAATTTCAATATCTCTTTTGGCAATTGCATACGTGCCGGTTTGCTGGAGGTAGCAAAAACCTGATAAGAAAATTGGATGATGTACTTGTTTTTATCAGCAGACTTAGACGTTTCAAATGTAACGTCCTTCAGCTCAATGCCATCGGCGCTTCGCCCTTTTGCCGGCAAATCGTTTTTAGATAATGTGTAGGGTTGGCTCACTTCTAACGCTACCTGGCGCTGTAAAACATCACCTATCTGCACACCACTGTTAAATTGCGGGTTGTTAACGTTAAGCAATTTAACATTTGGGTTTTGAGCAGATGCGATAGGCGTATAGGACGCGATACCGAGTAATAACAGGAACTTAATAATGAGAATTTTCATAATGGCCTAGTAATAACTTAGTTTTCTAACTCGATAATTGTTCAAAATATCGTGACAGTAAATCTGGTTCAAACTTGTCACTCAAATAAATGGCTTGATAGTCAAACCTGGCGAACAAGGTTTCCAGTGCCTGCTTGCGCGCTTCAAATGCTGCGATAAATTGATTGCGCACTGACTCGCGGAAGAATATGGTTTTTTGCAAACCGGTTTCCGGGTCGATCATGTTGCCAAATCCAAACTTAGGAAGCTTTTGGTACTCACGAGCATCCCACAGCACAATGGGCACGATATGGTGAATGGACATGGCACTCAGCGTTTGCTCCACCATTTCTAGTGGCATATGAAAGTCCGAAATCCAAAATACCAAGCCTTTATGCTGGCTTAGGTATTGCGGCACCTCTAAAATTCCCTCGCATCCAACGCGCATGGTGCTGATGTTTGATAGCTGCTCTATGGTTTCAAATGATTGCTGCACGTTATGATTGAGGTTGTGTGAGATACCCTCAATCACTGTTTGGTTGTAGCAAATCAGGCTAAATAAATCACCTGCCTCATGTGCCGAATAGGCAATTGAGGCGGCAATCTCTTTGGCAACATCCAGCTTGCGCACAGCGCCTTTAAATTGCATAGAGCTAGAAACGTCACAGATAGCAAATATCGGGGTAGTGTTATCCTGATTGAACACCCTTACCTGCACTTGTTCGTAAGGGTCTCTCAGGGTTTGGCGCATGTCCATCCGTCTGGCATCAGGGTAATCAATCAGTGATACATTGCCCTTGAACTCAAACCCTAACCCGCGCTGTGTGCCCCTATGCCCACCATAGTGGATGCTGTTGGACTTCCACGGAATTTGGTAGTGGAACGGTTTTGCGTATGCGGGAATCATGCAGCTTTTGCCTGAGATGGCACAGCAACCGTTGCCAATATTTGCGAAGTTAACTCACGCGCCAGCACTGTTCTGCGGTTCTCATACATGGTGTTGAAAACCAAGCGATGCGCAATCAGTTCATGGAAAACGGCATGAATATCTTCGGGGTACAGGCTATCTCTGTTCATCAACCAGGCATTTACACGTGCAGCTTTGAGCAGCATGCCCATACCGCGTGGGCTGGCGCCGGTGTGGATGAGTCTATTCACGTCTACGCTATCCAGCTTGATGCCGAATTTATCAGGGTTTTGCGTGGACTCCCATAAATCAAGTGCGTACTCTTCTAGTACATGGCTGGATTTAATATGGCTTTGCAGCACATCAGAGAACGCGTTGAGTTGGTCAAACTTGAGTATATTGGGCTCTACCTCCTTGGTTAGATTCTCAGCATGCTGGAACTTAACATCAAACATCAGTGCTTTACGCAGCTCTCTGTCGTCAGGGATGTTGATGGGGATTTCCATCATAAAGCGGTCTCTGGCTGCGGATGGAATTTCAAACGTTTCGTTCTTCTCTACCTGGTTTCTATCCGCAAACACCACCATATGCGGTAAACGGTATTCCTGTTTAAAGGCTGTGATATGGCGCTCTGCCATCACGCGCAGCATTAATGCGTGCACTTGTGGCCTGGCTCGATTGATTTCGTTAAAGAAGAAAACGGATAGGTTCTCTCCTGCTTTTAACAGCGGGCCTTCGTCAATTTTTGGTTTACCGTCTTCACCCAGGTAAGTGTGGTAAATCAAATCGTTCGGCATTAAATCCACCGTGCCTTCTATACGCTCGTAATCGCCACCGATACAGCGTGCGATAGATTGCAGCAATGTGGTTTTGCCTACGCCTACGCCGCCCTCCAGCAATACGTGGCCGCGTGCAAAAATGGCGATATTCATCAAGTGAATGGCCTTATCTTGCCCAACAATGACCTTTTTCACCTCGCTCTCCAGTTTTAATGCATGAGCGCGCCAATCGGCTAAATTTGTGTCAAGATTTGTGATCTGCATAATAATCCTATGTAAAATAATTTTTTAGGTGGATATCGGTATTGCATTTTGTCATACGTTGCGCTAATATTCAGACAGGTCTGTTCACTTTTTTATAGTCTACTTTAAGCTTTCTGAAAAATGCAAGACATTTTTTGAGGTAATGAATCTTGAGCCAGTTGCGTGATTTATATGAAGAAAACCTAGCTGCGTGGGGTCTGCGCGGGCAGTTTTCTTACACATCGCTTAAAAATCGGGTGCAGCGTATTCGCCGCACCAATGCAGCGATTGTGAAACTGCCCAAAACACTCAGTGCTTGGAACAGTGAGCGCATAGCGCGATGCCCAACAAGTGTGGGAAATGCGAGTTTATCTCTGGATGAAATCAATACGGTCAGGACATTGATTGAGGATGCGATTAGTCGCTCAACCATCAAAAGTCACGCCGTGTTTACGGATCAATTATTCTTTTTGACCATTGGTGCCATACAAATTGAATCGCAGACGCAATCCAGTGATGCTTGGAAGTTGCTTAACAAAACCATAGAAACCCATCTTAAGCCCAAAACTCACCGTCAGCCATTGATGATGGGGATGTTGGTAACGGTGCTGGTGCTGGGCATGAGTGCGATGCAGTTTAGTTATAAAAAAGGCAATATTCGCTCGGTAGAGTCATCTGGTACTTTTATCGAGGTGTCAGCCAGTACTGCAGACCCAGTGACAATAAGCATGCTGCAGCTGGCGTACAACAAAATGAAAAGTGGCACTTGTCAGCTGCCGCAAGCCGCCATGCTGCCAGAAAACCAGAGACAGGCATTTTTGGCATTTGTAAACCAAGGCACGATTGATGTGAATAACGTGGAAAACTTAAGGCAGGCCTTTGGTTATGTTAGCTGCCTGTATCCGCAAGAGTTGATGCGCCCACTCACCACAACGCTGTAAGTAACAGAATTGTAAGTACAAAACTTTGTATGAGTTTTGATAAAGGAACGATATGAAAACCAATGAAAAAATCTTAACCGTAGCCACCATGCTATTTGACAGTAGAGGCATACAGGCTTCAGGTGTTGATACGATCATTGCTGAGTCTGGTGTAGCCAAAGCGACACTGTATAAGCATTTTCCAAGCAAAAACCACTTGGTCATGGCTTATCTTAGAAGTAAGTCAGATAAGTTTTACGAGTGGTTAAACTCACGCTTGGTATCTAAAAAGGCTAACTCCATTGATATCCTAGTGTCGTTGTGCGAGTTGGTGGAAACCTGGATTACTACCCCTGAGTTTCATGGGCTACCTTTCCATATTGCGTCTGTGGAATTTCCTAGCCCTGAGCACCCTATCAATCAATACTCAGCAGTGCTGGCAGCCGAGTTACAAGACTACCTATCTAAAATTGCCAAAACTGCTGGTGCACATGATGCCGTTGCACTTGGTCAACAATTAACCATTATCTTTGAAGGTGCTGCGTTGGTTGAAAGGTTAAACCCTGGTTCAGGTGCTGCCAGTAGAGCTAAAAGTGCAGCAATTGCACTGATTAAAAGCTCGATTTAATAGCTTGATATCCGTTTTCCAAGTGCTGAATTAACGACATGTAACTGTCGTTGACGGCCTCTGTGGACATAGTCTTGCATTTTTTTTGCTAGTTTTTATGTCAATTCTGCCCAGAAATGTGAATATATGGTGCTTACGATGGTTGATGGCTTAAAAATGTGTGCTAGGATGTAATCTCTCTGCAAGCCTTATGAAACCTGGCTTTGGAGTGCTATTAACCATATTTTAGGAATTTATATGAACAAATCTGAATTAGTCGCAAAAGTAGCGGCTGAAGCTGGTGTAACACAAGCAGACACAAATCGCGTATTAGATGCCATCATCAATACAGTTGGTGAAGCATTAAAAGCTGGTGACAACGTAGCATTAGTTGGCTTTGGTACATTCCAAGTAACTAAAAAAGCTGCTCGTTCTGGCCGTAACCCTTCTACTGGCGCAACCATTCAAATTGCTGCACGCAATGCGCCTGTATTTAAAGCTGGTAAAACACTTAAAGATAAAGTTAACTAAGTATCATCTACCGTTTCAGGTAGATTGTATTAGTTAAGCCCATGCTTAAATATCCCACAGCGCAAGGTACTTACTGCTGTGGGAATATCTCAAAATAAATCCTCAGCACCTTTAAACGTCAAGCCGCTTATGTCAAAATCTACATCAGGTTGATGTCGGTTTTAAAAAGCACCTCCTAATAGCACCTCTTTCATTTCTGCAAGTATCAGGTGCGTAAAAGCAACTGTTAACGACAACTATTGATGGCAAACTGGCCTTTCTTATTGTAGTTACGAGCAACACACTGAACCTAATAATACCGAACCTAGTAATTTAGCCTACCGATTTAAACACGGATTTAATTTATGGATTTACTGCTTAATTTATTGCATCAGTATGGTTTGCTGATTGTATTCTTCAATGTATTTCTAGAGCAGATTGGCCTACCCTTGCCTGCTTACCCTACCATATTGATTGCAAGTGCTATTAGCGTGAACCATGAAACCTCGCTGGTTAGCTTGATGTTGGTGGCTGTGATTGGTGCGTTAATGGCTGATATGTTCTGGTATTTTGCCGGTCGCCGTTATGGCAAAAAGGTGATGAGCAAACTTTGTAAAATCTCGTTATCGCCAGATTCATGCGTCAAGCAAACAGAGTCCATGTATCTTAAAATTGGGCCGTCGGCCTTGTTATTTTGCAAGTTTGTGCCAGGTTTTGCTTCTATTTCCAGCGCGCTAGCTGGTGCGCTAGGGACTAAAACATTCACTTTTGTTGTGCTGGATGGCATAGGTGCCGCAATATGGGTAGGCTCAGCTGTGTTGCTGGGCTCTATGTTTAGCGCCTCGATTGATCAACTATTGCTCACGCTGGTAGAGATGGGTAAATGGGGAGCTTTAATCATAGCCTTAGCGTTTGTGCTATTTATTGCGAACAAATGGTGGGAGCGCTACCGTTTTCTTAAAGCATTAAGAATGGCGCGCATTAGTGTAGATGCGTTAAATGAGTTGCTGGTAAGTGGTAAGCAGCCCGTGATTATTGATACTAGGCCGCCAAATCTAATTGAAGACGGATGGATTCCTAGTGCTAGGTTTGTTAGCACCGATCAGGTGAAAGATATTTTGCCGGAAATAGACATTAGCGAAGATATTGTGTTGTATTGCGCATGCCCAAATGAGGTGACGGCGGCTAAAGTAGCCAAAGCGTTTATGAATCACGGTTATTTCAACGTGAGGCCGTTAGCTGGCGGCATAGATGCATGGATAGAATCCGGGTTTGATGTGCACAAACCTGCCGATGGTGGGCAAAGCCAATAAGCTGGTTTTAACATTACTGCGAGATTCTGATTAAGACTCGCTGCATGTAATGACTAGCGCCACCGAGTAATCGTGCATCACAATCTTTGATACGAAGATAATCGCCAATACGTTCAACAACACCGCGATATAGCCTGCACTCTCATAGCCGGTGAACGTACCGCTGGCATTTTGCGTGACGATAAATCCACCCAGGGTGGTAGATAAGCCCATCGCCAGCGACTGTACTGTAGAGTTAAGTGACATGAAAGTGCCGCGCAGCTTGGGTTGTGCGGCAGAAATAATCACCGTCATTGCTGGAATCATGCGTCCAGAAACCAGCACGAAAAAAGCCGTGGTATACAGCAACCAAACCCACAACGGCACAGGCCCGGATTGGGTAATGCAGATAATGGGAAGCACGGCCGCCAGTGCCACCAGCCTATATACCAGCACCTTCCCGCTTTTATCAGTCCATCGGCCAATCAGCCGCGCCGTAATTAGCGTTGCAGCGCCGCCTGCAAGGTAAATCAGCGGGATATCATGCTGTGTGATATTGACGTTGTTAACTGCATACACGGTTAAATAAGGGATAACGGTAAAGCTGGAAAAAATAATCAGCGCAGAGAAGATGAGTGCCCGTATATGGTTGGCATCACGCAGTACAGCTAGCATGGGCGCAAATGGATGGCTGCGCTTGCTGTTTAAATGATGGTCTATCGTGGGTAGCAGACGCTGAGCGATGAATATAAATATCGCCGTCACTATCGCAATCAAGAAAAATGGTGCTCGCCAAACATAGTGCGTAGCTATCCATAGGGAAAGCGGAACGCCTGCCACGGTAGAAATAGAGAATGCGGTGGAAATAATGCCATTTGCTTTACCGCGGCGTATGAATGGGATGATATCGCCCACCATGGTTTGCACCATTGCCCCCATAACACCGCCAAATACGCCGGCTAAGCCGCGGAACACAAGCAAGGCGGCATAACTCGTTGCCAAACCACAGGCTACAGTGGCAATGCCGAAACAAATCGACATGATTATCAGTAGCTGTTTGCGCTCAAATCTATCTATAAATGCCGCACCTAGTAGCCCTGACAGCGCAGAGCTAAAGCTATAAGCAGCAACCAATAAACCAAACTCGTGTGTATTGATGCTAAATTCTTTCATCAGCATGGGGCCTAAAGGCATCATGATCATGAAGTCTAGGATATGGGTAAACTGAATGCCGGCAAGCGTCAGTAATACGCTACGTTCGTTGTGGACAGGGGTTACTGTAGGCATAAGTGGCTCATGTTCGTGGCGCCGGGCTTGTTAACTGACCTGTTTGGTAATCAATAATCGCTTGTGTAATCTCGTCTTGCGTGTTCATCACAAAAGGGCCGTATTGCACTATAGATTCGTGTAATGGCTTTGCAGCAACCAGCAAAAAAGCAGCAGGCTGATTGAGCGCACTAATTTCTACAAAGTCCCCATCGGAGAGTTCGCCCGCTACTTGGGGCATCAGTCGGTTTGAGGGGGCATCCTCACCTATGCGTACCCTGCCCTCGTATGCGTAAATAAAGCCAGTATGCCCTAAAGGTATATCATGTGCGAATGTTGCCCCAGCTGGCAAACGTATATCCCAGAATAATGGCGCGGTGGTGCCGCCTTGCATTGGACCAGATAGTTGCTGATCTTCTAATTCTAGCTTGCCGGCAACGGCTCTGACTTTTCCGCCATTTTGTAGGGTTAGTTCAGGGATTTCTTCTGGGCGAATATCTCTGTAGGCCGCTGGTTTCATTTTTTCTTTGGCTGGTAAATTTAGCCATAACTGAAAGCCGCGCATACGGCCGCTTTCTTGTTGCGGAATCTCCGAATGTATGATGCCGCGCCCTGCTGTCATCCATTGTGCGCCACCACTTTTTAACTCGCCTTGGTTGCCTAGATGATCCTTGTGCAGCATATTGCCATCTAGCATGTAGGTGACCGTTTCGAAGCCGCGGTGTGGATGGTCAGGAAAACCCGCAATACAGTCATCAGGGTTGCTTGATGAAAACTCGTCTAGCATCAAAAATGGATCAAGGCGAAAAGATGGCGCCTTGCCAATGCTGCGGCTCAACTTTACCCCAGCGCCGTCCGTGGTGTGAATGGGCGTAATCAATTGCTGCAATATGCGTTTTTTCATCAGAATATCCTTTAGGCGCTACCCGCGCCTGTACTACCGATATTGCTAATCAGCGGTGCCCTGGCAAAGGTTTGCATGGCACTGCTGATTTTATAGTGTGATTGCTTGGAGTGACATCTTTAGTGTACTCCTAGTTGCGTTAGTTATTGTTTAACGGCTTCAACTGGCAAGGTGATAGTTACTTCATCGCCAACGTATGGTACATATTTGCTCATGTTGAAGTCAGAGCGCTTTACTGTTGCGGTTGCATTGGCGCCGCAAGCATCTTTTTTCAACATTGGGTGTGGCATGCACATAAATGAAGTCACGGTTAGTGTCACTGGTTTGCTTACGCCTTTAAGGGTCAGCGTACCATCTACAGAAGATAATTTATCACCATTAAAATTCAGTTTTTTTGAAGTGAAATTGGCTACAGGAAACTTCTCGGTATTTAAGAAATCTTCACCTTGAATATGCTCATTAAATAGCGGGTAGCCGGTATTTACAGAGGTGGTATCAATCGTGATATCCATTGAACCGGTTTTTGCTTCACGATCAATGGTAATTTTTCCTGATGTTTTATCAAAGTGGCTTAATTGTGTTGAGTAGCCAAAATGGCTGTAAGAAAAGCGAGGGAATGTATGTGTGTTATCAACCACATAAGTTTCAGGTGCTGCTAGTGCTGCCGTTGAAAAGCTGGCTGCGATGGCTAAAAGTGCGATACGTTTCATAGTGTTACTCCTAAATAATTGAGATGTTAAAAATAGAGTGGTTAAAAAAGTTATTTGCTGGCGTTGGCCAGAAAGTGGAAATTAATCTGTATCTCGTTGGCAACGGTACCAAAGTCTGCCCACACACCCTCGCCAATTGCAAATTCAGCGCGTTTGAGTACAAAGCCACCATCAACTGTGGCGGTGTTGCCTTGAGGCGTAAAGGTGAATGGCGCGGTAATGGTTTGCGTGTGTCCTTTGATGGTCATCTTGCCGCTGACTTCATAGCGGTTACCTGACAGTTGTTTAACCGAGGTGGACGCAAACGTTGCTTTTGGGTACACCTTGGTGTTAAACCAGCTCTTGCTGGATACTTCATCATTGGCTTCATCCGAGCCGGCATCAATGCTGGCCAGATTCAACTCAAATGCAACTTTGGCATTAGCGAGTTTGGCCGGATCAAATGCTAATTGCGCATTAAACTTTTTAAAGCTGCCATCTACAGGCACCCCCATTTGTTTATACACAAAGTGCAACGTGCTTTTATCGGTTTGAATACTAGTAAATTCAGCCGCCTGTGCACCTGAAGCTAGCATCAAACCGCCGATTACGCTTGACCATACTTTAATGTTCATTTTTTGCAGACCTTTCATTCATCTTAACGGGCACGCCATGGCAGCATGCGGCGCAGCACATCATCTTTATCTACGACATGGTGTTTAATGGCGGCGCCTATATGTCCAAGCAGAATAGCCGCCATGCTGTAATTTAAAATCATGTGTGTAGCTGCCAACGCATCGCCTAGCGCTTTATCCTTGGAGACCAAATCCGGGATAGGTAGCACGCCAAAATATACTGTTTGAAAACCTTTAGCTGAGCTCATTAACCAGCCTGATAATGGAATGGCTATCATCAGGAAGTACAGCATGCCGTGCCCTGCATGTGCGCCAAATTTAGCCAGTTTAGACATGGTCCACGGCAATACGGGCGGTCTGTGCTTTACGCGCCATGCCAGGCGCAACATCACGAGCATAAATGCCGTGACCCCTGCCCATTTGTGCCATGAGTAAATTTGCAGCTTAAATGGGGAAAACTTAAGCTCGTGCATGTACAAACCAACGGCAAACAGCGCGATGAGTAATAGTGCCATCGCCCAGTGAATGATGATGGCGGTCAATGTATAGCGAGTTTTGTGCATGACAATATTGAGTAAGTTTTATCGTTAAGTAGATAGGTTGCTATTAAACATTTTATTAATCAGATAAAAAAGTATAATATTTTGCTATTTATTATCTAAAAATTAGATTGATACCATGCCTAATATCTCACTTGAACAATGGCGTTCTCTGATTGCAGTGGTAGAAACTGGCAGCTATGCGCAGGCGGCGGAGAAGCTTTACAAAAGCCAATCGGCGGTGACTTATGCCGTGCAAAAGATTGAATCCTTACTGGCGCTAAAGGCGTTTGAGATTCAGGGTCGTAAAGCGGTGCTAACGCCTACCGGGCAAATGCTGTATCGACGTGCTCTCGCCCTGGTAAATGAAGCGAATGACTTGGAAGCCGCGGCCAACCGGCTTTCTGCCGGGTGGGAGGCGGTGATACACATT
Source organism: uncultured Methylotenera sp. (assembly GCF_946479685.1). Next base: position 36,182 of record NZ_CAMLGS010000015.1, read on the forward strand.
GCGGCTGAAATCTTATTCCCTACCCGTTTGCTTTTGGACTGTCTCAATCAATTTGGTAAGGAAAGCCCGCATACGAGGGTGGAGTTGATTGAATCTGTGCTAGGTGGCACCTCAGATGCGCTATATAAAGGCGAGGCCGATTTGGCTATTTCGCCTAATATCCCCTCAGGTTTTTTAGGTGATCAGATCATGACGATTCAACTGATAGCGGTAGCGCAACGTGATCATCCCCTGCATCAATTAAACCGCTTGTTAACTTATAGAGATTTGCAATCACACCGCCATATTGTCGTGCGTGACTCTGGCGCCAAGCGCGATAAAAACACAGCAACCATTGAAGTAAATCAGCGTTGGACAGTGAGCAATATTGCCACCTCGATTGAGGCCTTAACCATGGGCTTTGGCTTTGCCTGGCTGCCAGCCTCACATATTAAAGAGCAACTGCAATCTGGACAGTTAAAAGCACTGCCACTACGAGAAGGTGGCATACGTATTATTCCGCTATATTTAATTTACGCCAGACCAGATTTAGCAGGCCCTGGGGTTAGGCGTTTGGCAGAAATATTAATACAAGAGTCTGAAAATAAAATTAATTATATACAAAATGATAATTATGTTACTTAATGTAAAACATTAGTTATTGTAGTGGTGTTTGCATGCATTTATTCTATATAAATGCGATAGATATTGGTATTATCTCGCCTGATAAACCAAGGCATAAGTGGTTTTACTCAATATCATTTTTATCAAGCTAGCCTATGCTTAATAGGCTAATCCAATTAATTGCAATAGAAATCAGGATAAGCATGACAGCAACAAATATCGCGCTAAAAGTACCATTTAGTGAAAAAGACCAAGCCAAAGCGTTGGGCGCCAAATGGAATGCAGAAGCAAAACACTGGTACGTGCCGCAAGGTGTGAATGCAGAGCCATTTGCAAAGTGGTTCACTGCTGATGGTGTATCGGCAGCTAGTACACCTGCTCCAGCCACTAAACAAGCGCCAGCCGCTAAGCCAGCACCAATCAGTAATGATGTAATCGAAAATGATCTTGATGCGATTAATGCACGATTAAGAGATGCATTTGAAGCAAGAGACTTTGACTAGATTAAAAGTCACCCGGTAGATAGCGGGTGCCATCTGCATTTAAGTAAAACTAAAATTTAAATAAAAAAAGATGGCATCCATCACCACCTAAGTTCAGTATAATCGGCGCTTTTTTTCGAGCGCCCTCCCCATGTGGTTTAAAAATACCTTCATCTATCGCCTAGCAACAGACAGCACCATTACACATGAGCAGTTACTTGAGAAGCTATCACTGAAGCCTCTGCTGCCATGTAGTGGCCTAGATAAACAGAGCCGTGGTTGGGTTGCATGCCACGGAGACAAACTGGTACATCATGGCAATGGTCAGCTGCTGTTTGCGTTAGGGGTTGAGCAAAAACTGCTGCCAGCTACCATCATTAACCGTTTTTTAAAGGAACGTGTGACTGAGATCGAGGCGCAGCAAGGCTATAAAGTTGGCCGTAAAGAGAAAAAGGAAATCAAAGAAGCTGTCACAGAAGAGCTGCTACCACGGGCTTTTGCGCTGCAGCGCACTACCTACGCGTGGCTAGACCCTATCAATGGCTACTTGGTGATAGATGCGGCTTCCTCATCTAAGGCGGAAGAGCTATTAGAGTTTTTCAATAAATCGATTGAAGGTGTGCCGTTTAAACAATTGCATACCCATGTATCTGCCGTAAGCGCCATGACGGATTGGCTGGCTAGCGGTAATGCACCATCAGGCTTTACGGTAGATCGTGAGTTGGAATTGCGTGCCGCCGGCGAAGGCAAAGCCACCATTCGTTATGCCAACCATGCGCTGGAAGGCGATGAAATACTAAAACACATCGCTGCAGGCAAGCGCGTGACGCGCTTGGGTATGACTTGGAACGATAGAATCTCTTTTGTACTAACCGAGCAAATGCAAATTAAACGCTTGGAGTTCTTGGATATTATTAAAGAGGATGTAACAACATTAGCGGAAGATCCCGATGAGATATTTGCGCTGGACTTTACCTTGATGACTGGCGAACTGGCAAAAATGCTGGTTGACCTGACCCATGCGCTGGGTGGAGAAGCGCCGCGTAATTAGTGCGTGTGGATGAGGTGTGCAATATAAGTACGTGATAGCCAAAGTACGTAATATAGATGCTTACCTTGGCTATTTAATTAGGCATGCTCATCCTCAATGGGCATTGCTTGGGTAATTAATCTACGCGCGTAAACTTCAGCATAAACTCAGCTTCATCCCTAACGAACACTTGTTCTGGCCGCTCAACCGGGCAATATACCACCATTTTTGTGCCATCGCGGCTATTGGTGCAGTCTGTGGCGTGATGTAGGATTTGATAAATGTTTAGATTTTTATTATTACGCCAAAGCATCGCTTGTATACCCTTTTAATTAAATTGCTTATAAGTGGGAAATAAAGCAAAAGGCCCCGTTCCGGAGCCTTTTGCTAGTGTGTGATATTAAAACTAAGGTTATTATACTGGCGCTATTATAAGTTCTGCACGCTGCCCAATACCACTAGCGTGACTATCATCAGCAGTGCCCAACCAATCACGCCCGCGGTTAATACCGCGCCAAACATCAAAATCGCATGCCCACGTTCTTTGATATGAAACACCGCCGGCACCCCGTAGTAGATAAAGCCTACAGTGGCCATTAACGCCATGGTGAGTACTACCAGGTTAAACGTCATATCAGGAACTAATAGCACGATAGGCGCTAACCATAACGGGGTAGGTGCGACTGCTGCCAAGGTAAACGCTTGATGGTAGCTGGGGTGAATTTCTGCCACCTCCCCTAGCTGGCGGATAATCAGCCCCATAATGGGTACTGAGGCCAATTCAACCACGAACAGAATGGCTGCAACTAATAATAACTTCTGACTGGATAAAACGGGAAGTAAGCCCCCTGCATATTTGCCTGCTGCACAGTAGATAAATAGTGGGGGAATCAATGACATTGGTACTACATGCAACAAATAAAGCCTGTGCATAGACAGCTTGCGCTGTACAAGATGTCGCCATCCTTTTGTTGGTACAAAAAACAACCAGAATAAATTTAAAAGACTCATGAAACTACCCTCCCAAAAAATTGGTAATTAGCTTATGTATCGTTATCTCTAAATCTTGTGTTTACTTAACCTTTTATTGATTGTGCTGACTTTGACTGTACTGATTAGATCTCTATTTTTATTCAACTACGTTTCTATTCAATTACGATTTCATTGTAAAACTATTTAGGTTTTAATTCATTACATTTAATTACAGTTTCCTAAATAAGCTGTTGAATCATCAAGCTATGTTGATCGGCCGCCAGTTAAGCCACATCCCACTGCAGCTCAGTATCCACCTCTAGCCATCCGTTATTCACCCTGACCGGATAGGTGCGTATGTTTTCGTAGGCCGGTGCTGTGAGCGCCTCCCCTGTTACCAAAGAAAAGTGTGCGCCATGCAGTGGGCAGATAATTTCATCACGCTCCAGCTTGCCGGTAGATAGCTCTGCTTCTTCGTGGCTACATAGGTTATCAATTGCATAATAGCGCCCATCAATATTAAATACCGCAATCTCTACTTCATCTGTCTTTACCACACGGCACGTGCCAGATTTAAAGTCGTCTATTGCCACCACATCTATCCAATTACTCATGATTGCGCTCCTTATAGCATGCCTAGTTTTAGTTTAGCGGCTTCACTCATGCTGTCACGGTTCCACGTTGGCTCCCAAACCAAGCTAACCTCTACGCTGGTAACGCCTGGCACACACAGCAGTTTTTCCCGCACGGTGTCTGGGAAAGTCTGCGCAACCGGGCAATTGGGCGAGGTAAGTGTCATCTCTACATTAACTTGTCCAGATTCGCTGGTTTGTAGCTTATAAACCAAGCCTAGGTCATAGATATTGACTGGCAGTTCCGGGTCGTAAATTGTCCGCAACATTTCCTTTACGCGTACTAATAGTGCCTCTTGATCAGGTGCTGGGGATTGCTGCTGTTCTGCAAATTTTTGCCAATCAAACATCATGTTCACTCCGTGCTTATTGGCTCCGTACTGTTTTTGAGTGCGGCTTGCAACGTGTGCCAGGCTAGCGTGGCGCATTTAACGCGCTGCGGGAAGGCCTGCACCCCAGCCAATACTGCGAGCTTGCCCATCTCTTTATTCACGCTGCCGCCTGTTACCAATGATTTGAAGTTTTCTAGCATTGTGAGCGCCTCTGCTTCTGTTTTGCCTTTTAGTGACTCTGTCATCAGCGAGGCTGACGCGGTGGAAATGGCACAGCCGGCTCCTTCAAACTTTAGGTCGTCGATTACGCCATCTTTCAGTATCAGCGTGATGCTTACTTTGTCGCCGCATAGTGGGTTGTAGCCCTCGGCTTTGCGGTTAGCATGTTCTAGGTGACCATAGTTTCGTGGCTGACGATAATGGTCAAAAATCATATCCTGATAGAGGTCGCGTAGGTCGTTCACTTGAACATCTCCCTCGCTTGGTAAATCGCGTTCACTAGCTTATCTACCTCATTTTTTGTGTTGTACAGCGCAAAGGAGGCACGCACCGTGGCTGGCACGCCAAAACGCTCCATCAGCGGCATGGTGCAATGATGCCCAGTGCGTACGGCAATCGCCTGCCGGTCTAAAAAAGTACCAATATCATGCGGATGCATGCCGGCTAATACCCATGAAATAATGCCAGCTTTGTCTGCAGCATTACCGATAATACGTATATCTGGGATGTTAGAAATCAGCTCGGTTGCGTAATCTAATAGCGACTGCTCATGTTTGGTAATGGTATCCAGGCCAATCTCGCTTAGATAGCCTACCGCAGCCCCTAGGCCAACTACACCGGCGATATTTGGAGTGCCGGCCTCAAATTTATATGGCAGTTTGTTATAAGTTGTACCTGTAAAACTGACTGTGCTGATCATGTCCCCTCCTCCCTGGTATGGAGGCATGTCCTCTAACAAATCAGTTTTGCCATACAGTACGCCTATGCCAGTTGGCCCATGGAGTTTGTGTCCAGAAAATGCATAAAAATCACAATCTAAATCTTGCACATCAACTGGCATATGCGCAATTGCCTGTGCGCCATCTAGTAACACCGGTACATGCTGCGCATGTGCGTATTGGATAATAGTTTTAACAGGGTTAATCGTGCCTAAGGTATTGGATACATGGGTGATAGCCACTAGTTTGGTGTTGGGGTTGAGTAAAGCTTGATAAGAACTCATATCAAGCTCGCCATTATCATTCACTGGTACTATGCGCAGTATGGCACCAGTTTGCTGACATAGCATTTGCCATGGCACGATGTTGGAATGGTGCTCCATGGCGCTGATAATGATTTCATCATCCGCCTTAAACTTAGTGCGCCCATAGCTTTGTGCCACTAAATTAATTGCCTCTGTGGTGCCGCGCACAAAGATGATTTCATGTGCATGGCGTGCGTTAATCAATTGCTGCAGCGCGCTTCTGGCTGCTTCAAATGCTTCTGTTGCTTGTTGGCTTAGGGTGTGAATGCCGCGATGCACATTAGCATTGGTGTGACGGTAATAGTAACTTTCAGCTTCAATCACTATGGATGGCTTCTGCGTGGTGGCGGCGTTATCTAAATAAACTAGCGGTTTACCGTACAAGCTGGTGTGCAGTATTGGGAAGTCCCTCCTCCAATGCTGTACCAGTAGGTGGTTTTTAATCTCGGACTCAACCGTGCTCGCACCATTTGTACCACCATGCTTGTTCATATTGAATTCACCCATTTTCATAGCAAATCCTTGACCATCTCACCCTGCGGTAAACGATCTAGCAAAAGATGCTCTAAGCGCGTGCGCAAATAAGGCACATCCACGCTGCGGATAATGTCATTGGCAAAACCATAAATCAGCATTGAGCGTGCCACTTCTTCATCCAAACCACGTGAGCGCAGGTAAAACAAACTGTCATCGCTTAATTGCCCAACAGTTGCGCCATGCGTGCATTTAACATCATCTGCAAAAATCTCCAGCTGCGGCTTGGTGTCTATTTCTGCTTGTCGTGATAGCAGCAAGTTATGATTGGTTTGATTCGCATCGGTATGGTTGGCGCCAGCATGCACGACGACTTTGCCGTTAAACACGCCTCTAGATTCACCATCCAACACGCCGCGGTAGTATTCACGGCTGGTGCATGAGGCTGCTATATGGTCAATACGCGTATGGTGGTCAACATGCTGTTTATCATTCAATAGATACAAGCCATCTAAGCTGCAACTGCAGTTAGGCTCATTCAGGCTGGCGGTAATGTCGTTACGGACTAAACGCCCACCAAACACAAATGATTTTGATGTGAAATGGCTACCATTAGCCAGTTGAGCATGTATGCCGGCAATATGTGCAGCGGCTGGCCCCTCTTGCGTTAGCTTGCAATGCTCAATGCTGGCACAGGCTTCCAAGTTAATCTGGGTGGTGGCGTTGGTGAAATTATGCGCATCTAAAGTGCCCATGTAATGCTCAATGATGGTTGCTTGTGAGTTAGATCCTGCCATCACAATAATGCGCGGATAAATTGCGGTGCCATGCCCGCTTGCAATCAGCAGAATATAAATCGGCTTGTCTAATATGGTGTCTGGTGCAATATTTAACACCGCACCATCGGTCACAAACGCGTTGTTTAACGCAGAAAAAACAGTATGTTCATGCTGCTGCTTAAATAGAGCTTTAGGTAAACTCGCGCCGTCATCCAGCATATCGGCAAGGCTGCTCAGTTGCACGCCTGCTGGTAAATCATCCAGCGTGGACAAGCCAGAATCAAAATGACCGTTTACAAACACCATGAGATGCATGTGCTCGCTAGATAAAGACCAAGCGAGTAACTTGGCTTCAGAAGATGCTTCTGGCGGTATATTGTCAGGTGCCAGTGTGCCGCGCTTGCTAATCATAGACACATCAGTGTACTTCCACTCCTCCTCACGTCTGGTTGGAAAACCACGCTCTTCAAAGCGCTGGAATGCAGCTTTTCTCGTCGCCAATACCCAGGGCGTGTCGTTACCAGCTAACTCATACGGCACTAGTGATAATGCTATATTTTGCCAAGATTGTGGTTGCACATGCATGGTTGGCTCCTAAGGTACCCGGTTGGTTACCGCTACCTTGTTCACTTTGCTTGCCTGCGTTAATTGGCTGGCGATATCGTCAGTATTTACCCAGCTATAACCATGTTGCTCCAGATTTTTAGCCAAATCAGCCCCACCTGATTTCACTATGCGTCCTTGTGATAGCACATGCACCACATCTGGCACTACGTAGTCCAAAAGGCGCTGGTAGTGCGTCACCATGATGATGGCGCGTGCTGGATCGCGCATGTCGTTGATACCGTCTGCAATCAGCTTGAGTGCGTCAATATCCAGGCCTGAGTCGGTTTCGTCTAGTATGGCAAGGCGTGGCTGTAGTACGCTTAGTTGTAAAATCTCATTACGTTTTTTCTCTCCTCCAGAAAATCCTTCATTCACTGCACGCAGTAGCATGGCGTCATCCATTCCTACTCGCTGCATACGTTCCCGCACTAGGCTTAAAAAATCCATCGCATCCAGCTCTGGCTGCAGGTGATATTTACGTATGGAGTTAAGTGCTGTTTTCAGGAATAGCGCATTGCTGATACCTGGAATCTCTACTGGGTACTGAAAAGCGAGGAACACCCCTTCACAAGCCCGTTGTTCAGGTGTCATGTTAAGCAAATCGCGGCCAAGGTACTGCACACTGCCAGCGGTTACATCATACAGAGCTCTACCCGCCAGTAGCTGCGCCAGCGTGCTTTTTCCGGAGGCATTAGGGCCCATGATGGCATGCAATTGCCCTGCCTTCACCTCCAGGTCAATACCGCGCAGTATTTCCTTACCATCGATGGATGCGTGCAGGTTTTTAATAGATAGCATGTTAGCTCTCCTATCCTGTGCTGCCTTCTAAGCTTACTCCTAGTAATTTCTGTGCCTCTACCGCAAACTCCATAGGCAGTTCCTGAAATACCGCTTTGCAGAAACCGCTAACGATCATAGATACCGCCTCTTCAGCAGCAATACCACGTTGCGTGCAGTAAAACAATTGGTCTTCGCCAATGCGCGAGGTGGAAGCTTCATGTTCCACTTTGGCACTGGGGTTTTTTACTTCAATATACGGAAACGTATGTGCACCGCATTGACTGCCCAGCAACAATGAGTCGCACTGGGTGTAGTTACGAGCGTTTTCTGCGCCAGACAATACCTTAATCAGTCCTCGGTATGTGTTTTGACCATACCCCGCGCTAATGCCCTTAGAAAGCACCGTGCTCTTGGTGTCGCGGCCAATATGAATCATTTTTGTGCCAGTGTCAGCTTGCTGGTAGTGGTTGGTGAGCGCCACTGAGTAAAACTCACCTATCGCGCCATTGCCACGCAAAATCACGCTAGGATACTTCCAGGTAATGGCCGAGCCGGTTTCTACCTGAGTCCATGAAATATGTGATTTATCACCACGGCAATCTCCACGTTTGGTGACAAAGTTGTAAATGCCACCTTTACCGTTTTTATCTCCCGGGTACCAGTTCTGCACCGTTGCGTATTTAATGCGTGCGCCTTCTAATGCAATCAGTTCTACCACAGCCGCGTGCAATTGGTTTTCATCACGCATTGGTGCCGTGCAACCCTCTAAATAGCTCACGTAGGAATCTTTATCGGCAATGATAAGTGTGCGCTCAAATTGGCCGGTATTCTTGGCGTTGATACGGAAGTAGGTTGAAAGCTCCATTGGGCATTTCACGCCGGGCGGAATGTAGCAAAATGTGCCATCGCTAAACACCGCGGCATTCAGGCTGGCAAAGAAGTTATCGGTATAAGGCACAACCGAACCTAGGTATTGCTGTACCAGCTCAGGGTGCTTTTGCACCGCTTCTGAGAATGGGCAGAAAATAATACCCAGCGTTGATAGTTTTTGTTTAAAGGTGGTGGCTACCGAAACGCTATCAAATACTGCATCTACCGCTACGCCAGCCAAAACCTGCTGCTCTCGCAACGGAATGCCTAATTTTTCATAGGTGCGTAATAGTTCAGGATCAATTTCTGATAAATCACGAGGCCCAGCTTTTTCAGATTTTGGGGCTGAATAGTAATACGCGTGTTGGTAATCAATTGGTGGGTAATGTAAGTTGGGCCAGGTAGGCTCAGATAGCGTTAGCCAATGCTGGTAAGCCTTTAGACGCCACTCCAGCATGAATGCAGGCTCGTTTTTCTTGGCGGAAATCAGCCTAATCGTGTTCTCATTTAGGCCAAGCGGGATGGTGTCAGCTTCTAGCTGAGTATAGAAACCATGTTGATACTCACGGTTAATTAGCTCATCTAATTGTTTAGTAGTAGTCATCTAGCCCACCACAATCGCTATCAACTTCAGCGCCTTATATTAAGCACAGCCTACGCTTCTTATGTCACACCAAGTCCTATGACATAAATGGGACTTTAGGCTATGTTTATAAGTTCCATGATACGCCTACCAGTATAAAAGTGCTTGATAAACAACTAATTTATTTAAATTTTGTCAGACTTTAAGCTTTCTCAGAAACTAGGTATCGCTATTTATCATTAAGGAGAGCTTTCATGAACAATATCGATCTGACGACTAAACAGTGCACGCCTTGCCAAGGTGGTATTCCGCCTATGAGCTGCGAAGTGGCTAATCAGTATCTGGCGCTGGCACCAGGCTGGGAGTTGCGTGATGATGCAACCAAGATTAAACGCACATTTAAGCTTAAAAACTTTATGGAGGCATTAGCGCTGGCACAACGAGTGGGACAACTATGTGAACAAGAAGGCCACCATCCGGATATTACAATAGGCTGGGGTTACTGTAGCGTTGTGTTTCAGACACACAAGATTAACGGCCTGCATGAGAATGACTTCATCATGGCAACTAAAGTGAATATGCTGGCAGGCAATGGTGCCTAGTTTTGGGTTAAGGCTTAATGCAAAATCTAGCGCTTAATAATATTAACCTTTTAACGTAACTTAATCTTGTAAGATGCTGATTAAATTAACCTAGGTCAATAGATCCATCAAAGCTGACATTCAGATTTAATGCATCTATTGAGAGTGTCATTTTAACGGGTAAATGCTCATTTCCCTTGAGCATATTATTGGCGCTGGCTCTTGCCACGGCTTGTTCAATTTCTCGCTGGGAGCTAATGCCGGCCATTTTTAAAAACTGACGAATGCTCATATTGAAAGTTTCATTATCCATATCAAGCTCCAATCTTCAATCTTCCCGTTTAACAGCCAATTCGATATCACTTATTTAAAAGCGCTAACCTCACAGTCCTAGCGCTTTAGGTAGGTCTGCCACTGAGTCAATCACCAGATTCGGCCTAATTGCTGATGCTTCGGCGTAGTGCTGACGATACTTGCCGGTTTTGACCAGCACCCCAGTCATCCCGACTTGTTGCCCTCCTCCCACATCCACATCAATATCATCACCCACCATCATGGCATCCGCAGCTGCTAGCCCTAAGTCATCGAGTGCAATTTTAAAAAAATCAGGTGCAGGCTTGCCTATGACCATGGCTTTTACGCCACTGGCGTACTCCAAAGCATCAACAAAACCGCCAATATCCATTTGCAGTCCATGTTCGGTTTGCCAGAACTTGTTTTTATGGATGGTGATTAACTTTGCGCCTTGCATCAACGCGTTAAAAACATCATTAAGCAATGCGTAAGTCCAGGCATTACCGATATCCCCCACCACGATGTAGTCGGCGTTAGTTGCTGATTGCGGCAATGTATCAAAGTCTTTTTTAACGTCATCAGCTAACAGTAAGCGACAGGTGGCATGGGGCTGCTGTTTTAAATACAGCAAAGTGGCTTGAGGGGCGCTGATAATCTCACGGCTGGGGATAGAGAAACCTAATGCCGTAAGTTTGTTGTTTAAGGATGCTAACGACAAGGTGCTGGTGTTGGTCACAAAGCAACATGGCATACCGCTGGCTCGGATGCTATTTATTGCATCAATCGCCCCTGCAATAGGGTTGGCGCCAGTGTAAAGTACGCCATCTAAATCAAACAATATGCCTTTGGGTGCTTGTTTGTTCATATTTGGCATAGCCTCCAAACCAGGTGAGCAAATAATATTTTTAGTGTATGTAACAGTAAGAGCGCTTGGATACAGCTTAGTTTAAACCACATTGAATCCATATGGCAAACGGCTTGTAAGCTTAATGATTAGCACATGCAAGAGATGCTTGGGCTTGGCCTCAGTGGAGTGTATATTATGAGGCTTAAAGCGCAACTTGGTGGCGCCAGTGATTGAGCTGGCAAAGCTACGCTTTAAGCGCTTGGGTGTGCCGATGAATTAGCGATTGTTGAAGAAGGCAATATTCATTGCTTTATCATTTACAAAGGTAATTTCAGTTTCTTTATAAGTGCGTTTTGGGTCATATTTCACGATATTTTTGTAATACCACATTTCCACTTTAACTGGCTTAGATTTGCTTTCATCTGCGCCTGCTTTAAGCATCACGGTATTGGCGCCAGTTGGCTTTACTGACATTTCTTTTTTGAACGGTGTGCCTAGTTTATCAGTGATGACTTTTTTAGTTTTTCCGCTAAATGTACTTAAAAACTCATTTTCAGTATAAGTTTTTGGTGGAGCAGCATGCGTCACTGAAATTGAAGCCACTAAGAAAGAGGCTATTGCTACGGTTGTTAAGGCTTTCTTAAAACTAAATTGCATATCTATCTCCAAAATTAACGCTTTATTATCTCACTGATTTATCTCACTGTCCCGTGCATTAACAAACGATACACTGAGCAATTAGTTTACTGCTAAATTTTAATCCAACTTGATTCTTAATCCATCGTAGCCAACAAACACATTGGCCGGTAACTGCGCACTCAGTGCGTTATATTCCAAATCATGCGTCATATGAATCAAATAGGTGGCTTTGGCCCCTATCTGACTAGCCAAGGCCAGGCTTTGTTCCAAGTTAATATGGGTGTAATGCGGCGTGATACGTAAGCAATCCAGCAGCAGCACATCCACATCGTTTAAAAGTGGCATGGAGCTCTCGGGTATTGCAGAGACGTCGGTCAGGTACACCAGGTTGCCAATCCGATAGCCGTATATATCGCTATAGCCATGCTTGATAGGAATAGGAGTAATGTCTTGCTCAAATAAGGTAAAGCTTGAAGTAACCGGGTTTACTTTTAAAATGGGTAAGTCCCAGAAGTTACCAGCCTCACGTAGTGTGTAGCCAAACTTATCGGCAATATGCTGCATTGCGTCTGGGCTGCCATATAGTGGAATCTGGCAACGCTGCCTTTGGCAATAGGCCCGCAAATCATCAATGCCGTGCAGGTGGTCAGCATGGGTATGCGTATAAAGCACCGCATCCACGTTCATCAGCTCTTCTCTTAGTGCTTGCTGACGCAAGTCCGGACCAGTATCAATCAGGATAACCTTGCCATTATCTAGCGTAATCGCACTTGAACAGCGTGTTCTGTGATTGCGCTTATCGGTAGACACACATGTGCTGCATTGGCAACCTATCATCGGTGTGCCGGCACTTGAACCTACTCCTAACATTGTTAATTGCATTGACAGCCTTTGCCTGATGTTACTTTGATTAAATTCCGAATGACTTACGTGATACCAGCGTATTAGCGCTTAGCGTGTTTAAACAATCTAAAGAAGTTGTCGGTAGTTGCTGCAGACAGTGCGTCAAAAGAAATGCCACGTAAATTTGCCACTTCTTCCGCTACATGCTTCACATAGCTAGGCTGATTTGTTTTGCCGCGATAAGGCGTTGGTGCCAAATATGGAGAATCGGTTTCCACTAAAATCCTATCTAGTGGTACATGCTTGGCTACTTCTTTAATGCTGTGCGCATTCTTAAAAGTAATAATCCCAGAGAACGAAATGTAAAAGCCGAGAGCAATCGCTTCTAACGCGACATCCAAACTCTCGGTAAAACAATGCATGACACCGCCAACGAGTTGTGCATTCTCTTCACGCATGATGCGCAAGGTATCTTCAGGGGAGTTGCGGGTATGAATCACCAGTGGCTTGCCAGCAGCAATCGCGGCACGAATATGGGTACGAAAACGCGTGCGCTGCCACTCCAAATCACCAGTCAGTCTAAAGTAGTCTAGCCCGGTTTCGCCAATTGCAATCACTTTGGGGTGATTGGCCAGATTAATCAGCTCTTCTACGGTAGGTTCCTGAATATCCTCATAATCAGGGTGCACTCCTACAGAGGCATAAAAGTTTTCATTTTCCTCAGCAAGCGCCAACACTTGAGGAAAGTCAGGCAAGGTGACAGAAATACATAGCGCATGGCTCACCTGATTATCCTGCATGGATTGTTTAATCGCAGGTAAATTGGCTAATAGCTCTGGGAAATTAAGATGGCAATGGGAATCAACAAGCATGATGTTTTACTAAATGGTATTCGACTAAATGGTATGGGTAGCACGTAATGATTTTAACGCGTTACCTAGCAGACCTTCAATTTTGGTGCGCGCTTCTAAGCCACCGCTTTTTTCGTTAAATTGGACACCGATACCCTGCGGTTTGTTGCCTTGCGTGTTAGGCGTAATCCAAACCACATTGCCGACCACTTTTAACTTCACTGGGTCATCAATCAGGCTAAGCAGCATAAATACTTCCTCCCCCATTTGAAATGATTTTGTCGTAGGGATAAATAAACCACCGCCTACTAAAAACGGCATGTATGCCGCATAGAGCGCTGCTTTTTCCTTGATTGCCAGAGACAGTACGCCTGGCTTGGGTGCAATGGTGTTCGGGGATTTAATTTCGTCTTGTGTCTCTTCGGCCATAATTAAACTCTATAGTGGATCTACTTAAATTTGTTTCTGTTTAGGTAACAAACAATGTCGAAATTAAATTACTAAAATTTACCGCGCTTACCGTAATTAAAACCTTGGTAATGCAAACTTAAGTAATGCGAAAAAACAGCGCATTAAACATTACGTTGCACTAAAAATTTATGCATTAAAAATCTACGCATTAAAGATCTTAGTGTAATCAAGCAATAAGCCCTCCATCTGCAGATCGTGATTTAGCGGATGTGAAGCCAGTTTTCTTAACTCGTTCAGTTTTTTATGCATCTCAAATAAGCGACTTAAGTTTACTCTGTCAGCCAGCGCTTGCAAAGCATTGACGTGTTGTAAGTGGTAACGAGCCTGCTGCCCTAACTTGATGGCTACCATATCATAAATCCATTTCTGAATAGTCACCACGCCGGCTTCTGCTGAGTTGGCAATTAACAGAGGGGCAAGTACATAGGGCTCTAACTTGGTTCCAAGCGCTAAGTGGCGCCAGATTTCAGACAGTTGCTCAAACTGTATTTGTTCTGCAAATACCTTAATTGGCGAGCCTTCCAAGTAGGCTAGCTGTTGTTTGGCATTTTTAACCCCCTGCTGCTCCAGCCAAGCAAGTGCTTGTGGCTCAGTCGGTACCGGCATATTGATTTTTTGGCAGCGGCTAATGATAGTTGGCAGCAAACGCTGTAATTGGTGCGCAACCAAAATGAAAATCACCCCTGGCGCTGGTTCTTCCAGCATTTTGAGCAATGCGTTGGCAGACGCGATATTCAAGGTTTCTGCCGGATGCAGCAAGACGATACGCACCCCGCTGCTTTGGTGGCTGGATAAACTTAAGAAGTCACTTAAGTCACGAATCTGCGCGACAGATATCTGGGTTTTTTTCTTGGTTTTCTTGCTGGGCGCAGCATCCTCAGGCTCTGCCTCCTGTTCCGGGCTTAGTAAACGAAAATCGGGGTGACTTTCATCATTAAACCAGTTGCAGCTTGGGCATGTTTTACATGCGCCTCCATTGGGCGCTCTGTTTAAACATAGTAACGATTGGCTAAAATTACGCGCAAAATCGTATTTGCCAATCCCTGCCCTGCCGTGTAGCAAGATCGCATGCGGCAAGCGTTGGCCACCCTGTGCTAAACGCTGCCATATCTGGGTTTGCCATGGATAAATACATGGGTAAATATCTGTAACATTGCTCATATCAGTCACAGCGATGCTATCGCCTGCGCCACAGACTGGGCAACTTCATCTAAAGGTCGGTTGCTATCAATCACTTTGAACCTTGTCGGGTTTTGCTGTGCACGTTGCAAATAGGCGTTGCGAATACGGGTAAAGAACTCAGCGGATTCTCTTTCAAATTTATCTGGGGTACGTGCAGCTGATAAACGCTGCATGCTAACTTCAACCGGTACATCAAACAGCAAGGTTAAATCTGGCTGCAGGCTTTCTTGCACCCATAATTCCAGTTGCTCTATTTTGGATGCCAATACGCCTTTAGCACCGCATTGGTAGGCATAGGTTGCATCGGTAAAGCGATCTGACAGTACATAAGCACCACGTGCCAATGCAGGCGCAATCACATTGGCAATATGCTCACGTCTCGCGGCGAACATGAGCAGTGTTTCGGTTTCAGGATGCATGGCTTCATGTAGCAGCAATTCGCGCAAGCGTTCGCCTAACTCAGTGCCGCCTGGTTCACGTGTGGAAACTACCTCCACGCCACGAGCGCTCAGCGCTTTAATGATATCAGTGATGTGCGTGCTTTTGCCCGCGCCATCCATGCCTTCTAAGGTAATAAACTTGGCTGTCATATTGTTATTTCTTCAACTGATAACGTACTACTGCACGGTTATGTTCATTTAAATTATTTGAGAACTCATGGCTACCATCGCCCTTGCCAACAAAATACAGCGCTTTAGTCTCGGCTGGATGCAGCGCTGCCTCAATGGAAGCCATGCCTGGCATGGCAATAGGCGTTGGCGGCAACCCGCCTCTGGTGTAGGTGTTATACGGCGTATCGGTGAGCAAGTCTTTTTTGCGGATATTGCCGTCGTACTTTACTCCCATGCCATAAATAACGGTTGGGTCTGTTTGCAGGCGCATGCCAAAGCGCATTCTATTGATAAACACACCGGCAATCATTGGACGTTCACTCGGCTTGCCAGTTTCTTTTTCTACGATGGAGGCCATAATCAGGGCTTCATAGCTGTCTTTGTAGGGTAAATTAGGGTCGCGCGTTTGCCATGCCTTATTGAGTTTGGCTTGCATTGAGTCGTAGCTGATTTTTAGCAGCGCGATATCAGGCGTGTGGCGATTAAAATAAAACGTATCTGGGAAAAACAGACCCTCAGGCGTTGTGTATTTAGACCCTAATAATTGCATAATTTCACCATCAGATAAGGCCGTAGTGGTTTGTTTGACAGCATCGTTCTTTGCCAGTTTTTCACGCATTTGCGCAAAAGTGCGACCCTCAATAAACGTCACACTGCCTTGCGTCGCCTTGCCATAATTAAGCGAAAGCAATAACTGATAAGGGGATACATTTTTGTTTAAAGTGTAACTGCCAGCCTGTAGGTATTGCTCTTTGTTTAACAGCTTGGCGAGCAAGATAAAGCGCCACGGCTCACGTAGCACACCTTGTGTAACCAATTGATTGGCAATACTGCGCAGCCCGCTATTCGGGGCAATGATTATTTCCTGACTACTAGGCTGTAATCTAAGCGGAGAAATGGCGTAATAGCCAAGCCAGGCAGCTAATAACACAAGGGAGACTAGGCTGATAAACAGCCATCTTTTAATACGTTTAACCATTAGTCAGTATGTTTCTTATTGTGGAAGCCAGCGTTTGTTGCTCCCATGTGTGATCGCCTATGGCCGTTACCTGAAATACGCCATATAAACTATTACAAATAATCACCTCATCCGCACTTAACAGCTCAGGCAATGATAGTGTCGCGACGTGCACAGTTAAGCCAAGTATGGCTTCTAAACCGAGTATGCGCTGCCTGGTAATACCTGCTACCCCGCATTGGCTTAAATCTGGGGTGTATAGCTTCTTCCCCACGCGTGCAAAGATATTGCTCATAGTGCATTCAATTACGTTGCCATGTTGGTCGAGCATCAGCCCGTCAAATACGGACTCATCTCGCCACTCCATACGCGCCAGTATGTTTTCAAGGCGGTTTAGGTGTTTAATGCCGGCAAGCTTAGGTTGTAATGCCAAACGGGTGTCACATAGATGCAAGCGTACGCCTTGCGTGTAATGCGTATCGGCATAACTAGGCATGGCTGATTTAATTAACACTCGGCTGGGAATAGTCACTGCTGGTGGCGCATAACCACGCTCGCCCTCGCCTCTGGTGATAATGACTTTCACCACTTGCACTTGCCCGTCGTCAAACTCGCTAATTGGGAACAGTAGTTGAATATCGCTCATTAACAGCTCTGCGCTCGGGCAAACGATGCCTATCGCAGCGCAGTCTGCTACTAATTTCTGGTAATGAAAAGGCCAACTGATGGGCTGGCCATCTTTAATTTTCATGGTGCGGAACACACCATCGCCGTAGGTAAAACCACGGTCTAAGGCGGAAATGGTGAGATCAAAACTGCCATTGATTAAAGATGTATGATGAGATGCCATAAGGCGTAATTAAACCATACACACCATAAATACACTACCAAAAATGGCTAATAAAAAGCCCGCTATTGACTACCAATGCGGGCTTTAAACACTGCAATTAAATTGCTAGTTAAACTTTTTTAAACACCAAACTGCCGTTAGTACCGCCAAAACCAAAGTTGTTTTTCAGTGCGTACTCAATTTTCATATCACGTGCAGTATTTGCACAGTAATCCAAATCACACTCAGGATCTTGATTGAAAATGTTAATGGTCGGTGGTGAAACTTGGTTGTGAATTGCTAACACGGTAAACACAGATTCCAAACCGCCTGCGCCGCCAAGTAAGTGACCGGTCATTGATTTGGTTGAGTTAACCACTAATTTATAAGCGTGCTCACCAAATGCCGCTTTAATTGCGTTGGTTTCATTGGTGTCACCCAGCGGTGTTGATGTACCGTGCGCATTAACGTACTGCACTGCATCTGGGTTAATGCCAGCGTTTTGCATTGCATTACGCATAGAGCGGCGTGGGCCATCCATGTTTGGTGCGGTCATGTGGTACGCGTCAGCACTCATACCGTAACCACTTAGTTCAGCATAAATTTTCGCACCGCGTTTTTTCGCGTGCTCGTACTCTTCCAGCACCATCACGCCAGCACCTTCACCGATAACAAAGCCATCACGGTCTTTATCCCATGGGCGGCTTGCAGTTGCCGGGTCGTCATTACGG
>NZ_CAMLGS010000016.1 GCF_946479685.1 uncultured Methylotenera sp.
AGATTTTTCTCACGCTCCAGCACTTGTGCAGACGAGCGCAAAATACCGAGCGGCGTCCTGATTTCATGGCTCATAGCTGCCGCCATTTCACCTGCCACCGCCAGCTTGGCCGCACGCGTCAGATTCTCTTTAGACAAGGTTAAATCATTCATCATTTTGCTAAAGGCACTAGACAAAGCGCGCACCTCTGCCGGCCCGCCAGCTTTGGGTAACGTGGCATTGGAAGTGCGCATAAAACGGTTAGCGTAATCGGTCAGCCGCGCCAACGGCTTGGTAATGCGTGCTGACAATGGCGCCGCAAATGCAGCCGCCAGTAAGCCGGTAATAATCAACAGCAGAATAAACATATAGCCCATGCGATGTACTGGCCCCATCACCACCGAGCGATATTGCGCGATTGAAACGATCCAGTTAAAAATCGGGGCTTCAGCTGCTGGCCGCATAACAGAATCGACTGAAATATCATGCGCTGCCACGATTTTTTTCCAGTGCTGGGTTTCCGAGAGTACGCGCGTTTCACGCTGCGGGTCATCCAGATTAATCAAGGCCGCGCCACTACCCTGGTTGGTCGTGCTTTCTAAAATTCTAGTGACTGCGCTCCAATCAAAAATCACCCATAAAGTACCGACTTTATGCTGGTTTTCATCCAAGATGTCACTAGACATGGGCAGTTGCTGCTGATTAAGCTGATATAAACGCACAATACGATTAGCAAATGAGATTTGCAGCCATAGCGCGCGGCTAGCATTCGGTTTACCGATATCGCCAGGCTGGCTGGAGGCAACGATTACATTGTGGTTATTCACAACATACAAAGACCGGTAAACGCCGTTGTAGCTTACTTTGAGCTCATTGAGAAAGTTAGATAAGCGCTTGTCAAAATCGCCGATGACCACTTGGTCCATCACTTCCAAATGGCTCCAGGAAGCAATATTCTGCAAGCGCTCGAACATCATGTGGTCTACTTGACGCGATGCTGCATTAGCGCGCGTTTGCATATCACGGGCGATTTCTTCGCGCAGCACTGTGCGCGCTTCGTAAAATGTCAGCACTGTCACAATCAGCATAGGCAGCAGGGCTGTCATCAAGAAACCCAACAATAGCAATTTCTTGACTGACATTGATTTTACAAATGATAGATTCAAAGTAGTAGCCTGTGCTTATGCGCCTATGGTTAATGCATCGATGATTAATGCACCTACGGTTAATTGCGGTATTACTTGCCGGCCCCGCCGCAATGCTTTGCCGCGGTTATCGCATATAATTCGCTTATGCATTTAATTTCAAAAATTATCGATGTTTTAGCGCCTGGAGCACCCATGCAGCGCATCAATAAATTCTGTATCGGCAGTGTAGCCCTGCTATTGCTGCTGTGCAAGGCTGCCTATGCCGAAGCACCTGCCGCCCCAGCCCCTGGCGTACTGGATGGCTTTAGATTAGGCGGCTATGGCAGCGCCGGCATTGCAATACCGCGCACCGCAGAAACCACCGCCGCCATTAATGAAATCAGCCTGATTTTGACTTGGGAGAACGAAAGCCGCTTTAAGTTTTTTAGTGAGTTAGAGTTAGAAAACCCACTTACCTGGGATGACGACAACAAATTCAATACCAAGCAAAGCTATATAGATATAGAGCGCGTTTACCTGGATTACAACTTATCAGACAACATCAGCCTGCGCGGCGGACGTTTTCTCACCCCAACCGGCCGCTGGAACCAGCTACATGCTTCACCGCTGGTATGGACCAGCTCACGCCCCGTGGCAACCAGCAGGCTATTTCCCACTGCGATCAACGGCATCATGAGCTTTGGCGCTATACCGCTAAACACCAGCGCGCTGGAGTACTCCGTCTATATAGAAACGCTGAAAGACCAAGACGAAAGCCATGACGAACTAAATTTCAAGAACACCAAAGGTGCGCGTATTGCGTTTGGCCAGCAAGCGAATATAGGCGTTAACCTAATGTCGTTTGAAGAGAAAAATGCAGTAAATGCGCGTTACCACATGCTGGGGCTAGACTTCCTTACCCACTACCGCGACATTGAAATTTTAGGTGAGGCGTTTCAGCGCTGGGATACACACAGCAACCGCAGCGGCTATGGCGCTTATCTGCAAACCGCTATCCCTCTTCCCATCGCCAGCAACTGGTATGGCATTACACGTATTGAAACCTTTCAGCGCCCAGACGAGGGACATCAGCAACGCTGGTTAATAGGCGCGACCTGGCGCATCCTGCCAACCCGGTTGCTCAAGCTGGAAGTCACCGGCGGCAGCGCCGACCAGCCTGAATCGCCACGCGGCTTTTTAGCTTCATTTGCGGTGCTGTTCTAATGCGCCTACTGATTGCTATTTTGCTAGTCACCGGCAGCCTGTGCCTGCCTGTGGCCTTTGCCGCAGATAAAACCGTGATTGCGGTAATCGTCGCCAACGACAACCCCAACAAGACTATGGCGGTGGGCGAGCTTAAACTAATTTACTGGCGCAAAAAAACTTACTGGGCGCATGGCCTGCGCATACACCCGATTAACCTGCCGCCGGACAACCCGCTGCGGCTGCAATTCTCCACCAGCATCTTAGGCAGCTTGCCCAACACTCAAACCGATTACTGGAACGGCCTCTACTTCCACGGCGTATCACCGCCCCATGTCTTGTATTCTGACGAAGCAGCGATTCGTTACGTGCAGGAAACAGCAGGCGGCATTGCTTATGTAGATGCCTGCAAACTAGATAACCGCGTGAAAGCCGTGCTGTGGATACTACCCAACGGCGACACCAGTACCGATGCATCCGCAGTTAAATGCAATTAAGGTTAAGTGTAATTAAAGTTAAGCGCAATTAAGTCGCCTTTGTTTTTCTAGCCGCTCCAGCAGCATTAATACGTGCGCTGAACTCCTGCCAAAAATACACCCCGAAACAGCACCAAACCATCAGCCCCATGTCAAAACGCTGTAAGGCTACAGCACGCCAGCTGTGAGTAACTTGTTGTTAAGGCAGGGCTTATCAAACTTACGCACCATGTGTGCAATATTTACATGATGCTAATTTATCAGCCTCAAAGCTGCATACCATTTTTGCGTGCAACTTGCCGCATTGACTAGCCTAACCAATGCGCCATATGCAGCCAGCTAGGTGAAATAGCTACTTATAAAAATTAATAAGTCATTGATTATTAGATAGGTATTGACCAATCAATCAACACAGCGCCTGCAAAAACACCTTATCACGCTAATGTTAGGTACGTTCCTTGCGAGCTATTACTAACGAGATAGAACCATGAAGTGAACTGTGATTAATTGAAGGTGAACGACAACATGTTAAGCCTAACTTTGAATGCTAACCCGCTATTTTTCGATACTGAAGTTTTTAATGCTGGAATTTTTAATGCCGAAGCCGCGTATAAAGCCCGCCCTTTCGCTGCGGCTAAGCGCCACTTGGCTAGTAATATTACTGCGGCCAGAGTTGAGCTAGATGCGCCTGACCGCAGGGAAGTTGAGCAGTTTATCCATGACGTGTTTGCACACATCTATGGTGCCAATGTGCAGCACTTTATGCCGCATCTGGTTAGCCTGCGTGGAGAAAATAACCAATTAGTCGCCGCATTCGGCATGCGCAAGGCCGATGCCGAGCCTTTGTTCTTAGAGCGCTATTTAGATGCGCCGATTGAAACCGTACTGTCTGACCACTTTAACCGCGCAATTACGCGCCAGCAAATTACCGAGATTGGCAATTTAGCGGTATCTAACCCACGCAATGCCGGCGTGTTAATCGCACATGTGATTCAACATAGCCTGGATAACAACGTTGAATGGTGCGTAGCCACTGCCCACCACAGCCTGCAGAATGGGCTGATTAAAGGCGGGCGTGATGTTTATGCACTGCAAAATGCCGATAAATCACGCCTCACACCGGCCGAGCAGGCCACTTGGGGACGCTATTACGATCATTCACCACAAGTGGTCGCAGTAAGAGGGATAGCCCAGCTATAAACGGTATGCCAGCAGATAAAATTAATGCCGCCATCGCAGTTCATAATAGTGATAACACTGCACTGCGCGGCATAGATTGCCAGCTGACCTATGCTGAACTGCAAGCGGCAATTCAAGCCCAGCAGCACAGATGGGGTGAGCTAAACCAGCACTCCACTATTGCATTAGCGTTAGATAACCACCCGGCTTGGGTGGTGCTGGATTTAGCCGCGTTAGCGAGCAATCTCCCGCTGATTCCACTGCCTTTGTTTTTTACCAGTACTCAATGGCTGCATGCTATCGCCGATGCTGGCGCGGATATTGTTGTCACCGATCAGCCGGAGCTATTTGCACCCTTGCTAAAAGACAACATTGCCAGCCAAGCACAGTGGCTCGTGGCTGGCAAAATGCTTACGCAATTTGTATTGCGGCTGCCAAGCAAGGCTGCGTTACCTGCGAGTACAGCCAAAATCACCTATACCTCAGGCTCCACCGGCACCCCTAAGGGCGTGTGCCTCAGTGCAGATAATATGATTAATGTGGCAACTTCTATTGCCGATGCTACAAAATTAACAGCGAGCGATGTTCATTTAAATGTGTTGCCACTAGCCACCTTATTGGAGAATGTAGCAGGTATTTACGCGCCTTTGCTTGCCGGTGCCTGCTGTGTATTACTACCTGGCAGCGAGCTTGGCCTCACCCGTGCCAGCGGTCTGAATATGCAAAAACTGCTGCAAGCACTGTCGCACAATCAGGCATCCACCGCGATTTTTACTCCTGAACTACTGAATGCCTTAGTGCATCAAATAGAAGCAGGCGCCAAACCGCCCAGCGCCTTGCGCTTTTTAGCGGTAGGCGGTGCTTCGGTATCACCGTCGTTGCTTAAGCGCGCTCAGCAAGCCGCTATCCCGGTGTTTGAGGGCTATGGGCTGTCTGAATGTGCATCGGTGGTGGCGCTTAATACACCGGCGTTTAATAAGGTTGGCACGGTGGGTAAGGTACTGCCGCATTTAAGCCTGAGCTTTACCGACGAGCATGAGCTTGTAGTCAACGGCAATGCTTACTTGGGCTATGTAGGGCAAGCCGCCGCACAATCGGCGCAGGTATACACTGGCGACATAGGTCATCTGGATGCAGATGGCTATTTAGTGATTTCTGGGCGCAAAAAGAACATATTTATCACCTCATTCGGGCGCAATGTATCGCCAGAATGGGTGGAGCGCGAACTAACCACCGCACCCGGCATCGCACAAGCCGCTTTATTTGGCGAGGCCAAGCCGTGGAACACCGCGGTTATTGTCGCCAGCAAAAACAGCACCTCGGAGCAGATTAAAGACACGATACAAAACATTAATAATCGGCTACCAGACTACGCCAGAGTGACGCAGTGGCTCCATGCAGATGAGCCATTTACACTCCACAACCAGCAGCTTACCGCCAACGGCAGAAACCGCAGAGACATAATCTGGCAGCATTACCAGCAAAAAATTGATGCGCTTTATGAAAGATAATGCATATGCACTTTTACCAACGACTACTCCAAGCTACCGAAAAAGAGCGCAATGAACTACTCAGCCTGCCGCTGATTACGCTAGGCGCTACCGGCAGAATTTCACGCGAAACCTATGTAGGCTTTTTGACCCAGGCCTATCACCACGTGAAGCACACCACGCCGCTGCTCATGGCATGCGGCGGCCGCCTGCCCGCGCACTATGAATGGCTGCGTACCGCCATCGGTGAATATATTGAAGAAGAAATGGGGCATCAAGAATGGGTGCTGAATGACATTGAAGCATGCGGCGGCGATAAAGAAGCGGTACGCCACAGCACCACAGCTGCCCACAGCGCCAGCTTCGCTACCGAAGTCATGGTGGCCTATGCCTACGATATGATCCACCGCGTCAACCCGGTTGGTTTTTTTGGCATGGTACTGGTGTTAGAAGGCACCAGCACTGCGGTTGCCACACACGCAGGTGAAGCACTGATGCAATCACTCAATCTGCCGAAAAAAGCTTTTAGCTACCTGCTCTCGCATGGTTCGCTTGATATTAGCCACGTGACCTTTTACGAGAGCTTGATGAACCAAATCACCAATCCTGAAGACCAAGCCATGCTGATTCACAGCGCTAAAATATTTTATAGGTTATATGGCAATATCTTCCGTACAATAGAAGCCGAATACATGCAAAATTGAATAGGGTTACATTAAATAGGGTCACTATATGCAACTAAAAAACAAATGCATTCTACTCACTGGCGCCACTGGCGGCATCGGCAAACATCTGGCGCTGATGCTGGCACGCAAAGGCGCCAATATAATTCTGGTCGGGCGTGATGGCGGTAAACTCGCTGCCCTCAGCCAACAAATTCAAGATAAAGGCGGCAAAGCCAAAACCATAGCAGCCGACCTTGAAGTAGAAGGCAGCGTGCAACAAGTCGCTCAACAAGCCCTGCAACTGTTTAATGGTGTAGATATACTCATCAACAACGCAGCGATTCTGGATTTTATTCAATTTGAAGACCAAAGCCCAGAGCGCATCGCGCAAATGGTGCATACCAATGTCACCGCCCCGCTGCAGCTAACCAATGCGCTGCTACCGCACTTTAAAGCCAGTAACCAAGGCCAGCTGGTGATGATAGGCTCGATTCTGGGTTCATTAGGCTTTCCGCACTATGCCACCTACTGTGCCACCAAGTTCGCCATCCACGGCTTTTCACAAGCCTTGCGCCGCGAGCTGGTAGAAACCAATATCGGCGTGACCTACATTGCCCCGCGCGGCATCAACACGCCGATGAACGACGCAGTAACACTCGCCATGCTGGCAAAAACCGGTGGCAATATTGATGAGCCGGAAAAAGTAGCTGCCATTATCGTAAAAGCGATAGAACAGGAAAAACAGGAAGTATTTATCGGGCAGCCAGAATCATTCTTTGCTTGGCTCAATGGCTTGCTGCCAAGCGCGGTTAACATCGGCCTTAAAAAACAAGCAAAACTGGCGCGTGAGTTTGTAACCAAAAAATAATACGGGGTTTGGGTTGCCAGTAACGGCAACAGATTTTAAAGACAACGGCTTAAGGCTAGTGGCTTAAACGTAAAGCACCACGGGAAACACAGTGACTGCCAACACTAAAATCACCCACTCCATACCCCAGCGCTCTAAATGACCAGTGAAATGAAAAAAGAGCGCAGTAATCGCCACTAGGTAATAACCAATATAAATAGCTAATGCCATAATTTCACCAATACCATTTCTAAGTTCGAATTAAATACGATACGTCAAATTAAACTCGATACGTATTACTGCAAGTGTACCAAAAAACGCAGATAGCCACTGCTTTTTAAACAATTCGCAACAGAAGCCCGCATTATGGCCTCCACCAAAGCTGTTAATAGATACGGCAGCAGCACCATTCAACGCACTTGTACAGTTACGGCAAGCACACGCCTTACTTTAATCCATAAGTTACACCAATCAAAAAGTTACATCAATCAAACACTTGACTTAAACACTTGGTTTTATAGCAAATTTAGCGTATATTTCGCTAATTGCTAGGGGTCTGTATTTTTAAACAAATGTTTTAACAAATGCAGTGAGATATACCCTTCGAACCTGATGCGGGTCATGCCGCCGTAGGAAAGCATCTATCCGCTTTCCTACAAATATACCAGTAAGGGCACGCAGTCTTCCTGCTCCTTACGTTTTTGCTAGGAGCCACACTTGAACGCCACCGATAAAAATCTTACCAAGTTTCTTAATGAAACTGCCTCTGTTGATGAGAGCGCAACTACCCCTTTTGCTAAATCACGCAAAGTTTATGTTGAAGGCTCACGTCCAGACATTCGCGTACCATTCCGCGAAATTTCATTGAGCGACACCCCTTCTGCGTTCGGCGCAGAAAAAAACCCACCTGTTGTGGTTTATGACACATCAGGCCCATACACAGACCCAACCATCAAGATCGACATCCGTAACGGCTTGCCAGCATTGCGTACCGGCTGGATCATGGAGCGTGGCGATGTAGAGCAATTAGATGGCCCTACTTCTGAATTCGGCCACCAACGCTTGGTTGACCCAGAATTGGCAGAGATGCGCTTCAACCTGCACCGCAAACCATTGCGCGCTAAAGCAGGCCAAAACGTATCGCAAATGCATTACGCACGTAAAGGCATCATCACCCCAGAGATGGAGTTCATTGCCATTCGTGAAAATCAACGCCGCGAAAACATGAGCGAGCTGTTGCAAACTCAGCACCCAGGCCAAGACTTTGGTGCCAACATCCCAAAAATGATTACGCCAGAGTTCGTGCGTGATGAAGTGGCTCGTGGCCGTGCAATTATCCCGGCTAACATCAACCACCCAGAAATCGAGCCTATGATTATCGGCCGTAACTTCCTGGTGAAGATCAACGCTAACATCGGTAACTCAGCATTAGGTTCTTCTATCTCTGAAGAAGTAGAAAAAATGGTGTGGAGTACACGTTGGGGCGGCGATACCGTGATGGATCTATCAACCGGTAAAAACATCCACGAAACCCGCGAGTGGATCATCCGCAACTCACCAGTGCCTATCGGTACTGTGCCTATCTACCAAGCACTTGAAAAAGTGAACGGTAAAGCTGAAGACCTGACTTGGGAAATCTTCCGCGACACATTGATTGAGCAAGCTGAACAAGGTGTGGACTACTTCACCATCCACGCAGGTGTACGCTTGGCTTACATCCCGATGACTGCAAAACGTATGACCGGTATCGTGTCACGCGGCGGTTCTATCATGGCGAAATGGTGTTTAGCGCATCATCAAGAGTCATTCCTGTACACGCACTTCGAAGAGATTTGCGAAATCATGAAACAGTACGACGTTTCATTCTCACTAGGTGATGGCTTACGTCCAGGCTCTATCTACGATGCTAACGACGAAGCGCAATTCGCTGAATTGAAAACACTAGGTGAATTGACCCAAATCGCTTGGAAGCACGACGTACAATGTATGATCGAAGGCCCAGGCCACGTACCTATGCACCTGATTAAAGAAAACATGGACCTGCAATTAGAGCATTGCGGTGAAGCTCCATTCTACACATTAGGCCCATTAACTACCGACATCGCTCCAGGCTACGACCATATCACTTCAGGTATCGGTGCAGCCATGATTGGTTGGTACGGCTGTGCCATGCTGTGCTACGTAACACCGAAAGAGCACTTAGGCTTACCAGACAAAGAAGACGTACGTGTTGGTATCATCACCTACAAGATTGCAGCTCACGCGGCAGACTTGGCAAAAGGCCACCCAGGCGCACAAATCCGTGACAACGCTTTATCAAAAGCACGTTTCGAATTCCGCTGGGAAGACCAGTTCAATCTAGGCCTGGACCCAGAGAAAGCTAAGGAATTCCACGACGAAACATTGCCACAAGAAGGCGCAAAACAAGCCCACTTCTGCTCAATGTGTGGTCCACACTTCTGTTCTATGAAAATCACACAAGACGTACGTGATTACGCAGACAAACTAGGTGTAGACGAGCAAGCAGCACTGACCAAAGGCATGCAGGAAAAAGCCATTGAGTTCGTGAAAAAAGGCTCTGAGGTTTACCAAAAAGTGTAATAACAATCTGTCATACCGACGCAAGTCGTTATCCAGTGCCGTTAAGCCGCTAGATTCCGTGTCCCGCACGGAATGACAGCAATAAAAAAGCCAGCAAAAGCTGGCTTTTTTTGTTTTGAGCTACTCCATTCCATGACAACAACCGAAACCAAACCTATATTTATTTAATTCCTAATAATATGTCGAAACTCTGAGTAGTATTCAAATGCTTTAATTTGAGCTTTTTATAGACCCCATATGCAGCCGTTAAATATGTGGAGGAATGCCAAGCCCCATATTGATCAATACTGGTGATTAAAGGTGATTTAATACTCAACGAACTTGTTCGGTAATTTTCATCATTTCTAAAACAACTTTCATACATTCTATCCCTGAAATTATTCAGCTCTTGTTCTGAAAAAAATTGGTAATTCGAATACTCGCGAACAGCTATTTTTAATAATTGGTTTTGACTTATTCTCAAGTTCGCATTGTTACTTACATACATATAGGAAATTCCTCGCTCATCCCCCATACAACCGATCTCTGAAAAAAATAACTTTAAATATCTAACAAAATGTGTGATTGTGAAATTCCTCTTCACGCCTAACTCAACAAATACCTCTCCCAACTTTGGAATTAGCAATGCCCTTTCAAATAAGTCAGGATTAATTTCTCTTAACAAGCTCATTACATCATCAGAGCATATATCGATCCAGAAACGATCTATTAACTTTATTTGCGTTTCTGGGGCTGCTGTAGAGATATATAAGGCTGTAAAGTACTCTTGAAAAGATCGATGTGAAAATGCAATTTCTAAACCATCTTCAATCATTAAACAAACAGCACTTAATAAGTCATTTATATAATCATCTGGATTGACTTGAATATCTAATATTTTGATACTTTTTTCAATGTACTCATAGCAAACTGAACGAGGCATTTTGAATAAACGCTTGTCATAGGTTTGCAAACAAAACAAAGAGAAAATCCGCGAAAAGTCCTGAGAGTCTAATGTTGTAAGCCTATCTCGACTATATGCTCCTTTATAAGCATCATGCCTACGAAATAATGCATCGAATGCTTGATTATAAAAAATGCTGAGTTTGGAAGGAATTTCTGCATTCTCACCATATGTTAATAGCATTATTGATAGCAGTAGTGGATTTGATAAAAATGACTCATGTTTATCAAACAGCCCTTGTGATAAATTGTTACAAAATTTATTCTTTATAGTTTCGTCAAAAGGCAATTTACTTACTAATTCTATAGCTTCATTCAAAGATAAAGGACAAATTTTAAAGATTGAGAAATCTTCTATTTCACCGAGCTCATCGTCAGGCCTTGAGGATAAAAATATAGGGCACGAAGGAAATTTCTTTGAAATTAAGGATATTTGCTTAATTACTCTTTTTCTTAACTTAGGAGTAATTTCATCAAATCCATCAAAAAAATAGCAAAAGTGTCCAGCCGATTGGGCACTTTTTATATATTCATCTGTGGTTTTGAACCCAAAACTTGATATTGTTTCCTTAATAAAATCATCAAGAGTTTTGTCATAAGAATTTAAATCTCTTAATTCTATTAATATCGGAACGTGGGTCTTTGTTTGAATGCAGTCTAAAAATAAATGCTTAATTAATACTGACTTGCCAGAGCCTCCTGTGCCTGAAATTACTACTCGATTAGTGAATTCAAGACAATTTCTGAAATTTGGTTTTTCAATAATCTTTTTTTCACAGCTAATTCCAGTTGGTACGTAATAACTATATAACTCAGCAGGTTGGTTTCTTATAAAAAATGACTTCGATTTTGAATATTTTAGTCTAGAGTTATTTAAATATTCTGTATAAGCAGTTTTTAAGTTAATTTGAATTGCGGCATCTGCAGTCCCATAAACTTTTTTCCCAAAACTATAAATTTTTTCTAGATTTGCTGATAAGAAATCAGCTACAAATTTTCCTTCATCCATTATTTTTCTCTTTTTTATTAATTTTTATCTAGATATGAGACTAATACACCTAAAAATTAGATTAACAGCTATAAGCCTTAATTCAAACTCGCATTTTGTCTAGTTTAGTGTAGGTAGACAACTATAGGCCCACTTATTGTGTTTTTAATTCAAGCAATTGTATTCACGTCTAGGAATAAAAAAAGCGTAAAATAGCAAGATTCAAGGAATAAACTTTTGACCACACTTAAAATCACCAAAAAACCTTCTGATACACCTGCGACACAAAAAGCGCCGGTGCGCCGCTCCAGTGCGCTTACGCGTGACCGCAGCACTGCACCTGTGAAGCCCCAACGCCCTAGCCCGGCCGAGGCCAGCTCCCCTCGCAGCAGAGATGAAGGCAGAGCATCTAGGCCAGATACACCTAGATCAGAATCGTCACGTCAACGTAACCATAGGCATGACGGCTCGTTGCACCCCCCCTCTGCACCTAAAGCACAAACACCAGATAGCCGCGCGCCCTCACCGCGCCCGATTAACCCGGATGCGCGCAGACCAGATGCATATAGAATCGACAGCGCGCAAACCACCCGCGATAGAGCAGACCGTGAAGGTGCTTACCGCAACCCGCCACGCCGTGGTGGTAAGGTGCGCGATGGTTTTGTGGCCAGCGAATTTGATAACACGCGCACCAATAAACAAGCATTTGCAGCCAAGGCTAGCCCCAGCCAGCCGGATTTGCCACGCTTATCTAAAGTGATGGCTGAACGCGGCCTGTGCTCACGCCGCGAAGCGGATGAGTGGATCAGCAACGGTTGGGTGAAGGTGGACGGTGAGATTGTTGAAACACTGGGTACACGCATCAAGCCTGATGCCGAAATCGTTATCAGCAGCTACGCACAGGAATATCAGGCTGAAAACGTGACCATTATTCTGCACAAGCCTGTGGGTTATGTCAGCGGTCAGGCCGAAGATGGCTACCAACCGGCGATTGTATTGATCCACCCGGACAACCAATGGGAAGATGACCCGGAACTGCACAAGCATCATCCTAAGCAATTCCACCGCGGCATGTTACGCGGCTTGGCGCCAGCAGGCCGTCTGGATATTGACTCTACAGGGATGTTAGTACTCACTCAGGACGGCCGTGTGGCACGTCATCTGATCGGCGAAGACTCTACGGTTGAGAAAGAATACTTGGTACGTGTGACCGGTGAGCTCAGCGATGCTGACTTAAAACGCTTAAATTACGGCTTAAGTTTAGACGGCGAAAAACTGAAACCAGCTAAAGTAAGCTGGCAAAATGAAGACCAATTACGTTTTGTATTGCGTGAAGGCAAAAAACGCCAGATTCGCCGCATGTGCGAAATGGTAGGCTTGCATGTAGTAGGTTTAAAGCGCATTCGTATGGGCAGCATTACTTTAGGTAAATTACCGGTAGGACAATGGCGCTATTTACGCAACGATGAGCGCTTTTAAGGTAGCATAGACTTAATAATTAATTATTGATAGCGAGGTTTTATCATGGGACTATTTGATAGTTTAGCTGGCGCAGTGCTAAGCAATATGGGCGGCGATAAAGGCGCTATGCTGCAAATCGCCATGGATTTATTCAAACAAAATGGCGGCTTGGAAGGCGTGCTTGCCAAATTTAATGAGGCTGGCTTTGCCGAGCAAGCAGCATCGTGGATTAGCACTGGCGATAATCAGCCAATTTCTGCCGAACAAGTGGTAGAGGTGCTGGGCAGTGACCGCATTGCTGGTTTTGCCGAAAAACTCGGCATGTCACCGAGCGATATCAGCGAAAAAATTGCAGAATACCTACCGCAAGCCATCGACAAAATGACACCGAATGGTGAAGTAGACGGCAACTCAGGCAACCTGCTGAGCACAGTGATGGGGATGCTGAAATAGCAATCTAAACAATAGTAACGGCGCTTAGGCGCCGTTTCTGTTCAGTGCTCCTATCACTGTTACCATGCATAGCTATGCGCCGTGCAATTAGCGTATATTAAGTTTTATCTGCGCGCCTGCTACCGCTTATCAACCACTTTCTTTATTAAAATCAGCCTGTTATAAAAATTACTCATGGATCTCTTGTTACTACTTAAAGCCGCATTACTAGGCATCGTGGAAGGCGCTACCGAGTTTTTGCCTATTTCCAGCACCGGACACTTAATTTTAGCCGGCGACCTGCTTAATTTCATGAACCATGAAAAACGTAACGTGTTTGATATTGCCATTCAACTCGGCGCTATCTTAGCCGTGGTGTGGGAATACCGTACGCGCTTTGTAAGCACATTTGCCGGCATCGGACGCGACCCCATCGCCAACCGTTTATTCATTAACTTAAGCATCGCTTTCTTACCGCTTGCCATCTTGGGCTTGGCCTTTGGCAGCATGATTAAAGCTCACCTGTTTAAACCGGTACCGGTTGCTTTGGCCTTTATTATTGGCGCCTTTATTATCTTATGGGCAGAAAAACGCACACACACCGTCACCATAGAAACGGTAGATGACATTCGCCCCGTAGATGCTTTAAAACTTGGCCTGGCACAGGCAGTAGCGCTGATTCCTGGCATGTCGCGCTCTGGCTCTACCATCATCGGCGGGCTGTTTTTTGGCTTATCGCGTAAAGCAGCCGCGGAATTTTCATTTTTCCTCGCTGTCCCAACCCTAGGCATGGCTTCTATTTACTCTATGTACAAAGACCGTGCCCTGCTCAGCATGGATGACATGGGCGCATGGGCAATGGGGTTTATATTTTCGTTCATTAGTGCCATGATTGCGGTTAGAGCGCTGATTCGCTACGTCAGCAACCATGACTTTACGATTTTTGCATGGTATCGCCTGGTATTTGGCGGCATAGTGCTGCTCACGGCGTACACAGGCCTGGTGGACTGGACTGTGCACTAAATAACAATATGAACGTGTAATACAGATGGTGACTATCATCGACTCATCAATAAGACTTAATAAGGTGACATCATGAAAAAATTTTTGAAATACGGTCTCTATGGCGTAGCTGGCATAGTTGCTTTGCTGGTGTTGGCCGTTGCCGTCATCGCTGCCACTTTCAACCCCAATGATTACAAGCCGCTGATCATCAAGCTAGTACAGGAGAAAAAACAGCGCACCTTGAATCTTGAAGGCGATATCAAGCTCGCGTTCTGGCCTAAGATTGGCGCAGACTTAGGCAAGCTTTCTATTTCTGAACACAACTCTCAGCAGACTTTTGCCTCAATTCAAGGCGCGAAAGTGGCGCTGGCATTGCTACCGCTGCTGAAAAAAGAACTGGTGGTCGATACCGTTTACATTGATGGCGCCCAGGCGAATATCATCAAGTATAAAGATGGCACCACTAACTTTGATGACTTATTAAGCAAAGAAGAAGAGTCTGAACAGATTAAGTTTGATGTGGATGGCGTTAAAGTCACCAATTCTGCCGTTACCTACAGCGATGAAGGCACAGGTGCGAAATATACCCTGTCTAAATTCAACCTCACTTCTGGCCACATTGCACTCGCTGAGCCGATTGATTTAGCCACAGACTTTAGCGTAACGGCTAATCAGCCAGCGCTGGCCGCCAATGTAAAACTCAAAGGTACCTTCCTGGCAGACCCTGAAGCCAAGCACTTTGCGGCCAAAGGTCTGGATGCCACGATTAAAGGCGATGCAATGGGCGGTAAAGACGTTACCGTCAGCTTGAGCGGTGATGTGGATGCCAAACCAGAAACGCGCGAGTTCTTGGTTGATAGCTTGAAATTAG
This sequence comes from uncultured Methylotenera sp., assembly GCF_946479685.1. Next base: position 15,267 of record NZ_CAMLGS010000016.1, read on the forward strand.
CCTTAGCCGGCCAGTTTGACGGTGCCAAAATCGCGTTGGACCTCAACGCACCATCACTGCTAGCGCAAAAAGATGAAGTCTCCAGCAAGAAAATCACCGTGAGCTTGAGCCAGGAAAAAGCCAGCGACAACTTTAAAGCCAACCTGGTGCTGGCGGACATTAAAGGCTCACCTAAAGCCCTGCAAAGCAGTGGCATCAGCGGCGACATCAGCGGCACTCAAGGCAAACGCAGCATTAACGGTAAATTCTCATCTCCGTTCCAAGGCAATCTGGAAAACCTGATTTTTGATTTACCAAAATTTGCCGGCAATATCGACATTAAAGACCCGGCGATTCCTAACGGCCAAGCTAAAGTAAATTTCGATTTAAGCCTGCATGCCGACGCTAAGCTGGAAAAAGTTAACAGCAAGTTCTTGATGAATGTAGATAACACCAAGCTCAATGGTTACGTGGCGCTTGCTAACTTTAAAAAACCGAATATTCAGTTTGATTTAACGGCAGATGCTTTAGACCTCAACAAATTATTAGGCTCTAGCACAGCTAAAAAGGCAGAAACCAAGCAAGCCGCACCAACTGCTAATCAAAAGCCTGCAGATATGTCGGCACTGGGCAACCTGCTGTTAGATGGCAAAATCAATATTGGGCAAATCAGCTATGATAAATATCGTTTATCTGGCCTCAATGTGAACGTGAAGGCCGATGGGCAAAAACTGGCACTGTCCGGCCTAAATGTGAAGTTTGACGATAGCCAGATCAAAGGCGGCTTGGGCATCAGCCAATTCCACAAACCGCTATACAGCTTTGATCTCGATATCGACCAGCTTAATCTGGATAAATACGTGATTGCCAGCGATAAACCTGCCACCGAGAGCAAAGCCAGCGCTGGCGCCAGCAGTGCCGATGCGCCGCTGGATTTAAGCGCGTTAAAAGCACTGAATGCCAATGGCTCTATCCGTATCGGCAACTTAAGATACGGTAAAACCAAGGCCTCTAACGTACGTGTGGACTTAAAAGCGGCAGATGGCGTGGCCACCATTGCCCCGCTTTCTGCAAATTTGTACCAAGGCAGTATGAATGGCTCACTTAGGGTAGACGCGCGCAGCACACCCAGTATTGCCTTTAAGCAAGACATGAAAGGCATCGCCATTGGCCCTTTGCTAGTAGACTCTATCAATAATGATATGTTGGACGGCAAAGGCACGCTGAGCGTGGATGTAACCGCCTCTGGCAATACTGTAGGTGCCATGAAAAAAGCGCTGAATGGTACATCTTCACTGCAACTGGCTGATGGTGCTGTGAAGGGTATCGACATTGCAGGCACCATTCGCAATGCCAAATCTAAAATCAATATTTTCAAAGACAAAAACAGCATAGGTGCTGACCAAACGCAGAAAACAGACTTCAGCGAACTGACCGCCTCATTTAACATCAAGAACGGGGTTGCCCACAACGAAGACCTCGCCATGAAAGCGCCGATTCTGCGCCTGGCCAAAGGCGACAGCCGCGGTGATATCGATATTGCCAACGAGACCATTAACTACTTAGCCAAGCCTACCATTGTTAAATCACTGAAAGGCCAAGGCGGCGCAGAGCTAGACTCACTCGCTGGCGTCTCTATCCCGGTTAAAGTGACAGGCACCTTCTCCGCACCTAAATACGGTATTGATTTTGCCGCACTGGGCACTGCCATTGCTAAATCCAACCTGATTGATAAAGTCGGCGGTGACAAAGCTGGCGCGGTGAAAGCCCTGGTAGGCGGCGAAGGTAACAAAGTAGATGCATTAAAAGGTTTGCTTGATAAAAACAAACCAGCAGATAGCGCAACAGCACCGGCTGACGGCACAGCAGAACAGCCAAAATCAGCGGAAGAGCTAGCCAAAGAAAAAGCAGAACAGAAACTTAAAAAACTGTTTAAATTTTAAGCAAAGCAGCATTGCCAACGGTTATACCCTATTTCACTTTTTGATTAAGCAACTCGATTCATGACTGACTTTGCCAGCCGCCTGATTTCTTGGCAAAAAATACACGGGCGGCACGATTTGCCGTGGCAAAACACCACAGACCCTTACGCTATCTGGGTGTCAGAAATCATGCTGCAGCAAACCCAGGTAGCGGCGGTGATTGGCTATTACAGCAAATTCATGACCCGCTTCCCAACCATAGCTGCACTGGCAAATGCTAGCCAGGATGAAGTGCTACAGCACTGGAGCGGCCTAGGCTATTACTCAAGAGCACGTAACCTACACCATGCCGCTCAAACCATTATGGATGAGCATGACGGGCAGTTTCCGCAAGATTTTGCCACCATACAAACCCTGTCTGGCATTGGCCGCTCTACTGCCGCGGCCATTGCCTCATTTGCCTTTCATCAGGTGCAAACCATACTGGATGGCAATGTAAAACGGGTACTGGCCAGACACTTTGCTATCGCTGGCTGGACTAGCTCACCTAAAATTGAAAAAGAATTATGGCAGCTGGCAGAAAGCTTGTTACCGCAATCTGATATGGTGGCCTATACGCAAGGCCTGATGGATTTAGGCGCCACCGTATGTACCAGAAGCAAGCCTAAATGCGAGGCATGCCCGTTAAATACCAGCTGTTTAGCACGGCAACAGAATCTCACTTCAGTGCTGCCAACCCCCAAGCCAAAGAAGAGTATTCCGGAAAAACATACCACGATGCTGATCCTACGCCAAGGCGACGAGGTAATGCTGGTCAAACGCCCGCCTACAGGCATATGGGGCGGCTTATGGAGCTTCCCGGAATATGATGGCGCAGGCGATACCGGGCACCACGATTACGCGACAACCGCACTCGATCAATTTGGCGTCAGCACAACAGTAGATGCGCCATTAGCCAGCATCAGCCACGTTTTCACCCATTTCAAGCTGCATATTAAGCCGCAGCCGCTTAGCGTTAACCAGCATGCGCTACAAGCTCGCGAAGCCAACGCAGTCTGGCTGAGCATTGAAGATGCGCTGGGTGCTGCGATTCCGACGCCGGTGCGCAATATCCTCTTAACACTCAATCATGCCACAGCAAAATGACACAATTCTTGCCCTATTAACAAGCAAGGCGTAGGATAAAAGCTATCATCACGGTCGATTAAACTGAATCTAGCAATTAAATTGAATCTAACGTTCGGGTGACGGTCAGACCACTCTCAAACAACAATACATAAGGAGAAACATAAATGAACAACAACAATTTACCTTCACCAGTAGATGTTTCTAAAGAACAATTGATTGCCGATTTCAAAGTAGTGATTGCCGATGCTGAGGCTTTACTCAAAGCAACGGCTAGCCAAGGTGGCGAAGCCATGGCTAACCTACGTGCAAAAACTGAAGAGTCACTTGCTGTGGCCAAAGAAAAACTAGCGGATGCACAAGAAGTATTGGTGGAAAAAACCAAAGCTGCAGCGCGCGCTACAGATGACTACGTGCACGACAAACCTTGGCATGCGGTAGGTATCGCCGCTGGCGTAGGTTTAGTGATTGGCTTACTTATTGGCCGCCGTTAATTACAATGAGTGATAGCAATAGTAATGACGGCCTATTAGGCTCACTGAAAAGGCTCACCAACACCTGTATCGGGATTGTACACACGCGTCTTGAACTGCTAAGCACAGACCTAGAAGAAGGACGCGAGCGTTTAATCTCTTTACTGGCGATGACCTTTGTTGCCCTATTCTGCCTGTGCTTTGGCATGGTGCTGCTGGCCATCCTGATTGTGGTGTTATTTTGGGATACGCATCGCCTGCTGGTGTTAAGCCTGCTCACAGGCTTATTTATTGTCACTGGCGGCATCATAGGTACGCTAGCGATACGCGCGCTCAAATCTATGCCTAGGATGTTCGAGGCCAGCTTGGCTGAGCTGGTAAAAGACCATCAAGAAACCAGAGATTAGGAGCGATTTGTGAGTCCCAAACGCGCAACTATCGCCGAGCGCCGCGAAAAGCTAATTCTGAAAGCCGCAACGCAGCGTGTAGCACTCGCGCAAGATGTTGCCCCCTTAGGCAAACCGTTAACCATTGCCTATCGTGGCTTTCAGCTGGCGCGCTACGTCAGGCAGCACCCGATTTTAATGCTGGGCGTCACCACCGCTATCAGTGTGATTCGTCCTGCACGCGTGCTTAAATGGTTAAAAACCGGCTTTTCTGCACTCAATCTGGCACGCAGTGTCAGTGATATCTTTATCAAGAAATAACTATCGCTTAGACAATAAAAAAAGCGGCTATTCGCCGCTTTTTTTTATTGCTTCATCTGTCATGCCCAAACCTACCAGCGCTTGAGCATTTATGGATGCCAGATAGCTTAATCAGCTATCTTATTTTTGATCCCAAGAATCTTCCCACATGCAGTGTTTGATTTTGTTGCGGTTAGCAATCAACTCATCAATGCTAGGCTCGTCGTTCAATGCACGTTTGATCGCCAATTTAGTCGCATCGTAGTTGTTTTTGTACATGTCGGCTTTGTCTAGTTTGCCTTCTTTTTCTAATGGGATGCAACCTGGGTCAATCCATACCAAGCTAATGATGCATAGATCATTTGCTTGCTCTTTAGGAATGATGCCTTCGATTACACAGTCCAAGATCGCATCAGCAGTAGCTGCTTGTACCACACCACCGAACAACGCTACATCGGTGCTGCCTTTTAAAGTTACTTTTGGTACTGTCATACATACTGGGCGTACCATTTGGTTGATATCACGCACAGCAAACATTGCAGTGTGGCCTTTGCTTTGTGCCATTAAGTTTGCAAACGCTTGGCCTACTGGGCCGTCAACTGCGCCGATTAAGATTTCTGGCATCGCAGCGGTAACGTCTTTACCTTCTGAGAATACAGTGGCTTCGCCTGCTTTGAAAATGATTTTTGACATGAGAATTCCTTGAGAATTAAAACGATGAAATAAACAATAAAAATATGAATAAATTCAATAATGAATAAAATTCATGATGCTATTCTATAAAGTGAGATTTTATAGAATAGCCCTGCTTTAAGCAATTTACATACACATAAAGCCGCTCTGGCATGTATCAGTCACCACCCTACCAACCCGAACAGCCTCATCAGCGCACTAACATGGTGCGCCAAATTGGTGCATAGTGTAATATCACTAAAAATCTAGTACTAAAAATTACACTCAAAATACTTTTAGGTTCAATCGCTTGGATAAACTCAAACAATGGCTACGCGGCTTTGTGCCAGAGCGCATTGCCGTTAATCATACAGAGCGCTTACGCGCTGGCATTGGCGCTTGTATCGGCATCCTCTGCACTGGTCTCGTCACCATCTTAATCGAAGGCGATGCCAGTACCATTCCCTATTTAATCGCGCCTATGGGTGCCTCTGCGGTGCTGCTATTTGCTGTCCCCTCCAGCCCACTGGCACAGCCGTGGTCTATCATAGGCGGCAATACCACTGCCGCCATTATCGGCGTCACCAGCGCCATCTGGATTGCACATCCTGCCACAGCCGCCGCGGTAGCAGTTAGCCTCTCTATTGTCGCCATGTTTGCGCTCAGATGCATACACCCGCCCAGCGGTGCGGTAGCACTTACCGCGGTACTCGGCGGTGCTTCTATCCATGCACAGGGTTATTGGTTTGTATTGACACCAGTAGCGCTTAACTCGTTCATCCTGCTGCTGGTCGCCATTCTCTATAACAATGCCACACGCCGCCCTTATCCACATCTGGTAGCGAAACCTGCGCAGCAGTTAACCAAGGATATTCCGGCCGAAATGCGCTTTGGCTTTAATACAGAAGACTTAAATGCTGTGTTAAAAGAGTACAACCAAGTGCTGGACGTTAGCCGCGATGATTTGCAAACCCTGCTGCAACAAACGGAAATGCACGCCTATCGCCGCCGCTTTGGTGAGATTATCTGCGCAGACATCATGTCTAAAGATGTAGTCAGCGTGGTGTTCGGCACCTTGCTGGAAGACGCTTGGCTACTGATGCGCCAGCATGAAATCAAAGCGCTGCCGGTGATTGATAGAGCACGGCGCGTGGTAGGCATTATTACCCAAGCCAACTTTATGCAGCATGCCAACTTAGAGGTGTACGAAGGCTTTGACGCCAAGCTCAAGAACTTTATCCGCAGAACCCATACCCTGTCTTCACACAAGCCAGAAGTGGTAGGTCAAATCATGACTTCACCGGCCGTCACCGCAACAGCCAATATGCATATTATTGAACTGATACCGTTGATGTCGCAAACCAAGGTTCACCATCATATCCCTGTGGTGGATGATGAGCGCCGACTGGTAGGCATGGTGACGCAGTCTGATTTAGTCTCAGCCCTCTACCATGGGCGCGTGGCTAACTTGCGAACGCTGGGCTTGTCTTCTTAACATCTACTCGCGCTGCGACATCCATATTGGAGTAAATACTTACCCGATTACGCCCGCTCGCTTTAGCGCAGTAAAGCGCCTTGTCGGCGGCCGCTACTAAATCGGCAAACTCCAACCCAAGCTCTGTCGAATCTGCCACACCAATACTCACGGTAAGATTCAAACGCTCTTTACCCACAGCCAAGCTAAATTCGGCAAAAGCCAAGCGCAGGCGCTCGGCCAGATCCAGCGCTTCGCTCTCGTTGGTAGAGGTAAGCAGCATGCAGAACTCCTCACCGCCGTAACGGGCAAAGTAATCCTCAGCACGGATAGATCTCTGCGCAATATCTGCAACCGCGCGCAGCACTTTATCCCCTACCGGATGGCCATAGCGGTCATTGATAGATTTAAAGAAATCAATATCTATCATCATAATCGCCAAGGTTTCACCGGTACGCATGCAACGTGCCCTTAAGCGCACCGCCTCTTCTTCCAGCCGACGACGATTGAGCAAGCCAGTCAGCGCATCACGCGATGCCATTTGATAAACGTCAGCAATCAAACGGTGGTTCAACATCAATAACAAACCAAACGATGAGCAAAACTGCAGCAAACAGCCAATTACAAATGGCATGGTATTAATCGGCGTATTCACATGCAGACCTATCACTGCATCCGGTGACAGCATTATCACCACTCCACGCGCAAGCATAATCACTGCCAGTACAGAGAAACACGCGCCAGCAAACCAATATGCCACCCGCAGCGAGGCCTCCACCTTAACCAGTAGCACGCGCGCGCATGCCACATAAATCGCGCAAAATATAAAAGAATTAATGGTCGCTCGTGCATGAAAATCTGGATGTATCACGCTAAACCAGGTGTTCAAGCCGAAAATAGCCACGATCAGCGGCACCAATATGCGCCAGCACACCGGCTGCTCTTTAAAGGTTTGTATCCCGGTTAACTGCAGACAAGCTCCGCTTGCAATCAAGGTCACGCCGATTACCGTTGCCCACTCCCGCCCAGGTGTGGTTTGCCCATAAAAATAGGCCAAGCTAAACCCTAAGCTGATGCAGAGGTTAGCAATCGCCCATTGCCGAACGCCGCGTATATTACCTACGCGTAAACCTGCCAACTCAAACAAGCAGAAAAACATAAATGCCAGCATGGAAAACATCACCATGACGGTACGTGCATCTAAACCCATGTAAACTCCTAATAACTATCGGTATTATCTATTAATTACTGATATTTAAGAAATTTATCGCACGCATAGCCGCCTGATAATTACGTAAAATCATTAGGCTGCATTCATTAAAGCACATATGCCTAGGCTGCAACTGTTGGGTATGATACTAATCATACAAACACAACATCAATCTTGATGTAAACCAACTAACAGGAGAATCATTATGTGGACAACACCAGCTGCAACAGAAATGCGTTTTGGCTTCGAAGTTACTATGTACGTAATGAACAAGTAATACGCGCTAGCCGACTTACTCTAGCCAACTTAATAGTTCATTAATAAAACTTATAGTTAGTAAATAAATAGTTGGTAAATAAAAAGCCTGCTCAGTAATCAGCAGGCTTTTTTTACGTCTACATTTTATGGCTTCATCCTTTTAAGCCATTACGCGCTGCATATCTTTGTGCAGAATACCGGCATCCATATAAGCTTCGCTACATACCCTAAAGCCAAACTTTTCATAAAACGCTATCGCATGCACTTGCGCTGATAGCGTGATGACAGGCCGTGCCTGCTGCTGATAATACGCTATCGCCGCATTCAGCAAGGCCGCGCCCACACCTAAACCGCGCCAGGGCTTTAATACCGCCATACGGCCTATGCTGCCATCGGCCAACAATCTAGCACAGCCTATGGCCTCGCCGGCGGCATTAAGCGCCAATAAATGCTGCGCCGCCGCATCCAAGCCATCCCACTCCAGTTCGACCGGCACTTCTTGCTCAATGATAAACACCACTTCACGTACTGCCATCAGTTGTGCTGCATGTGTTTGCCAGCTTACTTTTTCTATGTTGAAACTATCTTGCAATGTTAACCCCTTGCGAGCGTTGGCAGTAACAGGCATTATGCAGCCTTGGTCTTTAATTAATGATTAAGGTTTTATATGCAAAAATACTTAGCAACTGCAGCACGCGTTTTATTAGCACAATTATTCTTGGTTCAAGTTGTGGTGCTGATTATTGGTTTCACCAACAACCCTGATGGATATCAGCAATATCAAGCTACTTTAGGTAGCATGGGCTTGCCTGGCATTTTTGCCCCGCTTATTATTTTAGTGAACTGTATCGGTGGCTTGGCTTTATTGCTAGGTTACAAAACCAAAGCTTTTGCATTGGTCATGGCATTTTATATTGTGGGCTTAACCCTGTTACTTAAATTGCCGTTATTGCAATACCTAGCCATTGCTGGCGGTCTGTTGCTATTGCACGCAAACCCAAACACGGCGCTGAGCTTAGACAACCGTAAAAAATCTGCTTAATCCACACTTAAGTTAAAAGCAGCAATTAAAAGCAACGGTTAAGAGCAGCACTTAAGCAGCGCGGCTCTTAAGTCGGCACCAGCAAGCGGCCTTATCGGCCGCTTTTTTATTCCCACTCCAGCATCGGGTATATCGTATTTACATTACGCCGATTGGCAATTTCAAACAGCTGCCATTTATCGCGCTCGCTCTCTGCGGCAGTATCCATGGTTTTTTCCATGCTGATATTGCGCTTGATATTGGCGCGCACATCACTCAATAGCACCGTTAAATAACGCTCTGCATTGCTTAATGCCATTACCCAATCCTTAGTCACCGGGCCATGCCCTGGCACTACTTGCTGCGCTGGGCTGGCTTTCAGCTTGCTAATTTCGGCAATCAAGCCCTTAATGTCTGCCTCCACCACCGGCGTGCGTGTGATAAATAACAAATCGCCGGCAAACAGGGTTCCTGTTTTACGGTCCAGCACCGTCAGGTCGGTATTAGTATGGGCAGGTGGATGTGCGGTTAATACCAGCACCCGGTCACCTAAATCCAGCTCTGTCGTATTTTTTACCGCCAGTGTAGGTTTAATCAACTCACTGCCTTTGGCATCCTCATGCAAAAAACGCTCATTCAGCTTAGTGTACTGCTCTCTGCGCAAATCCATGGCATGGCCTAACTTCTCGTGCCCTACAAATTCTGGCTTAGGCTCACTGGCTGTTTTAGGTAAAAATGCCGCATTGCCGTAGACATGGTCTGGATGCACATGGGTATTAATCACATACAACACCGGCAGCGGTGTGACCTTACGTATCGCCGCATGTAGCTGCTCCCCCACTTTCAGACTGCCCCCGCTATCGATCACCGCCACTCCCTTGCTACCGACGATAAAGCTAATATTGCAGATATCGCCCTGATAGCCAGTATCAATATCCAGATGCTGTCCATGATGCACATAAACACCTTCAGCCACCGTCTCCAGCGCCAAGCGTTCAGGCTGAGTTTGCGCATGGGTACAGCCCAATATTGAAAATAGGCTCATGGTTATCATTAAAATTCTCATGAATGATTCCTTGCGTTAAAGTTAGCGATTAAAATAACTGCGCTTATGCAATCATTTGTGACGACTATGGTCACAGTTGGATGTCAACGGAGTGCTACTTAGGATATTACTATGAATCAAGATTCTTCTCGCTATACAAAAACCGCGGTTATTCTGCACTGGCTGATTGCTCTGGTGGTAATTGCCATGTTTGCACTAGGTTGGTATATGACCGAACTGCCCAAAGAGGCGGCAAAACAAACGGCCTTTGATTTATTCGATTTAGGAGTCTACACCTGGCATCTGGCAGAAGAAGTCAGTCCTAGAAACTTCTACTTTAACCTGCATAAATCTGTCGGCGTTACCCTATTAGCCTTGATTGCGCTGCGCGTACTATGGCGCATCACGCACCGCCCACCTGCTATGCTGGCTTCTTATAAAGCATGGGAAAAGAAACTGGCCACCGGTACACACCATATGCTGTATTTATTGATGGTAGCAATGCCAGTAAGTGGCTTGATTATGGCTATGAGCGGCAAGTACGGCGTTAAATGGTTTGGTATCGAAATCATTGCAGGCCTAGATAACAGCACCTTGCGTGACGTGTTCAAAGAAGCGCATGAGATTATCGGTGTTATCTTTATTACTGCCATCATCCTGCATATTTTAGGCGCACTAAAGCATAAATTGATTGATAAAGACGGCACCATGAAGCGCATCTCTTTCTAATTTAAGCTGCATTTAAGCAATAAAAAAAGCCCGCATGATGCGGGCTTTTTTATTACAGGCTAACTAAGGCTAATACCGCCTTGGTTACTCCCGCTTTCTGGTTGCAATCAGGCTCAGCAGCATGCTGGTACCCAGCACCGCCACTACTACCCCCAGCGATACCGCCACCGGCACTTTAAACCATTCTACTATCAGCATTTTGGTACCGATAAAGATCAATACCAGCGCCAAACCGAACTTGAGCAAGTGAAAGCGCTCCGCCATATCCGCCAGTAAGAAATACAAGGCACGCAAACCTAATATGGCAAAAATATTAGAGGTAAACACAATGAACGGGTCATCAGTCACCGCAAAAATCGCCGGGATACTATCCATGGCAAAAATCACATCCGAAAATTCAATCAGTACCAATACCAAAAACATAGGGGTAAACCAGCGTACGCCGTTTTGCGTAATCCAGAATTTATCCGCATGGTAATGGTCGGTAATACGCATATGCTGACGCAGCCATTTTAATAATGGATTAGTCGCCAAATTAGGCTCATGGTCGGCAAACACAAACATCTTGATACCGGTGATCAATAAAAACGCACCAAACACGTATAGCACCCAGTGAAACTCAGCAATTAGCCATGCCCCGACCAGTATCATCAGCGCACGTAAAATAATCGCTCCTAGCACCCCGTACACCAATATGCGCTTTTGATACTCCAGCGGCACCGAGAAATAGCTAAATATCATCACAAACACAAAGATGTTATCCATAGCCAAGGTTTTTTCCAGCAAGTAACCCGTCAGGTACTCCATGGCTCTGGCATCGGCGATCGCCCTGCCACTGGTATGGTCCAGCCAGGCCCATAACGCTGCACCAAACAGCATGGCCAAGCTAAACCACACCACAGACCAAATCAGCGCCTCACGTGCGCCTACCTTGTGTGCGCCTTTGCGTCCTAATGCAAACATATCTATAGCCAGCATTACCACCACAAATACGCCAAACCCGGCCCACATCCACCAGGCACCTACCGACTCTAATTCACTCATATGTGCCTCTCATTTTATTTATCACTTTATCCATCCGGCGTTGCGCTAACGCTGCCGAACATAAATAAGGCCGAGAAATATCGGTTATATCTCTCAGCCCTAATTAATTACTACTACATCAGCCACCTAGTAAACGGCAGCTTATTATTTATTGTGCTTCACGCAATGCGGCAATACGCTCATCCAAACCCGGGTGGCTAGCGAATAGTTTTGATAAGCCACCTTTGCCGGATATACCAAATGCTGCCATTTGCTCAGGTAATGCTGAAGGCTCATGCTGTGCCTGCAAGCGTTGCAGCGCTGCAATCATCTTGTTCTTGCTTGATAATTTAGCCGCACCAGCATCCGCCCTAAACTCACGTTGACGTGAGAACCACATCACTATGATAGACGCCAAAATACCCAATACGAATTGCGCAATCATCATGGTGATAAAGAATGCAGGGCCAGTGCCACGTTCGGTTTTAAACACTACCTTATCCACCACATAGCCAATCACGCGTGATAAGAACATCACAAACGTATTCACCACACCTTGAATCAAGGTCAGCGTGACCATATCACCATTGGCAATGTGCGATACCTCATGCGCCAGCACCGCTTCAGCCTCATCTCGCGTCATGGCATTCAATAAGCCGCTAGAAACTGCCACTAATGAGCTATTTTTAGTCATGCCGGTAGCAAATGCATTGACTTCAGGTGTGTCAAAAATAGCCACTTCCGGCATTTTGATACCCACGGCATCTGCTTGCGCACGCACGGTTTTCACCAACCAGATCTCAGTCGGAGTACGCGCCTCTTCAATCACTACTGCACCGGACATGCGTTTTGCTGTCCATTTGGAAATTGCCAATGAGATAAACGCACCGCCAAAACCCATAATGGCTGAAAAAGCCAATAAGCTACTTAGATTCAAACCATTCGCATTTAAATATGGTTCTACCCCCAAGATACGCATGGTGATAGACAGCACAAACACGATGGCTAAGTTGGTTGCTAGAAAATATAAAATACGTTTCATATGGTCTCCTTCGGTTGAATCAACGCTTAATTTATTCAAGCATGATTATCATGCTGCTACTTTAGTCTGTTTCTATATTCAATAAAAGCAGAATATTTCTGATTGATTGTTCGGTTTTTACGAGCTATTGTTTACCTAATATGATTAATTACAAACAATTCCATTACTTTTGGGCGGTGGCAAAAGCTGGCAGCATCGTAAAAGCGAGCAAGCAGCTACATTTAACGCCACAAACCATCAGCGGACAAATTGCTATTCTTGAAGCCTCTCTTGGTGTTTCACTATTCAGAAAAGTCGGGCGCGGTATAGAGCTTACCGAAACAGGTGAGTTAGCACTCACATATGCAGACGACATATTCCAAACAGGTAATGCCTTAGAAGAAACATTGCGCGCCGGCTCCAAAGAACGCTCTCGCCTATTTAGAGTGGGTATTTCCGATGCCGTTCCCAAATCCATCGCCTATCGCCTACTGGCGCCCGCCATGTCCTTAGCGGAGCCGATTAAAATCATTTGCCGTGAAGGTAAACTGGAGTCTTTGCTTGGCGAGCTTGCCATTCATAGACTAGATTTAGTGCTTTCAGACCGGCCGATGCCGAGTGAAATTGATATTAAAGGCCGTAGCCAGCAGCTATTAGCATGCGGCTTAAGCTTCTTTGCGGCCCCTGCCCTGATACAGGCTGCTGAGCTCGAGTTTCCACAACATTTAACTAACACGCCATTACTGGTGCCGGGTGAAGACAGTGCGGTACGTAAACGCCTGATGTCTTGGCTCAATACCTTACGTATCCAGCCGCAGATCGCGGGCGAGTTTGATGATAGTGCGCTTATGCGTGCCTTTGGCCAAGCAGGTGTGGGTATCTTCTGTGCGCCTTCCATCATTGCGGACGAAGTCAAGGCTCAGCACAATGTCGCCAAGATTGGTGAAACTGACCAAGTAATTGAACGGTTTTATGCAATTTCGGTTGAGCGCAGGGCCAATCACCCGGGGGTTATCGCGGTTAATGCTGCTTCATCGAGCATAAGTTAAGGTGATTCATGCAACACTTGAATTTGGTTTTGCTCGCACCAGGCGATCAGCGCATCATCTGAAGCACGCTCTTCAAACGCATACCATTTTTCCAGTAAACCTTGATACTGCAGCATGTCTTTAAAGCGCCGGTAAGCGCCCCGTTTGCGGAATAAACTTGCAACAAAGTTATACTCGTGCGGCAATTCCTGATCGATAAAAGACAAAGCTAAGCCCTGACCCAGCTTTAACGCATTTTTATGCGGTATCTCTATGTAATTTGTTGAGGTTGCAAGGTCATGCGGCACCTCCTCCTCTAACTCTAGTATGCTGGATGTCCAATAAATTGCACCCGTGCCTTTATCGATATAAGCATGATGCTGTGATGGCGAACCAGAGCCCACAAACTCGAACGCATTTCTAATTTCAGTAAAATTTACACTAAGCATTACGCATTCACTCATCGCTGTGTTGAGCCATACCAGCACCCTGGGCTTCTAAAATTCTGGGTAAATTAATTTCAATCCAATCCACCAGCAACTCAACCTGCTTTGCCAGCTCCTCCCCCAGTGGCGTTAATGAATACTCCACATGCGGCGGCACTACCGGATAAGAAACTCGCAGCACAAAACCATCCATCTCTAATGTTTGCAGCGTTTGCGCCAACATTTTCTCACTCACGCCGCTTAATTTACGGCGTAGATCACTGAATCTATGCATACCTTGCAGTAATGCAACCAGCACCAAGCCGCCCCAGCGATTGGTCACATGTTTCAGTATTTCACGTGATGGACATTGGTCTGAAAATACCTCTCCACGCAGCATGCGCTCAGATATGGTGATTGCTTGTTGTGTTGTCATGATACTTACCTTTTTGTACGTACTTACTAATTGTAAGTATATAGATTATGATGCATTACACCAATTCATTTTTTGTACTAGAAAGGTTAATGATGATCGTTATTACCGGCGCAACCGGCCAATTAGGCCGCTTAGTGATAGCCGCACTTTTAAAAAAAATCCCTGCCACCAACATAGTGGCAGCCGTTCGCAACCCAGATAAAGCCAAAGACCTGGCCGATTTAGGGGTTCAAGTACGTTATGCTGATTACAGCCAACCTCAATCTTGGGATGCAGCGTTAGCAGGCGCGAGCAAAGTGTTACTGATCTCCTCCAGTGAAATCGGCCAGCGCTTTGCACAGCACCGCACCGTGATAGATGCCGCAAAAAGAGCCAATGTTCAGTTACTTGCTTATACCAGTGTGTTACATGCTGATACTTCACCACTAGGCTTGGCGGCAGAGCACCTAACAACCGAACAATACTTGGCTGATTCTAACCTACCATTTGTATTACTGCGCCACGGCTGGTACACCGAGAACTACACCGGCTCCCTAGCCACCAGCATTGCCCACGGCACACTTTATGGCAGCGCCGGCGACGGAAAAATTGCCTCAGCCAGCCGTGCAGACTACGCTGAAGCCGATGCAACCGTGCTCACTACCGATAATCAAGCGGGTAAAGTGTATGAGTTAGCCGGAGATAATGCTTACACACTGACAGAGCTAGCGGCCGAAGTATCGCAACAAACTGAAAAAACCATAAACTACGCCAATTTACCCGAGCAAGAGTATCAAGCACTACTGGTAAATGTTGGCCTGCCAGATATTTTTGCAAACCTGATTGCTGATTCAGACACAGGTGCCTCTAAAGGCGCACTTTATGACAACAGCAAACAGCTTAGCCAGTTAATCGGCAGAGCAACTACGCCATTGGCAGCGACCATCGCGGCAGCTATCTAAGTCGGTTACACTAAAGATTTGCAGTTATCCCAAGTTGAATAAACAAAACGGCAACCAAATGGTTGCCGTTTTTTTAAATCTGATTTTTTAGACTATTAGAACTTAAGTGAGATTTACTAAGAACTAAACATCCAAATTACCAACACCTAGCGCATTGCTTTCAATAAATGCGCGTCTAGGTTCCACATTATCGCCCATTAGGGTTGTGAATATCTCGTCTGCGGCAATTGCATCATCAATTTGCACTTTGAGTAGACGACGCACGGTTGGATCCATGGTGGTTTCCCATAATTGCTCTGGGTTCATTTCGCCAAGACCTTTATAGCGTTGAATATTAAGCGTATTTTTCGCTTCGCCTTGCAGCCAATCTAAGGCTTGTTTAAACGTAGAAACGGTTTGCTCTTTTTCGTTACGCTTAACGATTGCGCCTGCACCCACTAAGCCATTAAGCATATTGGATGTTTTTAGCAATTGCCTGTAATCACCGCTGTTTAAGAATTCAGCATTAATCACGCAGCATTGCAGATTGCCATGCACGTATTTGTTGATTTCTAGGCGGTAAGCATTAGTTTCTGCGTCAAAAGCGACGATTACTTCACTACCTACAGCACCTAAAATTGGGCGTAATTTTGCTGCAATCGCGTTAGCGCTTGCTTCTGTGCTTAAATCGATTTCACCAGCGTCTTGAATCGCACGTAGTACGCTCTCGTCATACAGTGAAGAAATTCGGCGAATTACCGCTTCAGTCAGTACAACCTGTTTGGCAATTTCAGATAAAGCTTCATCTTTTAGGATGCCAGCATTGGTTTTAGTGTCTAGCTCTGCATTTTTTAGTGCAGATTGCAGTAGGTAGATATCTAATTCCTGCTCATCTTTGAGGTAGCGCTCATCTCTGCCCTGTTTTACTTTGTACAACGGTGGTTGCGCAATATAAATATGGCCGCGTTCTACTAGCTCAGTCATCTGACGGTAGAAGAAGGTCAACAACAAGGTACGAATGTGTGCACCATCAACGTCCGCATCGGTCATGATGATGATGCGGTGATAACGCAGTTTTTCTGCGCTGAAGTCTGCTTTACCGATGCTGGTGCCCAGCGCGGTAATCAGTGTTGCAATCTCTTGTGAACTCAATAATTTATCAAAACGTGCTTTTTCTACGTTTAAAATCTTACCTTTTAACGGCAAAATCGCCTGATTTTTACGGTCACGCCCTTGTTTGGCTGAACCGCCCGCTGAGTCACCCTCGACTAGGTAAATTTCACAAAGTGCTGGGTCTTTTTCCTGACAATCTGCCAACTTACCAGGCAAGCCCATGGTGTCCATCACGCCTTTACGGCGGGTAATTTCACGTGCTTTACGTGCGGCCTCACGCGCACGCGCTGCTTCCACCACTTTACCGCAGATAATTTTGGCATCAGCCGGGTTTTCTTGTAAATACTCGGCCAATTTTGCCGCAACAATTTCAGAAACCACTGGTTGCACTTCGCTAGACACCAGTTTATCTTTGGTTTGAGATGAGAATTTAGGATCTGGCACTTTCACAGACAGTACGCAGGTAATACCTTCGCGCATATCATCGCCTGTAGTTTCAACTTTAGCTTTTTTAGCTAGTTCACTTTGCTCGATATACTGGTTTAAAGTACGTGTCATTGCTGTACGCAAGCCGGTTAAATGCGTACCGCCATCGCGTTGCGGGATGTTATTGGTAAAACATTGTACGGATTCACTGTAAGAATCGTTCCATTGCATGGCCACTTCAATGGTCATGCCGTCTTTTTCACCTGTGGCATAAAAAGTTTTAGGATGCAGCACGGTTTTGCTGCGGTTCATGTACTCGACAAAGCCTTTAATACCGCCGGAGTAAGCAAAATTTTCACTTTTACCGTTACGTTGGTCTATTAGCTCAATTTTTACGCCATTATTTAAAAATGATAGCTCGCGTATACGCTTAGCCAAGATTTCAAAATGGTATTCAACCAGTGTAAAGGTTTCAACCGAAGCTAAAAAGTGTACTTCTGTGCCTTTTCTATCAGTTACCCCTGTTTCAGCGAGAGGCGCTACTGCTTCGCCGCGACGAAACTCCATTTGATGGACTTTACCGTTACGGTAAATTTTCAGTCTTAGCCAATCTGATAGCGCATTTACTACGGAAACGCCTACACCATGCAAACCGCCTGATACTTTGTATGAGTTTTGGTCAAATTTACCGCCAGCATGCAGCTCAGTCATTACAATTTCAGCCGCTGAACGTTTTACCGCTTTGATATCGTCTTGTTTAATATCGGTAGGAATACCGCGCCCATTATCAGACACGCTAACCGAGTTATCTGGGTGAATAATGACTTTAATATCATCGCAATGACCAGCTAATGCTTCATCAATCGCATTATCCAGTACCTCAAACACCATATGGTGCAAGCCTGAACCATCTGATGTATCACCGATATACATACCCGGGCGCTTACGTACTGCATCCAGACCTTCCAAGATCTTAATACTGGATGAATCATAATCTGGTGACATTGCGTTGTTTTCACTCATACTTATTTTCTTTACTTTAAATTTATCTTTAAATTCAGTACTTTTTACGTGCTAAAAATACTAAAGCTTGTTTCACGTGAAACACTCGTTTAGATGCGCATTGGCATCACAACATATTTGTAATCCGGGTTATTTGGCAAGGTAATCAAGCAGCTGCTATTTGCATCGGCAAATGAAAAAGTCACTTGTTCACTATTGGTATTATTAAGTACATCAATGAGATACGTCACATTAAAGCCAATATCTAGCGTATCACTGCCATAAGCGATTTCTAATTCTTCCTCTGCTTCTTCCTGGTCACTATTGGTACTGATTAATTTTAAATTATTGTTGCTCAATACCATGCGAATACCGCGATATTTTTCATTCGACAAAATCGAAGCACGTTGCATTGCTAACAACACACCCAAACGCTCTGTAGTAAAGGTATTTTGATGACCAGTCGGGATCACGCGGTTGTAATCAGGGAACTTACCATCAATCACTTTAGAAATCAGCCTAATATTACCAAAACTAAAGTTAACTTGGTTGTTGGCAATTTCTACACTCACGTCTTCTTCACTGTCATCCAAGAGCTTGATTAACTCAATCACAGTCTTACGAGGCAAGATAACGTCTTGTTTTTCATAGTTTTGTTTTAATTCTGTAGAGGTAAAACTCAGGCGGTGACCATCTGTACCTACAATATTTAAACGATTAGCAACTACTTCAACCAATAAGCCATTCAAGTAATAACGAATGTCTTGTTGCGCCATGGCAAATTCTACTTGTTTCAACAATTCCTTGAGCTGTCTTTGCGGAATTGTAATTACCGTGCCTTGTGACTGAGTTTTAGTCATCACAGGGTAATCAGCAGCTGGCAAGGTTTGTAAATTAAAACGGCTCTTACCTGCTTTCACAGTAATACGGCTGTCATTAGTTGCCATATTGATATCAGAGTTATCTGGTAATGAGCGGCAAATATCTAATAGTTTTTTAGCTGATATCGTTGTTGAAAAATCATTGCTGGTAGCGCTGTCCACAGATAAGGAAATTTGCATTTCTAAATCTGTTGCGGTGAGATGAATTTTATTCTGTTTAGTTTCCAGTAATAAGTTAGACAAAATAGGTAAGGTATGTCTCTTTTCTACAATACTGGTCACTGAAGTTAACGGTTTTAATAACGTTTCTCTGTTGATTTGTATATTCATCTCTTTAACCTAAATAATATATATATAAAATAATAACAATAATAATGTTGCATTTTTTTGTGCATAACTACTTTTTATTTAATATTTTCAATAGCTTGCAACAAATTTTCTTTTCTTGGTAAATCCATAATCTACTGTGGGTCAATTGTTGATTAAATTTTCCAATTTTCTTAATCACAACCTTATGCTAATTCTATCCACAACTTATCCTTACCTCAGTTGCTTAAAAATTAAGCTGATTTTTACTATTTAATCTCGAATTACCTGTACTAAGAACCCGATATCCCTAGCAATAGTTGCATCATTTTGTCTTAACTGATCAATCTCATCGCAGGCATGCATCACAGTGGTGTGGTGTCTGCCGCCAAATGCCTCGCCAATTTCAGGGAAGCTATGGTTGGTTAATTCACGCGATAAAGCCATGGCAATTTGTCTAGGACGTGCAAAATTACGTGTTCGTTTCTTGCTGTACATCTCTGCTACTTTAATTTTGTAGTAGTCAGCTACCGTCTTCTGTATGTTTTCCATGGTGACCTGGCGACCACGCACCGCGATTAAGTCACGTAAGGCATCTTTAGCCAGGTGTACATCAATGGCATGACCTGTGAACTTAGACATCGCAATAATGCGGTTTAAAGCCCCTTCCAGCTCACGTACGCTAGACCTAATCTGTTTTGCGATAAAAAATGCAACATCTTCTGGCAGGTTAAGATTTACCGCTTCTGCTTTTTTCAGCAAAATCGCCACGCGCATTTCCAGCTCAGGCGGCTCTACCGCCACAGTTAAACCCCAGCTAAAGCGGGTTCTTAAGCGCTCATCTACGTCGGCAATTTCTTTAGGGTAAGTATCACAGGTGATAACAATTTGCTTTTTTGCTTCAATTAGCGAGTTAAACGCATAGAAAAACTCTTCTTGCGTACGTGTTTTTTTAGCAAAAAACTGAATATCATCAATCAGCAATAAATCCAGTGAATGGTATTGGCGTTTAAATTCATCAAACGCCTTATGCTCATAGGCTTTTACCACATCAGATACATAGCGCTCGGCATGTAAATAACGAATCTTCGCATCAGGGTTATGTAGTCTTAATTCGTTACCGATGGCTTGCAGCAAGTGAGTTTTACCTAAACCTACCCCACCATAGATAAATAACGGGTTGTAGGCACTGCCTGGGTTTTCAGCTACCTGGATTGCCGCCGCGCGAGCTAATTGGTTGGCACGGCCGGTGACGTAATTATTGAAGTTAAAGGTAGGGTTTAAATTAGAAGTGTCGGTCTTTTTACCAGCAGATGCTGCGGTTTTTTTTGTTTTGGCCAATACTTCACTTAAATTCTGTTTAATGCTCTCGGATTTAATTGCCTCGACCGGCAGGTTTTCCTCAACAACGGTTTTTGCTACTTTTTTAGCTGGAGCGGCGGCTGGCGCAGGTTTTGTCGCAGCGTCACCTAGCACTAATTCAATTTGGATATCAGGCTGGTGCTCTTCCGCAAATTGTTCAATTTTTTTTAAAAAACGATCTTTAACCCACTGCATCACAAAGCGGTTAGGCGCAAAAATACGCACAGCATCCCCGTTTACTTCGGTTTGCAGCGGTTTGATCCAAGTATTGAATTGTTGTGCTGAAAGTTCTTTCTGAAATTTAGAAAGACAAGCAGGCCAAAAATTTTCCATCTGTAATGATATACCTTAGTTTGTACAGTTATTTTTAACTAACGTATTGAAATAACAACGATTGTGTGAGAGTAACTTATTGTTTTTATTTTATATTTTGGTAAAATTGCGTACAACTAAACGCTAATCTATCCACTGCATTTTAGCTGGTTTGGCACAACTTATCCACAGCCATTTTGAAAATTAACGAATTTAATTTTTATAAATTAAAACTGATAATAATTAAAAAGTTAGGCTGATTAATAAAAGTAAATAAACGTTGACAAAACACTGCGTTATCGGGTCTAATAGCGCCCTTTGTAGCATTTTGCTCGTCGGAGATTCACATGAAACGTACATATCAACCTTCAAAAACACGTCGCGCACGTACACATGGCTTTTTAGTTCGTATGAAAACTAAAGGTGGTCGTGCTGTTATCGCTGCTCGTCGCGCAAAAGGTCGTTCACGCTTAGGTCTATAAGTTAGTAACGCCGTAGGCGTTACTTTCGCTGTATATGTTTTTCAATTACAGTAGAAACTTAATATAGTGCGCGCGCTTAGGTTTACGAAACAAGCTAAGCTTATTAAAACGGATGAATTTTCATCCGTTTTTAATTTCCGCAAACGTATTTTTGCGCAATTCCTGGCAGTTCATTATCAACCTAATGTTTTAGGTCGTCCTCGTTTGGGTTTGGTTGTTGGGAAAAAGACAGCGAAATCGTCGGTACACAGAAACTACATGCGACGTGTGTTGCGGGAGTTTTTTCGGCTGCATCAACATGGCATTAACCCGGTAGATCTGGTGGTGCGCGTGCAGAAAAAATTCAATAAAAAAGATTTTTTAGCTGTAGTGCAAGAGTTTGATTCTTTGCTCAATAAAGTTAATCAACGCACCTCATTAAATTCACAGCAAAACAACACCAATGCTTCACCATTAAAAGGTAATCAGCCTTTATAATGCATGATAATTGCTACATAGCAGGCATGATGTTTGGGTGGTGGCGGTAATGTCGCGTTTATTGATTTGGATGATTAAAGGATATCAATTTATTTTGAGTCCTTTTTTTGGGCAACAATGTCGTTTTTACCCTACTTGCTCACAATATGCTGTAGAGGCGATTCAAAAACACGGCGCTATACGCGGTGGTTACTACATGGTTCATCGGTTATGTCGCTGTCACCCCTGGTGTGAGGGTGGGCATGATCCAGTACCTTAAATTCTCTTTTCAGTTGCATGACTAATATTTATATAGATTGCTTATAAAACAATATGGATACAAGACGTTTAGTATTATTCGTAATTTTTTCAATGTCTATTTTGATGTTATGGGATGCATGGCAAACTAAACATGCGCCTGCAGCCGTGGCGCCAGTTGACAATGTAAGCACTGTGCCTAACGCCGAGGTTGGCACTGTGGCGGGAGCAGCTGCGATTGATACCCCAGTTGATACCGCCTACGCACTAAAATCTGGCCAAAGTATCGTAGTTACTACTGATTTATACAAAATTAACATCAACACCATGGGTGGCGATTTACGTAAATTAGAGCTACGTAAACACCGTGCTAATGACAACCTATCTAACTACTTGCTATTAGATGACGCAGCTAAACCTATGCTTTATGTTGCGCAAACTGGCTTAATCGGCCAAGATTTGCCTACACATAACACTGTATTCACTAGCGCTGCACCAAGCTACCAAATGCAAGACGGTCAAGATAAGCTAGAGGTGCGTTTAAGTACAGTTAGCAATGGCGTTACTGTGGATAAGGTATATACCTTCCATCGTAATCGTTACGAAATTGACGTAAATTACGAAATTAAAAACAACTCTAGCGTAGCTATTACCCCTGTTGTTTACTATCAAATCGTACATGATAACGAATCTAACCAAGGCTCTGCATTGATGCCTACGTTCACAGGTGGTACTTACTATACTGAAGCCACTAAATTCAAAAAGCTAGCGTTTAAAGATATGGCCAAAGAGCCATTAAATATCACCACTAACGATGGTTGGGTTGGTATTTTGCAGCATTACTTTGTGAGTGCCTGGATTCCTAAAGACGGTTTAACACGTAAGTTTTATACTGAAAAACTAAGCAGCAATATCTTTAGAATTGGTACCAAAAGTACATTAAGCACCATACAGCCGGGTGCTACTTTAGCTGTACCTGCCCGCCTCTACTCTGGCCCGCAAACCAAGGATGACTTGATTGCGGCTGCGCCAGGCTTGGAATACAGCGTGGATTATGGCTGGTTAACAGTGATTGCATCACCGCTGTTCTGGTTGCTATCAAAAATCTACGCTTTAGTGCAAAACTGGGGTGTTGCGATTATCTTGCTTACCGTTTTGATTAAAGCGGCATTCTTTAAACTTTCTGCTTCTGGTTATCGTAGCATGGCGCAAATGCGCGAGTTGGCGCCACGCTTGCAATCAATGAAAGAAAAATTCGGCGATGACCGCCAAAAAATGCAGATGGCGATGATGGATCTATACAAAAAAGAGAAGATCAACCCGATGGGTGGCTGCTTCCCTATTTTGATCCAAGTTCCTGTATTTATTGCACTTTACTGGGTGTTGTTAGGCTCTATCGAATTACGCCATGCGCCATTCTTTGGCTGGATTCAAGACTTGTCTGCGATTGACCCATTCTATGTGTTGCCTATCCTCATGGGCGCAACGATGATTGTGCAAACCAAGCTTAATCCTAAGCCTACTGATCCTATGCAGGCTAAAGTAATGACTTGGATGCCAGTAGTATTTAGCGTGTTTTTCTTCTTCTTCCCAGCAGGCTTGGTATTGTATTGGTTGGTGAATAACGTACTTTCTATTGCACAACAATGGTACGTTAATAAAATGATTCACGCAGAATCAGTTGCCAAAAAGCAAAGCCACGTAAAAAAATCAGGTGAACATCACTAATTCTTCCGACACCATTGCCGCCATCGCCACAGCAAGTGGCGCCGGTGGCATTGGCGTAGTCAGGGTATCTGGCCCTTTATCCCAAACCATCGCAGTCAGTGTACTTGGGCATTGCCCCAAGCCGCGTCATGCTGCTTATCTCGATTTTCTGCAAGCCGACGGCGATTTAATCGACCGCGGCATTGCCATTTTTTATCCTAATCCACATTCTTATACTGGCGAAGACGTACTGGAGCTACAGGGGCATGGTGGTACTGCGCTGATGCAAATTCTGCTCGCCAGATGTATTGCACTGGGTGCGCGCCAAGCTGAGCCTGGTGAATTTACCCGTCGTGCTTACCTTAATGACAAGATGGATTTAGCGCAAGCTGAAGCTGTAGCCGATGTAATTAATGCGGCTACGATAGAAGCGGCTAAGAGTGCGGTACGTTCTTTGTCGGGTGAGTTTTCGCAGCGCATTAATACCCTGCTCTCTAAGTTGGTAGATCTGCGCATGTATGTAGAGGCATGCTTGGATTTTCCTGAAGAGGAAATCGACTTTATTACGCAAGGCCGAGTAGCAGATAAGTTAGATGCGATTATTGCCGAAATGCGTTCTGTGTTTGCAAAAGCCAAGCAAGGTAGTTTGTTGCGTGAAGGCATCAATGTGGTTTTAGTCGGTCAGCCTAATGTGGGTAAATCCAGCTTGATGAATCAGTTGGCCGGTGAAGAGGTGGCGATTGTGACTTCAATCGCGGGGACAACGCGTGACACGATTAAGAATGCGATACAGATTAATGGCGTGCCTTTGCACGTGATAGACACTGCGGGCTTGCGAGAAACTGACGATGAAGTAGAAAAATTCGGCATAGCGCGAACTTGGCGAGCCACAGAAACGGCTCATATCGCATTATTATTGGTAGATGCAGCTCACGGTATTACCGAAACGGAAAAATCGATTTTAGCTAGGTTGCCGCAAGAAATTCCAAAAATTTGGGTGCATAATAAGATTGATGTGACGCAAGAACCTGCCCTAATTGCAGAACAAGATCAGGCTACACATATTTATATCTCAGCAAAAACTGGAGTTGGTGTTGACTTGCTGAAAAATCACTTGCTGAAACTGGCCGGCTATCAGAATAATGCGGAGGGTGTATTTATGGCGCGCGCCAGGCATTTGTCTGCATTAACAGAAGTTGCCGAGCATTTGGATCTGGCAGCAAGTCAAATAAGTTCGGCAGAGTTGGTTGCGGAGGAGTTGCGTTTGGCGCAAGAAGCATTGAGTAGTATTACTGGGGAATTTACTCCGGATGACTTACTTGGTGAGATTTTCTCTAAATTCTGTATAGGCAAATAAGTTTTGCCAAATACTTTAGGTTGGAGTTGTGAGTGATTTGCTTGTTGGATATTTGCTTAACTCTAGTATTTAAATAAAAAATAGCGCCTACAAAGGCGCTATTTTTTTTGTAAGCATTAACTAGTTAGGTCGTTAATGGTGGCTTCTGGCCCATTTTTCTTTACGGATTCAATGCCGTTATCACGTGAAGCTTCGCTCTCGTACAGTTGGCTTTGGCCAATAACTTGATGGTTGCCGGCTTTGAGTACAAAGTACGGTTTGTCTGTTTTTGATACTAAGCGCTCGTAACGTGCATCATCAGCTGCATTTTTTTGAATGGAGGCAATGCCATTTAGTGCGCTGGCTTTGGTCTCGTACATTTCTGACTGCAGGATAATTTGGCCGTTGCCTGCCAATAAATTAAAGTGAAACTGACCACTTTTTGCCGTTTTTAATTCAAATTTTCCAGCCATAAAATTCTCCTTAGTATTATTTGTCGGTCTAATATTCATTCCTGCGCCTGTTGCTACATGTACTATAGGCGCGCATGTGTGTGCAGTCAATACCAAAGCGTGGTGCTATTGATGACTAGTTTGATTAATTGTTTCACGTGAAACATAAGAGTCTTGCGAGGTGAGGTAATTGCTTATTTCGCTGCTGTTAATGTGGGTGTTCTGGCGAGTTGGTTTTGTGTGGTGGTGCTAGGATTGTTGTTTTGGTGGTTTGCTTGTGTTTAGGCTGGTTAAGATTTCTTTATGGTTCAACTACACGGTATCGCTAGCTGCCAATATCACCAAAATTGAGTTGCTCAGGAGGAGTTTTTGTTGCTCGATTGGCAAGTGTGGCTGTAGATAGGCATAAAAAAAGCAGCGGCTCTAACGAGGCGCTGCTTTTAATTAACGGATGTTAATTATTTTTTAACTGTAGGTGTTCTTTCAGTTAGTAGATAGATGATGTAGTTGGCTTTTTCAGCTGCTGTACAATCTGCACCGATAATTTCGTTGCAGTGTTCAGTGAATTTCTCTTCAACTTTCTCAATATCTTTAAAGCGTTTGTTGTTAACTGCTGGTGAAAGTGGCTCAATCGCTTTGCCAGTTAGTGCGTGCTTGCCTGGGTTAGCTGGGTTAGTTGTATGGCATGAAGCACAGGCCATTTCTTTGCCGTTAGGCATTTTGATCTTGCGGTTAAAGAACATCTTACCTTCTGTAACAGAAGACACGAATTCTGGGTTAACCGTTTGTGCGATACCGATGTATTTTTTTGTTAGTACTTCGGCGTTGGTAACATTTGCTTGCGCAGCATGAGCTGTGAGCGAAGCAAAACCTAGTAACGTGGCCAAGATGATATGGGTGTGTTTCACGTGCGACTCCTTAGTAATAAACCAATAAAACCAAATCTAGATAAACAAAGTATATTGATTGTGATTGTTATAATATGACTTAATTTTAAACCAATTATAGCTTGCATGATATCGATTAACGTGAATTTTATTGCTATTTTGTGAATAAATTATGACTGTGCAGTAATTTTTAATTGTTTCACGTGAAACATTGATTATAAGTAGCGTTATGCATGACCTAAACTTGAGTTTAAGTTAAACTGCTACCTCTTGAGTAATAACGTTTTTTTGTGATTAAAATATGAATTTTCCAGATATTTTTGATGTGATTGTGGTCGGTGGTGGTCATGCCGGTACTGAGGCTGCGCTCGCCAGCGCAAGAATGGGTCAAAAAACCTTATTACTCACACATAATATTGAAACCTTGGGCCAAATGTCATGTAATCCGAGTATCGGTGGTATTGGCAAGGGGCATTTAGTTAAAGAGATTGACGCCTTGGGTGGTGCGATGGCTGCTGCTACCGATGAAGGCGGCATTCAGTTTCGTATCTTGAATTCAAGCAAAGGTCCTGCTGTGCGTGCAACACGTGCACAAGCGGACCGCGTGCTATATAAAGCAGCGATTCGTCACCGATTGGAAAACCAGAAAAATCTTTGGCTGTTTCAACAAGCGGTAGATGACATTATTCTGGAAGGCGACCGTGCCGCTGGTGTGGTAACGCAGATTGGCCTACGCTTTGCTGCAAAATCTGTAGTGCTGACCGCGGGTACATTTTTGGGTGGCCTGGTGCATGTGGGCTTGCAGAATTACAGTGCAGGCCGTGCGGGCGATCCCCCGGCAATTTCTCTGGCAGCACGCTTGCGTGAAATCGGCCTGCCTGCAGGACGTTTAAAAACCGGTACGCCGCCACGCATTGATGGCCGTACCATAGATTATTCAGTAATGACGGAGCAGCCTGGTGATAACCCGGTACCTGTGTTCTCATTTTTAGGTAGTGCATCGCAGCACCCTACGCAACTGCCCTGCTGGATCACGCATACTAATGAACGTACGCATGACATTATTCGTAGCGGATTAGACCGCTCACCTATGTATACCGGCGTGATTGAAGGCGTAGGTCCACGCTACTGCCCTAGCGTAGAAGATAAAATTCATCGCTTTGCTGACAAAGAATCACATCAAATATTCCTAGAGCCAGAAGGTCTGGCCACCAATGAGATTTACCCTAACGGTATTTCCACTAGTTTACCGTTTGATATTCAGTTGGCTTTGGTACGTTCGGTGCGTGGTTTGGAAAATGCGCATATCTTGCGTCCGGGTTATGCGATCGAGTATGACTACTATGATCCGCGCGGCTTGAAATCTAGCCTGGAAACAAAAGCGGTACAGGGCTTGTTCTTTGCTGGCCAGATTAATGGTACTACCGGTTACGAAGAGGCTGCTGCGCAAGGTTTGCTGGCTGGAGCCAACGCTGCCTTGTATGTGCAAGGTAAAGAGGCGTGGTGCCCAGCGCGTGATGAAGCTTACCTAGGCGTGTTGGTGGATGATTTAATTACACGGGGTGTGAGCGAGCCTTACCGTATGTTCACCAGCCGTGCCGAGTACAGGTTGCAACTGCGCGAGGATAATGCAGATATGCGCTTAACGGAAATCGGCCGGAAATTAGGTTTAGTGGATGATGTGCGCTGGGAGGCGTTCAGCCGCAAAAAAGAAGCGATTGAGCGTGAGCAAGAGCGTTTGAAGAAAACCTTTGTGCAACCGGCAAACTTGAGTGCGGAGCAAATGCAGACTGTATTTGGTAAACCGCTAGAGCATGAATATAGCTTGTTTGAATTATTGCGCCGCCCAGAAGTGAGCTATGAGGCGGTATTGAGTTTGGATGCTTCTGGTTTGGGTGAACTGGAGCCGGCCGTACGTGAGCAAGTGGAAATCGCTGCCAAATATCAGGGCTATATTGATCGCCAGGTAGAAGAAGTGGCGCGTAGCCGCGGCCAAGAAAATACTGCGTTGCCTAAGGATTTGGACTATCGCGAAATTCACGGTTTGCCGATAGAAGCGCAGCAAAAGTTAAATGCGCATAAGCCTGAGACCATAGGTCAGGCTAGCCGTATTTCTGGTATTACCCCTGCAGCGATTTCTTTATTGCTGGTTCACTTAAAACGTAAATCACGCGCAAAGAATTTAGCTAACAGCAATAAAGATATGGGAAATGTAGCATGACGGGCAATATGCCAAAAAACCTCAAGCAGGATGACCGCGCACAGTTGCAGTTAAAGTTAGAAAGTGGTTTGCAGGAAATGGGTATTACCTTGCAACCGGAGCAAATACAAAAGCTGTTGGATTACGTGGCGCTGATTTATAAATGGAATCAGGTGCACAACCTCACTGCAGTGCGCGAGCCTATGGAAATGGTCACGTTACATATCCTGGATAGTTTGTCTGTATTGACGCATATTGAATGTAAACGCTTACTTGATGTAGGCGCTGGTGCGGGTTTACCTAGTATCCCATTGGCCATTTGTTTACCGGAGTTGCAAGTAACCTCAATCGACGCGGTGCAGAAAAAAGTGAGCTTTATGCGCCAAGTGAAAGCTGAGTTGGGCTTGGCAAACTTCAGCGTGATTCACGGGCGTATTGAAGAGCAAACCGTGCCGAGCAAAGAAATGCCAGAGAAGTTTGATGTCATTATCTCGCGTGCGTTTTCAGAGATTGCCCTGTTTATCAAGCTGACCAAACATTTGTTGAGCCAAGATGGTTCTTGGTTGGCAATGAAAGGCGTTGTGCCTGAGCATGAGTTTAAGAAGAGCAGCGTGCAGCCTACAGAAATTCGCCCACTGAAAGTGGCGGGTTTGGATGCAGAGCGCCATTTAGTGGTGCTAAAGCAAACATCATAGTTGCAAGTGGCAGGTTTTCAAGTGGCAGATTTTAAAGCGTCATAGTGTTAAGTTAACTGAGCAGTTTTGAGTGCCCGATAAGGCATAAGTGTATTTATTAGATGGGGCTACTTAAATAGCGGGTCTAATTAATAAGTGTAATTATTAAAAATGCAAAGAAAAATATAATGAAAATATTGGCAATCACAAATCAAAAAGGTGGGGTAGGTAAAACTACAACTTGCGTCAATTTGGCGGCAAGTCTGGCTAGCTTGGGTAAGCGTGTATTGTTGATAGATTTGGATCCACAAGGCAATGCCAGTACCGGCAGCGGTATAGATAAGGCGCATCTTAAATTAAGTATCTACCATGTGTTGATTGGTGAGAAAACTTTAAAAGAAGTAGTCGTGACCAGCGAAAAAGGTGGTTTTGATATTGCGCCATCTAATCGCGAGCTGGCCGGTGCCGAAGTGGAGCTGGTGAATGAGTTGGCGCGTGAAACGCGATTGAAGGCAGCGATTGGTAAGTTAAGTAACGATTACGATGTGGTGTTGCTGGATTGCCCCCCTGCCCTCAACCTGGTCACGGTGAATGCATTGACAGCGGCGAATGCAGTGATGATCCCTATGCAGTGTGAGTATTACGCGCTGGAAGGTTTGTCTGATTTGGTGAATACCATTAAGAAAGTACGTGCGCACTTAAACCCGACTTTAGAGATAGAGGGTTTACTGCGTACACTGTTTGATAACCGCAACATGCTGGCCCAACAAGTTTCTGCACAGTTGATTAGCCACTTCGGCGATAAAGTTTATAAGACTGTAATTCCACGCAATATTCGTTTGGCCGAAGCGCCCAGTTATGGTGTGCCAGTGTTGAACTACGATAAAAGCTCCAAAGGTGCGGTGGCATACATGGAGCTGGCGCAAGAAATTACCAATAGAGATAGAGTCTGAAGCAGGTTTGCAGAGACTACCCAAAAAAATATAAGTTAAAGAGAAGCACATATGGTTAAGTTAAAAGGTTTAGGGCGTGGCCTTGATGCCCTACTCGCTGGGGATATGGGGAGTGTGGGCGACGCGGATTCGCTGATGATGTTAAAAGTCGAGCAGTTGCGTCCTGGTAAGTATCAGCCAAGAAGCTATATGGATGAAGCTGCGCTGCAGACCCTGGCTGACTCGATTAAAGCGCAAGGCATCATGCAGCCTATTCTGGTACGCCAATTAGCAGATGAGCAGTATGAAATTATTGCCGGTGAGCGCCGCTGGCGTGCCAGTCAGCGTGCTGGTCTGCTTGAAGTGCCGGTGTTGGTGCGCGAGATAGCAGATGAATCTGCGCTGGCGATGGCCTTGATCGAAAACATCCAGCGCGAAAATCTTAACCCGTTGGAAGAGGCACAAGGCATTAAACGCTTGATCGATGAATTTGCCATGACGCATGAAAAAGCTGCCGAAGCGGTTGGCCGTTCACGCGTGGCAGTCTCTAACCTACTTCGCTTGCTTACCTTGACTGCTGCGGTGCAAGAAATGCTGATGCACGGCAAATTGGATATGGGTCATGCGCGTGCGTTAGTTGGGCTGGAGGGTGCACAGCAAGTGATGTTGGCGGAGCAGATTGTGCAGCAACGCCTGTCTGTACGTGAGGCCGAAGCGTTAGTGAAGAAAGCGGCTGAGCAGCCCGCCGCCGCTAAAAAAGCAGCGCCTGTAGTGAAAGAGGATGCGGATGTCATCCGCTTGCAGGAAACCTTAAGTGATAAGCTGGGCGCAAGTGTCAGCATTAAGGCGAGTGCAAATGGTGCCGGTGTGTTGAAAATTAACTACACAAATTTAGATCAGTTAGACGATATTATCAGCAGAATTGCACGCTAAGTGTTTCATTTTCTTACAACTTAGCTA
This sequence comes from uncultured Methylotenera sp., assembly GCF_946479685.1. The sequence continues at coordinate 46,460 of NZ_CAMLGS010000016.1, forward strand.
TTGACTAAAAACCGCTAATAATTCAAAATCGCGGTCTTTGCTACTTCAAGCTTTTGGCGTGGCAAGAATAGATACATAAAGCCGAGCATTATCTGGCGTTATGCAAGCTTTTAAACTAACTGGATTTAAGTCATTGTCAGCATTAAATACATCAGATGTTTTCAGTAAAATGCTTAAAATTCAGCTGGTTGCTACGCTTGCTGTGGCCTTGCTAATGTATTTTGTTTCAGGTGCGCACGCAGCGCTGTCAGCGGTTTTTGGCGGTTTAAGCGTAGTGGTTGGAGCATACGTGGCAAGTTTAGTTGCCAAGCGCGGTGCAAATAAAACGGAAGCTTCAGCAATATTGATCAATTTGCTCAAAGCAGAAGCCGTGAAGATTTTAATGATAATCGTGATTTTGGTTATCGTATTTAGTTTTTATAAACAATTGGTGCCCTTCGCACTGATTGCTGGTTTGGCGGCTGCCGCACTATTCTCAGGTGCAGCCCTCAGTAAGTTAAACGTGTAATTTAAACAAACGTCAGTTAGAAAAATATTAGATTATGGCTACAGAACACGCAGATAACGCACAACACGCACTCACTCCTTCAGGTTATATCGAGCATCACTTAAGTTTCAATGCACATCCGCTAAACGAAGGCGCTGGTTTCTGGACATTACACGTAGATACGTTTGTGATGTCGGTAGCACTAGGTTTGATCGTGATGGGCTTGATCTGGCTAGTGGCACGTAAAGCTACTGCTGGTGTTCCAAGCAAAGGTCAGGCGTTCGTAGAGCTGGTTTTTGCTTTTATCGATGACCAAGTTAAGAATATTTTCCACGGTAACCGTCATAGTTTTATCGCCCCAACCGCATTGACCGTGTTTTTATGGGTATTTGCCATGAACTCTATGGACTTTTTACCGGTTGATTGGGTAGCTTCTGTAGTTTCATTCTTTGGTGGTGAGCACGCTAAATGGCGCGCCGTTCCTACTTCTGACATCAATACCACCTTTGCATTAGCGCTATCTGTATGGATTTTAATGATTTTCTTCGCGATCAAGGTTAAAGGCCTGGGCGGATGGATTCATGAGCTATTCTGTGCGCCATTCGGTACCAAAATCTGGGTATGGCCAGCTAACTTCATGTTCAACTTGATTGAATATGTATCAAAACCACTTTCACACTCATTGCGTTTGTTCGGCAATATGTACGCTGGTGAGGTTATCTTCTTGTTGCTAGGTATGTGGGCTGCTACAGGCTTAACTGGCACGGTTGCAGGTGCAATTTTGGGTGCTGGTTGGTCTATCTTCCACATTCTGATTGTTGCGTTACAAGCGTTTATTTTCATGATGTTAACGGTTGTTTACTTAGCCATGGCGCATGAAGGTCACTAGTAAGGTTTTGTTTCAAATTTAAGTAGTTTTATTTTTTGTAGTTAGTTGTAAGTTTAATTTTAGAGAGGGTAATAACATGGATGCATTAGCATTGATTCAAGCCTACACAGGCGTTGGTATTGGTTTAATTATTGGTTTGGGCGCTGCTGGTGCTTGTATCGGTATCGGTATTATGTGTGCAAGTTTCTTGGAAGGCGCTGCTCGTCAACCAGAAATGATCCCAGCTTTGCAAGGTAAAGTATTCTTGCTATTAGGTTTGATTGACGCTTCATTCATTATCGGTGTTGGTCTTGCAATGATGTTTGCATTTGCTAACCCATTATTAAGCGTAGTTGCTCAGTAATTAGCAAAATTAAGCTAACTGGTCATTAACATAGTTTAATGGCCAGTGCTTTTATGATTAACAAAATGGATCAAAAATGAACATTAACTTTACACTTATCGCACAAGCTATCGCATTTGCTGTGTTGATTTGGTTCACAGTGAAATTCGTTTGGCCGCCGCTATTAAAAGCGATTGAAACGCGCCAAAAAGAAATTGCTGATGGTTTGGCAGCAGCGCAAGAAGGCCGCAGTGCTTTAGAAGTTGCAGCTAAAAAGTCAGAAGTGACATTGGCTGAAGCAAAACAAAAAGCGAGCGAAATTATTGCTCAAGCTGAAAAACGCGGTTCACAAATCGTTGAAGAAGCTAAAGACAACGCTAAGGTTGAAGGTGACCGTATTTTAGCTGGTGCTAAAGCTGAAATCGACCAAGAAGTAAACCGTGCTAAAGAAGGCTTGCGTGCGCAAGTGTCAGCATTAGCGATCGCTGGCGCTGAAAAGATTTTGCGTAAAGAAATCGACGCAAATGCGCATAGCGAAATGTTGTCTAAACTAGCTGCAGAACTATAAGGCTAAGGGATAAAGGAAATCACATGGCTGAAATATCAACCATCGCAAGACCTTATGCAGTAGCGGCTTATAAACTAGCTCGTGAGCAAAAGGCACTTGGCAAATGGTCTGAGATGTTGGGTTTTGCCGCTGCCGTTACAAATGACGCGCAAATTAAAGCCTATATTCAAGACCCTAAAGTTGTGAGCAGTGATTTGCAAACAACTTTCTTGAAGGTATGTGGCGATCAACTTAATGAAAACGGACAAAATCTTGTCAAAGTTTTGGTTGAGTATGGTCGTTTATCTATTTTGCCAGAAATTTCAAGCGCATTTGAAGCGTTAAAAGCACAAGATGAAGGTACTTTAGATGCTGAGATTATCGCAGCAGCTAAGCCAAGTGCGGCAGAGGTTAAAGACCTGGTAAAACGCTTAGAAGCTAAGTTTGGTAAAAAGATTGAGGCTAGTGTTTCTGTTGACCCAGAACTCATTGGTGGTATCAAAATTGTTGTTGGCGATACCGTGATCGACGCATCCGTCAAAGGTCAGTTACAAAATTTAGCCTATACGCTTACGGCATAAGACGCAGGCAATGGCCTAACTTTAGGCAAAGAAACTATTAGGAGTTTACATGCAGTTATCTACATCAGAGATCAGTGAACTGATCAAAAGCAGATTAGAGAATTTTTCTACCTCAGCTGAAGCGCGTACTCAAGGTACTGTAATTTCAGTAACTGACGGTATCGTACGTATTCACGGTCTTTCAAACGTGATGGCCGGCGAGATGATTGAGTTCCCAGGCAACACTTTCGGTTTGGCACTTAACTTAGAGCGTGACTCAGTTGGTGCTGTGGTATTGGGTGATTACGAGCACATTACTGAAGGCGATACATGTAAATGTACTGGTCGCATTTTAGAAGTGCCAGTAGGTCCAGAGTTAGTGGGTCGTGTTGTGAACGCATTGGGTCAACCTATCGACGGTAAAGGTCCAGTTAATGCTAAATTGACCGACAAAATTGAAAAAGTTGCGCCAGGCGTTATTGCTCGTAAATCTGTTTCACAACCAGTACAAACCGGTTTGAAATCAGTTGACTCTATGGTGCCAGTAGGCCGTGGTCAACGTGAGTTGATCATTGGTGACCGTCAAACAGGTAAAACTGCAGTTGCTGTTGATGCGATCATCAACCAAAAAGGTCAAAACATGACCTGTATCTACGTTGCGATCGGCCAAAAGGCTTCTACTATCGCTAACGTGGTACGTAAGCTTGAAGAAAACGGCGCGATGGAATACACCATCGTGGTTGCTGCTTCAGCATCTGACTCAGCTGCATTGCAATTCTTGGCACCATACGCTGGTTGTACTATGGGTGAATACTTCCGTGACCGCGGCCAAGATGCATTGATCGTATACGATGACTTGACCAAACAAGCGATTGCTTACCGTCAAATTTCATTGCTATTACGTCGTCCACCAGGCCGTGAAGCTTACCCAGGTGACGTGTTCTACATCCACTCACGTTTGTTAGAGCGTGCTGCTCGCGTAAACGAAGAGTATGTAGAGAAATTCACTAACGGTGAAGTTAAAGGCAAAACTGGTTCATTGACTGCATTGCCAGTGATTGAAACAGCAGCTGGTGACGTTTCTGCATTCGTTCCAACTAACGTGATTTCTATTACTGACGGTCAGATCTTCTTGGAAACTGACTTGTTCAACGCCGGTATCCGTCCTGCGATCAACGCTGGTATTTCAGTGTCTCGCGTAGGTGGTGCTGCACAAACTAAAGTAATTAAGAAACTAGGCGGCGGTGTACGTTTAGCTTTAGCGCAATACCGTGAATTGGCTGCGTTCGCGCAGTTCGCTTCTGATTTGGATGAAGCAACACGTAAACAACTAGACCGCGGTCGTATGTTTACTGAGTTGATGAAACAAGCGCAATACGCACCATTGAGCGTATCAAACATGGCGATTACCTTGTTTGCTGCAAACAAAGGTTACTTCGATGATGTTGCTACTAACAAAGTATTGGCATTCGAAGGCAAATTGCACAGCTTCATCGCTTCTAAATACAAAGCATTAGCTGACGCGATTGAATCAAGCAAAGACTTAAGCGGCGATAACGAAAAAGCACTTGATGCAGCAATTCAAGACTTTAAAGCGACGACTGCTTACTAATATCTAACTATTAGGACACTAAAATGGCTGGTAGTAAAGAAATTAGAACCAAGATCAAGAGTGTAGAAAATACACGCAAGATCACCAAAGCGATGGAGATGGTTGCCGCTTCTAAAATGCGTAAAGCGCAAGACAGAATGCGTGCATCACGTCCATACGCTGAGAAAATCCGTAATGTTGCAGCTCACCTTTCACTAGCACATTCTGAATATAAGCACCCTTTCTTGTTAAAGCGTGACAATGTTAAGAATGTTGGCGTGATTGTAGTGAGCTCAGACAAAGGTCTGTGCGGTGGTTTAAATACTAACGTGTTGCGTTTAACTGTTAACCAAATGAAAACTTGGGAATCAGAAGGCAAGAAATTGTCTGTAAGCGCGATTGGTAATAAAGGTTTTACCTTTATGAACCGTGTTGGTGCTAATGTGAAGTCACACATTACCGGCTTAGGTGATGTGCCACATTTGGATAAACTCATCGGTACGATTAAGGTAATGCTAGACGCTTATACTGCTGGTGAAATTGACCAGTTGCATATCTGCTACACCAAGTTCATCAACACCATGAAGCAAGAGCCAGTGATTGAGCAATTGCTTCCATTGACTGCTGAACGTTTGGGTACACATCCAACTGAAGAGAAATCTGAAGCGTTAAGTGCTAGTGCTGTTGTTAAGAGTGCGCTTGAAATCGGTGCAGCTAAAGGTCATTGGGATTACATCTACGAGCCTGAAGCTAAGCCAGTAATTGACCATTTGATGGTACGTTACATTGAGTCATTAGTTTACAACGCAGTGTCTGAGAACATGGCGTCAGAGCAATCATCACGTATGGTAGCGATGAAGTCAGCTTCTGATAACGCGAAAAACGTGATTGGCGAATTGAAACTGGTTTACAACAAAGCACGTCAAGCGGCGATTACCAAAGAGATCTCAGAAATCGTTGGTGGTGCGGCAGCAGTAGCATAGTGAGACTATCGATTGGGTGATACATCATGTGTGTAAAGCCCAAGCGATAAGGCGTAGCTAGCAAAGAATTTAATTAAAGTAATATCTGACTAACAGTACGTTTGAGTCGAGGAAAAAAGATGAGTACAGCAAATATTGGTAAAGTAGTGCAATGTATTGGCGCGGTGGTTGACGTTGAGTTCCCACGTGATCAAATGCCAAAAGTATTTGAAGCGTTGATTATTGATGACGCATCAAGCCAAGCGGAAGCTGGTTTGACATTGGAAGTGCAACAACAACTAGGTGACGGCATTGTGCGTACTATCGCCATGGGCTCATCTGACGGTCTTGCACGCGGTACTGCGTTTAAATCAACTGGCGCACAAATTCAAGTGCCAGTAGGTACAGGTACTTTAGGTCGTATTATGGACGTGTTGGGTCGCCCAATCGATGAGGCTGGTCCTATCGAATCAGACGAGCGCCGTTCTATTCACCAAAAAGCACCTAGCTTTGAAGAGTTATCTCCATCAGTTGACCTGTTAGAAACAGGTATCAAAGTGATTGACTTGGTTTGCCCATTCGCTAAGGGTGGTAAAGTGGGTCTGTTCGGTGGTGCTGGTGTAGGTAAAACCGTTAACATGTTGGAGTTGATCAACAACATCGCTAAACAACACTCAGGTTTATCAGTGTTTGCAGGTGTGGGTGAGCGTACTCGTGAAGGTAACGACTTCTACCATGAAATGGCTGAAGCTGGCGTTATTAAACTAGACGACATGAAAGAATCAAAAGTAGCGATGGTATTCGGTCAAATGAACGAACCACCAGGCAACCGTTTACGTGTAGCTTTGTCAGGTTTGACCATGGCTGAGAAATTCCGTGACGAAGGCCGTGACGTGTTGTTCTTCGTTGACAACATCTACCGTTACACACTGGCTGGTACTGAAGTATCCGCGTTGCTGGGCCGTATGCCTTCAGCGGTAGGTTACCAACCTACCCTGGCTGATGAAATGGGCCGTCTGCAAGAGCGTATTACTTCAACTAAAACAGGTTCTATTACTT
>NZ_CAMLGS010000017.1 GCF_946479685.1 uncultured Methylotenera sp.
TGTCATTGCCACGGTTGTTATTACTCCGGCTGTCGTTGCCTCGGCCATCATTGTTACGGCGTTGGTTATTCTGCGTTAATTGCGGTGCAAACAGTGAGGTTTGTGGCATAGCCTGGTGTCTTGCTGCTTCTGACATCGGTTTTTGAGCACGTGGCTGGTTTGATTGCGAGCGTTTTTGTTGGCCTGCCGCATTAGTTTTTTGCGGGTTAGTCTGTTTACTATGCTCTTGTTTGCTAGTGTCCTGCTTACCGTTATCCTTTTTGCTAGCGTCCTGTGGTTTGCGGCGCTGCCCTTGTTGCGGGCGCGGCGGACGTGGCGCTTCTGGCTCAGGGTTGGCGGCTGGGGTAAAGCCTTCTACGCTGACTCTTGGAATTTCACGTTTAATCAGCTTTTCAATATCTTTCAATAGCTTGATTTCTTCTCTATCTACCAGAGAAACCGCAGCGCCACTGCTGCCGGCGCGGCCAGTACGGCCAATGCGATGCACATAATCTTCCGGTACATTCGGTAGTTCAAAGTTCACCACTTGGGGCAGTTGGTCAATATCTAAGCCGCGTGCTGCAATATCAGTTGCAACCAGTACGCGCATGCTGCCATCTTTAAACTGCGCCAATGCTTTAGTGCGCGCGCCTTGGCTCTTGTTGCCATGAATCGCTGCTGCTTGAATATCGTCTTTAATCAGTTTTTCTGCCAAACGGTTAGCGCCGTGTTTAGTGCGTGTGAACACCAGTACCTGTTTCCAGTCATGGTGCTTAATCAGGTGGGTGACCAAGTCACGTTTATGTGCTTGCGGTACCATATGCACCGTTTGCTCCACGAGTTCTGATGCGGTGTTGCGACGTGCAACTTCAACATAGCCCGGGTTATGCAACAGGCCGTCTGCCAATGCTTTGATTTCTTCAGAAAAGGTTGCTGAGAACAGTAGGTTCTGACGTTGTTTAGGCAGCATTGCCAGTATCTTTTTAATGTCACGAATAAAGCCCATGTCCAGCATGCGGTCGGCTTCGTCTAATACCAAGATTTCAATGCCGGATAAATCCACGTTGTTTTGGCTTGCATGATCCAGCAAGCGACCTGGTGTTGCCACTAAAATATCGAGTGACTTTTTCAATCTGGCAATTTGCGGGTTGGCATTCACGCCGCCAAAAATCACGGTAGAAGTCAGTGGCAGGTATTTGCCGTAAGTTTTTACAGACTCTTCAATTTGCGCTGCAAGTTCGCGTGTGGGTGATAGCATCAAACAACGCGGGCTGCTGGCTGCCGCTTCGGCACGTGGTTTTTGGCTCAACAGGTGCAGAATAGGCAGGGTGAAGCCTGCGGTTTTGCCGGTGCCAGTTTGTGCGCCTGCCAATAAGTCGCCGCCAGATAATACCAGTGGAATAGCATTAGCTTGAATCGGAGTAGGGGCGTTGTAGCCTGCATCATTAATCGCGCGCAAGATAGGTTCAGATAAACCTAAAGAATCAAATGTGATGGTATTGCTTGTTTCAATAGTCAAAGTTGTAGCCTCAGCTGGGAAATTTAAGCCGACCTATTACTTTGAGAAGCAACACCAATCGAGGTAGGCATAGGTAAAAATCAATTACGTGATTGTATAAAATCAGGAAAGATTTAATGTTTTAAGACCGCTACGCTGATTGGTTTGCGCAGGGAATACTACGAATTATACGGAGTATTCAGATTAAAGTCAGTTTTTGTTTGTATCGTGCTGACTTTTACTAAATCATCCAACAAGTTCCAGTGCTTATGATTTTAGTGCTTATGATTAAGGCCATGCTCCCTATCTAGTAAGCTGTAGTAATTGGAGGGCTCCAGCACGGTGGGAATGGCTTCCTCTTCAAGATTAGGGTGGTCTTTACTGTAGTGCAGACCGCGGCTCTCTTTGCGCTCAATCGCGCTTAATACTATCAGCTCGGCTACTTGCAGTAAGTTACGCAGTTCAATCAAGTCATTGCTGATTTTAAAGTTGCTATAAAACTCATGTACTTCATCGCGTAGCATATGGATGCGATGCAGCGCACGGCTAAGCCGTTTATCGGTACGAACAATGCCCACATAGTTCCACATAAAGCGGCGTAGTTCATCCCAGGTGTGGGTGATTAATACTTCTTCATCCGCGTCTGTCACACGGCTTTCATCCCAATAGGGCAAGTTGGTCACAGTGTGCGGGGCTTGGCTTAAAATATCCTCAGCCGCTGCCTTGCCAAATACCAAGCACTCTAATAGTGAGTTGCTGGCCAAACGGTTGGCGCCATGCAAGCCGGTGCAGGAGGTTTCACCAATCGCATACAGGTGGCTTACATCAGTTTGGCCTTTTTCATCCGTCATCACGCCGCCGCAGGTGTAGTGCGCAGCCGGTACCACAGGAATAGGCGCTTTGCTGATATCTATGCCCAATTCTAGGCAGCGCTTGTAAATATTGGGGAAATGCTCTTGTATAAAATCAAGCGGCTTGTGCGAAATGTCCAGATACACGCAATCCAGGCCGCGTTTTTTCATCTCAAAGTCGATGGCACGCGCTACGATATCCCTCGGTGCTAGCTCTGCACGCTGGTCGTGCTCGGGCATAAATCTTGTGCCATCCGGCAATTTAAGCAGGCCGCCTTCGCCCCTCATTACTTCTGAGATTAAGAAAGATTTGGCGTGAGGATGGAATAAACAAGTCGGGTGAAACTGGATAAACTCCATATTGGCTACGCGGCAGCCGGCGCGCCAGGCCATGGCGATACCATCGCCAGTGCTTACATCTGGGTTGGTGGTGTAAAGGTATACCTTACCAGCACCACCTGTGGCTAAAACGGTATTGTGTGCACCTATGGTAATCACTTTGCCAGTGCTGTTGTCCAGCACGTAAGCCCCTAGGCAGGCATTGTTTTCGGTAATTTTAGGGTCGAGATTTTTTACTTTATGGGTGGTGATTAAATCTACCGCAATGTGATTTTCAAGCAGGGTGATATTAGGGTGTTGCCTTACTTGGTCTGCCAGCGTGGTTTGCACCGCGTGGCCTGTGGCATCTGCCGCATGGATGATACGGCGGTGGCTATGACCACCCTCGCGTGTTAAATGGTACTTGCTGTTATTGCTGTCCCGGGTGAACTTCACGCCTTGTTCGATCAGCCACTCTACGGTTTCCTTGCCATGTTCCACTACCTTTTTGGTGACCGCCTCATCGCAAAGACCGGCGCCTGCAATCAGCGTGTCCTGAATGTGTGCCTCTATCGAATCTTCGTTGTTTTGTACGGCGGCAATGCCGCCTTGCGCCCAATTACTGGCCGTGTCGTTAATGCTACGTTTGCTGACTAAACAGATTTTTTTATGATCGGCAGTTCTGAGTGCAAGCGAGAGTCCTGCTAGGCCACTGCCAATAATTAAAACATCAAATTGCTGCATAATTTACAAGGATTTATGTGGGGGAGAGTTGATTTGTTCGGAACTTCTGAGAGTGTATCGCGGTCTTTATAAAAGGCAATAGAAATAACGCTGTAAACATAAATAAAGTAATCGTTTAGTTGTCATTAAATGAAAAGTAATTAGATTAAAAATCTTATGCTGTGGAGGCAAAGTAATGATACAACCCAGTAAAATTCAGGAGTTAGTCCAATTAAACTTCATTCAACCTGCTGGCCAGGGTTATACTTATAAAAGTGAAAGAGTTGATAATAAAATTGAACCGACTAAAGTGGGTCTGGCAGAGGGGTTGCAAGTAGTGGCTAATGCACCAGTTTCTGGTAATCGTGAGATTGATCATGAGCTCGTAGTGCGTGCGCAACGCGGGGATAAGCGTGCGTTTGGTCTGCTTGTTGATAAATATCAGCGTAAATTGGCGCGCCTGTTGTCACGCATGATTCGCGACCAGGCTGAAATCGAAGACGTAGTGCAAGAGTCCTTCATCAAGGCGTATCGTGCATTACCAAACTTCCGAGGTGATAGTGCTTTTTACACTTGGCTCTATCGTATCGGTATTAATACGGCAAAAAATTACTTGGTTTCTATGGGGCGCCGTCCTACGGTGTCTACAGACATTGAAATCGAAGATGCCGAAAATTTTGACAGTGGTGATGAGTTGCGCACCACAGAAACCCCTGAATCTAGCATGATGACCAAGCAAATTGCGCAAACGGTCAACGATACTGTAGAAGGCTTGCCTGAAGAGTTGAAAACAGCGATTACCTTGCGTGAGATTGAAGGTTTGAGTTATGAAGAGATCGCAACCATCATGAGTTGCCCAATCGGTACTGTGCGTTCAAGAATCTTTAGGGCACGTGAAACGATTGCGCTGAAATTAAGACCCTTGTTGGATACACCAGAAAATAAACGCTGGTAGTTTTAAGTCTGGTAGTTAAGTTTTACCGCTATTTAGATTTACTAAATTAAAGCACGAAGTTATCGATGCGTTGTTTGTAGTGTATTAGGAGTAAGTGATGAGTGAACAAATTTCTGCTTTAATGGATGATGAAATTGCAGTAGAAGATGCCGAGCATCTGATTGCGTCCATACACACGAGTAGGCAAGCCTCGCAAACTTGGCATCAATACCACTTGATCGGCGACGCGATGCGTGGCGATGTGGCATTAGGCGCAAGCTTCAAACAAAAGCTCATGCAAAAAATCGAACAGGAACCAACAGTACTGGCCCCTAGCGCATCAAAGGTGGCGAGCCATAAAAAAACAACCGAAGTATTGAAAGATAAGTTACCCGCTAGCTGGTCTATTGCGGCATCCGTCGCTGCCGTCATGGTGGTTGGATGGCTGACATTGCAGCAGCAAACGCAACCGAATCCAGCTGCAGCGCTAGAAGTGGCTCAAGTCACTACTACCAATGAATCTATCCCTAATGAGTACTTAATGGCACATCAGTCATTAGCACCTTCAACGAGTTCATACTATATTCAACCAGTGAATTATTCAGAATGATTTCAAGCAGTCGCGTTTTATTGGCTAAGCCCATCGCTGGGGTAATGCTATGTGTTTTATGTGTAACGAGCTTTGCTAGCTATGCCACCTCCGACGATGAGTTGTGGGTGATGTTGCAAAAGGCGGCTGTTGCAGCGCGCGCTTTAAGTTATGAAGGTGTATTCGTTTATCAAACCGGTCAGCAGGCCAAGGCAGTACAAATCACCCATTTTTTTGATGGCAGAAACGAGTTCTCTCGCAATGTGGTGTTGGATGGCGCGTCGCGCGAAGTATTAAGCCAAGGTAGCAATCTGGTTATATATAACTCCAAAAATGAAAAAATAGTGATCGAGAAGAAGCGCGGCCAGAATATGTTCCCAGGCATATTGCCGCTCAACTTTGAGACGATTAAAGATAATTACACTGTGCATTTAAGCACCCATGAACGTGTGGCGGATCGTCAGGCGCAAATTCTGTTCTTGGAGCCTAAAGATAGATTGCGTTATAGCTATAAATTTTGGATAGACGACGAATACGGCTTGCTGTTGAAATCTGTTCGTTTTAATCAACGCAGTGAAATTATTGAAAGCATAGGTTTTAACCGCGTGTCACTCTTAAATTCCGTTGGTCTGGATTGGTTTACACCGCGTATTGATAGCAAAAAGAGCTATGTGATGGCGGATGAGCCGGTGATTTTACCGGATGGTAAATTGTCGGTGAGTTGGGAGATCAAAGAGTTGCCAGCCGGTTATCGCAAGGTAGACCAAATGGTACGCATGGTGCCTGGTAAGCCTTATCCTGTGATGCATATGATTTTCTCGGATGGCTTGGCCACGGTTTCATTATTTATTGAGCCTACGAATAAGGGCGATAAAACCAAAGTGGCGTTAGCCTCCAGTGGTTATACCAGTTTCTATGCTGGGGTGAATCATGGGTATCTGGTCACTGCGGTGGGTGAAGTGCCAGAGGCCACGGTGGTGCAGATTGCGAACGCAGTAGTCATTGGTAAATAGTTACCTAATCAGTTTTACTCATCATCATGATAGAAGAACATGCAGTTGTTATTCGTTGCAAACAGGGCGCGGCTGAGCTGGAAATAGAGCGCAGAACCGCATGCACTATCTGTGGGCAGCGACGTGGTTGCGGCAATGCAACTTGGGGCAAAATGCTTGGTCATAAAAGCCACACATTCTTAGCGGAGAATACTATCGATGCGCGAGTCGGCGACAGTGTCGTGGTCGGCATTGATGAGCGTGTGGCATTGCGCTCGGTTTTTCTGCTGTATGTGTTGCCTCTCATCAGCCTGATTTTCTTTTCAGTGTTGGCCGAGGTTTTATTTAATAACCAGTTATACGTGGTGATCGCTGCCATATTTGGCTTGTGCGTAGGCTTTGTCTGGGTTAAGTGGCATTTGATGGGGCGTTCTGCTGCTCATCAATATCAGGCAGTAGTGTTGCGCTATGCAGATGATGTAGCCAGTGATGCATCTGGTGTTAACTAGTTAAATTTTTTAACAGACAGTTTTCAAACATATAGTTTTCAAACATTAAGTGGGGGTGAGTAGATGATGAGAAGTTGGCTTGCTGCAGCGATATTTGTTTTATGTTCTGCAGTGAATGCGCATGCTAAGGATTTGCCGGACTTTACTGAGCTGGCGGAAAAGCAAGGACCTGCAGTGGTGAATATCAGTATTACGCAGAATATGCGTGCTAGTCCTACGCAGTTGCCTGGGATGTTGGGTGATGAGCAGTTGCAGGAGTTCTTTAAACGTTTTGGTATACCAAACTTTCCTGGACAGAATGGCGGTGCACAACCTGATTATAAGTCACAGTCACTTGGTTCCGGTTTTGTGATCAGCAGCGATGGCTATATTTTAACTAACGCACACGTAGTGTCTGATGCGGATGAGGTTATTGTTAAGCTGTTCGATAAACGTGAATTCAAGGCCAAGATTATTGGTGCCGATAAGCGTACCGATGTTGCGTTGGTAAAGATTGAAGCCACAGGTTTACCTAAAGTGGTGATTGGCGACCCTAATAAATTAAAGGTGGGTGAGTGGGTGGCTGCGATTGGCTCGCCATTCGGCTTGGAAAATACCATGACCGCCGGTATTGTGAGTGCTAAGGGCAGAGCCTTGCCGCAAGAAAACTTTGTGCCTTTTATTCAGACTGACGTAGCGATTAACCCAGGTAACTCAGGTGGGCCGTTGTTTAATCTGGCCGGTGAAGTGGTGGGGATTAACTCACAAATTTACAGCCGTAGCGGTGGTTCTATGGGCTTGTCGTTCAGTATTCCTATCGACGTTGCACTTGAGGTGACTAACCAATTAAAAGCTTCTGGTAAGGTTACCAGGGGTTGGTTGGGGGTGGTGATTCAAGAGCTAAGTAAAGAGCTGGCAGAATCATTTGGCATGAAAAACACTAACGGTGCTTTAGTTGCCGGTGTGGAAAAAGGCGGCCCTGCGGATAAGGGCGGGGTAGAGGCTGGCGACGTTATTATTAAGTTTGACGGTAAACCAATTACCAGTTCTTCAGATCTGCCACGTGCAGTTGGTGCAGCTAAGCCAGGTAAGGCTGTGCCAGTAGAGGTGCTACGTAAAGGGAGCGATAAAACCTTGAGCGTAGCGATTGGTGAAATGCCATCAGATGCATCAGAATCTGCGCAAGCGAATAAGCCGCCAGTGAAGCAGGATGCAGACCGTGTTGGCTTGATTTTAAAAGAGCTGACGCCACAGCAAAAGAAAAAGCTGAACGGTAAAAACGGTTTGTTGGTGATGGATGCATTGGGTGCCGTAGCGCAAGCTGGAATCAGGCGTGGTGATGTGATCTTGGGTTTAAATAATACCGAGGTGCAAAGCCTGGAGCAATTCAATAAGCAATTGGCTGGGTTTGCTGCAGGTAAGTCTATAGCGTTGCTTGTGTTGCGTGGTGAGAGCACCTTATATGTGCCGGTGAAAATACCAAGTGCTAAGTAATTGCTGTTTGATTACATAATTCAAGGCTAAGCATTAATCTGTAGATGTTAATACTTTGAATTTGCTGTAAAATCCGAGCTGTTCGGTTAACAATAAGGGCGCCTAGTGCGCCCTTATTGTCTAGTATGCCTTTAATATCTGGCATGCCTTAATACTAAGCACGCTTTTATTAATATCTGAACAGCCCGTTAGCCGTCTATTAGTCATTATTAAAAATTAAACATGAAAAACATTCGTAACTTTTCCATTATTGCTCACATTGATCACGGTAAATCCACCTTGGCAGATCGCATTATTCAGATGTGCGGTGGCTTGGCAGATCGTGAAATGGAAGCGCAAGTGCTTGATTCTATGGATATTGAGCGTGAGCGTGGTATTACCATTAAAGCACAGACCGCGGCTTTGGAATACAAAGCTGATAATGGCGAAGTTTACCAGTTAAACCTGATTGATACCCCGGGCCATGTGGACTTTAGCTATGAAGTGAGCCGCTCTCTGTCCGCCTGTGAAGGCGCGTTATTGGTTGTGGATGCTAGCCAAGGTGTGGAAGCGCAGAGCGTTGCTAACTGCTATACCGCTTTGGATTTGGGCGTGGAAGTGACTGCAGTACTGAATAAAATTGACTTACCGTCAGCAGACCCTGACCGTGTGATTCAAGAGATTGAAGATGTGATTGGTGTGGATGCCTCTGACGCGGTGCGCTGCTCTGCCAAAACCGGCGTAGGCGTGCGTGATGTATTAGAAGCGGTGATTGCCAAAGTGCCGCCACCAGTAGGCGATGCTACCAAACCTTTAAAAGCTTTGGTGATTGACGCATGGTTTGATAACTATGTAGGTGTGGTGATGCTTGTGCGCGTAGTGGACGGTACACTGAAACCTAAAGACAAGATTCGCTTGATGGCAACAGGCTCTGAGCACCTATGTGAGCAAGTGGGCGTATTTACCCCAAAATCGTTACAAAAAACCGCATTGTCCGCGGGTGAAGTAGGTTTTGTGATTGCCGGTATTAAGGAGTTGGCTGCGGCTAAAGTGGGCGACACGGTAACTTTGGCTGGTAAGCCGGCAGCAGAACCGTTGGCAGGTTTTAAAGAGGTTAAACCGCAAGTGTTCGCTGGCTTGTATCCAGTGGAATCCAACCAGTTTGAGGCACTACGTACCGCGCTGGAAAAACTGCGTTTGAATGATGCATCTTTATTGTTTGAAGCAGAAAACTCAACAGCTTTAGGCTTTGGTTTTAGATGCGGCTTCTTAGGCCTGTTGCACATGGAGATTGTGCAAGAGCGCTTAGAGCGCGAGTATGACATGGACTTGATTACCACCGCGCCAACGGTAATTTACGAGCTGCTGCTGAAAAATGGTGATGTGGTGCAGATTGAGAACCCATCACGCTTGCCTGAGCCATCACGCATCGAAGAGATTCGTGAGCCTATGATTGTGGTGAATTTATTGATGCCGCAAGATTATGTAGGCCCGGTGATGACCTTGTGTAATGGCAAGCGCGGTATACAGCGCAATATGCAGTATATGGGGCGTCAGGTGATGCTAAGCTATGAAATGCCATTGAATGAAGTAGTGTTAGACTTCTTTGACCGCCTGAAATCGGTGTCACGTGGTTATGCAAGTATGGATTACGAGTTCCTAGAGTTCCGTGCGGCTGATTTGGTTAAGCTGGATATCATGGTGAACGGCGAACGCGTGGATGCGTTAAGCCTGATTGTGCACCGTAGCAACAGTGTTTACCGTGGCCGTGAAGTAGCAGCGAAAATGCGTGAATTAATTCCACGTCAGATGTTTGATGTGGCGATTCAGGCTTCTATCGGTGCTAACATCATTGCACGTGAAACAGTAAAAGCGATGCGTAAAAACGTGATCGCAAAATGTTATGGTGGTGATATTACCCGTAAGCGTAAGTTGCTTGAGAAGCAAAAAGAGGGTAAAAAGCGCATGAAGCAAGTGGGTAGCGTCGAGATTCCGCAAGAAGCATTCTTAGCAATTTTAAGAGTAGAAGATAAATAAGAAAATAAGGTAAAACGCCATGATGTTCGCGCTTTTCATGATAGTCGTACTGCTGATAACTGGGTTGATATGGCTATTTGATATTCTCGTATTAAGTAAAAAACGCGCTGCAGGGGCAGACGAGCCGGTATTAGTGGAGTACGCTAAAAGCTTCTTCCCAGTGATTCTGGTGGTGTTTTTGGTGCGCTCATTTATTGTGGAGCCGTTCAAGATTCCATCTGGCTCTATGATGCCAACCTTATTAGCGGGCGATTTTATCTTGGTGAACAAATTCACCTATGGCCTGCGCGTTCCTATTTTAAACAACACATTTCTACCAATTAATAAGCCGGCACGTGGCGATGTCATCGTGTTTCATTATCCGCCTAACCCTTCCATAGACTACATCAAACGCGTAGTAGGTCTGCCTGGCGATAAAATAGGCTATCAGGATAAACGCCTGACGATTAATGGCCAGCCTATTCCAGTGGAAAGTGCCGGTTATTATGAGTACGTGATGTCTGGGCTGAATGTAGTGCAGGCCAAACAGTACCATGAGCAGTTAGGCAGCAAGAATCATGATATTTTGGTGCATAACGTAGTTGGCAATTATGATGCTGACACCATAGGCGCTAAATTTGCCGAAGGCCAAGAGATCACAGTGCCGGATGGACAATATCTGGCGATGGGGGATAATCGGGATAATAGTTCAGACAGCCGGGTATGGGGTTTCGTCCCAGAGCAAAATCTGGTTGGTAAGGCGTTTTTTATCTGGATGAATTTTGATCAAGGTTCTAGAATCGGCAATAAAATAGACTAAATACTGGGCTGTTCTTACTGAACTGTTCTTACTGGACTAACGTGTGGAGATAAACATGGTAAGTAAATTAATGCATATGCAAAGCGTTAAGAAACAACAAGGTGCTACTTTGTTGGGCATGCTGATTGTTGGTGCTTTCGTGGTGTTTGCCGCGTTGGTTGTGATGAAAGTCGCGCCGGCTTATATCGAGTTTATGTCAGTCAAAAAAGTGCTGAAAGCCATGCAGGGCGAGTCTTTAGGCACCATGACCAATAAAGAAATCAAAGACTCGTTTGAGAAGCGAGCTTCGGTTGCTTATGTCGAGACAGTAAAAGGTTCAGACCTGGTAATAGAAAAAACACCTGATGGTGGTGCAGTGGTGTCTGTTTCGTACGAAGTGGTGAAACCGATTATGGGTAATGTAAGTGTGCTGATCGACTTTTCAGCACGTAGCGATGGTAAGTAGTGTATTTAAGAAATTTGAATAAGCAGCTAACTTCTGGTGGTATTGATGTCTAAACAAGAGTTATTAAGGCGCTTGTCGCATCAATTTGTGAATGAAGGCTTGTTAACACAGGCGCTCACTCACCGTAGTTATGCAGGCCAAAATAATGAGCGGCTTGAGTTTTTGGGGGATGGTGTTCTCAACTTCATCATTGCACACCAGTTATATCAACGTTTCCCCAAACTGGCCGAGGGTGATTTAAGCCGCTTGCGTGCACAGCTGGTGAAAGAGGCAACCTTGTCTGAAATTGCCTTATCCCTCAATCTTGGCGATGCGCTATTGCTGGGCGAAGGCGAGTTAAAGAGTGCCGGTTGGCGCAGGCCTTCTATTTTGGCTGATGCGTTAGAAGCGATTATCGGTGCTGTTTATCTGGATAGCGGTTTTGAAGCAGCGCAAACTTTTGTGTTAGGGCTGTACGCAGGCAAGCTAGAAACCATAGACCCTAAAGTGATTGATAAAGACCCTAAATCTTTACTGCAAGAACTGCTGCAGAGTAGAAAAATCGCAGTCCCTGAATATACGGTCACACACACAAGCGGTGAAGCGCACGAGCAAAAGTTCGTGGTGGAGTGCTTAGTGGAAAAACATCAAATTCGCACAGTAGGTGAAGGCAGAAGCCGTCGCATCGCTGAACAGCAGGCAGCAGAACTTGCTTTGCTTGCGTTAAATAAACTCCATATTGGAAAAGTTAAAAAATGACAGATATCAATGACGAGCTTGAAGTCCATACTTTAAGTGAAGGACCTTTCAAATGTGGTACGGTAGCGATTGTTGGGCGCCCGAATGTGGGTAAGTCTACGCTGCTGAACCATATTTTAGGCATGAAGTTGGCGATTACCTCGCGTAAAGCGCAAACCACACGCCACCGTCTATTGGGCATCCATACCACAGATGATACGCAGTATTTATTTGTGGATACGCCAGGTTTTCAGCAAAAGCACCTTAATGCCTTAAATAAGGGTTTAAACAAAACAGTTACCCAAGTGCTGACAGAAGTAGATGTGGTGCTGTTCGTCATTGAGCCGATGAAGCTGGGTGATGCTGACCGTAAAGTATTGCAGCTGTTATCTGAGAAAACGCCGACGATTTTGGTCGTGAATAAGCTGGACTTGATGGGTGATAAAGGCAATGTGCTGCCGCTGATTCAAGACTTTGATCTGGAGTTTCCGTTCTCAGAAATCGTGCCAGTCAGTGCGAAAAAGAGCCTGAATCTGGATGAGTTATTGAAATCTATCCGCACTTATTTGCCTGAGCAAGACGCGATTTACTCAGAAGATGAGTTGACCGATAAAAATGAGCGCTTCCTCGCTGCAGAGTTGGTGCGTGAGAAAATATTTAGACTGCTGGGTGACGAAATTCCTTACTCAGTTGCGGTTGAAGTTGAAAAGTTTGAAGTGGTGGGTAAGCTACGCCGTATTTTCTGCGCCATCATCGTTGATAAAGAAAGCCAGAAACCAATGCTGATTGGTAAAAACGGCGAGAAGCTCAAGCAAATCTCTACTGAAGCCAGACAAGACATGGAAAAACTGTTCGGCGGTAAGGTATACCTGGAGACTTGGGTAAAAGTTAAAGGCGGTTGGGCGGATGACGCTCGTGCGCTAAAATCGTTAGGTTACTAATCTGCGACTTGTTGCGAAGGTTGCCGGTATCAAGGTGATTGAATACAAGGTGGTTGGATAGTCGTTATGGCGGTAGCGAACTCTCATCGTCAAGATAATCAGTCCGTTTACGTGCTGCATACTTACCCATTTAAAGAAACCAGCTTGGTTGTTGAGCTGTTTTCACGTGAGTTTGGGCGTGTAGCTACCACGGCAAAGGGCGCCAGGCGTCCACGCTCAGCCATGCGCGGCATGCTGCAGGCGTTTCAGCCTATGCTGGCAACGTGGTCAGGCAAATTAGAGCTTAAAACCCTGCATGGTCTAGAGTGGAACGGTTGCTTGCTCCTGCTGCAGGGGGAAGCGCTGATGTGTGGCTTCTATCTCAATGAGTTGCTGCTGAGGCTGTTACCGCGTGAAGACCCACACGAGGCGTTGTTTGCTTATTATGCCGAGACGTTAAAAGCCCTGGCAAGTAGGCAACATCTGGCAACTACGTTGCGTCGTTTTGAGCTCAAGTTTTTGCAAGAGCTAGGCTATGCTATACCGTTACAGTTAGATGTTAACAACGCGCCGATTGTAATGCAGCAAGCTTATCGCTATGAGGCGGAGCATGGCGCATACCCAATTCGCGGCACGATGAGTCGTTATGAAAATGGCGTGCAGCTGTCGGGCAAGACCTTAATCGATATGTTGAACGACGATTACAGTGATGAACAAACACAGCAGCAAAGTAAGCAGTTAATGCGCTATCTGTTAGCGCATTACTTAGGCGATAAGCCGCTGCATACCCGGCAGTTACTGATTGAACTGCAAGGGTATTAACAAACTTCTTGAGGCAGCGCAAAGTGCAATAGGCATGAGCTGCCATAATATTTTGATTTATTAAGGTGATAGACGCATGATTAAATTGGGTGTCAATATCGACCACGTTGCAACAATCCGTCAGGCACGTGGCACTAAGTATCCTAGCGTAGTACAAGCAGCTTTGCGAGCAGAACAGTCTGGCGCAGATAGCATTACTTTGCATTTACGTGAAGATCGCCGTCATATGCAAGATGCAGACATTTTTGCCTTGCGTCCTTTACTGCAAACCAAAATGAACCTGGAATGTGCAGTGACCGATGAGATGCTGGATATCGCGATTAAAGTCGCACCACAAGATGTATGCTTGGTGCCTGAGCGTCGCGAAGAGCGCACCACCGAGGGTGGGTTAGATGTTATTGGCAACTTTGAAAAAGTGCAGCATGCGGTTAAAAAACTAAGTGATGCAGGTATTCGTGTATCTCTGTTTATTGCCCCGGATTTAGCACAAATCGATGCTGCTGTTAAAGTAGGCGCGCCGGTGATTGAGCTGCATACCGGCACTTTTGCCGATGCAGAAACCGAACGCGCACAAACAGCCGAACTTGACCGCATTGAGCGTGCCTTGCAGCATGCAAAAGACGCACGTTTAGTGGTCAATGCCGGGCATGGCCTGCACTATCATAATGTGCATCATGTTGCGCGCATGTACGGGTTTGAAGAGCTGAATATTGGTCATGCCATTGTGGCACATGCTTTGTTTGTGGGCTGGGATAATGCCGTGCGTGAGATGAAGTCTTTAATGCAGCAGTTTGCACCTAAATAGTACCCCATCATCAGGTAAAAGGTAGTTAATGATTTTTGGTATAGGCACAGATGTGGTGGAAGTCACGCGGATTAAAGACTCGATCGCCGAGTTTGGTGATATGTTCGCACGCAGAATACTGGCCGAGAGTGAACTGGAAAGTTATCAGCAATCGCAGATTAAGGCGCGTTTTCTAGCTAAGCGCTTTGCTGCTAAAGAGGCGTTTTCTAAGGCATTGGGTACTGGCTTGCGTGCACCTGCCACTTTGCAGAATATCGCTGTGACCCACGATGCCCTAGGTAAGCCTATGCTGGTATTGGCGCCGGCATTACAGGCGTTGCTAGACGAAAAGCATATCAGTCACACACATCTCAGTATCAGTGACGAGAAAAACCTGGCAGCCGCTTTCGTGGTACTGGAAATATAATGACTGCCTCAACAGTACGTGATTCTTTACATCAGCCTGATATGGCACGCCGTTTTGGTGGCGTGGCTAGGCTATACGGTGCAGATGGCTTAACCAAGTTGCAGTCTGCGCATATGTGTGTGATAGGTATAGGCGGCGTGGGCAGTTGGGCTGCTGAAGCGCTGGCGCGCAATGCAGTAGGGAATATCAGCTTAATCGATTTAGATAACGTTGCAGAATCTAACGTTAACCGTCAACTGCATGCCTTAGAAGATACTTTTGGTAAAGCCAAAGTTACCGCCATGCGTGAGCGTATTATTGCGATTAACCCCTTAGCTAAGGTATTGGAAGTGGAAGACTTTGTAACGGTAGAGAATGTCGCTGCCATGCTGAGTCAGCCTTATGACTATGTGATTGACTGCGTGGATGACGCTAAGGCAAAAGTAGCGATTGCCGCTTATTGCCGCGCGCACAAGCTACCGTTAGTCACAGTAGGTGCAGCCGGTGGTCGCTTAGACCCCACGCGTATACAGACGGCTGATCTCGCCCATGTGTCTGGTGATAGATTGCTGGCCAAAGTGCGTAATCAATTACGCCGAGACCATCAATTTCCTAAAGCTACTAACAGTAAAAAATCCGATAAGTTTGGCATACAGGCAGTTTACTCCGATGAGCCTGTAATTAAGCCTGATGCGGCCTGTGAGGTAGAGAGTAATACTGGCGTGACTGGCTTAAATTGTGCAGGTTATGGCTCTAGCGTATGTGTTACCGCACCATTTGGCTTTACCGCATCCGCTTTAGCGCTAAAATCTTTCTTGTTAAAATGAGTGTGATGGCATCATCATTGGCGATGATGTCAGGTATTTGCACCATCATGTATTTTCTGTCATATATTTTCAGCGATGCCTTACGTTGGTATCAAATCAGCAATTCATCTTCCTCAAGCGCATGAAAGGCGATGGTTGGTATGACTAAGCGACGCAAGCTGATAGTGGGTAACTGGAAGCTGCACGGCAGCATTGCGGGTAATCAGCAACTATTACAGCAGTTGAGGGCGCAATTAAAAACGCTGAATGCAGTAGATTTTGCGCTGTGCTTACCCTATGTTTATTTGTTTCAGGGCCAGCAGTTATTGGCTGGTAGCAATATTTTGTGGGGCTCGCAAAATGTGAGCCAGTATGATGAAGGCGCTTATACCTCATGCATCTCCGCGGCAATGATCGCTGAGTTTGGTTGTCGTTTTGTGATTGTCGGGCATTCCGAGCGGCGTTTGCTGCGCTTGGACAGTTATGATGTCATCGCGACAAAGCTGTTGCGTGCTTTAGCTAGTGGACTGACTCCAATATACTGCGTGGGTGAAACGCAGCAAGAGCGTGATGCTGACATGGCAGAAGAGGTGATTCGGCAGCAGTTGCTGAATATGTTAAATGCCTTAGATGATGAGGCATTACTGCGAGCTAAGGCTCTCAATCTCGTAGTTGCTTATGAGCCAGTATGGGCAATTGGCACTGGGCAATATGCCAGCCCGCAACAAGCACAATCGATGCACGTGCTGATTCGACAGTTGATTGCGGCTAGGGATTTGGCATTCTCAAAACAAGTGCGCATCCTCTACGGAGGTAGTTTAACCGCTGATAACGCACATGACATACTCTCCATGCCAGATATAGACGGCGGCCTGTTAGGGCGGTCATCTTTAGATGCGGCAGCTTTTCCGCAAATTTCATGTATTGCTAATGATTTGGCGCAAAGGTAGTAAATTTTATATAGTGAACCTCTTCATTAGGCTGTAGTCACTACCTGAGTAGTGTTAGGCGTTGGCTGGCTTAGGCTAGCCTTCTTCTTGAGCGAGTTTCCACGTATTTCACATAGATGACGGTTTTTATTAATTTTCATGACACTGTCATAATTGTTGCTTATGCTGAATGAAATAACTAATTAGAAAATATCATGCGTTCAGTCAATTCACCGCTTAAATTACTTAATCGAGATATCAGTATATTGGCATTTAATGCGCGGGTGCTGAGTCTTGCACAGAATGCAGAATATCCGCTGCTGGAGCGACTGCGTTTTCTTTGCATAGTATCTTCTAATCTTGATGAGTTCTTTGAAGTGCGCGCCGCGCCGCATGTGGATGCGATGCGTGACAATGAGAAAAAAACCGACGTTAACGTACAAAGCTATTTGGAAATATCAAAGGCTGCGCATATCCTGGTAGAAAAGCAGTACGAGATTTTCAATACCGATTTAATGCCTGCACTCACCAATGCCGGCGTCTATCTAGTGTCTAACGCTGAGCGTACACTAGAGCAAAAGCGATGGGTAGCACGTTATTTTGAGTCTAGTGTGCGTCCATTATTGGTACCGGTGGCACTTGATCCATCTCATCCTTTCCCGCAAGTGGCCAATAAGTCTTTAAATTTTATCGTGTCGCTAGGCGGTACTGATGCGTTTGGCCGCAATAATAATATTGCTATTGTGAAGGTACCCAGAGCCTTACCACGCTTAATCAAACTGCCTAAGCACTTAAGCGGCAAACACCAAAAATTTGTGTCGTTATCCAGCATTATCCGAGCGCATTTGGCTAGCTTATTTGCCGGGCGCGAGGTGTTGTGCTTCTCCCAGTTTCGCGTCACCCGGCACTCTGATTTAGCTGTGGATGAAGAAGACGTAAAAAACCTGAGAACTGCGTTAAGAAAAGGCTTGGTGCAACGTCATTTTGGTGAAGCGGTACGCTTAGAGGTGTCGCACGGTTGCGATGAAAGACTGGCCAAGTTATTGCTGCAGCAGTTTGACTTGCCTAAGCAGTCGCTATACCGCGTGAATGGCTTGGTGAATCTTGCGCGCTTGATGCAGTTGGCTGATTTAGCCGAAGGCGACCAGCTCAAATTTAAGCCGTATGAGCCGCAAATTAGCCAACAGCTAGTGCCTAATCAGTCGTTTTTTACACAGCTCAAGCAGCAGGATATTCTTATCCATCAGCCTTACGAGAGTTTTGAATCGGTGATTGATTTCCTGCGTGAGGCGGTAAATGACCCTGATGTGCTTTCTATCCAGCAAACTATTTACCGCACAGGCTCTGACCCACGCATGCTGAAACTGCTACAGGAGGCAGTGCGTCGAGGTAAAGAGGTGATGGCGGTGGTTGAGCTTAAAGCCAGGTTTGATGAAGAGGCCAACATTAACTGGGCTGAGGATCTGGAATCTGTAGGGGCGCAGGTGGTGTATGGCATCGTTGGGTTAAAAACTCACGCTAAAATGCTACTGGTGATGCGTCGCGAAGCTGCTGGTCTCAAGTACTACGGCCATGTTTCTACTGGCAACTATAATCCAAGAACCGCACGGCTTTATACCGATGTCAGTATGCTGACTGCAGATGTGCAGATTACCCGTGATATGGAGCATTTGTTCAGGCATATTGCCAGTCAGGTGAAATTGCCGCGTATGCAAAAACTGCTGGTGGCCCCATTTAACTTGCACAAGCAGATGCTGGCCAAAATCAGAGCAGCCGAAACATGTGCCAAAGCGGGTAAGCCTGCTTCTATTATCTTGAAAATGAATGCATTAACGGACGAGGCGTTAGTGAAAGCATTAGTGCGGGCAGGGCGGGCTGGCGTAGAAATCGACCTAATCCTGCGTGGAGCCTGCATTTTACCGATTGATGCACCAGGACTGAATGGACGTATTCGTGTACGTTCTGTGATTGGCCGCTTACTGGAGCATTCACGCGTATTTTATTTCAAAATCGCAGATGACGAGCATATGTGGTTATCTAGTGCGGATTGGATGAACCGTAACATGATGCGCCGTGTTGAAATTGCATGGCCGATTACAGATGCCAAGAATCGTGCCCGTATTTTGCAAGAGTGCTGCCAAATGTATTTAGAAGATAACCATGATGCATGGATATTAAACGCGGATGGCACTTATCAGCCGATTGCTGCACAAGTGCATAAGACTAAGTCTGGTGAGTCGGCACGTGTTCACAGTGCGCAACAGCAGTTGCTGCAAAAGTATACGGATTAATTAAACTGTTTAAACCACATATGGCAAATTTAATTATTTGGCGTCACGCGGAAGCTGAAGTGCAAAGTGATAGCGGCCATGATAGCGATCGTGCATTAACCAAGCGTGGCCGTAAAGATGCGGCCAAAATTGCAAAATGGCTGCATAAACACTTGCCTGAGCATACCGAGTTATTATGCAGCCCGGCACGCCGCTGTTTGCAAACAGCCGATGCCTTGCATGAGTTAAATCATATGGAAATCAAGATTGCTGACTACCTAACTGTAGATAGTGACGTGGCGTGTATGATGCAAGCAATTGCAAATGAGGACAATACACAAACAATTTTGTTAGTAGGCCATCAGCCTAACCTTGGCTTGTTTATTAGTCAGTTATTGGGCCTGCATCAAAGTGCATGTGTCGTAAAGAAGGGGGCGGTGTGGTGGCTAAAGCAGCGTATGGTGAATGGTGTGACGCATTACTCCATCGAAGCCGTGAAGCAGCCAGGCTTTTGATAGCGATACACGGCGCGCATGGCTATACACTGTAATTGAACTGTGCTATGTTAGCTTCGTAGGCAAATTTAATACTCGTATTAGATGGTCATGATCGCCAGCCTATTATTAGCATTCGAGTAAGCTAAAAGATTTAAACCATCTTTAATTAACTAAATTTCAATGATAAGGAGTACTTGCCATGATTTTCGTTAAACGTTTTTTCAGTGCATTCCTAGCAGCTTCCATTTTATTTACAGGTTCAGTACAAACAGTACAGGCCGCCATGATTAGCTCAGCGCAAGTTGCTGAGAGTGCTTTTTCAACAGCGGGTGATCAAGACCGTGCACGCATTATCGCAGCCTTATCACGCACCGATGTGCAGGCTGCCTTGATTGAGCGTGGTATTGACCCAGCACAAGCGCGCAATCGTGTTGCTTCATTAACCGATGAAGAGGCCAATGCGATGGCAACTCAAATTGAAAACGCACCAGCCGGTAGCGGTATTATTGGCGCAATTCTTTTAGTATTTCTAGTGTTGTTGTTAACCGATATTCTTGGTTTCACTAAAGTGTATCCATTTACACGTTCTGTACGTTAGTTGTGTTAGCCTAATTTAGGTTTTGTCAGGATAGAAAGCCAGCATGTTGCAAAAATGGATCATGCTGGCTTTTTGTTTGTTGTTGAATGCCTGTGCTGCAACCGGTGTACGTGAAGCAGTGCAGAATCCATCCCTGCCTAGGCAGCATGAGCTGACCCAAACCCCGTTTTTCCCCCAATCTCAATATCACTGCGGGCCTGCTGCATTAGCAACCGCACTTAATGCCGTTGATATTCGTGTGACGCAAGAGCAGCTGGTGCCGGAAGTTTATATCCCTGCGCGCCAAGGCAGCTTGCAGATTGAAATGTTGGCTGCAGCGCGTCGGCATGGCGCATTAGCAGTTAAAGTGGCACCTAAGCTTGATACAGTGCTGGCAGAGGTCGCCGCAGGTAATGTGGTGGTGGTTATGCAAAACTTAGGTTTGTCTTGGGTGCCTTCCTGGCATTATGCCGTGGTGGTTGGTTACAATCTGGATCGCGAATTGGTCTGGCTACGTTCTGGCACGTATGAACGTTTTGAAATGAGTTTAAGTGCTTTTCAGCGCACTTGGGCGCGTAGCGGTTATTGGGCGTTTGTCGCATTAAAGCCGGGTAGTTTACCTAAGGCTGATGATCCTGATGCCGTCGCTAAAGCAATAGTAGCGTTTGAGAGCAATGCCAATAAGTCCGACACTTATTTAGCCTATGGCACGGCAGTTAAGCGCTGGCCTCAGCATTTGGTTTTGCTGATGGGCTTAGGTAACAGTGCTTATGCACTGCGACGGTACTCTGATGCAATCGATGCTTTCCGCAGTGCAACGCTAGCACACCCTAACGCTGCCGCTGCCTTTAATAACCTAGCTAACGTGTTATTACTGCAAGGAGATGCTGTGGCTGCGAAAGAAGCGGCTGAGAAAGCATTGCAGTTGGCACAGGCAGACCCTGCTTTACGCGCAGAGGTCAGCAAAACGGTGGATGAAGTTAACGCATCTCTCGCAAAAAAACCACACTAGTGTGTGGCTAGTGTGTAGTTAGATTACTTGTATGGCTAGATTATTATGGTGTCATCAGTGCCATAAACACACGCGATGATTACAGCTGCATGCTGTAAAACAGTTAATTTGTTTTGCATACAAAACAAATTAACTGATACCAGATAAATTGTCGCGTCATTACTAGTATTTAATTCCAACTAGCATTTAACCCCAGTAGTAACGACGCGAATCAATCTCCCTAATTAGTCCTGCTTATTTCTTTTTAGGTCTGCCAGTTTTAATCGCAGGCACTTTACCCATAGCAGCTTTTAATGCGGCATCCGTCATTGCGCTTAGCTGCATGATGCCTGCACGTAGCAGTTCACTTTTTTTAGCTGGTTGGCCTAATTTAGTGAGGCGTTCTTTTAGCACGGAAAATTGTGCGTATTCAGTTTTAGGCATGGTAAAGCTGTCACGCTCCATTTTTAGTTTAGGCGTTTTTTCTTTAGTTGCTTTGACTTTTTCTGCAGTTTTCTCAGCAGCTTTTTCGGCTTTTTTGGTGCTAGTGGCCGTTGTTTTTACTACGGGCTTGCTGGTAGCTGATTTTGCCGCTGTAGGTTTTGCGGTAGCAGTTTTCGCTGCTGCTGGTTTTTCCGCAGTTTTACTGGCTGGTGCTGCCTTCGCAGCAGGTTTGTTTGTTTCTATGCTGGTTGCGTTTTCAGGGGTAGATTTTAACGCTTCAGCCTGAATTGCATTGATTTTTGACATGACTACACTCCAAATAAACGATATAAACAGTTTATACCGTTTATTTTTTAGTGCAAATGAATTTTTTGTGACAGTTTTATATAGTATTCACAAGCTCAAAATGCCAGTTTATCTTCTGCCATGCTAGCGTTTCTTCATCCAGCAGGTAGTGAGATTGCGGGTATTTGGCTGCCCACGACTTGGGCAGTGTCAGCTTAAAGCCATTGTGATTTAACGCGAGCTGTATGCCACGTAAATTAGGCATTTGCCGCGCATGGCATAAGATAACGGCTAGTCGCATGCAAATCAGCTGCATCATCAGGATGCGGTCTGAAAAGTCGGCTTCTAATCGCTTTAATTTACCGCGATGCCCAAGGATGATTAGGCTGAGGCAATGCAGCTCACTTTGTGAAAAGCCAGCCGGCTCTGTATGGTCTAAGATGTACGCACCATGCAGGTGTGCATCTATCGGGGAGATAATGCCGCCAATTTCGTGCAGTTGTGCCGCCCAGCGTAATTTGCGTGCGTGTTTGAAGTATTCACCGTCAGCAAAGGTAATGCCGTCACTAATTTTTTCAAATAACTTTTCGGCAACTTCAGCTACTGTGTTGGCATGCGTTTCATCCACATCAAATTTGCGCGCTAAACGCTGAATCGAAGTATTGCGCAGATCCAGCATGTCGTTTTCACGCGCTAGCATGTCATACAGCAAACCATGTCGTAACGCGCCTTTGGCAACGTTTAAAGTGTCGATATTGAGAAACTCAAACACGGCAATCAGTACAGACAGGCCGCCGGCAATCACTGGTTTGCGGTCTTCTTTTAAGCCATTTAAGCGTAGCTTGTCTACGTATCTTGCTTTGAGCAGTTCTTCTTTCAGCCAATACAGGCTCTCTTTACTAACCGCGTCTGCCGGTTTGCCATATTGCGCTAAAACATCTGCCACCGCGCCCACCGTGCCAGAAGCACCATAAGCAACATCCCAGTGTGTGTCGTTGAAATGGTTACCTAGGGTTTCAAAGATAGACTCAGCCGAGATTTCAGCACGGGTAAACGCTTTTTCAGTAAATTCGCCGCTGGCAAAATGCTTGAGTGCCCATGCCACAGAGCCTACGTGCAGTGATGCGGTCTGTGTAGATTCAAAACCTTGGCCGAGGATGAATTCGGTTGAGCGCCCGCCAATGTCGATGACTAATCTTTTTTCATTGGATTGCGGCAAGAAGCGGCTCACGCCCTGATAGATAAGGCGAGCTTCCTCTACACCAGAAATCACCTCAACTTCAAAGCCTAGTGCTTTTTTAGCGAGCTTTAAAAAATAATCACGATTGTTCGCCTCGCGCAGCGTTTGCGTGGCAACTGCGCGTACGTGCGATGCATCAAAGCCTTGTAAGCGTTCTCCAAACCTGGATAAACAGCGAACGCCGCGTTCAATCGCATCGTTAGTCAGGTTGCGCTCCTCATCCAAGTCACCGCCTTGCCTCACGGCTTCTTTGATATATTCTACGCGCTCGATATGACCGCTATCCAGCCGGCCAATTTCCAGCCTGAAACTATTGGAGCCTAGGTCGATTGCTGCAAGCAGGGCTTTATCTGCAGGCGGGTTGCTTGATTGATTGTTCATAAATGATGAAGCGCTTGTTATGCGAATTTTATGTGAAAGCTTTTATCTGAAAACAATAATACTGTTTATTTTGTGATTATAGTTTGAAAGTTTCATGACATTGATGGTTTTGCATAATAATTTACTAATGGCTTTGTACTTGTCGCTTGAAAAAAAAACACCAATCCCCACATAGCTACTATTGTTTTATTCTTAACACTAGGAGCTTAATTTATGTCCACTGCGACAGCACAACAAGAAATCCATCCAAAAGAATCAATGGCTTTTCAGGCTGAAGTGAAGCAACTCTTGCAGTTAATGATTCACTCTTTGTATAGCAACAAAGAAATTGTGTTACGTGAGTTGATTTCTAACGCATCAGATGCGGCAGATAAATTACGTTTTGAAGCACTGGCTAATGGCGCTTTGTACGAAAATGACAGCGAGTTAAAGATTCGCATCGCTTTTGATAAAGCAGCACGTACTTTAACTATTACCGATAACGGCATCGGTATGAGCCGTGACGAGGTGATTGCCAACATCGGTACCATTGCTAAGTCTGGTACTAAAGAGTTTTTTAATGCCTTAACTGGTGACCAGGCTAAAGATGCCAATTTGATTGGTCAGTTTGGTGTGGGTTTCTACTCAGCGTTTATTATTGCAGATAAAGTCACGCTGACTACGCGCCGCGCTGGTGCAACAGAGGCCGTGCGTTGGGAGTCAGCAGGTGAGGGCGACTTTACAATTGAAACCGCGGATAAATCTAGCCGCGGTACTGAAATCGTATTGCATTTACGTGAAGGCGAAGACGAGTTCTTAAGCGACTGGAAACTGAAAACCATTATCCGCAAATATTCAGACCATATCACGTTGCCGATTGTGATGAAAAAGTCAGAGTGGAAAGATGGCGCTGAGGTAGCAACGGATGAAGATGAAACTGTTAACAAGGCGTCAGCACTGTGGGCACGCAGCAAAAATGATATTACCGAAGAAGAATACCAAGAGTTTTATAAACATGTGTCGCATGACTTTGAAAACCCATTAGCCTACACACACAGCCGTGTAGAAGGTAAGCAAGAGTATATCTCTCTGTTGTATGTACCAAGCAAAGCGCCATTTGATTTGTACGACCGTGAGCGTCGTCATGGCATTAAGCTTTATGTTAAGCGCGTATTCATCATGGAAGACGCAGAGAAATTGATGCCGCAATACCTGCGCTTTGTACGTGGCGTGATTGATACATCAGACTTGCCGCTCAACGTTTCGCGCGAAATCTTGCAATCTAGCCGTGATGTAGATGCGATTAAAGCCGGTTCTGTGAAAAAAGTACTAGGCTTGCTGGAAGATATGGCTGAAAACAAACCTGAAGACTACGCTAAGTTCTACCAAGAGTTTGGCCGTGTGCTAAAAGAAGGCCCGGGCGAAGATTTTGCCAACAAAGAGAAGATTGCTGGCTTGTTACGTTTTGCTTCAACCAAGGCGGATACTGATGTGCAGGATGTGTCGTTTAAAGACTATATTTCACGCATGCAGGCTGAGCAAGATGTGATTTACTACATTACTGCCGATAGCTTTGCCGCTGCGCAGCACAGCCCGCATTTAGAGATTTTCCGCAAAAAAGGCATTGAAGTACTGCTGATGAGTGACCGTGTGGATGAGTGGTTACTAAGCAGTCTGACCGAGTTTGAAGGTAAAAAACTGCAGTCTATCGCTAAGGGTGACTTGGATTTAGGCAAGCTAGAATCTGAAACCGAGAAAGAGATTCAGAAGAAAATTGAAGAAGAATCAAAAACCTTGGTAGAGAAGATCAAGCAAACATTGGGTAGCCAGGTTAAAGACGTGCGCGTGACACACCGATTGACTGATTCACCAGCTTGCTTGGTGAGCGATGCGCAAGATTTATCTGGCAATCTGGCACGTATACTAAAAGCGGCAGGCCAGAATGCACCAGAAAGTAAACCAATTTTAGAAATCAATCCAGGCCATAAGCTGGTAAAACGTCTGGAGAGTGAATCTGCAGATGCAGTTTTTGCTGATTTAACGCACGTGCTGTTTGATCAGGCGCTGTTGGCAGAAGGCGGTACGCTGGAAGATCCAGCCAGCTTTGTTAAGCGTATGAATAGTTTAATTAGCTAACTTATTGTTGTTAAATAAAAAACCGCCCGGCGTAAGCTTGGCGGTTTTTTTGTGGCCGTTAGAAATTGGCGTGTGTAGTGTAACTTTCAAACAACGGTCATAAAGCTGGCGCAATTTTTGCTAAAATGACAATACCATTCAATAATTTAAAGATTATATAAAATGAAAACGCCAGCCGAAACGAAAGCTAAACCTAAGAAAACAGTAAAAGCTAAGTCGATTGCAATCCCTAAGCTTGGACCAATTCAACAGGCCTTAAAAAATCATTTGATATTCTCTAGCTTCAAGACCAGCGAGGCTGCAACGCCTAGAGACTGGTACGATGCAGCGAGTTATAGCGTACGTGACCATGTGGTTGAGCGTTGGGTGCAAACAGCAGAGTCCTATTATCGCGACGACCCAAAGCGTGTTTACTATTTGTCTTTAGAGTTTTTGATTGGGCGCATGCTCAGCAATGCTGCACTAAATTTGGGCATTAATGATGAACTTAAGGAGGGAATGACTGCTTTAGGCCGCGATCTCGAGAACGCAGTAGAGTTTGAGACGGACGCAGCGCTGGGTAATGGCGGCTTGGGCCGTTTAGCAGCGTGCTTTCTTGATTCAATGGCGACAATGGATATTCCGGCAGCGGGCTATGGTATTCGTTATGAGTATGGGATGTTCAGGCAGTCCATCGAAAATGGTCAACAGGTAGAGAACCCGGATAATTGGCTGCGTTATGGCAATATCTGGGAGTTCCAACGCCCGGAAGCTACCTACAACATCAAATTCCACGGACATGTGGTGAAGTATCCGAATGACCAAGGCGAAGAGGTGCAACATTGGGTAGACGCTGAGCATGTGATTGCGATGGCCTACGATGTGCCGGTGCCAGGCTATGGTACAGATACCGTCAACAACCTGCGATTATGGTCGGCTAAAGCGGCACGCGAGTTTGATTTACGCCACTTTAACGATGGCAATTACGAAAAAGCGGTAGAAGAGCGTAATGCGACCGAAAATATTTCAAAAGTACTTTATCCAAATGACACTTCGGTGCTGGGTAAAGAGCTGCGTTTAAAACAGCAGTATTTCTTTGTTTCTGCTTCTATTCAAGATATTTTGCGTCGTTTCTTAAGTACGCATGAGATGAAAACGCAGGATGACTGGAAAATTCTGCCGGAAAAAATAGCGATTCAGCTTAATGATACGCATCCATCTGTAGGGGTGGCAGAAATGATGTATCAATTAGTTGATGTGCATCAATTACCGTGGGCATTTGCGTGGGAGTTAGTGGTTAAGATTTTCGCTTACACCAACCATACTTTGATGCCAGAGGCTTTAGAAACTTGGACTGTAGACTTGTTCGGACGCCTGTTGCCGCGCCATTTAGAAATCATCTATCAAATTAACCATGAGTTCTTGCACATGGTAAATCACCATTTCCCAGGTGACGCAGAATTGTTAAGACGTGTATCGATTATTGATGAAGATCACGGGCGTCGTGTGCGTATGGCACATTTGGCCGTGGTGGGCAGCCATACTGTCAACGGTGTTGCAGCGCTGCACAGTGAGTTGCTAAAGAGCACGCTGTTTGCTGACTTTGACCGCATTTTCCCCGGGAAATTGACGAATGTGACCAATGGTATTACACCGCGTCGCTGGTTGAATCAAGCCAACCCTGGGTTGACTGCCTTGATTGAGACAGCGATCGGCCCTGGCTTTAAGAAAGACCTAAAGCAAATTAAAAAAATTACGCCACTTGCTGACGATGCCGATTTTAGAAAAGCTTTTGCGCAGGTAAAGCTTGCCAACAAGCAACGTCTGGCTGCAAAAATCGAAGCCAAAACTGGTGTTAAGTTAAATGTGAATAGCCTGTTTGATGTGCAAATCAAGCGCATTCATGAATACAAGCGCCAACTGCTTAATGTGTTGCATGTGATTACCCTATACAACCGCATTCGTCGTGGTGAAAAAGGGATTACACCGCGTACGGTTATTTTTGGCGGTAAAGCTGCACCTGGTTACTGGATGGCGAAGCATATTATTCGTTTGATTAACGATGTGGCCACCATTGTGAATGAAGACGTTACCGTAGGCGATCAGCTGAAAGTCGTGTTCTACCCAAACTATGAGGTGTCAGCCGCTGAGATTCTGTTCCCGGGCAGCGACCTGTCAGAACAGATCTCTACCGCAGGTACAGAGGCCAGCGGCACCGGTAATATGAAAATGGCTTTGAACGGGGCGTTAACCATAGGCACACTGGATGGCGCCAATGTGGAAATCAAAGAAGAAGTAGGTGATGAAAACATCTTTATCTTTGGTCTAACCACACCGCAAGTGGCTGAAGTAAAAGCAAGCGGTTACCAGCCTCGTGATTATTACAACAGCAACCCTGAGCTTAAGCACGTGCTGGATATGATTGCGGATGGCTATTTCTCTATTGATGAGCCTGGCCGTTATAGAGTGATTGTCGATAATTTGCTGAATAACGATCAGTACTTGTTGCTGGCAGATTACGCGAGCTACATTGAAGCGCAAGACCGTGTTGGTAAGTTATACCAAAAACAAGATGACTGGACTCGCATGGCTATCTTAAACGTAGCGAATATGGCCAAGTTTTCAAGTGATCGTGCCATCGACGATTATGCGAAAGATATTTGGCATGTTACTCCGCATGCAAAGCCTAAAGCGAAAAAATAAACTGCTGCTAGGTTAACGCATAGCCATACATTGCGTTGTATTGTTAACATCAACTAATTGTCATACTATGCAGTTAGAATCGCGTGGTTAATTTTGCAACCCCAATTTTGGATAATGAATGGAGAAGTGTATGCGTAAGCTAGTGGCAGTTTTAAGTTTTGTATTGTTTGCGACGCATGCCAATGCTTTAAGCGTGAATGATTTGAGCAATACCGAGGCCAGCGGTGGGTTAAAAGAAGCACTGATCCAAGCCGCTGGTAAGGCAGTGGGCCAATTAAGTGCAACGGACGGCTTCTTCGGCAACAAGGAAGTTAAAATCCCCTTGCCGGAGACC
Source organism: uncultured Methylotenera sp. (assembly GCF_946479685.1). The sequence goes on from NZ_CAMLGS010000017.1 coordinate 28,327, forward strand.
ATGCAAAAAGCAGAAAAAGCCATGCGTATGTTTGGCATGGGTAAGCAAGCGGATGAGCTGGTGCTGAAAATGAACCGTGCAGCAGAGGCGGCCGTGCCTGAAGCAAAAGCCTTACTGGTGGATTCAGTTAAAAAAATGAGCGTTGCGGATGCAAAAGCTATCTTAACCGGCGGTGATGATGCAGCCACGCAATACTTCAAAAAAACCACCTCAGCACCAATGGCAGAGAAGTTTTTACCAATCGTGAAAAAAGCCACAGAGAACGTACAACTAGCTCAGCAATACAATAAATTTGCAGAACTAGGCAGCAAGTACGGCGTGGTGAAGAAAGAGCAGGCTAACCTTGAGCAGTATGTCACTCAGAAAACACTGGATGGTGTGTATTTGATGATGGCGAAAGAGGAAGCTGCAATCCGTAAAGACCCGGTTGGCCAAGCGAGCAGTTTATTGAAAAAAGTGTTTGGTTCGCTGATGAATTAAACTTCAGTATTAATAGCTGTGCAACAGCTTCTTCACACAACATGTTCTCGTTGTGACACGTATTAGAGAAAAAACAGCGCTTAAAACATTAAGCGCTGTTTTTTTCTAGTCTAATTTTTACTTCAAAAATGCCTTACACTCCCTATTAATCAATCGCTTGTGGATGTACCTTTTGCATGGTTGGTATGTACACATTGTAAACAATTGTTAACTTTACAGGCCTAGTGAACTATAGCCGTACATTGTCGGATATTATTTTCAAAAAATTAAAATAGCGCTCATCGCTATCTAGACTTTAATGAAAATAATAACAATTAATAATACATATTTGTGTTTCGTCGTCCTGTGTCTGCTTACCCCTTTGCAACCGTTATCTGCTGAAACGATTAATCAAGCAGACACCAACGCGCAAGAGCAAAACCGCCAACAAGAGCGCCTTCGCCTATTGAGGCAACAGCAAGAAATCAAACCAGATGTACGCGATGCGGCTGAAAAACTTAAAAGCGCCGCCACGGTGATCAGTGATCAGATCCCTGAGTCTGAAACCCCTTGTTTTGCTATTCATCAAATAGAGTTAGTTGGGGATGCATCAAGTAAATTCCAGTTTGCCTTAGATGCTGTTCTCACCAATGCACTCGAAATCAACCAGCCAATTTTAGGGCGTTGCCTTGGTGCTGTGGGTATTAATGCCGTGATGGCGCGCGTTCAGCATGCCATTATCGCAAAAGGCTATGTCACCACCCGAGTGCTGGCTGCCCCGCAAGATCTTAAATCTGGCGTACTTAAACTCACCATTGTTCCTGGTAGACTAGCTTCTGTACGCTTTACACTAGACTCAAGTAAACGTATATCTGCGTGGAACAGTGTGCCTATCTATGCAGGCGACATTTTGAACCTGCGTGATATTGAACAAGCGCTGGAAAATTTTAAGCGCGTACCTACCGCTGAGGTAGATATTCAAATTGAGCCAGCTCAGTCTGGTTTGAATGGGGAGCAGCATTTATCGCAGCCAGGATTAAGTGATCTTGTGATTAGCTACCATCAACGCTTTCCAATAAGAGTTTCGCTAAATTTGGACGATAGTGGAGTCAACAGCACGGGTAAGTATCAAGGCGGGATTACGCTGTCAGCTGATAATTTGTTGTCGCTTAATGATTTGTTTTATGTGAATTATAACCATGACCTAGGTGGCGGCAACTCAGGCAAAAGGGGTAATGAAAGCCATAGTGCACATTATTCTATTCCTCTTCAAAACTGGTTGTTAAGTACAAATGCATCACACAGTACATTTCACCAAACGGTAGCAGGTACCAACCAAAGCTATGTGTTTAGTGGCATTTCCCAACAAGGTGACGTAAAAGCCTCACGCTTAATTTACCGTAGCCAAATCAACAAGACGTTTGTTTCTGTAAAAGGTTTTTTGCGCAAGTCTAGCAACTATATAAACGATACTGAAATTGAAGTGCAACGTCGTCGTACTGCTGGCTGGGAGCTAGGTCTTAATCAAAGCTGGTATCTAGGCAGTGCAGTTTTAGATTACAACCTTGCCTATCGACGTGGTACTGGCGCTAAAGACTCACTCAAAGCACCTGAAGAGGCCTTTAACGAGGGCACCTCACGGATGGAAATGCTTATCGGCGATTTAAGTTTAAACGTTCCATTCAAGGTGAGTGCCCCTTGGGGCGCTCAGGCCTTGCAATACAGCGCTAATTTTCGCGGGCAAGCCAACTACACACCGTTAACCCCACAAGACCGATTCAGCATTGGTAACCGCTTTACCGTACGTGGTTTTGATGGTCAGCAGACTTTATTAGCAGACCACGGGTGGTTTATACGCAACGAGCTTTCTGCACCTATCGCTTCATCAGGCCAGTCTATGTATTGGGGTCTGGACTATGGTGAGGTGGGTGGCCAATCTGCTAAAAACTTACTGGGTCAATACTTAGCTGGCACAGCCCTCGGGCTGAGGGGGGGATTAGGCAGTCGCTTTGGATATTTAAGTTATGACGTATTTGTGGCAAAGCCCATAAACAAGCCACAAGGGTTTGAAACGCATAGCACCACAGCTGGTTTTAATTTCAATTATTCATATTAGATTTAGCCATACATTTTCTTAAATTTAACAATAGGAACAATCCAGCAATGAAAGCGCCAGCATATAAACTCACTTTGTCAGCACTGTTAGCACTTACAACAACGGCGTGTTCAACAACACCATTAACATCGAAAGATGCACTGAGGGACTCGATATTAAATAGCCATATAGTCGTTGCGCCAATCGCTAAACCAGCGCAGCTTGCGGAGCGTACAAAAGCGCAAGCAATTGGTAATTTTGTGGTGTCGTCTGTAGCTGGGAGTGTAGCCGGTAGTGCTGGCGATGCTAGAAACATGCAGCAGATACAAAACAACATGAACATTGGTCAGACATTCGGCAGAGAGCTCTCAAAGTCACTATCAGATAGTTATGCCGTAGGTGCGGGTAAAGGGGCCGACTTAGCTCTTGCAAAAAAACTTTCTGATTATTTTGACAATCGATCGTCAGCGGCGTCTTCGGCAGTACGAGAGCTCACAATTGCTGTTAATACACCAGTATGGGAGTTGGGCTACGTATCTTTCCTGACGAGTCAAGATTACGCATTGAACTATCATCTACAGGTAACTTTGCTGGAGCAAAAAGAGGGGAAGCAGCAGGCAGTTAAGACCGTCAGTTGTGGTAGCGCCGCTAAGGAAAAAATGCCACTAGAGAACTGGAAAGCAGAAAACTATAAAGCAGTAGATGCTAGCGCGGCAATTATCGTCAATGAGTGTTTTAGTAGATTCCTAGCTGAAGTTGGCCTGAATTAGCACAAGCACGAGTGTTAGCTTAGCCAGTTTTTGCATTTACCTACCATGTATTAAAAAGGAAGTTGTTGATGAACAAACACCGCTATCGCATCATTTTTAACGCAGTACGTGGCAGCATGATGGTTGTTGCAGAAAATGTTAAATCGCATATAGGTAAAGCAGCTGCAGGCAAGGCTACTGCTACAAGTTTGGTTCAATTACCTAATCTGCAACAAAGCCATACTTTAAGACCGATAGCATTTAATCTCATGCTAGCACTCGGCATGGCGGTAGTGATTCCTAATCCGATTAATATACCAATAGCGCAGGCTGATATTGTTGCCGATCAGGCTGCAGCTAGCGCGCTGCGACCAATAGTGATGAATGCGGCTAATGGCACACCGTTAGTGAATATACAAACACCAAGTGCAGCAGGCGTCTCACGTAACGTTTACAGCCAGTTTGATGTTAACAGTAATGGCGTGATTCTTAATAATAGCCGGACCAATATAGAAAGCCAGCTTGGCGGATGGGTGCAGGCTAACCCGTACCTTGCGGGTGGCGCTGCTAAAGTGATATTGAATGAGGTGAACACTCAGAACCCTAGCTTACTCAATGGTTATATAGAGCTTGCTGGCAGTCGTGCGCAAGTGGTGATTGCTAACCCTGCAGGCATTAGCTGTAATGGTTGTGGTTTTATTAATGCACACCGAGCTACGTTAACCACTGGTACGCCCATTCTTAACAATGGTAGTTTGTTAGGTTATCGTGTGGGCGGTGGCAGTATTAATCTATTAGGTAACGGCTTAGATGCTTCACAAGCAAATTTTACCGATGTGATAGCGCGTGCAGTTGAGGTGAACGCAGGCATTTGGGCTAATGCGCTCAATATTACCACGGGTACTAATCAGGTTAATGTGGACCAAGATGGCCGCCAAACCAGTGTCGCAACAATTAGCCCAAACTCTGGCAGTGCTACCCCTGCATTTGCGGTTGATGTAGCCGCTTTAGGTGGTATGTACGCAGGTAAAATCAGCATGGTAGGCACTGAGGCTGGCCTTGGCGTGCGTAATGCCGGCACGATTGGCGCTAGCGTGGGTGAAATTAGCATTACTGCCGATGGCCTATTACAAAATACTGGCAGCCTAAACGCTAAAACCAACGTTCAGCTAGATACCGTGGCCTTAACTGGTAATGGCAGCATTAAGGCGGATGCCAATATCTCAATTAATCTTGATGCAGATTACACGAATACTGGCGAACTACAAGCTGGGGGTAACCTTAACTTACAAACCTCTGGTGATGTTACGAATCAATCTACCTTGCTTGCCAGTAAGTCCCTTACTATCAGTGCGCAAAATATCAACAACATGGCCACCGGTGAAATCGTTGGTGCCGAAACTGAAGTCAGCGCGACAGGTGCGCTCACAAACCGCGGTTTGATTGATGGCGTTGATACACGTGTTAACGCCAGTACACTTATCAATACCCAAACTGGCAGCCTGTTTGGTGATCATTTATCCGTAAAAGTCGCTCATTTAAGCAATACAGCTGGCGCGACTATTGCTGCCCGGACTCAACTTGATATTGGCGCTAGCAACATTGAAAATCGTAGCGATGGTCTTGTGTTCAGTATCGGTGATCTTGCTATTGGGGGTAGCCTAGACAATAATCACTTAGCTATAGGGGCTGCTGATTCACTCATCAATGATGGCTCAACCATTGAGGCATTAGGTAATGCCACCTTTGCGGTAACCGATTTACAGAATTTAAATTCTGATTTGGTTACACAAGTGGTGCAGACCGGAACTGGTAGTTTTGATCGTTTTACTCCAAGGCATCAAAGCGTGATTTTAGAAAGTGGGGATTATCCAGCCTTTCAAATCGGTAATGTCAATGTCGAGTGGCGCTACGGCTCAACTTATGGTCTTCCATATAACTTCCGTGAATACACCCGCTACCTTGGCACTAAAACCACCTACGAAACGCAAGTGGTTACATTCACACCGGGGCAGATACTTGCTGGTGGAAATATGACGTTCAGCGGATCAGTGCTCAATAGCGATAGCCAGATCATTGCTGGTGGCAACCTTGATGTGAGCGGCGCGTCAGTCCAAAACTTAAATTCAGAAGGCCAGGCAATCACCAGCTATAGCGGTACTGCCTATTACTATGACTGGGATGGTAACGACGATGATTATGATGTCGATGTGATTGGCGCATACAACCCAGCCAATACCGTACTTACCTATAATCTATCGACTAGCCGATTAGAGGGTAGTACTACACCCACTGGCAGCGGCACTACAGTTACTTCAGCCGCCGTGCCAGTAGTGACTGGGAGCCTGTTCCAACCTAGCCCAAACGTAGCCGCGAGCTATCTGATAGAAAGCAACCCACGTTTTACCAACTACCGTAACTGGCTAAGCTCCGATTATATGCTGAGCCAATTAGCGTCTGATCCGGCTACCATGCAAAAACGCCTAGGCGACGGCTTCTACGAACAAAAGCTTATCCGTGAACAAATCAACCAGCTCACGGGGCGTCGCTTTTTAACTGGCTATGCCTCAGATGAAGCCCAATATCAGGCATTGATGGATAACGCCATTACTACAGCACGCACCCTGCAATTGATTCCGGGTGTTGCACTCACCGCAGAGCAAACCGCCCAATTAACCAGCGACATCATGTGGCTAGTAGAAAAAACTGTCACCTTGCCAGATGGCAGCACCACCCAGGCACTAGTGCCACAAGTCTACGTTAAACTACAAGCAGGCGACCTTCAGCCCACCACAGGTATCATGGCTGGCAACAGTGTCGCCATACAATTATCTGGCGACCTTGTTAACCAAGGCACTATTGCAGGACGCAACTTTATAAGCCTTGATGCACAAAACATCCAAAATCTAGGCGGGCAAATACAAGCAGACACTACGCTACTCAAAGCCAGTAATGACATCAATATCATCGGTGGCCAAGTCATCACTAAAGATGCTATGTTGCTAGAAGCAGGTAATGACATCAACCTGCGCAGCACGACTCAAAGCAGTCAAAACAGCAGCGGCGCCAGCAGTTTCAGCCGTACCAACCTAGATCGTGTTGCTGGGCTTTACATGGATAACCCTAATGCAATACTCGTCGCTAATGCAGGGAATGATGCCAACCTGATGGCTGCCACCATCATTAACCGTGGTGAAGGAGCAGTGACGCAAATCAATGCGGCCCAAGATATTAATCTAGGCACCGTGACCATTGCAGAGCAGAACAGCAGTGTTCGTAACGCCAAAAACTACGTCAAACATGGTGGCACGCAAGACATAGGCAGCACCATCCAAACCAATGGTGATATTGCCCTAAACGCAGGCAACGACTTCAATGCAAAAGCCGCCAGCGTCACCAGCGAAGCCGGTGCAATTAACGTTAGCGCAAACCAGGCCATTAACATCACCGAAGGGCGTGAAACCAGCAACTTTGATACAGCACGTAAGGTGAAAAAAAGCGGCACCTTCAGCAGCAAAACCAAAACCCAGCGTGATGTGTTTGAGTCTGATAACAGCATCAGCAGCAATTTCAGCGCAGATAATATCACCCTGCAAGCAGGAAATGACCTGACTGTGCGCGGTAGCAATATCGTCAGTGATAATGGCACAAATTTAAACGCCAACAATAATATCAACATCACCAGTGCACAAAACACTGCTTATGAGTTGCACGAACGTAAAACTAAATCCAGTGGCCTTAGCGCCAGTGGCGCTAGTGTTAGCCTGGGCACCAGCAAACTTAGCACTAAACAAACCACGCAAAGCACCAGCCAAACCGGCAGCACGGTGGGCAGTGTAGAAGGTGATGTCAATATCAATAGCGGCAAAACCTACACACAGAAAGCGAGCGATGTATTAACCCCGCAAGGCGACATCAACATCAGTGCACAACAGGCGGATATTACCGCAGGGATAAATACTTACAATAGTCAGCAAACTATGAAGTATAAGCAAAGTGGCATTACCCTTGCCGTCAGCAGCAGCGCACTTAATTTAGCACAGAATGTTGTAAGCACCGCACAAGGCACGATTGAGAGTAATAGCAATGGCAATAAAACTCTCAACGCGCTACAAACTTATGCAAATGCAAGCACGCTTATGGAGCAGAAAGGTGCGGTTGCCAGCGCTGCTAAAGCAGGTGATGCACAAGAAGTGGCCGATGCAGCAGGCGTTCGCGTTAGCATTAGTATTGGCAGCTCCAAGGCTAATAGCTCCAGCACTACTAATGCTACTATTAGTCAAGAAAGTTTACTGAAAGCAGGCGGCAACATCAGCATACAAGCCACTCAAGATAATATCAACATAGTTGGCAGTGAAATTAAATCTTCCCAAAACGTTACAATAGATGCTGCCAAAGACATCAACCTAATAGCAAGTGCAGATAAAGAAACTAACCTCAGTAAAAACAAATCCAGTTCTGCCAGCATAGGTGTTTCATTTGGTGTGGGTAAAAACACAGGTTTTAGTGTCGATGTAGCTGCCAGTCGAGGCAAAGGCAATGCCAACAGCAATAGCACCACCTACAACAATAGCCAAGTAATCGCAGACGAAAAACTTAACTTAAAATCTGGCAACGACACCAATTTGGCTGGAGCTAACATTAGTGGCAAACAAGTCATTGCTAACGTAGGTGGCGATCTTAATATTGAAAGTCTGCAAGATAGCGCAACCAGCCAAGCCAAACAAAGCAACACCAGTGTTGGCGTAAGCATTCTTATTGGGGTAGGCACGGGCCGTGGTAGTTTTAGCCAAAGCAAACAAAACAGCAATAGTAATTATGCCAGTGTATATGAGCAATCAGGTATCAAAGCAGGTGAAGAAGGGTTTAGTCTTAATGTTGAGAATAATACTGACCTTAAAGGTGGAGTCATTACCAGTGAAGCAAGTGCAGATAAAAACCAACTGACCACAGGTACGTTTACTACAAGTAATATACAAAACCACATGGATGCTAAAGCCAGCAGCAGCAGCACGACAGGCTTAAATACAGACATGCTCAGCAGTAAGTATGCAGCAGTGAAAGGTTTAGCCAATAATTTGATGAACAACGGCAAAGCAAACATAAGCGACGACAGCACCACGCTTAGTGCAATTGCACCTGCTAATATCATTATTACAGACGAAACCAAACAACAATCACTCACAGGTAAAACAACAGAAGAAACGGTTGCTACGTTAAACCGCGACACCACGAACACTAACCGCGTACTGGAAAAACCAGATATAGTGGCACTCCAAGAGAAGGCTCAACAAAAACAGATTGATAGTATATTGTTGTTAAATACCGCTACTGCGCTTGCAGATGATGGCATAAAGAAACTGTCCAACCCTAAACTTTATAAGGTTTTTTGCACTCAGGAACCTTGTCGTAATGACCAGCAAGCCAACAACAAATTGATTGGTGAAATTGCACTGGATATCTTTATTAACAACCCTGGCATGAGTGTTGAGGATGCCACAAAACTCGCCATCGAAAAAATCACAGAGCCTGATGGAAATTCCGGCAAAGCAGATTCTCAGTATTCGGGAGGCGATCCGAATAGGATTGTTAAAGTTGACAATCTGGTGACTGGAGAACAAGGACAAAGGATTACAAACATTCAAACTATCCCCATCACTTTGGACGAGTTAACGGCATTACCCGATGGCCAAAAGCAATACAGCACGGTGTTTGCTAATGGTATCTTCAACAATCTACAGCGCGGTGCTGAGCTTGCCACACAGCAAACGCCGACATTAGATCCAACTGACTTCACACAATTGCAACGCATAGTAGAAACAGGTAATGTGGCGATGGGTGATACCTATTTAGTGCACACCGACAAAGCCAATAATTTTATTGGTGAGTTTATTGTAGCTGCAATTGGAAAGCAAGCAGAAGTATGGGGCATTGCTACCCCTGCAGCCAGCATGAAAGCGGATGCAATACAGGCATTATCTACAAATAACTCAACAGGCAACACTGATAATTATGTATTTAGCGTAGCCCACAGTCGCGGCACAATGACCGATTCAGTGATGCTTAATCTTTTAGGTAGCCTTGGGTTTTATAACCCCAACTTACAATTTATAGAGGATAATCCAGCTGCACAACAAGCACGATTAGAGAGTCGCATCTCTAAAATCACTTCACCACAAAATCTTTACATCTGGGCGCCTAGTCATGATCCAGTTTCTACCTTTACTGGTGGGTATGGTAGTGATTATTTAGGTTCGTTGGCCTCGGTGCCTACTGTTTTTACTACTAGTTATAGCGTACATAGTAGCCCAGGCACTGGGGCGGTGGGTAGTTTAACTGCCGATGTAAATAAACCTATCAGTTATACTAATCTCAATATAGAACAACTCAATAAAACTAGAGCGCAACAAACACAAGATAATTTAACGCAACTTTTTAATATACCTAGTGCGGGTTATACTGCACCACAAATAGACAAAAACAAGGAGTTGCAACAACAATTACAAAAACAGAGCAACATCCAAATGAGTGGGTTATTGCAAAACACTAGCAATACAGCACAGCGTGTCAGCATTTCAAATGATGCTTTTCAGAAACTAATGCAACTTAGAAATGTAGTTAATGACGGAGATAAATGATGAGTTCTTTTAATATTGTTATGGTTTCAATATTATTAGCGGGTTGTGTAAGTATGCACATAAGTAATTTTAATAAGCACAATACAGTAGGTAGGGATGTTGATGAAGTTATAGCTGAGCTAAGTAAACGTAATATTGTATGCGGGCAAAAATACAGTGAAAAATCTGTAAACAGCACACATATATCAGGTAGTGTTAATTGTGGTATCAAAGAAAAGTCTCTCGTTTGTCCCAAATCTTATGGTCTATATTTAAGTTATGACCTAATCACAAATAAAGTAACTTCCGTCCTTAATGATGAGCGAGACAATTGCTTTTAATCCAGCTGATTATGGTTTAAAAAAACAAAAAAATAGGGGGCAGACCACTATTTATGATGCAGGACAACAAGGTGGTTTAGTCGGAGGTGGTAATCAAGTGTTGTTACCTAAAAATTTGAGAGTTGATCCGGGATGGATAAGATAATGAGTAATTGCAATTGGGAAACTATAGATAACTTTCAATCATATTCTGAATATGAACGCTTTCAGAATTGGATTCAGTCGCAGTTAAATGAAAATCTAATTTGGGACTTACCCTCAATTGATGTAAGAGGTCACCAGTCAGTCCGCACACCTTGCCACATGGCTATACGGTAGAACCAACACGTTACAGCGGACCATATAAAGAAGAAGGTGCCCCATTAAATATTACTCACTTACAGTAGCAATAATTACTGTGTTATTACTAATACCTAAGCTGCTGTTTGCTGCAGATTGGGAAACATACAAAAATTTCAGGAATCCACAAGAGCGCCTTGATCAGGACTATCCTGTACCACCGGGAAGCTACACTATTAGAATAGATGATCGCAGCTTTAGCATGACAATCCCACAAGGGAGAACTGCCGCGACTTACAATCGGAAAGACATAGATACTCAAAATTATCGAGAACAAATTTCCGAAGCAATTAAAGTACTGGACAATAATGTGCCTGATCGGATGTTGGGTTTGATAGGCTTTTGGCGTAAAGAGCAGACTGGCATATGGCCATTTGTGAGCACATATGGTGCAACTTCGATTGGTACTGGACTCTATCTAGCACCTGAATGGGAGTCAAAGATAGACCGCACCTCGGATAAAGAATTGTTGTGGGCAGATTACAGAACCTTGGAAAGCTTGGTCAAGATGACGAAAAGTTTTAATTATATATACGACGCCAAAGGTAACCGCCTAGGTAGAAAAGAAATCCCAAGAGATGTGGTGGTGATCAATGGACGCCAATGGGCAAGAGAGCATTACGAAAAAGCAGCTATCGTAGATTTGCCCGAGGAAACGGTAGACACCTATTACACTGGCGTATCAGAAAACAGTTATATTCGATTAATAGTACGAGCACCTTACACCGCAAGCCGATACCCTAAAGATAAAGAGCGTCCAGAATGGGTGAAGCAACCTTCTGCCTTTATCGCGCAAGCCTTAACATCGATCAAAATATCTCCGCCAGCTGGCGGTACAGCACCAGACTTCTTCACAGTTGATGAGTCGCTGAATACGCCGATTGAGATGCTGGTGCCGTAAGAAAAATGCAAGTTTCGAATATATTAAGCTGAATTAGCTCTGATAAGAGCAATAAAAAACGTGGTCTGTTCCGTAATTTCTCTATGGCAATGCTACGCTGTATAAATATGAAAATGGTGTGTTAGTTACAACGTCTGTGAACCCTAATTAAAAGTGAGAATAGCGATCAATATTGCGAATAACAAACTACTGCCATTATTCGTATTTTTATTAGCGTCTATGTGGAGCTTAACTAGCTGTGGTGTTGCTTCAGAAGTCATTCATCATGACGCGAATGACCAACGATTGTTAAAGGCAGGTGCGTTGGATGTGCCAATCAATGAGATTTACAAAAAATATCAATATAATTTTTTAGATCAATACAGAATCACTCATGATTTTATTATGGCTAGCGGATGTCATTATGCTGGACCATCTATTGGTATTAAGGATGTAATGCCGGGCACCAACTACGCAATAAGGCCAGCATCAGACATTTTTGAAAAAGATGGGCATACTTGGCAAATCAGTTCAAAACCTGATAAACCTTTTAACATAGACTTCTATGTCCGCCCGGAGTTTGAGCGAGGGCTTGACCCATATGGCAAACCTTTGCCTAAGGGCAAAGGCTTTCAGCCGATGTGTTTCGCAAGTTGGGGTGGTACTAGCCACATACTAGCGATAAAACTCTACAAAAAAGATATTGCAACGTGGAAACGCGACCTTTCTCAAGTCAATCCAAATGGTAAACTCACAGAAGAAACGATTAATGGAAATAAATGGTTAGTTCAGACCAATGATATTGGTCAACGCGCCTTAAATAGCACAGGCGGAGCGTATCTACACTACAGCACTGCTATTGGCAATACAGGATATACGCTAACAATTCAACTCGGTGCCAACCAAGACTCTCTAAAATACCCGCAAGCCCACGCTCAAATGCAAGCCATCTTTAAGCATTTAATTGAGTCAGTCAAAATTGAACCGATTAAGCCATAACTCAAGCGTGCTCCAACTCACTGCAGGCACGCTCACCTACAGCGCCATTCAAAACCATACTGAAGCCAGCGCAAAAAGTGATGGTATTAATCTTACTCAAGACTTGTTTAGCAAATATGGTGCAATACATACGGCAGCTAGCAGTGCGCATATGCATATAACAATAATATGGGACAGACCACAATTTATGATGCTATGGGATAAAAAGTGGCCTGTCCCCTCTTGTTCATAATTGTCGTCCTAATTACGGAAAGCCAATAGCTGTGAACGTTTCATCAAGTCAAGGAGTTTTAAGATGAGGGGTTTATTCATTATTGTAGTGCTGTTAACAATATTAACAGGTTGTTGGAAATATAATATTTCCAATCTTGGCAATTACACCGCTGAGCATGAAACTTGGAGAAAGAAGGGTGTTTCACCCTTTCTGGGCGTTAGAAAAGCATTGTTAGAATGTGGAAAAGTATCTCTGGGTGGAGTTGCTGAGGAGGAGTACAGAAAAGTTGGTATCCTTGAACGAAAAGATCAATACAATCATGAGTTTTTAGTAGATAGATGTATGTTAAAAGCTGGGTTTGTCGAACAAAATACAAGTTGGGCACTTAAAGATGCTTGTACTGATATGCGTTATCTTGAATACCCTGCTTGCCAGCCTGATGCTGTGATTCCAACGCCTACTGTCGAACGACGGCTCAATAGCAGGTATTGCAAAGTAAGAAGCGATTATGACTATTGCCTAAAGCATGCACTTGCCCCTCAGCTTTGCAACCCAGAAAAAATTAAAACGCCTCCACCAGAATGTCTAGCTGATGAAAATTAAATAGGGGACAGACCACTATTAACAATAGCATTTATAAGAGCAGAAAGTACTCGACTAGCACCATAACTTATATACTTATTCCTTAATCAGCTGTGCATACTTAGCGCGAATCTTCGCAGCTTTAGGCGCAGCTACTGCCATGCAGTAAGGCTGGTTAGGGTTCTTGTCAAAGTAGTATTGATGGTAATCTTCAGCTGGGTAAAACACTTCGGCAGCGTTTATTTCGGTCACAATCGGGCTTGCCCAAATATGTTGCTGATTTAGTTCGGTAATCATCTTCATTGTGGCGCTGCGCTGTGCATCATTTTGGCAAAATACGGCAGAGCGATACTGCGTACCAACATCATTGCCTTGGCGGTTGGGTGTGGTTGGGTCGTGCGATACAAAAAATATTTCCAGCAGCGTTTCAAAGCTAACTACTGATGCATCGTAAGTGATTTGAATCGCTTCGGCGTGGCCGGTGTCGCCATTGCAAATCTGTTTGTAGCTTGGGTTGGTAGTGTGGCCGCCGATGTACCCTGATACGACTTTCTTCACGCCGTTCAGTTGGCTAAATACTGGCTCTGTGCACCAAAAGCAGCCGCCGGCAAATACTGCAATTTCTTCATGAGTCATGATGTAGTCCTTATAATAATGCTTGAGGTGGTTAGGTGATATTTTATGCTTAGCGCTAATTATCTATTGTATTGTTAGTCCAAACACTAGGCTAAACATTCATTTTTTCTAAATTTTTCTTATCCGTCATTATCCATGCAGTTAAATGCTTTATATGTAGATTTTAATTCTTACTTTGCTTCTGTTGAACAGCAGCTGGTACCTGAGTTAAGAGGCAAACCTATTGGCGTGCTGGCAGTAATGGCGGAAACCACTTGCTGTATTGCGGCCAGTTATGAGGCGAAAGCGTTTGGCATTAAAACCGGCACCTTGGTCAGTGAGGCACGCAAGCTGTGCCCGGATATCATTTTTGTAGAGGCGAGGCCGCCTGTTTATGTGGAGTATCACCATTTTCTAATTGATATTGTAGAAAGCTGTACGCATGTGGAGAAAGTACTTTCTATTGATGAAATGGTTTGTAAGCTTACCGGCAGTCAGCAACAGCCAGAAAATGCGCTTAAATTAGCTGCTAAGATTAAATCTGCAATTGCGGAAAAGGCAGGGGATTTTATCCGTTGCTCTATCGGCATCGCCCCTAATACTTTTTTGGCAAAAGTAGCGTCTAACATGCAAAAGCCAGATGGCTGCGTGTTGATAGCACCGCATGAGTTGCCGCAGCGCTTATATGGCTTAAGGCTGCGTGATTTAAACGGCATAGGCAAGCAGATGGAAGCACGCTTGAATCGCTATAAAATTACAACGGTAGAGCAGTTATATGCTGCTAACCGGCAGCAATTGCAAGTGGCCTGGGGTAGCGTAGAGGGCGAGCGCATGTATGATAAGTTGCGTGGGATAGAGCCTTATTACGTGAAAAACGCGCGCAGCAGTTTAGGGCATTCGCATGTGATGCCGCCTGAACAGCGTAACGAAACTGGTGTGAGGGCGGTGTTGCACAGATTGCTACAGAAAGCCTGTATGCGCATGCGTAGCTACGATTTACTGGCATCGAGAATCAGCGTTAAGGTGAAGTTCAGAAATAAACCAAGCTGGCAGCAGGAGAGCGCAATTTCACCCACTGATAACACTTTGCGCCTGATTGAGGCATTAGAGGCCTTTATGCGCAATTATCCGCGCATCGATGCTGAGCCATATGCGGTTGGCGTGTCTTTCTCCGGGCTGGTCACTGCGGATGAAGTGGCGCGTGATTTGTTTCAGGTAGCTCCGCTAGAGAATGAGAAGAAGTTAAATCAGGCTATCGATAGCCTTAATGCCAAGTTTGGAAAGAACACGATTTACTTTGGCGGGGCGCATGAGGCACTCAAAGATGCGCCGATGCGCATTGCGTTTAATCATATTCCCGATATGGATGTAGAGAGTGATGAATGATGTCGTTCGCAAAATATCTATCTACGTAAAATCATTAGTTACAAATCATTAACAATTGCCGGTAAGCCAATTTAAATCAATCGCGTTAACTGAGCATGGTCACGACTAATTGGCCTGATTCAGTGGCTTAATAAATTCTAGAAATAGAGGAGAAGTAAAATGCGTAATTTTAAGTTGAACGTTGTTAATAGCACGCGCGTGGCGATGGTTGTACCTGCATTGATCGCAGCTGTGTTTGCAACGCCAGCGTTGGCCAGTGATCAATATGTTGATACTGCACGTGTGATTTCAGTAACTCCGCAAACCGAGCGTATCAATACTCCACAGCAAGAATGCCGTACCGAGTATCAGCAACAGAGCTACTCTCAAGGTAATCGCTCTATGACGGGTGCCATCATCGGTGGTATTGCGGGTGGTTTATTGGGTAATACCGTAGGTAGAGGTAGTGGCCGTATTGCAGCGGCAGCGGTTGGTGCTGGCGTGGGTGCAATTGCGGGTGACCGTATTGCAAATAATCGCCCAAATGAAGTGGTTACCCGTAACGTGCCGGTAGATGTGTGTTATCAGGTAGACCGCTGGCAAACTGTGAATACAGGTTATTTTGTGACTTATGAATACAATGGTAGAACCTATAACACAGTTACCGCTGAGCATCCTGGCCGTTTTGTCGATGTGAATGTGATGGTGGCACCAAACCGTTATGCGCCAGCGCAAATTAGTTATGTTGATCCTGGCTATCGTCGTGATGGTCAATGGCGTGGTAACCGTGGTCATGGCAAGCATGATTGGAAAGATCAAGAGCGTTACGACCGCGATGATCGCTATGACAGGGATGACCGCCGTTATTACTAAATGTAAATACTACCAAATGTGATTTTCACCATAGTCGCACGATATAGTCGCATGATGTAGTTGTGATTCAACCTAGTAGCAGTGATTGCTACTAGGTTTTTTTACGTCATGTGTCCCATAGCTGGCTGGTTGCAAGTAGAATTGGCGCTTACTTCTCAATTGAACATAACCTTTGAAAATAATCTAGTGAAGCTAACTGTAGATTGTGTATCCACCGGGCAGCTTTTTGCTATGCCCGAAACTAGCGTACTGGCGTATTTGCTCTCTAAAGCGAGTGTGCGTACACACGCTTTGCCGCTAGAGGCATTGGTGTGCACGCAAGTTGGCTTGCTACCCGCGCCTGACTATCCCATTGCTGCTATTGCCGCCGCTGAGGATGGTTTGGATGTAGGTGCACATTACTGGTTACGTGCCGAGCCTGTGCATCTGCTACTGCAGCGCGATAGTTTTAGCTTAAGTGAGCCTTGTCCATTAGTTGTAACGCGTGAACATGCACAAGCGATCATCACGAGTTTGAATGCGCATTTTGCCGCAGATGGTTTAATGTTTGCGTTAGGTCAATCTGGTGCATGGTATTTGTGTTTAGCACAAGTGCCATCCATCAACACTGCGCTGCCGGCAATCGCAATGGGTAAAAATGTTGCGCATTTTATGCCGCAAGGTGCTGATGCTAAAGTTTGGGTGTCGTACTTGAATGAAATGCAGATGTTATTACATGCGCACGCTGCCAATGCTGCGCGTGAGGCCGCGGGTGAGATTGCGGTTAATAGTATCTGGCTTTCTGGCGGCGGTGTGATGCCTGCGCCTTTAGTTACTGAGCCTGACAGCGATATAGATGCCATGGTCGGTGGCAGTGCTTTTTATCAAGGCTTAGCTAAACGCTCAGGCTTGATGTATCAAGATATATGCTCTGTATCAGATGTGATAGCGCAGCTGGCAGACTACACACATGTGCGTATGCAGTTGGCGCAGGATGCGCTGCTGGCAAAAGGCAACTTTCAAGCTTTATTGAATGGCTTAGAAAATCGCAGTATCACCCAGCTAGTGCTTAACTTAGCTTGTTATGACCAAACCTTGGAGGCAACAATTAAGCCACTTGATCTTTATAAATTCTGGCGAACAACCAAGCCTATGAGTGCCTATTTAGTATGACATCCATCTCTCAACGTAATGTGCCGGCCGATATTGTACAAAGCTTGCAGGCATCAGGGCTTTCTCCGCTAATGTCGCGTTTGTTATCGGCACGCGGTGTGTCTGATATTGCGCAAACCAGCATACATTTGAGCGCATTGCTACCGCCACAGCAGCTTACACAGAGTCAGGCCATGGCCAAGCTGTTAGCCGAGGCGATACAGGCTAACAAGAAGTTACTAGTAGTGGGTGATTACGATGCAGATGGCGCCACGGCGACGGCGGTGGCGGTCAAAGGCTTGCGCTTGTTTGGCGCTAATGTGGATTTTCTGGTGCCGAATCGTTTTGAGTATGGTTATGGCCTCACACCGGAAATCGTCAAGCTGGCCGCAGCACAGGCACCAGACATCATTGTTACGGTAGATAATGGTATTGCCAGTGTGGATGGCGTGGCTACTGCCAATGCCATGGGGATACAAGTGTTGATTACGGATCACCATTTACCTGGCTCGCAAACGCCTGAAGCGGCCTGCATCGTTAACCCAAATCAGCATGGCTGCACTTTTCCCAGCAAGAATCTTGCGGGTGTTGGTGTCATATTCTATTGTTTGCTGGGCTTGCGGGCCGAGCTGCGTGAGCAGGGTGCTTACCAAAGCAGCGCTGAGCCAAACTTAACTGAATTGCTGGATTTAGTCGCTTTAGGTACTGTTGCCGATTTGGTAAAGCTGGATGAGAATAACCGTATTTTGGTAGAGCAAGGCTTGCGCAGAATACGTGCCGGTGCCTGTTGTCATGGGGTTTCTGCCTTGCTTAGAATTGCCGGACGTGAGCCAACCAAAGCTGTGGCGCAAGATTTAGGCTTTTATGTCGGGCCGCGCTTAAATGCAGCGGGTCGATTAGATGATATGACATTGGGCATAAAATGCCTGTTGGCAGATACTGAAAAAGACGCAGTCGTGCTCGCCCAGCAACTGCATGACCTGAACAAGCAAAGGCGCAGCATCGAGGCAGATATGCAAGAAAGTGCAAATCTGTCGCTTGATGAAATCGCTATTGCAGATCAATACTCGATTAGTGTTTATGAGCCGGATTGGCATCAAGGCGTGATAGGGATTTTGGCGTCGCGTATCAAAGAGCGCCACCATCGCCCAGTGATTGCATTTGCCGATGGCGGCTCAGGATTACTTAAAGGATCAGGTCGTTCAATTGCGGGCTTGCATCTACGTGATGCCTTGGATTTGCTAAGCAAACATTTGCCGGACTTAATCTTGAAGTTTGGTGGCCACGCCATGGCAGCAGGCTTGACCATCAAGGCTGAGGACTTTGATTTATTCAAAATGAGTTTTGAGACTGTGGTCAGGAGCTTGCTCACTGAAGCCGATTTGGAAGCTGTGCTGGAGGTGGATGGCAGCTTGAGCGCCAGCGATATGACCTATGCTATTGCACAAACGCTAGAAAATCAGGTGTGGGGGCAGGGTTTTCCTCCACCATTGTTCTACGATGAGTTTGAGGTGGTGAATCAGCGCATTTTGGCCGAGAAGCATTTAAAACTTAGCCTCAGAGCATTGTCTAATCCATCAGCAGCAGTAATAGATGCTATTTATTTTAATCAAACCGAGTTTTTAGAGAGCCAGATACAAGCTGCCTATCAATTGCAGACTAATAGCTACAATGGCGCGCAAAAAGTACAGTTAAATATTAGGCATGTGAACGTTTAAACGAACTATGCAAACAGACCCGCACCTACTTACCAAGCGAATGCTGCAGTCCGCACTGCCAGTGCGTGCAGTTGATGCACACAAAGGAACCTCCGGTAGTGTCGCGATTATTGGTGGCGATGACGGCATGGTGGGCGCAGTGCTGCTAGCGGCTAGGGCGGCATTGTTGTCCGGTGTTGGCAGGGTATATGCTGCCATGCTTTGCGATACAGCGCCTGCTGTTGATTTACTGCATCCGGAAATTATGATGCGTAGGCCGGATGCGCTGGCAACACTGGCGCAGTTGGATGCAGTAGCTATCGGCCCAGGCTTGGGGCAGTCCGATGCTGCTATTACTGAGCTTACTTTTTGGCTGACGCAAGCATGCCCGCTGGTGCTGGATGCAGATGCGCTGAATTTAATTGCTGTGCATCATCCGTTAGCTGAGCTGCTGAAAAACAGACGTGCCTCAACAGTGATTACTCCGCACGTGGGCGAGGCGGCAAGGTTGATGGGTATTAGTACGACTGTGATTCAAAACCAGCGCGTAGAAAGTGCGGTGAGATTAGCACAATCGCTGCAAGTGATTTGCGTGCTTAAAGGTGCAGGTACCATCATCGCAGAGCAGGATGGAGGCTATTGTGTTAATAGTACAGGTAACCCAGCGCTGGCGACTGGCGGTACCGGTGATGTGTTGACTGGTGTGATTGCCAGTTTAATCGCACAGGGTGTCGCGCTAGCTCTGGCAGCCAAGTTGGGTGTGTATGTGCATGGTGCCGCGGCAGATGCGTTAGTTGCACGCGGGCTAGGTCCGCTTGGTTTAACTGCGTCGGAGCTGGTGACGGCTATGCGCACTGTGCTTAATCAACTGAATCGTGATTGATCGGCTAACTAAGCTTAGTTAGGTGTGAGCAATAGTGGCTCACCAGCTTATTTGATTTGCCATTTGAGCCATGTAAATAAAATATTGCCGTTGCCTTGACCGCCTGGAATGTACGTGGACTGTACCGCTAATTGCTTATATTCAATCGAAGCAATCGGGGCAATAATCGGTATTGGCGCGTAATGGTAGTCTTCACGCAGGGTGACGCCCAGCGTGTAGCCCGCCCCTAGGCGAAAATCATTATTGGCATGCCACATTTTCTGAAAAGCATAACCAGCCACAGGCTCCATTTCTTTGTGTGAGTCTGCAAACACCATCGCGTATAAGCCATGCCAGTCACCATCTGCATCGTATCTATACTTGCCAAAGCCTATGCCCCAAGGGTGCTCGT
This sequence comes from uncultured Methylotenera sp., assembly GCF_946479685.1. Next base: position 48,557 of record NZ_CAMLGS010000017.1, read on the forward strand.
TGTAGCCGTCTATTTTTTCTTTATCGTAAAACGCGCGGTTGTGCCAAGTGTTGATGGGTAGATATAGCTCATGATCCCTACTGTTCCAGGTTTCAGACAATGAGTTTTTAATGTCAGCCCATAATCCATCGGATGTCGTGTCGTCGGCATAAGCGTGAAAATGGGGTGAGATGATGAGTAAAATCGTAGCTGCAATTTTTTTTATCATGATTAATCATACTATCATTCGCGCTTAAATCCCATCCTCTAAAATTAAGTTACAATATTGCAACATCGTAGCGAGCTTAAAAATGATGGCAGGAGTACGACAAAGCTCGTCTGCAAAAGTACATAAGCCATATACTTTTAGTTTAAAAACTCAAGAAAAATTAGGGGTAGCATGCCTAGAAAAATAGTAGTTGCCAATTGGAAAATGCATGGCAACTTAGCAACGAATCAACAGCTTCTGCAAGCTTATCTTGGTCGATTAAGTGCACTCAAAAATGTTGAAGTAATCGTCTGTGTCCCATATCCATACCTCGCGCAAGTGCAAAGTCTGCTGCAACACAGCGCCATTGCATGGGGTGCGCAAAATCTAAGTAAAGATGTTGTTGGTGCTTATACCGGTGAAGTCAGCGCAAGCATGTTGAAGGATTTTGGTGCAACCCACGTCATTATCGGTCATTCCGAGCGTGCAACCGCATATTGCGAGTCTGATGAAAATATCGCTGCCAAATTTATGCAAGCCAAGGCGCACGGCTTAACGCCTATACTGTGTGTAGGTGAAACCCTGATTGAGCGTGAGGCTGGCGTGATGGAAATGGTGGTGGCCAAGCAGATTGACACCATTATTAATCTATACGGTGCGGCTGTTTTTGCGAACACCATTGTTTCTTATGAGCCGATTTGGGCGATTGGCACCGGCTTGGCAGCTACGCCAGATCAAGCGCAGAGCATGCATGAATTTATTCGCCATAGGATTGCAGGCCATAATCAAGAGGCCGCTGTCAGCTTGAAAATCCTTTACGGGGGGAGCGTAAATCCTCAAAATGCGGTACAATTATTCAATATGCAGGATATAGATGGTGGCTTAATTGGCAGGTGCTCATTAAGCGCGCAAGAATTTGAAGGAATTTGCCAAGCGGCATCTTAAGGTTGGAAACCGGGCTTTGGTTCGGGCAAGGCGCTGATTTGATTCGGCTTTCACTTAAGTGTTGTAGTGGTGTATAAGGTAAAAAATGGAAAATATCGTATTAGTAATTCATGTATTAGCGGCTTCTGGCGTGATTGGCTTGGTATTGTTGCAGCATGGTAAGGGCGCAGATATGGGCGCATCTTTCGGTAGCGGTGCATCAGGTAGCTTGTTTGGTGTGTCTGGCTCGTCTAATTTTATGAGTCGCGCGACAGCGGGCTTTGTATTTGTATTTTTTATTACTAGCTTAACGTTGGCTTACTTGTCTAGTCATAAAGCTAGTAGCGGTAGTGTGGTTAAAGCAATCTCAACGCAGGCGGTTGATGCTGCCAAGCCTGCGCCAGCTGCTGCAACTGAAACAACCAGTACAGAGGCTGTGCCAAAATAATCTTGTGGTTTAAGCATATGCCGTCGTGGTGGAATTGGTAGACACGCTATCTTGAGGGGGTAGTGACGAAAGTCGTGAGAGTTCGAGTCTCTCCGTCGGCACCATTTAGTAGTTTGTTAGTAGTTTTGATTTTTTGGTTACAAGTAGTAAATCTAGTCTGGAAGTTGTTAGTTTTTGGTGACAATAAAGCGTAGCGTTTATTTGTTGCAAATTCTTTAGTAATTTAGTCTGGGGTTTGTTAGTGCTAGAAAATTATTTTCCGATATTGCTGTTTATTCTTGTAGGCTTGGCCGTTGGTGTTGGCCCGCTAATCCTCTCTAAACTAGTCTCTCCAAGCAGACCTGACTCTGCAAAAAACTCCCCGTATGAATGTGGCTTTGAAGCCTTCGAAGATGCGCGTATGAAGTTCGACGTGCGTTACTATCTTGTTGCTATCCTATTTATTTTGTTCGACTTGGAAATCGCGTTCCTGTTTCCGTGGGCTGTGGTGCTGCGTGAAATAGGCTTATTCGGTTTTCTGGCGATGATGGTTTTTTTAGGCGTGCTTGTGATTGGCTTCATCTACGAGTGGATGAAGGGCGCATTGGAATGGGATTAATTGAATCATGAGTCTTGAAGGTGTTTTAGAAAAAGGGTTTGTCACCACTACGTTGGATACGGTGATTAACTATACCCGTACCGGATCCCTGTGGCCGATGACTTTTGGTTTGGCCTGTTGTGCGGTAGAAATGATGCATGCAGGCGCCTCTCGTTATGACCTTGACCGTTTTGGTATCGTATTCCGTCCCAGTCCACGACAATCTGATGTAATGATCGTGGCTGGGACTTTAGTCAATAAAATGGCACCAGCATTGCGTAAAGTGTACGACCAGATGGCTGAACCGCGCTGGGTGATTTCCATGGGTTCATGCGCTAATGGCGGTGGCTATTATCATTACTCTTATGCAGTGGTGCGCGGCTGTGATCGTATTGTGCCTGTTGATGTGTATGTGCCGGGATGTCCGCCTACCGCAGAAGCCTTGTTGTACGGCATTATTCAGTTGCAAAACAAAATTAAGCGTACTAACACCATCGCCCGTTAATAAATGCGTCTGTTAAATTAAGAACAAAATTATGTCAGCTAAATTAGATCAACTCTTAGCCAGTTTGCAGACGGTACTTGGTGAAAAAGTTACTAAGCAAACTGTTGCTTTGGATGAAATTACTATTGAGTGCCGTGCCGAAGATTACCTTGCTGTGTGCCAGTCTTTGCGTGATGAGGATGGGTTAAAGTTCGAGCAGTTAATTGATCTATGCGGTGTGGACTATCAAGAGTACGGTGAAGGCAGCTATGATGGTCTGCGTTATGCTGTAGTCTGTCATTTACTTTCTGTGTCATTGAATCAACGTCTGCGTTTGCGCGTATTTGCCAAAGACGAAGACTTCCCAATATTGCCCACCTTGGTTGGTGTGTGGCCGGTAGCTAACTGGTTTGAGCGTGAAGCGTTCGACCTGTACGGCATTATGTTTGAAAACCATCCAGACCTGCGTCGTTTGTTGACTGACTATGGTTTTGTTGGTCACCCGTTTCGTAAAGATTTCCCTATGATTGGTAACGTCGAAATGCGTTATGACCCTGAGCAGCAACGTGTCATTTATCAGCCAGTTTCTATTGAGTTGCGTAATAACGTGCCACGCGTAATTCGTAACGAAGGAGCGCATCATGGCTGAGATTAGAAATTACACCATGAATTTTGGTCCACAGCACCCGGCAGCGCATGGTGTGCTGCGTTTGGTGCTGGAGTTGGATGGTGAAGTAATCCAGCGTGCCGACCCGCATATCGGTTTGCTGCATCGCGGCACTGAAAAATTAGC
>NZ_CAMLGS010000018.1 GCF_946479685.1 uncultured Methylotenera sp.
CGTATGCTTCCTTAGCAGGGAAGTGCCTTCGACCACTCGGCCAGCTCTCCGTTTACTTCGTGTTACGCTTCTTACGAGGGCGTGATACTACGCTAAACGCTTCTAAAAATCAACGTTAACTTGCAATTATGCTGCTTCTAATTCAAATGCCTTGTGTAGAACGCGTACAGCAAGCTCTAAATACTTCTCATCTACCACTACTGCGATCTTAATTTCAGAGGTAGAGATCATTTGAATGTTGATGCCTTCTTCCGCTAAAGTGCGGAACATGAGGCTTGCAATGCCTACGTGTGAGCGCATGCCAACGCCAACGATAGATACTTTAGCGATTTTGTCGTCGCCGTTAATTTCACGTGCACCGATGTGGCCTTGTACTTTGTCGCGCAAGATACTTAAGGCTTTGTTCATTTCATTTTTATGCACAGTGAATGTGAAGTCGGTTGTACCGTCTGCACCTGTATTTTGGATAATCATGTCCACGTCAACATTTGCTTCAGCCACTGGGCCTAGGATTTGGTAAGCAATACCAGGTTTGTCCGGCACCCCTAATACAGTGATTTTGGCTTCGTCGCGGTTAAAGGCAATGCCAGAAATAACGGGTTGTTCCATATTGTTCTCTTCCTCAAATGTAATCAGTGTGCCTTCGCCTTCTTCTTCAAAGCTGGATAGCACGCGTAATTTAACTTTATATTTGCCTGCAAATTCAACAGAGCGAATTTGTAGCACTTTGCTGCCTTGTGAGGCTAGCTCTAGCATTTCTTCAAACGTAATTTTGTCTAAGCGGCGTGCTTCCGGTACTACGCGTGGGTCTGTGGTGTAAACGCCATCTACATCTGTGTAGATTTGGCATTCATCCGCTTTTAGTGCGGCAGCCAGTGCAACGCCTGTAGTGTCAGAGCCGCCACGGCCAAGTGTGGTGATGTTGCCATCAGCATCTACGCCTTGGAAGCCAGCAACTACGACTACGTAACCATCATCTAAATCTTGTTTGATGTTGTGCTCATCAATGCTTAAGATGCGCGCTTTGGTGTGCGAGTTGTCAGTCAGGATTTTGACTTGTGAGCCGGTGTAGCTTTTTGCCTTGATCCCAAGCTCCATCAATGCAAGTGCTGTCATGCCAATCGTTACTTGTTCACCAGTGGCAACCATGACATCTAGCTCGCGCGGATCCGGATCAGGCATGATTTCTTTAGCTAATGAAATGAGTCGGTTGGTTTCGCCAGACATGGCAGAAACAACAACAACGATTTGGTGGCCTAGTGCCTTGTAGCGGGCAACGCGCGCAGCAAGGTTTTTAATACGCTCAGGGTTGGCAACAGAGGTGCCGCCGTATTTTTGTACAATAAGTGCCATAAAAGTTCTTTTAACCTTATTAACTGTTTTTAAGTTTGCTAACAGCAAATGCTGTTAGGTGAAGCTAATCGTGCATTTTTAGTATGTGGCTAGCTTGTTGCCGCTAACCAGATACTAGATGATTAATTTAGTTTGCCTGCTACCCAGTCGTTGACGCTAGCTAATGCTTGCGGCAGTTTGCTTGCATCGCTACCGCCAGCCATCGCCATATCGGGCTTGCCGCCACCTTTGCCGCCAACTTGGCCTGCAACAAAGTTAACTAGCTCGCCAGCTTTGACTTTGCTGATTAAATCAGCAGTTACGCCAGCAGCTAGGCTTACTTTTCCGTCGCTTACGCTTGCCAGAACAATGGCGGCAGATTTTAATTTGTCTTTTAGCTTGTCCATCGTCTCACGCAGAGCGTTGGCATCTGCACCGTCTAGTGTGGCGGCTAATACTTTGATGCCAGCCACTTCAACCGCTTGTGTCGCTAGGTCATCACCTTGTGATGAGGCTAGTTTTGATTTCAGGCGTGCTAGCTCTTTTTCCAGCGATTTTGCATGGTCGCTAAGTTGCGCCACTTTAGAGGCTAACTCGTTTACCGGTGCTTTCAAATCGCTTGCCAACGCTGAAATCAATGCTTGTTGCGCGTTGATTAGCTTTAACGCGCCTTCGCCTGTGGTTGCCTCAACACGGCGCACACCTGCGGCTACGCCACTCTCAGATGTGATTTTGAACAGGCCGATATCGCCGGTGCGGCTTACATGGGTGCCACCGCATAATTCACGGCTAGAACCGATATCCAGTACACGTACTTCATCACCGTATTTCTCGCCAAACAGCATCATGGCGCCAGTTTGCTGTGCGGATTCAATATCCATCACGCGTGCCTGACAAGCAGCGTTAGCTAAGATTTCAGCATTGACGATTTGTTCAACTTTTGCAATTTCCTCATCGCTCATTGGCGCGGTATGCACAAAGTCAAAACGGGTTTTATCGGTATCTACCAAAGAGCCTTTTTGCTGCACGTGTTCGCCCAGTACTTCGCGTAACGCCTTATGCATCAAGTGTGTCGCAGAGTGGTTGCGCATGGTGTTAGTGCGTGCCTGAACGTTTACGCGTGCGCTTACTTGCTCACCTACACTCAGTGTGCCGGTTTTTAATACGCCATGATGGCCAAATACGGTGGCTTGAATTTTTTGCGTATCTTCTGCTTCAAAAATACCGTTAGTGCCGCGCAGTTCACCACTGTCGCCAATCTGGCCGCCAGATTCTGCATAGAATGGAGTGTTGTCGAGCACGACTACGCCAAGTTCACCTTCTGCCAACTTGGTTACAGCAACGCCGTCTTTATATAAAGCAGTCACTGTAGCGCTAGTTTCTAGCTTGTCATAACCGTGGAAGTTGGTAGCAACGCCATCATATTCCAGATTGGTGGCCATTTTGAACTTACCTGCAGCACGAGCTTGCTCTTTCTGGCGTGCCATGGCTGCGTTGAAGGCATCAGTATCCACTGCTACGTTGCGTTCGCGGCAAATATCTGCGGTTAAATCCAATGGGAAGCCGTAAGTGTCGTGCAGTTTGAATGCAGTTTCACCATTGAACACATCTTTGGTGTTGGCAAGTTCAGTTTCTAAAATTGCCATGCCATTTTCAATGGTCTCAAAGAAGCGGTCTTCTTCTTGTTTTAAAATCTCGGTAATACGTGCCTGGTTGCTTACCAACTCAGGGTAGGCACCGCCCATTTCAGCCACTAAATCCGGTACGATTTTGTGGAAGAATGCATTGCGCGCACCTAGTTTATAGCCGTGGCGAATCGCACGACGGATAATGCGGCGCAGCACATAACCGCGGCCTTCATTACCAGCAATCACGCCGTCTGCAATCAGGAAGCTGCAAGCGCGGATATGGTCAGCCAGCACCTTAAGTGATGGAATGCTCAAATCTGCTGTTTTGGTTTCACGTGCGGCAGCAGCGATTAAGGTTTGGAATAAATCGATTTCGTAGTTAGCGTGTACGTGCTGTAACACAGCTGAAATACGCTCTAAGCCCATACCAGTGTCTACAGATGGTTTTGGCAGCGGGTGCATTACACCGGCTTCATCACGGTTGAACTGCATGAACACGTTGTTCCAGATTTCAATGAAACGGTCACCGTCTTCATCCGGGCTGCCTGGAGGGCCGCCGAAGTGGTGTGCGCCGTGGTCATAGAAAATCTCAGTACATGGGCCACATGGGCCAGTGTCACCCATCATCCAGAAGTTATCAGATGCGTAGCGCGCGCCTTTGTTATCGCCAATGCGAATGATGCGCTCTGCAGGCACGCCAATTTGGTCTTTCCAGATGGCATAAGCTTCATCGTCTTCTGCGTATACGGTGACGGTGAGTTTGTCTTTAGGTAATTTGAATACCTCAGTCAGCAATTCCCAAGCGTACTTGATGGCGTCTTCTTTAAAGTAATCGCCAAAGCTGAAGTTGCCTAACATTTCAAAGAATGTGTGGTGACGTGCGGTATAACCTACGTTTTCAAGGTCATTATGTTTGCCGCCAGCGCGTACACATTTTTGGCTAGAAGTAGCGCGCGAGTATGGGCGTTTGTCAAAGCCTAGAAACACGTCTTTGAATTGGTTCATCCCTGCATTGGTGAATAGTAGGGTAGGGTCGCCGTGCGGTACTAGTGAGCTTGAGCTGACAATCTCATGGCCTTTAGATGCAAAGAAATCAAGAAAGGCCTGACGAATTTCGTTGCTGCTTGGGGTGCTGCTAAGTTGTATGGTCATAAATTTAGTTTTAATTGCTGTTTAATCGTTATCATTAACGGTTAGTATTTTTTTTATTAATTCAAAGCCAAAGCCACGGCTTTGTAAAAATCTTGCTTGCTTGGCCCATTCTTCTCGCGTTTGCGGGTAGGCTTTGAATTTCTTACGCCACACTTCTGTTGCGTTTTCTAACTCTGTTGCTTTTAATGTTTCTACTGCATCCGTAATTAAGTGGTCTGAAATACCCTTTTCGCGTAATTCATGCGCTATTTTAGCGGTGCCAAATTTAGCTTTTCTCGCGTGAATAATTTGGTCGGTAAATCGCTGGTCAGAAAGCCAACCTCTTGCTTTAAAGTCATCCAGCAAGGCTGGAATGTCATCATTGTCATCCGCATAAGCTTTTAGTTTTTTGCCAAGCTCGGTATAAGAATACTCGCGCTTGGCTAAATAATCTAAAGCTCGCTGCCGTAGCGACTTGGCGGCAAACTCCTTAGTCATCCTCACCGCGTGGTGCAGCCATCGCTTCGTTTAGTGATTTAGCGTTGTCGCGGATTTTAGCTTCAAGTTCAGCGGCAATTTCTGGATGCTCACGTAAGAACTCTTTCGCATTTTCCTTACCTTGGCCAATTTTCTCGCCGTTGTAGCTATACCAAGCGCCTGCTTTTTCAATCAGTTTGATATTAGCGCCAAGTTCGATGATTTCACCAAAGCGTGAAATGCCCTCGCCATACATGATGTCAAACTCAGCTTGTTTGAACGGAGGCGCCACTTTGTTTTTAATCACTTTGACGCGAGTTTCTGAGCCGGTGATTTCATCACCTTTTTTGATGGCGCCAGTACGACGAATGTCTAAACGCACAGATGCGTAGAATTTAAGTGCGTTACCGCCTGTAGTGGTTTCCGGGTTACCGAACATCACACCGATTTTCATACGGATCTGGTTGATGAAAATCACTAAGGTATTAGTACGTTTGATGTTGCCGGTTAATTTACGTAGCGCTTGGCTCATCAGACGTGCTTGCAAGCCCATGTGTGAATCACCCATTTCGCCTTCAATCTCGGCACGTGGTGTCAGTGCTGCAACCGAGTCCACCACCACGATATCTACAGAGCCTGAGCGCACTAGCATATCTGCGATTTCAAGCGCTTGTTCGCCGGTGTCTGGTTGTGAAATTAATAAATCAGGCACATTAACGCCTAATTTTGCTGCGTATTGTGGGTCTAGTGCATGTTCTGCATCGATAAACGCTGCCACGCCGCCTAGTTTTTGCATTTCTGCAATGACAGACAAGGTGAGGGTGGTTTTACCTGAAGACTCAGGACCGTAAATTTCGATGATACGGCCACGCGGTAAACCGCCGATGCCTAAAGCAATATCAAGGCCGAGTGAGCCAGTGGAAACGGCTTGAATATCTTCGCCGATATCGCTGTCGCCCATGCGCATGATAGACCCTTTGCCAAATTGTTTTTCAATTTGTGAAAGTGCGGCAGAGAGGGCTTTGGCTTTATTGTCATCCATTGGGTTTTTACCTTTATTTTGAAGTGCTTAAATTAGCTTTCAATTATTCCATATTTTACCGTTTAGCGTAAGTCTCATAGGCGTTTAAGCACGGGTATTTCTGGCAATCTTGATGAAAATAATAATCTTGTGTTTTAAGTCAACGGGATGGGGGGTGATTCGTTAAGTGTAAGCGTAGTTGTGTAATGTTAAGGAGAGCAATAATGAAAGTACTTCGTTCACTGTTAGTGGTATTGACAATAGGTGCGGCCACTTTATCTAGTGCACAAGCGCGGGATTCTGTAAGTTTTGCGCTTAATATTGGCGCCCCTGCTTATTATGCCTACCCAGCTGAGGTGCAGTATGTTGCGCCGCCAGTAGCTTATTATCCTGGCTACAGCGTTTATTATGATACAGCGCCATATGCCTACCAATATTATTACCCGGCAGCTGTGTATCGTGGTGGTTATGGTTTCTACGGCAACTATTACTCTGGGCACCATCATCATGGGTATGGCCGTCACGGCGGTTACCGCAGATAAATCTTTGCGAGATAAGCCTTTGGTAGATAAGCCTTTACTGAGTGGCTAAGCTTAGTCACTCAGTTCGGTTAGCTTTTTAGCAAGTACTGCTAATAGAAAAGCGGTAGCTTGTTGCCTAATCGCGGTACGGTCGCCCGCAAATTGCTGGGTGCATGTGGACATGGGTAGCTGTGTTCCCACCCATGCAAAGCATACTGTGCCTACGGGTTTCTCCGCACTGCCGCCACTTGGGCCAGCAATGCCGGTGATGCTGCCGGCTATCTGTGCGTGGCTGTTTTTAAGTGCACCAGTGGCCATTTCTGCTGCAGTTTGCTCACTGACCGCGCCGTAGGTTTCTAGTGTAGTGGCGGAGACGTCGAGCATTTCAACTTTAGCTGTGTTGCTGTAAGTCACAAATCCACGATCAAACCAATTTGAGCTGCCGGCAATACTGGTGATGGCTTGTGCTGCCATGCCACCAGTGCAGGACTCTGCCAGCGTCAGCACATAGCCTCGTTGTTTGAGTGCTAGGCCAAGTGTGGAGGCTAAAGTTGCGTGATGATCCATGCTAAAGCCTTTAGACTCAATATCGCGTAAATGGCAGCTAGCAGGTCATCTAGCATTACGCCTAGGCCGCCCTTCACTTTTACATCGCATTGGTGGATGGGGAATGGTTTCCAAATATCAAATAACCTGAATAGCAAGAATGCTGTTAACCACCATTGCCATTGGTAGGCTGTGAAAGTGAGTACTAACATTATGGCGACGATTTCATCCCAGACTATACTGCCATGATCGGATACGCCCAGCGCTTGGCCGGTTTTATTGCAAAAATAAATGCCTGCTAAGAATAGCAGGCTAATCACGATTAATTGTATTGTGATTGTGTAGTGATGAATGAGCCAGAATAGCGGTAACCCTGCCACTGTGCCAAAAGTGCCGGGCGCTTTGTTAGCTAATCCGCTGCCAAAGCCTAGCGCAAAAAAATGCGCAGGGTGTGACAGTAATAATTTGCACGTAGGCTGCGGGTGCTGGTTAGCCAAAATGATCAAACCCCTTTTTGGAGATGCCTAGCGTTTGTTGGTGATGACTAACTACCAGCGCTAACTCTGCCGTAGTTTCGCCAATTAAACTGAGTGGTAACTGTAGCTGCTGGCTTAGTTGCTGAATGTGGGCGCGTTTTGATTTAGGTGCGGTGAATAAAAGCTCGTAGTCATCCCCTCCTGCCAATATGCATTGCTGAATGGTGCTGTCGCTTAAATGAGCACGTAAATAGTCATCACAGTGGATGTTTTCTAGCGCAAGCTTAGCCCCTAGGTTAGATGCTTGCAGTATGTGGCTAAGGTCGGCCGTTAAACCATCGGAAATATCGATGCAGCTATTGGCAATGCCGCGCAGTGCCAAGCCTAATGCTACCCTAGGTGTTGGTGTGGTTAATGCAGTCAGGCAGTGCTTTGTGGTGGGTTCGCTAAGGGCAACTTTGCCTTGCAAGTGCGCCAACCCTAGTGCGGCGCTACCTATGGTTCCCGACACCCAGATATCATCACCAGCTTTTGCACCGCTGCGCTGAATGGCTTGGCCTAATGGCACATCACCCATGATTTGCACGCTGAGCGTTAATGGGCCTCTTGTGGTGTCACCGCCAATCAGGTCCACATTGAATGCTTGGGCGCATGCAAAAAAGCCCCTGGAGAATTCTGCCAGCCACGGTTCGTTTACTTCAGGTAAGGCAATGGCGAGGGTTGCCCATTTTGGGGTTGCACCCATCGCCGCCATGTCTGATACGTTCACGGCTAGGGATTTCCAGCCTATGCTGTAGGGTGCTGCATCATGAAAAAAGTGAGTGCCTGCTACCAGCATATCGGCCGAGATTGCTAGCTGTTGACCAGGTGCAACACGAAGCAACGCTGCATCGTCACCCACCCCTAAATCTGCATGTTGGGTCGGGCGGGTAAAGTATTTGGCAATTAAATTAAACTCTGACATGGGCTCATCAATTAAGCGGTTGGTGCAGATTTTGGTCTAAACGCTTTCACCATCGCTTCATTGGTTTCGATTCTTGGCATAGGGCTATCAGGTGTAGCAAGCAAGTCTATACAGTATGGTACTGCAGCAAAAATGCCATGTACTAGCGTGTTGCCAGCTTCGTCTTTTAAGCCTTCTAAGGTTTGTGCAATCGCTTTGGGTTGGCCTGGTAAATTGATAATCAGGCATTGCTTACGTGTGACCGCAACTTGTCTGGATAAAATGGCAGTAGGGACAAAGTTAAGGCTGATCTGACGCATTTGCTCGCCAAAGCCCGGCATCTCTCTATCAGCAACCGCTAGGGTTGCTTCGGGCGTGACGTCACGCAATGAGGGGCCAGTGCCGCCGGTAGTCAAGATTAGATGGCAGCCTTGAAAGTCCACTAAATCAATCAATGTAGATTCAATTTCGTCTTGCTCGTCAGGAATTAGGCGCGCCTCCAGGCTAAATGGCGTGGTCAGCGCTTGCGCCAGCCATGTGCGCAGGCTAGGGATGCCTTTGTCTTCATACTCACCGCTGCTTGCGCGGTCGCTAATTGAAACTAATCCGATTTTAATGAATTCTTTGGTCATTTCTGAGTCACTAGTACTTAAGCAAGACTAAATCATACCATTACCGCGCGCAAAGGATATTTTATGCCAGCTATTAGCAACAATAATTCATCTGCCAGTTTAATAAAGTACATGCTGTTTTCTCTGGCTAGTATAGGGTTAGCGATGTTTGCACATCAGCTATATGCGGCTGACGCCAACCCTTATGAGCAAAATTATAAAAAGCAAAGTGCTGGTGATTTGCGCTCATTGCAGCTGGTGCCAGATACCAAGATGTTTGTTGGTAATCATAAAAATGAAGACAACATTATCATGCTGGAAGATGGTTACGATTTGATGGGCACCTCTGGCTTCTCCGGGCGGGATGTTTCCTCTGGGTTGGCTTTGCAGCATGCAAAATCGCTTAAGGCCGATATCGTAATGGTGTATCAAAAGTATGAATCTGCATCAACGGCAAGTTCAAAACTACAGTTAATCAAAGAGGCCGCAAAAAAAGGCGGTGAGATTGACCCAAATGATTTGGAGGAAGGCCCTACCCAATATCAATATCATGCAAGCTACTGGGCTAAGCTGCCTATGCCTTTGTTCGGCGTGCATGTGATTAAGCTAAAGCAAGATAGCACTGGTGAATCAGCAGCCAAAGAATTACCTGGCTTGAAGGTGATTGCAGTGATTAAAACATCGCCAGCCAATAACGCTGGATTGTTGCGTGGAGACACTCTGCTGAAATTGGGTGATGTGACATTAAATACAGCGGAAGATTTATTTGCTGCAGTAAAACGTTACGCGGGGCAAAAGGTAGCGATAGAGCTGCAACGTGGAGATGTTGGTATGACGCAACTGGTACAGTTAAGCGCGCGCAAATAATTTTTTGCTATATGTTGCTGTTATAGCCGGTGTATGGAGCACTAGCTTTGGGTGGAATTAAGTTGATGGCGCAACAGGTTACCTCAGGGCAACCTGTTGCTTGCAATTATTTTTGAATAAAAAAGATAAATTCTTCGGCAGTTTTTTGCTCTTGCAGTAAGGTAAATGGATTATTGGCAACTAATGTACGTATGTTTCTAACCGTACTTTCTTTGCCGGCAATTACTTTTAAAACGCTGCCTAGTGGTAAGGTGTCTAGGGTTTCTTTGGTGCGGATGGTTGGAATCGGGCTATCTTCATGGCGTACGTCAAGTACTGAGTCGAAATTTATCGTCATTATTTTTGCGGCCTTAATTTATGGCAAGCCGAAGCCAGTGTACTGGCCACGGGATGCGATTGATTTTAGTCGTGCTGCAAGCTGCCGGTTAGGGTATGTTACCGCCGGCGGTGGAGTGCAGACATTGAGAGCAGAAGTGTTATTCTTCTTCTGGCAGGTCTGACTCTTCTGAAGTGGAAGAGGTTCCGCTACTGGTGATTTCGCGCAATAGTTTGAAAATCTCTCTACTGCTTTTTGGCGGTTTGTTGGCTAAGTGCTCTTTTTGCGCATTGCGAATTAGGCTGCGTAGCTGCTGGCTATCAGTATTTGGATGCAGCGCCATGAATTCAGATAGCGCATTAGGGTCGCTGATAAGTCGATCACGCCAACGCTCAAGGCCATGAAAGTAGGCATTTTCCGCTGTGTTTTTACCTTCCCAGCGCGATAGCTGTTCAATGATGGGCGTAGGGTCAATCTCACGCATTAATTTACCAAGGTATTGACGATGGCGTCGAATGGCACCATTGGCAGTAATTTTCTTGGTTTCAAGTATTGCGGCCATCAAGTCTTCCGGTAGGTTGAGCTTGTTGAGCTTTTCTTTAGAGAGCGCAGATAGCTTAACCCCTAGCGCTTGCTGGGCATCCGCTTCTGCTTTTAGTTTGGTTTTACTCGTAGGTAAGTCTGCATCTAAAATCGCATCGTTACTTAATTCTGTATCTTTAGTTGTCTTTTTAGGTTTCATGCTGATGTATTATATCATTGCAAGGTAAAAGTACATTTTTTTATAGTAGAAAGCGTTATGTCAGATTCTGGGTTTAGTTATACATTAGATGAAATTAAGCAGATGTCGGAAGACGTGCTGAAAGTGGCCAAAAGCCTAGGTGCAAGCCAGGCAGAGGCTGAGCTGAGCTTAAGTATCGGGCAAAACGTTTCTGTGCGCATGAAGGAAGTGGAGCATATTGAATATAACCGTGATAAAGGTATGTCGGTCACTGTGTATTTCGGTAAACAAAAAGGCCACGCCAGCACTTCTGATTTGTCACCGCAAGCGTTAAAAGACACCGTTGCCGCGGCTTGTAATATTGCCAAATATACCGCTAAAGATGATTTTTGCGGTCTGGCAGACGCTGAGTTAATGGCTAAAGATATTCCTGATTTAGACTTGCACCACCCTTGGCAACTCTCTGTAGATGAAGCCGCGTTACTGGCACAGCAATGTGAAGAAGCGGCTTTAGCGGTAGATGCCCGTATCACCAATTCAGAAGGTGCAAGCGTTTCAACCGGTACCGGCTTTTTTGCCTATAGCAATAGTCACGGTTTTACCGGTGGCTACCCAAGCTCGCGTCACGGGGTTAGTTGTTCCGTGATTGCCGAGTCAGGTGACAGTATGCAGCGTGACTATTGGTATGCCACTGCACGTGCTGCCGCAGATTTACAGTCGCCAGCGGAGATTGGCCGGATCGCTGGTGAACGTACGGTGAAGCGCTTGGACTCGAGGAAAATCAAGACCTGCCAAGTGCCTGTGCTGTTTGAGGCGCCGTTGGCTAGCGGCCTGATTTCTACGCTGATTAGTGCTATTTCTGGCGGTAACTTATACCGTAAATCATCCTTTTTGCTGGATAGTTTAGGGCAGCAAATCGCATCCCCATTGTTGAATATCTATGAAGACCCTTTTGTTAAAAAAGGTTTGGCTAGCAGCCCGTTTGATAACGAGGGTGTTGCTACCGAAGCGCGCCAACTGGTAAAGGACGGTGTGTTGCAAGGCTATGTGCTCTCTAGTTACTCAGCTCGAAAGTTGGGATTAAAAACCACAGGTAATGCTGGCGGTAACCATAATTTAATCGTGCAGCCGGGTGCGCTGGATTTTGCCGGGTTGCTAAAAGAAATGGGTACCGGGCTGGTGGTAACCGAGTTGCTTGGTCATGGTATGAATATGGTGACTGGCGATTACTCACGCGGTGCTGCTGGTTATTGGGTGGAGAATGGTGTGATTGTGCATCCGGTAGAGGAGATTACCATAGCCAGCAATATGGCAGATATGCTGCAAATGATAGTAGCCATCGGTAATGACGTGCTGGTGCAAGGTTCAAAACAAGTGGGTTCTATCCTAATTGAGCGCATGACTGTGGCGTGCGAATAATCTGCTTTGACGTGTGAATAATGCGCTTTCGCGCTTCCACTTAGGGCTTTAGCCCTTTAGTGGAGCGGTGATGCCAAGTGCTGGTATAGCGCATATATTCTACGGGCAAGCCAAATACTGGCTTAAGCACATATTCCACGGACAAGACCTTCACGGTTTAGGCGTGCGAGCCAGTGTTTGGCTTCCGCAATTGACTGCCCGTAAGGTCATCGCCATCAATCTAAGTAGCAAAAACTGATTGGCTTGATAAGCCGCTAAAGCGGCAAGTCAAGTGTGAAATAATCTGCTTTAGCGCTATATGCCACACCATTTCAAAATAATTCTCTTGCCATAAAAAAAAGCCCACTTGGTAGTGGGCTTTTTTATTTGTTAAAGCTTACTTGGTTTCTTTATTTTCTTTTTCATCTTCAAAGAACTCGTCTTTGATTAATTCGCTTGGCACCAAGCCATCTTGTACCAGACTTGCGCGACGTTGCAGGTAAGCGTCACGCATGAAAGCGTATGGGTCTAGTGATGCGTCGTCTACTAAGTCTTTTGCATCCAATAGTTCGGTACGTTTGTCTATAAACTGTGCGGCACGTAGTTGATTGTGTAAGCGCACTTGCCCAATGTTATGTGTGTAAGTAATCGGGTCAGTCGTAGATAAATCAACAAACCAGCCTGTAGCGTCACGTACGCTGGATGGGCCAGCAATCGGCAGTACCAAGTAAGCACCTGGGCCTACGCCCCAGTAACCTAGGGTCTGGCCGAAATCTTCTTTATGTACTGGAACTTTATCCATGCCTGCAACGTCAATAAAGCCAGCAATACCAAATGTGCTGTTGATGACAAAGCGGCCAGCTTCGCTGAATGCATTGGCAAATTTAAACTGTAGCAGGTTGTTTAATACATTGGTCAGCGTGCCTAGGTTGCTGAAAAAGTTGTTTACACCAAGGCGTACTGGTGTCGGCGCAACATTTTTGTAAGCTGTGGCCACTGGTTTTAACACTGCTTTGTCAGCAACGTCATTGAATTTGTAAATGCCGCGGTTGATGCTTTCTAACGGGTCTTTGTTCGCTTGAGACGCGCAGCCAGTCACCATCATGGCCAAGAGGCAAGAGGCGAATAAATAGGATATTTTTTTATACATTTTTATGTTTCTTATTTAAAGACTTGTCGAAAAGTAGTGGGTCATTATACCAATTTATTAATAACTAACTATGGGTTGCTGTGCGTAGCAATAATTAACGTTTGTAAAATAAACCATTTGTTACATTTATGCAACAAAAAATCTGGCGTTGTTTTTTGTCGCTGACAGTAGATTGGCGCAGTGACTCCACTCAAACTGTGTTCTTATATAAGCTCAGAATCCGCTCACGTTGTGTGGCGTGGTCTACCACTGGATTGGGGTAATCTTGTCCAATCACGGTGCTGATGCTGGATTGTCGCGATGCCGACATAAGCCACGGGGCGTGGATTTCCTTGTCGTTACATTGCGCCAGCTCGGTAATATATTTACGGATAAATTTACCGTGAGCATCAAAGCGCTCGCTTTGGGTAATCGGGTTGAAAATCCTAAACCAAGGTTGCGCGTCACAGCCGGTAGAAGCCGCCCATTGCCAGCCGCCATTGTTGGCACTGAGGTCAAAATCAATCAGCTTTTCTGCAAAATAACGCTCACCCCAGCGCCAGTCGATTAATAAATCCTTCACCAGAAAACTTGCCGCGACCATGCGCAAACGGTTGTGCATAAAGCCAGTGGTGTTGAGCTGGCGCATAGCGGCATCGACCAAGGGGTAACCAGTTCTGCCCTCGCACCATGCTGCAAACAGTGTGGTTGAGTTAGGGAAGGGAATCGCCTCAAACTCAGGCTTGAATGCCTTGCCGGTTTCCAGCTGCGGGTTGTGGTGCAGTATCTGGAAGTAAAAGTCACGCCAGATTAGTTCAGATAGCCAGGTTTCGGCACCAAAGCCACCTATCTGCATCGCGGTTCTTGCCAGTTGGCGGATGGAAATCGTGCCAAAGCGCAAATGCACAGATAAATAAGATACGCCTTTGACAGCAGGAAAATCGCGTGCTTCTTTGTAATGTTTAATGCGCTCGATAAAGTCGGCAAATAACGTGGCACCACCACTCATGCCCGTGGGCAGGCGTAAACTTGATAGGTTGGTACGTTGAAAGCCAAGCGACTCTAGGCTGGCCAACGGCTGTGGCTGAGTTTTCGCCAAGTTACCGAGATAGCGGTCAACCGGGTAAGCCTTGAGGTAAAAGTCGTTAACCGTTTTCAGCCAGGTGTTTTTGTAAGGGGTGAACACGCTATACGGCTTGTGTGCCATGGTGAGAATTTCTTCTTTTTCGAAGATGGCCTGGTCTTTGTAGTGATGAAAATCAATGTCGTGGGCATGCAGTTGCTGGGCAACATGGGTATCACGTGCAATGGCGCTAGGTTCGTAGTCGTGATTGGTAAACACCGCCTCGGCTTGCAGTGACTGAGCTAACTGCGGCACTTCATGCTGTGCGCTGCCATGCAATACGATTAAATCACTGCCGCGTTGCTGTAGTGCGGTTTTGAGCTCTCGCACACTTTCCCAAATAAACTCTACGCGACGATCGGCTTTCTCCGGTAGCTGGTTTAAGATTTCGCTATCAAACACAAACACGCAATATACTTGCTGTGAGGCCTTGAGTGCGTAATAGAGTGCGGCATGGTCATAGTCGCGCAAGTCACGACGAAACCAGACTAGAGAGGTGGAATATTGCATGCGCTATCAGTAGTGAATGAGAGTGGGGTGATTTTACTCCAGTTACTGCACTCGTTCATCTGACTCATTCACATAGCCTAGATAGCGCTGCCGGTTTGTTTAACTTTAGGTTTTTTTCGACCCAGAATTGCTTAATTGTGGCTTACTAAATGTTGGGCTTGGTTAGCTGCGTGCCCCCATCATGTATTTCTGTGGCGGGATTGAGCTGGTTTCGTTGCTGCTGGAAGGCGTGAGTAAGCCTAGTAGTAGTTGTAAGTCTAATGATAATAGAATCAGTTCTTCATCGCCCAGGGCATCTACACGCTCAAAGACCTCAGTTGCATATTGGCGGTCTTTAATCAGTTTGGCTGGGTTGACGGCACCGATTACTTTTCTAGCGGCTACAGAGAATTTTGACAATACAACTAAACATTGATTATCCATAATGACTCCCAGAGATTTTTTCTAAAAAAGTGCCAATTCACTGCAAATGCAATTTAATGGTGCAAAGTGCGGGTAAATTAGCGCTTATCTTGTTGATATCTCTAAACTAAGCATTAAACATGCCAGAAGGGTAGGCGTTATTCGCGGTGGTAGGGGTGGTTCTGGATCACGGTGTGGGCGCGATAGAGTTGCTCGCATAGCAGTACGCGCACAAAGGCATGCGGTAGTGTGAGTTTGGATAGGCCCCATAGCCAGTTGGCTTGCTGTTTCAGGCTGGCGTGGATGCCATCGGCACCGCCAACCACGATGCTGATATCTTTCCCCAGTGATTGCCAGAACTGCATTTTCTCGGCCAATTGCAAAGTGGTGACTTCTTGTCCACGTTCATCGCAGACCACTAAAAAGTCGCGGCCAGCTGCTTCTAAAATGCGCTTGGCTTCTGCTTCTTGTACTACGGTACTGTTTTTGCCATCTGCACGTTTATCCGGCTTGATCTCAACAATCTCTACGCTGAGCTCGCGCGGCATGCGCTTGATATATTCTGCGCAAGCGGTTTCTACCCAGCCTGGCATTTTGTGACCAACAGAAATAATGCGGAGTTTCAAGTGGTATTAAGGGGATGGTGTAGGGGAGTGTCACCCTGCTGGAGCAGGGTGACTTGATATGACTTAGGCTGGTGTAATGTGGCTACGGCGTGCTTCTGCCTCGCCCCATAGTTGCTCAAGGTTATAGTAGGCACGTGTGGCCGGTACCATGATATGTACCACGATGTCGTCCAAGTCTACTAATACCCATTCGCCTTCTTTTTCGCCTTCGGTACCGCGAATTGCAAAGCCTTTTTCTTTGATTTTTTCTCTTACGTTATCTGCGATCGCTTTCGCTTGGCGGCTAGAGTTTGCGGATGCAACAATCATGTAGTTGGTCATGCTGGTGAGCTTGCGCACATCCATGACGCTGATATCAAAACCTTTGATATCTTCAATTGCATCTACTACTGCGTTTTTCATTGCTTCTAAATCTAAAGTGTTAGAAGCTACTTTCTGTGTGTCTTGTGTCATTTAAGCGGCCTGTACTGGTATTGCATTACGTTGAGATTTTATGCGGTTTTCGTTATCCACATAAATAAGTTGCGGCGAGAAGTTCTCTAATTCGGCTTCATGATAGGTCGCGTAGCTGGCGATAATAATGATGTCTTTCGGGTCTGCCTTGTGTGCGGCAGCACCGTTGACCGAAATAATGCCAGAGTGGCGTTCAGCACGAATCGCATAAGTAGAGAAACGTTGGCCATTGGTAACGTTGTAAATACTGATCTGCTCGTATTCGTGAATATTCGCTGCTTCGAGTAATTCTTCATCTATCGCACAGCTACCTTCGTAGTGTAATTCCGAGTGCGTGACGTGTACGCGGTGCAACTTAGATTTAAGCATGGTTCTTTGCATGTGCTTAACCGTTTTTCAAAAGGGATTGCATTATAGTCTTTTCAATCACTTAGCGCAAAAATCAATATTATCAATCAATCTGGTATTACCCAGCTTCGCAGCAATTAAGACAACTAGCCGCGTGCCTTGGTTCGTATCTGGGTTCGTTTCTAGGCTAGTTGCCGGCTGTAAAGTGTCGGCGGCACGTACTGAGATATAGTCCACCAGCCAGCCTTGTTGCGTGAGTGTTTGCGTTGCAGATTGAGTTAATCCGGCAAAATCTGTATTGCCTTGCTTGATTGCATTGACGATGCTGACTAAGCATTGGTGCAGCTGAGCTGCCTCTGCTTTTTGTGCAGGCGTTAAATAGCCGTTACGTGAGCTCATGGCGAGGCCGCTAGGCTCGCGCACGGTATCGCCGGCAATAATCTGTATCGGTAAGTTAAATTGCCGTACCAGCTCTTTGATGACAAATACCTGCTGAAAGTCTTTTTTGCCAAAGACCGCTACTTGCGGCATGACCAAGTTAAATAGCTTCATGACCACGGTGGCTACACCAGAGAAATGGCCGGGACGGGACGCACCGCATAGCTCAGAGGCAATCGGTGGCGCAGAGATGGTCATGCTCTGGTTGAGTTGGGTGCCATCAAAGTCCGGGTACATTTCCGTCACACTAGGGATGAACACAATGTCGGCACCAGCGTCTTCCAGCCGTTTGCAGTCAGCCTCTAAGGTGCGAGGATAGCTAGCGAAATCTTCGTTAGGGCCAAATTGCAGCGGATTGACAAAAATGCTGGCGACTACACATTGTGCGTGCTGTTTGGCTAGGGTCACCAGCGCAATATGGCCGTCATGCAGATTGCCCATGGTTGGTACAAAGGCAATGCTATGTTGCGCCTTGAGTGTAGTTCTGAGTTCGTTAGCAGTGTAGATGCGTTGCATGGGTGGCTACCGTCGGGGTTTAGTAACTATGCTCAGGTGCAGGAAAGGTTTTATCTTTCACGGCTTTTACATAGTTGCTCACAGCTTGCTGCACGCTGTTGGTGTCCGCTAAAAAGTTTTTTACAAAACGCGGTGCTTTAAATTCGCTAGGCTGTTTATTGGCAGGGCCATTATAAATACCCAGTACATCCTGAATGACCAGCACTTGCCCATCGCAATCTACGCCTGCACCGATGCCTATGGTGAGTGCTTTGATGCTGTCTGTAATCTGTTTTGCCAATACGGCCGGTACCATTTCCAGCACTATCATGCTGACGCCGGCATTGCTCATGTCAATCGCATCCTGCATGATCTGATGGGCGCTTTCTTCGGTTTTACCCTGTATCTTATAGCCGCCAAGCTGGTTCACCGATTGTGGTGTAAAGCCAAGGTGCGCACAGACCGGAATGCCGCGTTCAATCAGGTAACGTGCGGTTTTTACACGCTCGCCGCCACCTTCAAATTTAACCATTTGTGCGCCGGAGCGTATCAGCCATTCTGCATTTTTGTAAGCGGCTTCGTTATCGTGCTCATAACTGCCTACCGGCATGTCGGCGATAATCAAAGTGTTAGGCGCGCCAGCGGCGACGCTTTTGGTGTGGTAAGTCATGTGGTGCATGCTTACATTGAGTGTGTTTTCTGCGCCTTGCAGTACCATGCCCAGTGAGTCGCCCACTAGCAAAATATCTACACCGGCATATGCCATTAGCTTAGCGAAAGTAGCGTCATAGCATGTGAGCATGGCGAGTTTCTCGCCATTGGCTGCCATTGCTTGTAGCTTAGGTAATGTCATGTACGTATACCCAGTTATTCAAAGTTAGGATTAAAGAATTCGCGCTGGCCTTTAATCTGCATGATACGGTCGAGTAGCAAGTTGAGTGAACTGCCGTTTTTAACGATATTAAGCTTCTCGTTGTTGACGATTAAGACGGGAGAAGTGTCGTAGTTGTGGAATAGATCGCTATATGCGTTGGCGAGGCGCTCGATATATTCCCTAGGAATCTCTTGTTCGTAGCTGACGCTGCGCTCTTCTATGCGCTCCATTAAAGAGTCGATTGGCGTTTGTAGATAAATCACCAAGTCCGGTTTGGGTGCTTTTAGCTGCAGATGCTGGTAGATCTGATGATACAGTGCATATTCTTCATCATCTAAATTGAGCCTAGCGAATAACGGGTCTTTTTCTAAAAAGAAATCGGCAACAATCGGTTTGGCGAACATGTCGCGTTGGCTCAACTCTTTGATTTGATTCGCACGCTGAAATAAGAAAAACAGCTGTGTAGGTAAGCCATAGCGTTGTGCATCTTGATAAAAGCGCGGCAGAAACGGGTTGGCCTCGGCTTTTTCAGACAGGTAGTCTACGGGGAATTTGTCTGCCAGCATTTTAGCCAGTGTGGTTTTACCACAGCCGATGGGGCCTTCAACCACGATGTACGGAAATTTATTAAAAATGCTCATGTTTTAACTTACTAAGAGTGATTTTCTGCTGATGGTAATTTGTTGATGCCTGCCAATAAATCTGGCGTCATATATGCAGCTATTTTGCCATGATTCGGGATAGAAATATCTGGTGCAATTTCAAATAATGGCAATAAAACAAAGCCACGCAAATGCATGCGCGGGTGCGGTAAGGTAAGCTTGGGTGTGTTTAGCGTGAGGTCTTCATATAATAACAAATCACAGTCCAATACGCGTGGTGCATTGATAAAAGGGCGCTCGCGACCTGCAATGTTTTCAATGTTGAGTATCGCATCCAGTAAGGCTTCAGGCGTTAGCGTGGTCTCGACCTCGGCCACTGCATTGATAAAGTCTGGCGCTGTATCTATGCAGTCAATCGGTGCGGTTTGGTACAGCGACGATTGCTTGAGCAAGCGCGTTTGCGGCAACAGGTTTAGCGCCACAATGGCACGCTCCACCTGCGCTTTAGGGTTTTCTAGATTGCTCCCTAGTGCAACAAATGCGCGCTTCATCATGATTCAGACGGCGCTGCGTTGCTTGGTTTTTTGCGATTTCTTTTTCTACGTTTTTTCGGGGCGGTGTCTGCCTCTAGCATTGCCTGACGTGTTTCGCTATCAGCTTCTGCAAACGTGGTCCACCAGGTACCTAGCTCGGCTGGTAGTTCGCCTGATTCGCAACGTAATAATAAAAAGTCGTAACCAGCGCGGTAGCGCGGATGCACTAGTAAGCCAAACGGACGCTTGCCTGAGCGTTGTTCAAAGCGCGGCTGCAAGCCCCAAATTTCTTTCATGGTGGCGGTATAGCGATTATGGATTGCCAGTTTCTCCGCTTGTGAGGCAAGCACTTCACTCATGGCCATATGCAGTGCGGGGATAGGCGGGGTGCCATCTTTTTTATAGATTTCCCATGCGGCCAGTACCTCATGCCACAGCAAGGTGGCAAATAAGAAGCTAGGGTTGGCAGACTTGCCTGATAGTATGCGTTCGTCCGTATTTTTGAGTGCTAGCATCACAAAGCGCTCACCCATAGGCTGTTCTAGCACTACGTCTAGCATTGGTAACAAGCCGTGGTGTAGGTGCTGCTCGCGCAGTGCGCTGACGCTTTCTATGGCGTGGCCGGATAAAAATAGCTTGAGCATCTCGTCAAACAAGCGGCTAGGAGGCACGTCTTGCAACAAGTCAGCCATTTTTGCGATAGGTGCCATGGTGGCAGGATCTATTTTCAGACCCAGCTTGGCCGATAAGCGTACCACGCGCAGCATGCGCACTGGATCTTCGGCATAGCGTGTTTCTGGTTTACCTATCATGCGCAGTATGCCAGCCTGAATATCTGCAAAGCCTTGATGGAAGTCTAGTACGATTTCGCTGGTGGGGTCGTAATACAAGGCGTTAGCGGTAAAGTCACGGCGTGTAGCATCTTCTTCCAGGCTACCAAAGACGTTGTCGCGAATAATGCGGCCGCTTTCATTGGTATGTGCGTCGCCTTTGGCTTCATGGTGGCCGCGGAAGGTAGAAACCTCAATGGTTTCGTCACCAAATAACACATGTACCAGCCTAAAGCGTCTGCCGATAATGCGGGAGCGTCTAAATATACGGTTAACTTCTTCCGGGGTGGCATCTGTAGCTACGTCAAAGTCTTTAGGCTCGCGCTTTAGCAGTAAGTCGCGTACTGCACCGCCTACGATGTAAGCTTCAAATCCGGCTTTCTGTAGGCCTTCAATGGTCTTAATGGCCGCGCTGCTTAACAGTCTGCGGTCAATTTGGTGTTTTTTGAGTGGAATGCTGGTAGCACGGTCCGTATTGCTGCCTTTTCTTTTGCCAGACTTTTTAGTACCTAGAATAGGGCGCGTAGCTTGATGCGGTTTGGCGTTTTCTGGCTTGGCTCGTGCGGATGTTTCGTGCTCGGTTTTCGCTAGCTTAGGCTTAAAGATTTTGTTGAACAGTTTTCTTATCATGTTGAAATTATAGCTTAACCTAATCTTGTTTCTAATATTGTTTCTAAAATCAGAATGATACCCGCAGCTGGTGTTGCTTACGGCCTTACGTGTTGGACAGTATCTAGCTGCATTTGTCGGCACTTAAGCTTGGGTAACTTAAGCCTAGGCAGCTTAATCCCGAGCAACTTAAGCCTGGTCATTAGGCTGTTCGTTTCTCCATAACACATCGTTTATACCAGCTTCCTTATTCATAATACGACACATCACAAATAATAAGTCAGACAGGCGGTTTAAATATTGCAGCGAGACTTCAGTGACTTTTTCATGGCGGTGTAATTCAATTAATTTGCGCTCTGCGCGGCGACATACGGTGCGTGCTAAATGGCAAAAGGCCGCGCTTTTGCTGCCACCCGGCAATATAAATTCTTTTAATGGGCTAAGCTCTCCATTGAGTGTGTCTATGCTCTGTTCCAACTCGTCCACGCACGATGCTGTTAATAGCACATAACCCGGAATGCAAATCTCACCGCCTAGGTTAAATAAGTCATGCTGAATTTTGGTGAGCGCTACTTGTAAACGCGGTGACACTCCTTCTGCCAGGATTAAACCAATCACAGAATTTAGTTCGTCTACATCACCCATCGCCTCTACGCGGATGCTGTCTTTGTTAATGCGACTGCCATCGCCCAGCCCGGTGGTGCCGTTGTCGCCGGTGCGTGTGTAAATTTTACTTAAGCGGTTACCCATGATTTAGTCCCTAGGCGCATGCGAGTATGCGCACTGATGCTAGCCTGTGTTGCTTGATGAGGTTGAGCATTTAATCATCTCAACAGTTTATAATGTGTGCATTGTAACTTAATGCTATAAACCATAACCGCTTAGCCATCACTGTCAACTTAACTGATCAACATGACCGCTCAATCCACTACGCATGATCTCAAGCAAAAACCAGTCGCTGTTTTTGACTCTGGCGTAGGCGGTATCTCGGTGCTGCAGCATATTCGTGAGCTGTTGCCAAACGAGCATTTGCTGTATGTGGCTGATAGTAAATATGCGCCTTACGGCAATAAAAACCCCGCAGAAATCCAGGCGCGCTGCATTGAGATTACGGACTTTTTAATTGCCAACGATGCCAAGGCCATCGTGGTAGCGTGTAATACGGCAACGGCCGCCGCGATTGATATGATGCGTGAGAGGTATGCGCTACCGATTGTAGGTATGGAGCCTGCGGTAAAGCCGGCGGCTACTGCTTCAAAGAATGGCATTATTGGGGTGCTGGCAACTACCGGTACTTTAAAAAGCGCTCAATTTGCAGGTTTGCTGGAAAGTTACGGCCGCAATGTGAAGGTGGTCACGCAGGCATGCGTAGGCTTGGTTGAGTGTGTAGAGCGCGGTGAGCTGCAGGCCGACACTACTTTGCAATTGGTTAAAAAATATTGCCAGCCATTATTGGATGAGGGTGCCGATACCATCGTGCTGGGCTGTACGCATTATCCGTTTGTGCGGCCCGTCATTGAGCAGGTGGTAGGTGCTAAGGTTAGTCTGATTGATACCGGTGCGGCAGTGGCGCGTCAATTGCAAAAGCGATTAGCTGCGCTAGACTTGCTCACTAGCGACTCACAGTTGGGGAGCGTGCGGTTTTGGACAAATAGTCCTGCAGAAAACGCAAAGCAGGTGGTGCAGAGTTTGTGGAAGCGGCCGGCTGAGATTAGCTTGTTATAGCTTAATGTCGTAAGTGACCCATTTGGTTTGCAGGGCAAGCTTATCGTAGGTGTTTCTTGCTGGGTAATTGTTTTCTGCAGTAATCCAGCGCAGCACGGACCAGTTCTTTTCTTTCGCAATCTGTGCGACAGCTTCTATCAGTTTGGAGCCGATGGCGTTGCCGCGGGCGGAGGGGCTGACAAATAAGTCATCTAAGTAGCCGCCAGTTGACGCTGACAGTGGCCTTGCAAACGGCCGGTAGTGCGCGATGCCAACGGCAATACCATCATGGTTGATGGCAATCAAACCGTTTACTTCGTGATTGCTATTGTGCAGCCAAGACCAGACTTGGTCGCGCATCTCTTGGGTTTGTGTTGCTTGATAAAACTCCGCATATGCCGCGTATAAACTACACCAACTGGTGTAATCAGATAGGGCGATAGCGCGGATGGAGCTCATGCAGCTGCAGCTGTTTCGCTGCTAGTGATGATGGCCAACGACTTCGCCGGCTTTTAATTTATATTTTGTCCCACAGTAAGGGCAAGCAACATGGCCTGTTTTCGCCACGTCTAAAAATACGCGTGGGTGAGATGACCATAATGCCACCTCTGGGGTCGGGCAGTGCAATGGCAGGTCTTTGGCTGAAACTTCGATTTCGTTCACGTTAGACATTACAAGATCCTTCATTTCACCATTCCCACTTGCGCGGGAATGGTGGTGCTTATGTTGATACCCAGTGTTTTTATACTAAAGTTAACCAGTCAGCGTGTTTTGCAGACTTGCCAGTCACTACATCAAAGTACAGTTTCTGTAATTGTTTAGTGATTGGGCCTGCAGTGCCTGCACCAATTGCGCGGTTATCCAACTCGCGGATTGGTGTTACTTCAGCAGCGGTGCCAGTGAAGAATGCTTCATCGGCGCCATATACTTCGTCGCGGGTGATGCGTTTTTCAATCACTGGAATACCTAATTCAGTAGCCAATTGCACGATAGTATCGCGGGTGATGCCTTCTAGTGCGCTGGTTAGGTCTGGTGTGTATAGTTTGCCGTTACGCACGATGAAAATATTTTCGCCAGAGCCTTCAGCCACAAAGCCGTCTACATCCAGCAATAAAGCCTCTTGGTAACCATCTTGAGCTGCTTCTTGGTGTGCCAAAATGCTGTTCATGTAGTTGCCGTTTGCTTTGGCTTTACACATAGTGATGTTTACATGGTGACGTGAGAATGATGATGTTTTCACGCGAATGCCGTTATCTAAAGCATCTTGACCCATGTAAGCGCCCCATTTCCATGCAGCTACAATCACGTGCGTAGAAAGTGTTTTTGCTGAGATGCCCATTGCTTCTGCGCCATAAAATGCCATTGGGCGCATGTAAGCAGATTCTAGGTTGTTGTCGCGAACTGCTGCTTTTTGTGCTTCGATCAGCTCTTCTTTGCTGTAAGGCATTTTCATGCCTAAGATATGCGCAGAGCGGAATAATCTGTCGGTATGTTCTTTCAAGCGGAAAATTGCAGTGCCTTTGTCTGTTTTGTAGGCGCGTACACCTTCAAACACGCCCATGCCGTAGTGCAATGTGTGTGTTAAAACGTGGGTGGTGGCATCACGCCAGTTCACCATTTTACCATCATACCAAATTACGCCGTCGCGGTCTGCCATACCGCCAGAAGTTGCTGCAGGGTTAGCCATGCTGAGTCCTTAAAATGCTTGAAGTTTTGCAAAAGTAATATTGTAAACGAGTGCGCACTCGGTTTGCAGTAATTTCTCTGTTTTGTAGATAAATTTATCATGCAACATGTTGAATTTATTGTGCATGGTAGAATCTTTAACTATTAATGATGCTGCAAAGGTGTGATTCAGTGAATAAATTCATCAGATTGATATTATTGGGCTTGTTGCTGCCGGTGCTGGTGGGCTGCGGCTCCGCAAATAATGGGCAAAAGTTTAATGCAACAGATATTACCGGGGTGGATTTTGGTAATACGCTTAACTTGACCGACCACACTGGCAAACCGCGCACATTAAATGACTTTAAAGGCAAAGTAGTGGCCTTGTTTTTTGGCTATACGCATTGCCCTGATGTGTGCCCAACCACGCTGAATGATATGAAGCAAAGCATGAAGCTGCTAGGTGCGCATGCGAACGAGTTGCAGGTGTTGTTTGTGACTTTGGATCCTGAACGTGATACGCAGCCATTGCTAGCGCAATTTGTGCCCGCGTTTGACCCTAGCTTTATCGGCCTGTATGGGACTAAAGAGCAAACGGCTGCAGTGCTTAAGGATTTTAAGATTTTTGCAGCAAAAGTAGAGAACAAAGGCCGCAGTGGTTACACCATAGACCATAGTGCGGGGGTGTATGTGTTTGATAAAACCGGCAAGATTCGCCTGTATGTGGATTACGGCACCAAGCCCGATTTGATTGCGGGTGACATTCAAAAACTGCTGTAATTGCTCACTGCATGTTAGCCTGCTAGGCTAGATAATATGCAATTTAAATCACGCGTAACTTAAATCACGGTTGGTTTAAATTGCATGTAGCTTAAATCACGTGTAATTTTGGCGACCAAGCTTTCAGCTCTTTTTCTGCGGTTTTGTACTCTGGGAAAATGCTGGCAACTACTGCCCAGAATTTTGCCGAATGGTTCATCTCTTTTAAGTGCGCCAGCTCATGGCACACTACGTAATTGATAATGTGCGGCGGTGCTTGCAATAAGCGCCAGTTAAGGCGAATTTCTTTTCTTGAGTTGCAGCTGCCCCAGCGCGAACGTGCGTTAGATAAAAACAATTCGGGGGTAGGTACGCCTAATTTGGTAGCAAACAGAGATAAGCGTCTGGAAAAGTCAGTCAGCGCCTGTTTTTTATACCACTGCAGTACTTTGCGTTCAACCGCGCTTGGCTCATTGTGGTTAGGCATGGCCAGCTGCAAGTAGCCGGGCGTATATTCCACAGCTCTGGAACGTGCATCCTGCTTGGTCACTAAGGTAATAGGGTTGCCTAGCAATAGTAGCTGGTCACCATGTTGCCACTGCATGGGTGGCAGCTGATTGGCCGTACGCGCTTCCAGCTTTTTAAGTATCCAGTCCGCTTTTAGTACCAGCAGGCTTTCTAGGTAGGCTTGTGCAATACGCTTGGGGGCATGTACCACTAGGCCTTCTTGTGTAATTTTAAGGCCAACAGTGCGGCGCTGCCTGCGCTCCAGTGTGTAGTGGATTTGTTCGCCAGAGGGGAGTTGGATGCTATGGCTCATTGGTTTGTGATTGGCTTTAGCCTTAGTCCAGCGTTACCATTGCAGATTCGATCCAATCTTCAACTTGACTGTTTAATGCATCAGTTTTAACGTTCACGGTTTGTATCGGCTTGCCGATGCGTACCTGAATCACACCTGGTTGTTTGATAAATGAATTTTTAGCCCAAAACTTGCCGGCATTGTGTGCCACCGGCACCACCTGCGTTTCGGTATGAGTGGCTAGCCATGCGCCGCCAATATGATATTTGCCACGCTCGCCCGGAGCTTTGCGCGTGCCTTCAGGAAAAATCACCACCCACAAGCCTTTTTCCAGGCGTGCTTTACCTTGAGCCACTAGTTTTTTTAGCGCCTCGCGCCCGGCGCTGCGGTCAATCGCAATGGGCGATGACATGGCTAAGCCCCAGCCAAAGATTGGAATCCACAATAATTCACGTTTCAGCACGTACACTTGCGTAGGGAAAATCGCCTGAAATGCCAAGGTTTCCCATGCTGACTGGTGCTTAGCCAGAATGATGCTGGGCGTGGCTGGGATGTTTTCTAAGCCCTGAATTTCGTGGCGGATATTGCAGGTGATACGTAACCACCAAATCATACTGCGCGCCCAGCCGGAGATTAATACGTTACGGGTGACCGGTGGTAATGGCAGCGAGAGCAGCGCAACCAATGTGAAAATTGGCGCGGTAATCACTTGCCCGAGTAGGAATAAGGTAGAGCGTAACAGCAGCATGGCTTAATATCTGTTCTGGAATCTGGGTTGTTTTCTGAAGTTTGGGTGGTGCTCTGGGCTAGTTGTTTTCGGCAATGATATATTGCGCAGCTTCACTTAAATCGGCAAATACGATGGTGTTGGCTGGCAACTCACCAGAGCCTAGCGTAGTTTCACCTTTGCCGGTGCGTACTAAAATAGGTTGGCAGCCGGCATCGGCAAATGCTTGTAAGTCGCGCAATGCATCGCCTACGCCGCACACCTGATTTAGGTCTACAGAAAAACGCTTGCCAATCTCTTTAATCATGCCGGTTTTTGGCTTGCGGCAGTTGCAGTTGTCATCTGCCGAGTGCGGACAGTAAAACACGGCATCAATGCGCCCGCCAACCACAGCTAATTCGCGGTGCATTTTGTCATGGATACTGTTGAGGGTAGCCATATCAAACAAGCCACGGCTCACGCCTGATTGATTGGTGGCAACCACAACACGAAACCCGGATTGGTTTAATAGGGCGATGGCTTCCAGACTACCCGGAATAGCAATCCATTCATTAGGATTTTTAATGAAATTGGCGGAGTCTTGATTAATGACGCCGTCACGATCTAGTATCACTAACTTCATAAAGTAACCAATCTTATTTGAATTGAAGCCATTTTGAATTGAAGCCATAGTCATGGCATCAAGACCTTAGCATATGCTACGGTCTTAATGTCATGAGTTATGTTACATGAAATAATTAACCAGCCAGTTTAGATAAATCAGCCACGCGGTTCATGGTTAGGTGCAGTGTCGCCAGCAAGCCTAAGCGGTTTGCCTTCAGCGCTGCGTCTTCTGCATTCACCATCACGTTGTCGAAGAAATCATCCACCGGCGCTTTTAGTGCCGCCAATGCTTGTAAAGAGCTGGTGTAGTCGCCATTCTCAAACTGTTTATCGGCTTCTGGTTTCACTGCTAACAGTGCGTTATTCAGCGCAACTTCAGC
This sequence comes from uncultured Methylotenera sp., assembly GCF_946479685.1. The sequence goes on from NZ_CAMLGS010000018.1 coordinate 27,598, forward strand.
GGCTTCTTGCAGCAAGCTCACATTCACTTGTGCTTGGATATCGCCCTCTACTTTTTTCAGGATATTGCTGACACGCTTGTTCGCTGCGGCTAATGCAGGCGCTTCGGCCAGCTCAGCGAAGGTGCGCACGGCTGCAAGGCGCTGTGGGATTTCACTGAGTAGTGCTGGGTCTAGCGATAGCACGGCATCTACTTCTTGTGCAGTAGCGCCATTTTCACGCAGGTTAACGCTCAGGCGGTCAAAGCAGAACTCTTTAATGGCCTGCACGGTAGCTGCGGCAGTGGCCGCATCATGCTCAAATGCTGCCAGTACGTCGTGTATCAGTTGTTCAAACGCTAATGGCAGGTTGCTATCAATCAGCATGCGGATAATGCCTAGCGCTTGTCTACGCAACGCAAACGGGTCTTTGTCGCCAGTCGGTTTTTCGCCGATGCTGAATAAGCCCACTAGGGTTTCCAGCTTGTCGGCCAATGCTGCAGTGATACCCACCGGGTTGCGTGGCAAGTCGTCGCCCGCAAAACGTGGTTTGTAGTGGTCTTCAATGGCAAAAGCAACATCGTTATCCAGACCTTCGTGCTGCGCGTAGTAACGGCCCATAATGCCTTGCAGCTCAGGGAACTCACCTACCATGTCGGTAATTAGGTCAGTTTTTGCCAATTGCGCGGCGAGCGCGGCTTTTGCTGCTAATTCGGCACCACCTAGCTGTTTGCCAATCGCGGTTGCAATTGCCACGACACGTTGCGTGCGTTGGCCTTGTGAGCCTAGCTTATTGTGGTAAACCACTTTTTCCAAGCTGGTGATACGTGATTCCAACGTTTTTTTGCGGTCTTGGTCAAAGAAGAACTTCGCGTCTGCCAAGCGTGGGCGTACCACGCGCTCGTTACCGCCAATCACCGCTGATGGGTCGGCTGGGCAAATGTTAGACACAATTAAGAATTTATTGGTCAGTTTGTCGTTGCTGTCTAGTAATGGGAAGTACTTTTGATTCGCTTTCATGGTAAGAATCAAGCACTCTTGCGGTACTTCTAAAAACTCCGCTTCAAACTGACCCAGCAATACATTTGGACGTTCCACTAAGGCGGTCACTTCGTCCAGTAATGCGTCGTCGTCAATTGGTTTCAGACCTTCTTTGGCAGCTGCAGCGGTGAGTTGACGCACGATTTCTGCACGGCGTTCTGCAAAGCTGGCAATCACTGCGCCTTCTGTTTTCAGTTGTTCAGCGTAGCTGTCTGCGCTGTTAATCACTACATTAGCTGATTTAGCCTCAAAGCGGTGACCTTGCGTTTGGTTGCCTGCATTTAAGCCTAGCGCGCTAGTGGCAACAATATCACTGCCATGCAGTGCGATTAAGCCATGCGCTGGGCGCACGAAGTTCACGCTGCTCCAGCCATCAGCAAGCTGGTAGGTCATGACTTTAGGGATAGGCAGTTTTTGGATAGCTTCTTCAATCGCTTTTTGTAAGCCATCGTTTAGTACTGCGCCTTTTTGCGTCACTTCCAAAAACAGGGCTTCATTTTTGCCATCCATTTGTTTGCTTAGCTGAGACACCGCGGTTTCGTCTAAACCCATACCATTTAAACGTTTAATCAGAGCTGGGGTGGCGTTGCCATTAGCATCCAAGCCTACGCTCACTGGCATCAGTTTTTGCGAGATTTGTTTATCTTTAGCCTGCGCTGCTATGGCGGTAATATGCGCTGCCAAACGGCGTGGTGTCGCAAATGAGGTAACCACGGAATCGTCAGCCGATAAACCTTGAAGTTTCAAGGTTTCAAATAGGGTGCTGCTGAATGCTTCGCCTAGTTTTTTCAGTGCTTTTGGCGGCAGCTCTTCTACAAATAATTCTACAAGTAAGTTTTGTTGTGACATGATTTAAGCAACCTTCTTATCTTTTTCTTGTTTCTCTTTATCGAGCTTGGCGAGTACTTCATCGGCCCAGTCTTTTGGCGCCATAGGGAAGCCAAGTCTAGCGCGGCTATCCAGGTAGCTGGCAGCAACAGAGCGTGCTAAGTTGCGGATGCGGCCAATGTAGCCTGCGCGCTCGGTAACAGAAATTGCACCGCGTGCATCAAGTAAGTTAAAGGTGTGGGCTGCTTTTAGCACTTGTTCGTAAGCGGGTAGCGCTAATTGGTTGTCCATCAAATGTTTGGCTTGTTTTTCATGCGCATTGAACGCGGTAAACAAGAAGTCAGCATCGGAGTGCTCAAAGTTGTACGCACTTTGCTCTTGTTCGTTTTGCAGGTACACATCGCCATAGCTTAAGGCTTTACCGTTTGAGTCTACTGTCCAAGTCAGGTCGTACACGTTTTCTACGCCTTGCAGGTACATAGCTAAACGCTCTAGGCCGTAGGTGATTTCACCGGTAATTGGTTTGCAATCAATGCCGCCTACTTGTTGGAAGTAAGTAAATTGCGTTACCTCCATGCCGTTTAACCAGACTTCCCAGCCTAAGCCCCATGCGCCTAACGTTGGGTTTTCCCAGTCGTCTTCTACAAAGCGGATGTCATTTTGCTTGAGGTCAAAACCTAGCGCTTCCAGTGAGCCTAGATATAGTTCCAAGATATCTGCCGGAGCAGGTTTTAATACCACTTGAAACTGATAGTAATGCTGTAAACGGTTTGGGTTTTCGCCATAACGACCATCTTTAGGGCGGCGGCTAGGCTGCACGTAAGCGGCTTTCCAAGGCTCAGGGCCTAATGAGCGCAAAAAAGTAGCCGTGTGCGAGGTGCCTGCGCCAACTTCCATGTCGTAAGATTGCAGAAGCGCACAGCCTTTGTCGCTCCAGTATTTTTGTAGGGTGAGAATAATCTCTTGAAATGTTAAAGCCATGATGTGTTTGTTGAAATTGGCGAAAAGTGCAATTTTACTTGGTTTTGTAATCTTGCAATAGGTTTTATCTTGATGACATTCGCTTACGCTGCCATAACCATATTAATAAGCCTAAACATAGACTCAAGAATAGCCAGTTACCCCAATATACATAAGGGGTTGTACCAGTGTAGCCCTGGGCGTATCCATCCAGTGAGGTTTGCACAAAGTGTGGCGCATGGGCGGTCAGGTAGCCTTGATGGTCAATAATTGCGGTGGCGCCCGTATTGGTGGCGCGCAGCATCATGCGTCCGGTTTCCAGTGCGCGTGCTTGCGAAAACTGTAAATGCTGATCTGCTGCGTAAGATTCACCATACCATGCGTCGTTACTCACATTGACCAAGAGTGAGGCCATAGGCAGCTGGCGTATGATTTCCTCACCAAACACGTCTTCATAACAAATATTGATGGCTACTTTTTCACCAGCTACTGTCATCGGCAACTGATATTTAGCACCGCGTGATATGTCACTTAATGGCATATTGAGCCAGTCACGGTATATCCAGCCAAATGCTACCTTGAGCGGAATAAACTCCCCAAACGGTACCAGGTGTGATTTCCGATAAGTGAGTGTTTGCTCACTGCCATAGCTCAGTACGCTATTAAAGTATTCGCCATTTTCACGTTCTATCATGCCAACCAAAATGTCGCCTTGGTTGTTACGGGCGTGTGCAGTTAGCCTTGCTTTTAATTGGTCAGGAACTTCACTGGCAATCACGGGCAGCGCAGTTTCTGGCAGCACAATCAGTTTGGCGCCACTCTGTTCTGCCATGGTCAGATATTGCTGCATGGTGTGTTCGGCGAGCTCTGGAGCCCATTTCAGATTTTGTTCAATATTGCCTTGTAGCAGGCTAACGCTAAGTGGTTTGCCAATCGGCGTCGTCCATTCAATCTGTTTTAGCCCGTAGCCAGTCGCGATGATGATGAGAATGCTAGCAATAGCACCACGTCGCCAAGCCGAGGCTTGGGGGCGGTACGCTAGCCAAACGCCAATCACGCTGGCAATCAATACGGTGATGAAACTAACACCATACACGCCGATAATCGGCATATAGCCAGCTAGCGGGCTGGTCGGGACTTGGCTGTAGCCTATGGTTAGCCACGGGAAGCCCGTGAATATCCAGCTTCTTATCCAGTCAGCCAAGGCCCACAGTACGGCAAAGGCGATGATGATAGCGGTGGGTTGTTGCCCCAGCTTTTTGCTCAAAGCACCCACTGCTGCAGGAAATAGTGCCAAAAATGCAGCTAATACCAAGGTGGAAAAAGCCGCCATGATGGCAGGCATGCCGCCATAGGTATGCAGGCTAATGTATATCCAATAAATGCCGACACCAAATAAGCCCAAGCCATAACTGAAACCGTTGATAGCGGCAGATTTGGCAGAATCGCTTAAGGTGATGAAGTAAACCGCCCCAATCAGCGATAGGATGCTGGCAGGGTAAAAGTAATAGGGGGCAAAACCCAGTACAGCAAATGCACCTAGCGCAAAGAGTATGGCGGTTTTGATAATAGGGTTAGATTTAGAAAATAGCATGCTGAGAATTGTAGCTTGTTACTGCCTGAGATAACAAAAAATAACCGCTAAATTGTGCAGCGTGCATAGGCTTAGGTTGACATGGCGGTGAGATAAGTCATATATTTAATTGCCTGATAAGAAAGTAATAAGAATCACCCCGTACCTATTACAGATATTGCAACTGTCTGTATCACTTTATGACTGGAGGAACACATGAGTATCGCGTCAGAATTTAAACAATTTGCCTTAAAAGGCAATGTAATGGATTTAGCAGTAGGTGTCATCATCGGTGCTGCGTTTGGTAAGATCGTTGATTCTTTGGTGGGCGATATCATTATGCCGCTAGTAGGTAAGGTAGTCGGTAATGTAGATTTTAGTAATATGTTTGTCGCCTTGGCTGCTATTCCTGAAGGTAATGTTGGTACTTATGCCTCGCTGAAGCAGGCTGGCGTGCCTATGCTAGCTTACGGTAATTTCTTAACCATCGTGATTAACTTTGTGATCTTAGCGTTTGTGATCTTTATGCTGGTTAAACAAATGAACCGCCTGAAAAAAGCAGAACCGGCACCGCCTCCAGCGCCAACTGCTGAGGATATTCTATTGTTACGTGAGATTCGTGACGCGTTGAAAAAATAGAGATAGTTTGTTGAAAACAAAAAAGCGCCTTAACGGCGCTTTTTTTTATGTGTGTTTTATTTGATTGGGACTTCGTACTGTTGACTTGCCTCTGGGCCTTCGCTGCCATCATTCTTTAAAAAGGCAACCATCACCACTTTGTCATCAATAAAATCCAGCTCAGTGGTTTCGTAGTAAGAGCCATCCGCGGCAGTGTTGATAAAGTGGTACAGCCAGATTGAGGCTACCACTTTGCCGCTGCCTTTTACCTTAACGTCATCAGATTTTGCCGGCTCACCAAACTGCGCAAGAATCTGGGCTTTGCTAAACTGGTTGATAGCTTTAACAAAATCCTGTTCTATGGTGGGAATCGTGGACTTGCTGCTAGTGGCCTCATCTGCCACTGCGGTTTCTATCAATAGTGCCGGTGCAATCAACAGCCAAATAAACAATAAGCGCTTCATACCGAACTCCCGTTAAATTGGATTAAAGTATTGAGATTCATCATAGCATAGAGCTATGAAGCGAATCTCTCTACTTAAGTTCCCTAAGTAGTTCTCTAACTGCTTAATTTAAAATGGAATGTATGAAGCTGGACTAGAGCGGGCTTGGCTAAACTCAGTGTTACACGCTGTCGTCGTCTGAATCTGGCTCGGGTGTTACGGAAACTAAAATGCTGTGCAGACGACGGCTGTCCGCGCGTAATACTTTAACGTGTATGCCACTGAAGCTGACTTCTTCATTGCGTTTAGGTAAGTGCCCAAACTTGTTCACAATCAAGCCGCCTATGGTAGAGAACTCCTCATCGCTGAGGCTGGTTCCGATAATTTCATTAAAGTCTGCAATCTCGGTGAGTGCTTTCACCCGGAACTGACCCTCTGCGTTTTGAATGATGTTGTCTTCATCCTCGTCGTAGTCGTACTCGTCTTCAATGTCGCCTACAATTTGTTCCAATACATCTTCAATGGTAACCATGCCAGCCACACCGCCGTACTCATCCACCACAATGGCAATATGGTTGCGGTTGCTGCGGAACTCTTTCAGCAGCACATTGAGCCGCTTGGCTTCTGGAATAAACACTGCAGGGCGCAGCATGTCACGTACTTCGAAGTCTTCACCTGCGTAGTAGCGTAACAAATCTTTGGCCAGCAAAATGCCAATTACATCGTTTTTATTGCCTTCAATCACAGGAAAGCGCGAGTGCGCGGTTTCGATTACATTGGGAATAAATGCTTCAGGTGGGTCCGTGATGTCGATGACATCCATTTGTGAGCGCGGAATCATGATGTCGCGCACTTGCATTTCACTTACTTGCAGCACGCCCTCGATCATGGCGAGCGAATCTGCATCCATTAAGCTATTTTCGTATGCGCTATGTAGCAGCTCGACCAGCTGTTCGCGGTCTTCTGGCTCCCGCAATAAGAAATTACTTAAACGTTCTAACAAGCTAGGCTTGTTACTTACTTTATGGTTACTTGGTTTTTCCGACTCGGTTGCCATTAGTTGGCGTCCTATGTAATGAGATAAGGTGAAGCATACCCTAATTTTGTGACAATTGCAGTTTCTAAGCCTTCCATCAGCTCCGCTTGTGCCTCGATTTCATGGTCATAACCGTGTAAATGCAAGATGCCATGCACGGTTAAATGCGCATAATGAGCCTCAAGGCTTTTATGTTGCGCCACGGCTTCTGCCGCCACTACCGGTGCGCAGATGATGATGTCGCCCATCAGATAAGGCTCCTCCGTGAGGGGAAAAGTCAGCACGTTAGTTGCATAATCTTTGCCGCGATACGTGTTGTTGAGCATTTGCCCTTCTTCGGCATCCACAATGCGGATAGTGACTTCAGTATCCACTCGCAGCGCAGCTTTCGCCCATTTGCGAAACTGGCTGGCACTGGGGATATTGTCAGCCTCGCTGGCGTATTGAATGGTGGCGGCTAATTTAGGCATAAATAGTCTTAATCGGTTTTAGATTGCAAGTCGGTGCCATCGGTGTACGGAAACTTCACGTGACCATAGCGTACCACTAGAATTGCCAGTGCAATCAAAAGGATAGATCCAGATAATGCAAACATAGTCATGGCATCCAGTTCTTTAATGTCTAACACCAGGAATCGAGCCAAGGCGATAATGCCAATATACAGTGGGTATCTGACTGGCAGCTTACCTGCGGTCAGGTAGTGGCTTAGCATGGACATGACTTCTAGGTATAAAAACAGCAGCAACAGGTCGCCGACGTGTACGGTGCGCTCATCCCAAATATTTAAAATTGCCTGCAGCACGCCAAAAATCGTGGCGATACCAATCACAATCAATACTACCTGCTCAACAATACTTAAGCCTTTTTGCAGAATCTTGCTGTACTTGTTTGGTGTCATTTTTTATCTCAAAAATATGCGTCGTAAATATACCTAGTAGTTTGGATTATAACTTGCGCCAAGTTGTCAGCATACAAGTTAGTCGCTATATTAAGCCCGCCAGTATATTTCAGAGTGGCTATATAAGGCGGTGCGCTTACTTTATCGCTTATTAACTATTTTGCTGTAATTCGTAGTTTTCATAAGCGTTGACGATTTTTTGTACCAGCGGGTGGCGTACCACGTCGCCAGATAAAAAGTGCGTCATGGCGATGCCTTTGATGTCTTTTAATACCTTTTGCGCTTCCACCAAGCCACTTTTTTGATGGCGCTGCAGGTCAATTTGCGTCACGTCACCGGTAATGACCGCTTTGGTGCCAAAACCAATACGGGTTAAGAACATTTTCATCTGCTCTGGTGTTGTGTTCTGCGCCTCATCCAGAATGATAAAGCTTTGGTTTAAGGTGCGTCCGCGCATGTAGGCGAGAGGAGCGACTTCAATCGCGCCACGCTCAAACATCTTGTTCACGGTGTCGTAACCAGCCAGGTCATAAAGTGCATCGTAGAGCGGGCGTAGGTATGGATCTACTTTTTGGTTTAAGTCACCGGGTAAAAAGCCCAGGCGCTCACCAGCCTCAACTGCCGGGCGTACTAGTACTATGCGTTTCACGCGATCGCGCGTCATGGCATCCACGGCACAGGCTACGGCCAAATAGGTTTTGCCTGTACCGGCCGGGCCGATGCCAAAGGTAATGTCATGCTCTTGTATCTGCTGCAGATAGGCTACTTGGCGCGGTGTACGACCGTGTAAATCGCCGCGGCGTGTCATCAGCACCGGCATGGCGGTAGATACCACATCTTCCGGTTTGAGCTTGTCGATTTCAACCAGGCCTAACTGCACATCTTCCAGCTCGATAGGTTTTTTTGCGCGGCTGTAAAAGTTCTCTATCAGTTGCGCGGCAAGGCGCGTGTTATCAAGCTTGCCGCTGATGCTAAAAGTGCCGCCACGGCGGTTGATGTTCACTTCAAGAGCGGTTTCAATCTGTTTGATGTTTTCGTCTAATGGTCCGCACAGGTGGGCTAGGCGAACATTGTCTTCTGGGGTTAAGGTAATTTCCATGGTTATACGATCTCGCCAATTAAGCGTCTTGGGTTAGAAACATCGGTAATTCTCACGTTCACAAACTGATGCACCAAGCTTGCATCACCTGCGATATCAACCACCCGATTATTATCAGTCTTGCCCGCCAATAGCGTTGCATCTTTCCATGATGCACCTTCAATCAGCACGCGCTGTGTGGTGCCTAGCATGGCTTCAGAAATCGCTTTGGCTTGAGCTTCGTTAATCGCCTGCAGTTTATCCAAGCGCGCCAGTTTGATTTCTTGCGAGGTGTCATCTTTCAAAAATGCTGCGGGCGTGCCGGGGCGCGGGCTGTATAAAAAGCTAAAGCTAGCGTCAAAGCCTACGTCCTGCATCAGTTTTACCGTGGCTTCAAAATCTGCATCGCTTTCACCGGGAAAACCGATAATAAAGTCTGAAGTGAAAGTCAGGTTTGGGTTAGCCGTTTTCAGTTTGCGAATTATCGATTTGAATTGCAGCGCGGTGTAATTGCGTTTCATTGCCATCAAAATGCGATCGCTGCCAGCTTGCACTGGTAGATGTAATTGCGCAGCCAGCTTAGGTACGGTGGCAAAACAGTTAATCAGGCGCTCATTCATTTCATTGGGGTGGCTAGTGGTAAAGCGAATGCGCTCAATTTGCGGAATCTCCGCAATGGTTTCAATCAGCATGGCTAAATCCGCTTCTACACCGTCGTACTCGGTACGGTAAGCATTGACGTTTTGGCCCAGTAACGTAATTTCCTTTACGCCTTGCTCTGCCAGTTGTACCGCTTCGGTCAGAATGTCAGCAAACGGGCGCGACACTTCTTCACCGCGTGTATATGGCACTACACAGAAGCTGCAGTACTTGCTGCAGCCTTCCATAATGCTGAGGAAAGCACTCACGCCTTCCACACGTGGTGGCGGTAAATGGTCAAATTTCTCAATCTCAGGGAAGCTCACATCTACTTGCGAGGTGCCGCTGTTTTGTTTGCTTTTAATCATCTCTGGCAGGCGGTGAAGGGTTTGCGGCCCAAACACCACATCTACATAAGGCGCGCGTTTGATGATGTTGTCACCCTCTTGTGATGCCACGCAGCCACCTACGCCTATCACCAGGTTAGGGTTTTTCTCTTTCAGCGGAATAAAGCGTCCCAGATGGCTGAATACTTTATCTTCTGCCTTTTCGCGCACAGAACAGGTGTTAAGCAGAATCACATCTGCATCATCCGGACTTTGTGTTTCTACCATGCCGTCAGACGCAGACAGCATATCCGCCATCCGTGATGAATCGTACTCATTCATCTGGCAGCCAAAGGTCTTAATAAAAACTTTTTTAGGTGTATTCAAGGTGTTATAGCCAAAACGCAAAATAGGATTTTAACGTATTTGCTCACTTGCCTCACGCAAAGTTGTTCACTACAAGGTAAAATGATTGACTTAATGTATAGATAATTATTCAAAACATGCAAGCACTCCCTATTTTTTTTAATATCACCAACCGTTTATGTGTGGTGATTGGCGGTGGCGATGTCGCCACTCGTAAAGTTGCCATGCTGTTAAAAGCAAATGCAGCGGTGACTTTGATTGCGCCAGAAATTTGTCATGAGCTGCAAGCATTGGCCGATGCAAATAAAATCAAATGCATACAGGCGGCCTACAGCAAGCAACAGCTTGAGGGTGCATGTTTGGTGATTGCTGCAACCGATGATGAGACAGTGAATAAAGCAGCTTCCATTGACGCTAACGCCTTGGGCATTCCTGTGAATGTGGTAGATGCTCCCGATTTATGCACGTTCACCATGGGGTCTATCATTGAACGTAGCCCCGTTGTGATTGCGATTTCAAGCGAAGGCAATGCACCGGTGCTGGCACGTTATATCCGTACCAAAATTGAAACCATGCTGCCAGCCGGTTATGGCCGTATTGCCGGGTTGGCGGGTGAGTTTCGCGATAAAGTGAAAGCGAAGTTCAGCACTACACAAGCACGCCGCCGTTTCTGGGAGGACGTGTTGCAAGGTCCATTGGTCGAGCGTGTGTTGTCTGGGCAGGAGCAGTCAGCCCGTGCTTTGCTGCAAGAGCTAATCGATCAGGGAAGTGACACTGTGAACAAAGGCGAGGTGTTTTTGGTTGGCGGTGGTCCTGGTGACCCAGACCTGCTCACGTTCAGAGCTTTACGTTTGATGCAGCAGTGTGATGTCTGTGTTTACGATAAATTAGTCAGCCCTGAGGTGATGGAGTTGGTGCGTCGCGATGCTGAGCTGATTTATGTAGGCAAATCACGCGATCAGCACACGCTGCCGCAAGAAGAAATCAATGTGCTACTGGCCAAACTGGCGCTGCAAGGCAAGCGCGTACTGCGTCTCAAAGGTGGTGACCCGTTTATTTTTGGCCGTGGTGGCGAAGAAATCGAAACCTTGATGGAGTATGGCATCCCGTTCCAGGTGGTGCCGGGGATTACCGCAGCGAACGGCGTATCGAGTTATGCTGGTATCCCGCTTACGCATAGGGATTACTCGCAGGCTTGCTTGTTTATTACCGGGCATTTGAAAGATGGTAGCTTGGATCTGGATTGGGAGGCGATGGCGCGCCCAAGACAAACGGTGGTGATTTACATGGGGCTGGTTGGTTTGCCGCAAATTTGTGAGCAGCTGATTAAACACGGTGTGTCACCGGAGATGCCCGTGGCGGTAGTGCAGCAGGGCACTACCCAGCGTCAAAAAGTGGTTACGGCAACACTGGCCGATCTGGCAGAAAAGGTTGCAGAAGCCGGCCTGAAAGCACCATGCCTCACCATTATTGGTGAAGTAGTGCATTTGCGCGAGAAATTGGCTTGGTTTGAACCTGGTGTTAAGTAACGTAGCTGTTTAATATTTGGCTGCTGATTAAGCAGCCTTTTATTTAAGTAGTCTTTAAATACGCTAGTTTTTGATTGGAATACTTAGTCTAGCCTCTAGTCCACCCTCGGGGCGGTTAATCAGCTCAAGTTTGCCATGATGCAGTTTCGCAATGCGGTCGGCAATTGCTAGACCTAAGCCGCTGCCGCCAGCGTTACTGCGTGCGGTATCTAAGCGCTCAAACGGGCGTAGTAACTTCTGTAAATGCGTTTCAGGAATGCCCGGGCCATTGTCAAACACGCTAATCACAATGTTGTCAGCATGTATCTGGCTGCTCACGCGCACTTGCCCGCCGCCGTAGTTGTAGGCGTTGCCCACTAGGTTGTCTAGTAAGCGCTGCATGGCCAATGGCTTAATTGGCACTTTGTAGGTAGGTGCTAACTGTATTACCAGCTCACGCCCAGCGCGCTGCTGCCTGTCATGCAGGGCTTGCAGCAATGTGTTGATATCCACCATCAGCGTGGGTTCACCTTCGGTGCCGCGTACAAAATCCAGGAACTGATGGATGATGTTATCCATGTCTGCAATATCTTGCACCATGCCAGATTTCAGGTAGCCACACTCCTGCTCGGGCAGCATTTCCACCGCCAGGCGCAAGCGCGCTAGAGGCGTACGAATATCGTGTGAAACGCCTGCCAGAATCAAGGTTCTTTCTGCATCGAGCTCAGCCAGTGATTCTGCCATTTTGTTAAATGTAGTGCTCACTTCGCGTAGTTCGGTCACGCTGTCTTCAGGCAGTCGCTCTGGTTGTTCACCTTTGCGCAGCTTGTCGGCAGCGCTTACCAACAGATTCAGTGGTTTGTTAATGCGTGAGGCAAGTAAGTAGCCGCCGGCTAGAGATAAGCTCAAGACCAGAGCAATCCAGCCCAGCCATTGCCAAGGAAACGGGCGCTCCACGTGTACGTTGGGAATCACCACCCAAAAGTCATCCTGATCAATACCAAAACTTACCCATAAACCGCTGATGCCATAGTGTTTGGTAGTAATAATGGTTTGTTCGCCCAAACGCTCACGAATCTTGTCTGCCACCAAGTGAATGAATGGGTCATCTGGCAGTGGCGCAATCTCCTCCATAAAGTCAGCGTAATAAATACGCACACCTTCTTTACCGGTTAATTCGGACAGTAATGCCAGACGCAGGTTTTCCTGCGATGCAATCAGCGATGCGCGTGTGTAGTTCACCACCGTGACCGCCTGCAGTGCTGTAGCCTGCGCGCGAGGTTCACGTTCAAAATATTCAAATATCTTTAAAGATGCAAACTGGCCTATCGCTAATAAAACAGCGATAAGTAGCATGATTCTTGATAGTAGCTTTTTGGGTAACAGGCGCAAGGTGTAGGCTTATTTAATCTGGAGTTAGCTTAGGCAGCCGCAGTGACGCAACTGCCTGTTTTACTGGGGTTAATTATCGGCTTCACCATCAGGGACAAACACGTAGCCAAAGCCCCACATGGTTTGCAAATAGCGCGGGTGGGCAGGGTCTGGTTCTATCAGTTTACGTAGGCGCGAAACCTGCACATCTATGCTGCGGTCGTAAACGTCCAGTTCACGCCCGCGCGCCAATTGCATCAGCCTGTCGCGTGATAGCGGCTGGCGCGGGTGGTCAACAAACACTTTAAGCAAAGCAAACTCACCGCTGGTGATGGCAATCGCTGTACCTTGGCGGCTAAGTGAGCGCGTAGAAGCATTAAACACAAAATCGCCAATCGTGATGTTTTCTGCTGCGTTGGCAGGCGCGCTTGGTACTAGGCGCTCATGTCGGCGTAGCACGGCATTAATGCGCGCTAATAACTCTCTAGGGTTAAAGGGTTTGGGCAAGTAGTCATCGGCGCCCATTTCCAGGCCAATAATCCGGTCTACTTCATCACCACGTGCGGTGAGCATAACAATCGGCATCATGGTGGCGTTGCCACGCATTCTGCGGCAGATAGACAAGCCATCTTCACCAGGTAACATTAAATCCAGCACCAATAAATCAATCGCATCGTTGCCGAGTATGCTGTCCATTTCTTTGGCATCATTGGCAGTTTTAACGGTAAATCCTTGTTCTGTGAGGTAGCGCTGCAATAACTCACGTAAACGTACGTCATCATCTACGACTAAGATTTTTTTATTTTGATCGGCCATCATTATGTTTAAACCTTAATTGTTAATAGAATGGAACAGAGTGTTGGTAAAAATAATATTATTTTCAATCATTACAACTCAATAACTGCAAAGTGTATGCTAAATTTATATTTATATTAAATTTTATGTGTTTAATCTTGTAATTTTATCTATAGTCTCATGATTTATGTCGAAAAAATTTACAATTCCTTACAATTTCCCCGCTTAATGAAACATTCAATTAACAAACGTGCTTCATGATAATGCAACTTCAATCGTAATGCTCAACATTGGAATCTTGATCTTTTGGATTTGATTTTGCTAAACAATATGTCATTGACCAAGTACGCGTGCCTAGTTTTATGCATGAGCTTAAGTCTCACTCTAAGCGCTAATCCTGGGAGTAGAACCAACCTTGCTGCCGCTGCTGAAAAGCCTAGACGTGCACCGGAAGGTGAGCGTGCCGATGATGATGCTAAAGACGGTTATCAAAAGACTTTAAACCTGAATTTCAGCCCTGAGCGTAGAGAGATGCTACGCAAGGCACTTGAAGACTACGCCCGTTCTATCGACCCTAGCCATGACCAAATTGAAGAGCGCAGACGAGCTATGCAAGAGAGCATCGAAGCCCGTTTCTTTGAAGCAGACTCCAATAATGACAGCACGATTGATAGGCAGGAAGCAACAGAAAAGCTGCCGCAAATCGCTAGGCACTTTAACAGTGTAGATACCAACCAAGATGGCGTAATTTCTTTAAACGAGCTGGTAGAAGCGCAAGCCAGAATCCTGGAGCGCCGCAGAGCTGCAGAAGCAGCGATACAGCTAGAGAAGCAAAGAAAAGCTATAGAGGCTGAAGCGTTAGAAGACGCTAAGACCAAAAGTAAGCAAGCAACCAACTCCTCCAAAAAAAAAGCACTATAGAGCTGCACTAATTACTAGCACTGCATTAGTCGCTGATCTAACCTTTCTTTTCCGCGTTTAAAGCATTAGCTGTTGATCTGGCAGCGTTGATGCAAACTCCAGTTTTATCCAGCCATTAAAATAATATTTAGATTTAACAGTATTACTTTGCCTTGATGCATAATTAGCTATCAATCATGAATGGTGCTGGAGTATGGCGTTAAGGCTAGAAGTTGGCGAAGGGGTTGCACAAGTGCCCGCCCAGGCTTGGAATGCCTTGGTGGATGGTATGCCACTGCTCAGGCATGCATTTTTGAGTGCACTGGAAACGTCAAAATCTGTAGGCAGCGGTACCGGCTGGCAGCCTGTCCCTTTGTTGCTATATGACGATGCACAATTAATCGGCGCCATGCCACTTTATGTGAAATATCACTCATATGGTGAGTATGTGTTTGATTGGGCATGGGCCGAAGCCTATGAACGTAATGGCTTAAATTACTACCCCAAGCTGGTGGCCGCTATTCCATTTACACCGATTACTAGTGCGCGTTTGCTATCGAGCAACACTGAAGCTAAGCAATTGCTGATCAATGGCATGCTGCGTGTTTTGCAGCAAAATAATATGTCATCCGCGCATGTGCTGTTCCCTGATGATGACACTGCAGCGGCATTGAAGCAAGTCGGCTGGATGCAGCGACAGGGCGTGCAGTTTCGCTGGCATAATGCTGGCTATGCCGACTTTGATGGTTTCTTGAATCAATTAAGTCATGATAAGCGCAAGAAAATTAGGCAGGAGCGGAAAAAAGTCGCGACATCTGGTGTGGTGTGCAAATCTATTAAAGGGGCTGATGTTACTGAAGAACAGTGGGATTTTTTCTACCAGTGTTATGAAAATACCTACCGAGAGCATAGATCCACGCCATATTTAACGCGCGATTTTTTCAAAAAAATTGGCAGTAGCATGCCACAGCATATCTTGCTGATCATTGCTTATTTAGACGGTGTTCCCATTGCATCAGCTTTAAATATTTACGATAAAACCACGCTGTATGGCCGTTATTGGGGTGCGTTGCAGTATGTTCCTAATTTACATTTTGAGCTTTGCTATTATCAAGCCCAAGAGTTTTGTATTGCAGAAGGTATTGTGTATTTTGAAGGTGGCGCCCAAGGTGAACATAAGCTGGCGCGTGGCTTCACCGCAAGGCCGACTTGTTCATTCCACATGATTGCCAATTCTGATTTTGCAGCAGCTATTCAAGATTTTGTGACACAAGAAGCCACTGGGCTCGCTGCCTACAGTAGCGAACTGGATGAACGTGCGCCATTTAAATCTCGCACGCCATTCAAATTTAAAGTATAGCTGTTGCTAGCCTTAGGTAGCAGTTCGGCTACATAGCGCAGCCTCAGTCTGTATTAGCTTTACTACTTGGGCGGAGTGCTGTTTTTCTCTGGCATCATGTGGCGGCGCTCCATTGCCTCATGCCCCGCTTTGCGTTCATTCGAATCGATTTTTCCATCTTTGTTGGTGTCTAGTTTGTTGAACATTTTTTCGGCACGTTCCTGATGTTTTGTCATAAACTCTTCGCGAGAAATCGTACCGCTTTTGTTCATGTCTGCATGATCACAGTGGTTTGCACCTGCTTCGCCCATGTGGTGGTTGGCATAAGCTACATTAGCCAAGCCTAGTAACAAGGTGCTGGTTAATAATAAATGTGTGGTCTTCATCATATATCCTTTTTATTAATGACAAAAATGCATACAACTTACTGGGCGTTGCAGCCAGTATAAGATTGACCCGTTCTGCGTAAAAAAATTCATTGCAGGCATGTGTGTCGTGGAGATGCGGAGCGATAAGTAGGCGAGGGGCGGCGCTGAGTAAAATATGTTGCCCAGTAAATTAAATACAGCGCTAGTGTGCGCATGCAATGTAAAAGGGCTCCATACGGAGCCCTTTTGAGTGATGATTTAACAGTATTACGCCAGTGCGCTGCTGCTTTGTAGCATACTGATATCTGGCATGCGTACGCCCTTGCTGTTTAAGCGTTGGGCGATTTGTTTGAACGCATTGGAGGCCGGTGTGAGCGGGAATGCGTCAACGATAGGGCGCCCAAGCTTTGCTGCCTTGCCTAAATGCACATCGGCCGGGATTGCGCCAAAGAACTCTAGTTCAATCTGCATAAAACGTTTTGCTACTTGTGCGATGTTGTTAAAGACTACTTCAGCCTGTGCGTCATTAGCGTCATCGACAATAATGCCAAAAGAACGTCTGCCAAGCTGACTGCAAATGCGCTTAATTAGCGTGTAGGCGTCTTTAATTGATTCTGGCTCGCGTGTCAGCTGAATCAAAATGTCGCCATCATTCAGTGTTTTTAATGGCAATAAGTCATCGTTATTCAGTGTTGCATCTACCAAGACAATATCGTACTGCACAACAAGCTCATCAAATAACTGGTTTAATACTGTGCCAGCTTTGCTGTTGAGCGGTGTGCTAACCTGATTTTTAGGTAGCAGCTTAGCAACAGCAAATTCTTGTTTGGTGTTTTTAACAGCGGCAGAGAGTGATGCCGATGCCTTTGCAATTTCTAACAGCGTAGGTGTTTTATCCACTTCATAGCTAGCTTCACGTGTGCTGTTTGATGCGTGCATAATCAGCACATCACTGCCTTGCGTGCGAATGGATGCTGCCAGGTTAATCATCATGCGCGATTGGTCTGCCGACGATGCGGAGATCACGGACACCACGCGTGGTTTGGGGGTGGCCATGATGCGGCGTAAACCGGCCGCTTGATCATTTTTAAAACTAACCACGGTTAATCTCTGTAGATAAAGTATTTACTGCTGGCCTGGTGTTGGCCATGATAAAAGGCAGTTCTTCATTTTTAAATTGTAACGAGCGGCCATCTGCACCGATTTTGAGTGCTTTTTGAATCAGGTAACTCTTATTAGATAAATGGATATCTTCAGGCACACGCTGACCATTGGCTAAGTAATAAAGCTTTAATTTGCCTCTGATAATCACGTCAAGCACGCCACCAATGGTCACGGCTTCATCTAGCTTGGTAATGATAGTGCCATCCAGGCCTTTGCCTTTGTAAGCTCTAATCACATCAGTAAGGGTTTCGCCTGTGCTGGTTGCGTTAAGGCAAAGCAGCTTTTTAATGCCGGCATTGGTGTTGGAGAGCATCGCAATTTGCTCAGTTACCATGGTGTCGCGCTGGCTCACGCCAACGGTATCAATCAAAATGGTGCGTTTATTTTTTAGCTCGTTTAGTGCAATTTTCAGATCAGCTTCATCTTTAACCGCATGTACCATTACGCCAAGAATCTTGCCGTAAATTCTAAGTTGTTCGTGACCTCCGATACGATATGCATCGGTAGTGATTAAGCCCAGGCTCTCCGTGCCATGCTTCATCACATAGCGGGCAGCAAGCTTGGCTGTAGTTGTGGTTTTACCAACACCAGTAGGGCCGATCAGGGCAAAAATGCCGCCTTGGTCTAACATACCCATTTCGCTTGGTAAGTTATCTAGGTTTTTGCTCAATATAGCTTTAACCCAAGCCAATGCTTTGGCTTCATTCAGGTTAGCTGGCATTTTTTCCGATAACATTCTAGCCAGTGCGGCGCTAAAGCCAGAAGATAACAATATATTGAGTATTCTGGTTTTGGTAGGGTACTGCTGCTGTGTGTTGCTCCACGCAATCGTGGTCAGTTGGGATTCAAACACGTCGCGCATGCTGCGCATTTCGTTCAAAATCTCAGTCATTTTCTGGCTAGCATCCAGCATGGATGCTTGCATGATGGTATCTGGTGCCGGTTGTGCCAATACAGGCTCGGCAGGTGCTTTTGGTGCAATAACTTCTGGCTCCGTCATGCTAGGTGCAAAAGGTTGCGCCTGATTGCTATGAAAGCCTTCGATTTTTTTATTGATGACAGACATCAGGGCTGATGGGTTGTCTTCACCAAAGCCTTCTGTGTGGGTGCGGTATGTCGCTTCCATGGTGGCGACGTTATCAACAATCGCGTCTAAATCTTCTTCTTTCAGCGCGGTGATGCGGTTGCCGCCATCTACTACGCGGTTAGATAAGATAATGGCATCCTCGCCCAGCTCCATGCGTACCTGCTTGAGCGCTTCGCGTGAGTTAATACCAAAAAATTGCTTAATATTCATACTAGGTTCTTATTAGGAAATTTGCTCAGCCGATTGACTAGCCAGCAGAACAGATGTGTGTAAATGCGCCTGATCGCGGTCTTTTGAATAATCAGTCAGCATGCCGAGTACTGCACTGTCGTCAAATCGGAAGCGAGTCAGCATCATATTTGTACTGCTCAGCTTTACAACCTGCATATTGCTTAGGCTTTCTAGCAAATCAGCAATCTCTTTGCTGATGCCTAAAAGAAACATTGCGGTCGCTTTATCTGAACTGATGAGCTGTTTAGCCATCATCAAATAGTTGAGATTTGCGTCCTTGATTTCGGACATCATATCTTTTACATTCATTTTGCTTCCTAATTCGTTGTTTCTATTGTAAAAATCTAGCTGCAATTGGCTTGGTGAAATGTAACTCTTTAGGCTGATTCAACCAATGGCTGTTTGTCTATTTATTTTGTAGGAGTTTGTCTTACAGAATTTGGGTGGGGTGCGGGAGTTGTTGTTCTATATGACAATTACCCTGAAAGTCCGCGCCGGTGGCTGAGTTTGCAAATATAGAATGTTGTGAAATCGGCGAGAAAATGGCTGCCGGAAGTAGTGATTACGGCAGAAAATTGCAAAAGTTTAATGTTTTCAGTGTAAAGATTGTGTGGCTTGAGCGGCCAGAATTTAAGTGTAAATGCTCAAAATATTAAGGTTGCTAATTAAATAGGCAAAAAAATAGCGCTTCTGCAAAAAAGCGCTACAAACTTTGAGAGAGTATATATTGCAAATCAATCAATATATGTTGCCATCATACTGGGCAGTAATTAATGAAATATTGCAGATGGTTAACTAATTGTTTCAATTATGAAAAAAAGTATAAACTTCAAAGTTTTCAGCTTAGTTAAAGTCTAGCATAAAAGAAGACGCCTCATGTCTGAAATGAGGCGTCTTTATTGGAAAGATAGGTTTTCACCCTAATTTTATAGAAGTAAACTTTGCAGATTATTAGTCATACATTATTTACATTTGCCTCATTAAAACTTTTACTTAACATATTAAGGGTTAAAGAATTAATGGTGCGATAAAGGCAAAGAACCCTCCTATTAAAAATATAACGACAGATACCATATATACCCGCAGTGAGTTTTTCCGTGTGCGTGTGCATATGGCGGCAAGCTCCTGGTCTGCTGGGCATGGCAAGCTGCGTGCCTGCCATTGTAAATAGCCTGATAGCAGTAGCATTACACCAGCAAATACAAAAACACCTAGCTTATGCTCAGAAAACCATACCAATTGCGGCACATTGCTCACCAACGATGACATCACCGCACCTGCACCCAGCCCCACTAGTGCAGCGGGTAGGGCGCAACAAATCAGCGTGCCACCGCTGGTAAATAAAGAGATGAATGACGCAGACCTGGTTTTTCTGAGGTTGGCCATCTCTAGGCTTGCCATTTCTTGGTTGGAAGAAGTGGGCAACATTTATTTGGCCTCCATTTCTGCTTTAATGTGTTCAACAGGGTGGCTGCTGATCTCAATGCTAGTGACTTCGTAACCTGCATCTTTGATCAAATCTTTTACCGTATCGTTAGATAAAGTTTGTCCGTCCTTAAGCTCTACTGCTACAACACGTTGCTTTAAGTTAACGTAAACATCTTTGGTTTGTGAAAGCGCGCGAATTTTTTTCTCAATACCCTGTGCGCAAAAGGCACACACCATACCATTTACATTGGCCTTAATGGTTTGTGTGGCAAATGCAGCCTGGCTAGAAAATGTGGCAATCATGGTTAGAGCTAATAATAGTTTTTTCATTATAAATTCCTTAATAATCATTAAAATATGTACA
>NZ_CAMLGS010000019.1 GCF_946479685.1 uncultured Methylotenera sp.
TTTCAATCGCTAGGGATAAACCGCCCAGGTAGTCAAAAGCATCGTTGTTATCCATTAAGCCGTACAGGTTAGACGCACGGCCGTGATAAGTGGTACCAATGTTGTGTAAGGATGTATCAAATGCTTCGTGTGCAGGCTCGCCCTGTGCATCTACACCGTAGGCATGGCCCATGCGCATCAGGTAGGCGCGGCCAATTTCGCTGCGGTTATTCCATGCGCCTGAGCGCTCAGCCAGGCTGTTGACGCCAGCACCGTAAGCACCAGGTGCATCGCCAAAAATACGCCAGGCTGCTTCACGCCCGGCTTGTTCTGCCGGCATGCCTTGCGCCAGCAATGCCTGTGTGCGCTTTACCCAGTGCAGGGCCACACCGTTGGTTGCCATAGCTTCATTGCCGCGCGTATATTGCACCAGTGGTTTTAAGGCCGAGTCTAATGCGGTGGCGAGCTCTGGGTGCTGCTTCAGCACAGTCTGTGCTGAAGCAGCCAGTGCCATTCTGCCGCCGATATCAATCCATTGCATCAGGTTGGGGTATAAGTCGCGGAACAGGCCGGAAGTGGTCACAATCACGTCATAGCGTTTAGTGTCAGCGATTTTAGATTTGCCTGCTTCTGCGGTTTGTAACTGCATCTTCTGCACAATGCCGCGCGAGTTCCATTCCGGCGTAATACCCATCAGCGATAAAATAAAGCTCACCATCACACCTTCGTCGCGTACGGCATCTGATGCCCACAAAACTACACCTTCGCTTTTGCTTACATCATCACGTTTGCGTACATTGGCAGCCATATTAAAGCCGAGCTGAAAACCCAGCGGCGTAGGTAATACATCACCATCTAGCGCATGAAAGTTACGGCCAGTAGGCAATGCTTCGGGCGAGCGCAGTGGGTCATTGCCTTTGCCTGGCTCAATAAAGCCACCTTGTAAACCGTGCAGCAAAGCCTGCATTTCCAGTTTGGGCGAGGCGATTAAGTTATCACGTACGCGTGTGTTCATGCCGTCTGATTTATGCTGACCCATGGAATCCAGCATCAGTTGCAATGAGGCATCCGACCACGGGCGGCCAAACACATGCAAACCGTGTGGCATGAACTTTTCCTGTAGTTTAGTCAGGTAATGCCCGACTTCATGCGCTAACAGGTCGTCATCTGCTTGTTCAAACTTAATGCCGCGTACTTTCAGGACGTCTTCCATGCTGGATTCCAGCTCGGCGCGCAGCTCCAGCGTTTCTACCAGACGCCGTATCTCTTTGGCGGAGGCTATGCGCATGGTATCTGAGCTTGACGACTCATAGCTTTCCACTACCTGACGTAGCGTTAGTAGGCGGTCATACAAGGTGGTGGCAGTTAGCGGCGGGGTAAGGTGGTCTATCATCACCGCAAGTGCGCGGCGTTTAGCCTGCGTACCTTCGCCTACGCCATCCACGATGTACGGGTACAGTCCAGGCAGGTCACCGGCAATAATGCGCGAGTAATCTTCGGCTGATAAGCCCACGGCTTTACCGGGTAAAAACTCGTAAGTAGAGTGTCGGCCTAGATGCACCAATGCGTCGGCTTTAAAATCATTTTTTAGCCAGTGATAAAAGCCTAAATACTGATGCGGTGGCGAGATCGTGGTGTTGGCGTGTAGTAATTCTTCATCAACTTCCCAGCCGCGCGGTGGCTGTGGGCCAACAAACACATTACCAAACTGTATGCCGGGGAATATCATTTTTTTGTTTACTACCATCACCTTGCCCGGCACTTGTCCCCAGCCGCGCAAGCCTTCAATATTTAAATTAGTCACGCGTGTTTTTAGCGCGTTGAGCGCGGCGCATGGGGTGTGTTTGCTCAAACACATTTCATAGCCGTCATGCAGTTCGGTCAGTAGTTTTATGGCCTCATTACGCTGCGGGTGATCTACCCCCTCTACCAAGTGGCGTAATTCGCGCATGGATTTAGTCAGGCGGTTACGGGCAATCTCTAGCTCGCCAGCGGCTTGTGCGGCGACCAGCTCAGCGTGCAGACGGCCTAGCGGGCCTTCTACCATTTCACCTTTTACCACCGCAGGCAGCGTGTTAAACCAGCGCCCATAACTAGTGCTATCCATGCTGGCAACCTTAGGTAGCATGCTGCTTAGTTCTTCACTGTTTTCAGGCAGGTTAACGCCCTTGTCCTGCATTAAATCCAGCAAGGATTGGTGCGTGGCTGGTAGTTCGCCGGTTTGGTAGCCTGCCGCCTTCATGCTGTGCAAAATATCAAACAGGGATTGCGGCACATCCAGATTGTCGGCACCAATGTTATGGCGCCCGGGTGGATGGTTATAGTAAATAATTGCGACGCGTTTTTCTGCATTAGCCTTGCGCTGCAGGGCTTGCCAGTTTGTCACACGGCTAATCAGTGAGTTAATTTCCGTGGGTAGCAGCTCAGGCAAGCGCAGCTCTACCCCTGTCAGTTTATCAATGCTTGGGGTGCCCGTTGCGGCCACCACCATCGGCTGGCTGCTGCCTTGTACCTCTGGCATCGCCACACGATATTGTATGGAGTTGGTAGGCAGGCCATCTTCAGATAGCTGCCAGGCAGTCGCACTGCGGTCGGTGATTCGGATCGCCTTAAATACCGGCACGTCTAATTTCTTGATGAGTGTGGTGACCGATTCGCGTCCCTCAGCCGCTCCCACCACAAAGTCTTGCAATACCACTAACCCGCTTAGTTTTGCTGGAGCCAGCATGGATGGTAGTTTTTCTATGGCTTGCTTGGATGCATCACCCCATTTAGCCATGACCGCAACGCAATTGGTGTCTTGTTGCTGGGCTTGTGCGCAAATCGCGTCTGCCACCTGCGGGTCGCTGGTGCTTAAATCCAGCACCGCTAATGTCGTTTTAAGGTTGTGCTTGGCGGGCGATGGAAATACTGCTTGATTCGTCGTTAACTCTTTGCCATTAACGCGCAGGCGAATCGGAGGCATGGGCTTGGCGCTAGGTAATGGCGTACTGTTTTTTGCAGACTGGGCACTTAATAAATACATCATGAATGCGGTCAAGTTCTCCTGGCCGCCAGCTTGCCAAACCTCACTGAGTGCCAGCCATTTTGCTGCTGCCGCGTGTTTTTGCGCTGAAGCCACAAGTGCATCTGGCGTTTTCTCCTGAGTTTGTGTCAGTGCTTTTGCTTCAGAAAAATCACTGACCTCACTTTTGTTAAAGCGGCTTCTGAGCGAGAGTGCGCTATCGCCATTAAACGCCATGAACGTAGCCGGCTGTGTTTTGGCCGAGTCAGACTTGAGCGCATCAAGTGCTCGCTGCAGCTGCGCAGATGATTCTGCATACTGGGCTACGGCAAATACTGCATCTGCCTCTTGTAACCAGCGCTTTAATGTACGGCTGTCTGCCGCCATCAGCTGCGATTGTGAGCGTAAGATAATGTGGTCGCCACTGCGTGCGGCAAGGGCGTTTTTCGCTGCTTCAGCGGCGGCGGGTGCGGTTCTGTCGGTGACAATGCCAAGTAATGTCGCACTATGCGCGGTACTTGCCAATAAGCCCAATAGCAAAATGCTGAGATTGATTAATCTAGGTTTGAATAAACGCACTTAGCTCACCTTGCTGTAAAAAGTTGAGCTGCTAAGTTTGGGTTAGACGCAAAGTAGAAGTGCAGAAAACTCGCAAGAATTGAACCATGCTGGTAAATATTCTCAACTTTGCCAAAGCGGGTCTTGGCCGAGGCAATAGGCGGTAGTTCAGTTGTGAAACTACCGTAATGAAAGGTGTGCGCACCTAGCTCGCCATCTGGGAACGCGGCCTTTAATGAACCTAGCCCTTGCAGGCGTTCTTCTATTTTGCTCACTCCGGGCAGTAAGCCAAAACAGGGTTCATCATTTAGGTGGGCAGATAATGCCATCATGCCGCCACATTCGGCCAGTATGGGTTTGTTCGCCGTTAACGCTGCCTGTAAGGCGTGTTTCATGGCGAGGTTATTGCTGATTTCATTTAGATGTAACTCTGGATAGCCGCCGGGCAGCCAGTAGGCATCGGCTTCAGGTAGTGCCTGGTCGTGGAGGGGCGAGAAAAACTCAAGCCTTGCCCCCATGTCGGTTAAGCTGTCTAAATTTGCCTGATAGATAAAACAGAATGCTTCATCTC
Source organism: uncultured Methylotenera sp. (assembly GCF_946479685.1). Next base: position 4,113 of record NZ_CAMLGS010000019.1, read on the forward strand.
TGGCAATCGCAATTACCTTGCCAGCCAGAGGCTTGGCTATCGCTGCTGTAGTCGGTGCGTTGAATGTGACGCTAGGCGGTAACGGCAAGTCTGGCGCGAGCGCGTTTGCTGCTTGCTCAATCTTTTGTTCCAAATCGCTAATCTCGCCTGCACGGAACAGGCCTAAATGACGCTCAGGTAAGCTTAATGCTTCATTTTTTTGCAGTGCACCAAACCAATTGAGGTGTGGCGGTAGTGAGTCTTGCAGTAGTTTTCCATGTCCTGCGCTACCGGTTTTATTGGCAAGTACGCCAGCCGGTATGAGGTCAGGCTTGTGTGACAGCAGGCCGTTGGCTAAGGCGCCAAAGGTTTGCGCCATGCCCCCTGCATCAATGGTAAGCAGTACCGGTAAATTAAAACGTACAGCAATATCAGCACTAGAGGGGGAGCCATCATACAGGCCCATCACGCCCTCAACGATAATCAAATCTGCATCTTGTGCTGCGCGGTAAAGCTGCGCTTCGGCATCGCTTTCGCCACACATCGTAAAATCCAGATTGTATACAGGGCGCCCGGTTGCTACTTCTAAAATCATCGGGTCTAAGAAGTCTGGTCCGCACTTAAAGGCTTGTACGCGTAGGCCTTGGTTGCGCCATGCACGCGCCAGTGCTGCGGTGATAAAGGTTTTTCCCTGCCCAGACGCTGGGGCGGAAACGAGTAGGGCGTTGCAGGTGGTCATAGCGTTTGGTTACAGGTCAATGCCAGGCTGAGCCTTAATGCCCGCACGCCATGCATGTTTAATGTCCATAATTTCACTCACGGTGTCTGCCAGCTCGGTGAGTGCGGCCGGTGCGCCGCGGCCGGTGACCACTACGTGCTGCATAGCTGGTCTGGCGGCAATGTCTGCCAGTATTTGTGTCAGGTCAAGGTAACCATATTTCATGGTGTAGGTGAGTTCATCGAGAATCACCAGTTGAATGCTGGGGTCGCGCAACATGCGCTGTGCAATTGCCCAGCCGGCTTGTGCGGTTTGCGTGTCACGTTCTCGGTCTTGCGTGTTCCAGGTAAAGCCTTCACCCAGCACGTGCCATTCTACGTTAGGCTGATTGCGAAAAAAGGCCTCCTCGCCAGTGTCGCTGCGCCCTTTGATAAATTGCGCAACGCCAACCTTCATGCCGTAACCTAAAGCGCGAGCCATCATGCCGAAAGCCGATGAGCTTTTGCCTTTGCCGTTGCCGGTGAGTACCAGCAACAGGCCTTTTTCCTGATTTGCTTGCTCAATTGCAGCGTCAATCACTGCTTTTTTACGCACCATACGTGCTGTATGGCGCGTGTTTTTGTCACTAGAGGTCATCTAATTTAAGCTTTAGCGCGATTCAAACCGTTTGCTAATGCAAATGTAATATGCACTACAGCAGCAACAGCTAACCAGAAGCTAATGTTCTCAAATTGACGTGGCGCGTATTTAAGTAAACGTGCGCCAAACTCAACGATGGTTGGGTCAGGGTAGCGACCGCCAAAGAAGTAAAAACCACCGCTAGAGAATACCTCGCTTAATGCGCCAGCAACTGTCGCGCTGCCAACTAGTGGCAGGATAGCCTTGGTGCTGAAGCTATATTGTTTAGCAAACCAGCGGCCAGCCAGCCACATAGAACCATAAGCTGGTAGCAAAAAGCCGTAAGCAGGGGTCACGCAGAAGTTGCTCACGCCTTGGAAATAAACAGAGTAAAGGTCTAAACCTGTACATAAAGCCAGTAATGCCGGGAACATAATTGCCGGGCGTAGATATAAACCAGCTAGGAAAAATACAGCAAGAGATGCGCTAGGCAGGCTGTTGATAGAAGCAAAGTGATGGCCGCGCGTCACAATGATAAGTGCAGCAAGCGCAACACCTATAAGGATTTGTTGTGTTTTAGAAAGTGTAAGCATAGTAGTTGCAGCCTCCGATTGTTTCGCTTAAATGATAATAGTTAAATAAAACATGATTTTATCGTAAATGCGTTTTGCTAGGGCGAGTTTTCGCTCACCCTAGCGGTTGCTGATAGATTAAGGCTTCATGTTGTAACGCAAGCCTACAAACAAGTTGCTGCCCGCGGTGTTGTAGTCAGGGTTATTTGGCGATGAGGAAGTTTTGGTGGTGCTCAGCACATAGTTTTTATCTAGTATGTTGTTGGCACGCATTTCTAGTTTCCACTCTGGTGTTATACGGTAGTTTGCAGTTAAGTTTACCAAGGTGTAACCACTCAATTTGAATTGATTAGCAAGGTCGTTGTAGCGTGTAGACGCTCCGGTCACTTCTGCACCCCACTGTAAATTACCCAATGTGTGTAATAAATTAACTGTACCGTAGCGATTTCCTCGGCGCGGAACTAGATTGTCCGTTGCGTCTTCCCTTGGAGACTGCACGGTAAAGTTGCCGCCTAAGAGTAAGTTATCGTTAATGTTCCAGCTTGCTTCGGTGGTTATGCCTTGTATTTCAGCTTTGCCTACGTTGATAGGACAGAAGCCGCCCAGTGTACAGCTTGGGGTAGCAGGGCCTGCATTTGCGAGTAAGCTGCGAATTTTGTTTTGGAACACAGTCACGCCAGCATTGAGTTTGCCACCAGTATATTTAAGCCCAGCCTCTACGTTGTCCGATTTTTCTGGAGATAATGTAGGGTCGCCAAAATTTGGATAATACAGTTGGTTAAAGGTCGGTGCTCTGAATGCTTTGCCATAGTTCGCGGTAACACGCCATTGCGGTGTGATGCGGTAGCCGTAGCCAGCACCACCGGTAGTGTAGTTTCCAAACTGGGTATTGTGGTCCTCGCGGATAGAGGCTTGTACCGAGTGATTGCCTTGATCCAGCAAGTAGCTCGCTAAGAAGCTATCATCATTGCGTTCTTTTTTATATTTGGTTTTGAAGTTAGCTACACTGCTCACGTCTTGCTCAAGTCTGTCATAAGCCAAAGTCAGTGTTCCCAATAGCAGGGTAAAATCATTTTGCCAAGAGATTTGCTTTTGCTCGGTGCGATATTTACTGATGCCTGTAGGGTTATAGGTAGAGCTTGCTTTGGATTTGTTGGGTTTTGCATGGCTGTCTGAATCATCTACCCCCATCCCAAGTTTGAATGTGCTATGCCAGAAGTCAGTAAATTGGTTTTTGCTGGTAAAAGCATAGCTTTGCAATGTTTGCTCGGTAAAGTTTTCATAATTAGAGCCATCAAACTCGTTGTGTCCCTTGCTTTCAAAGAACTGCAGGCCCCAGGTGTGGCCTTGTGCGAGTTCAAGTTCAGCAAAAGCTGAGGTGCTTAAGTTGCGATAGCTATCATCATCAGCATCTTTGCCACGGCGGATGCGTCTGGCTGAGAAACTGTCGGTGTCTAAACTGCTAACATTCACGCCATATTTAAGCGCATTGATGCCGCCATTAATACCAAACTCAGCGGTTTTTGTATTGAATGAGCCGAGGCCAACTGCTGCGTTAATTAGCGGTTTTTCAGATAAGTTTTTACGGGTAAAGATTTGAATTACGCCGCCAACGGCATCCGCGCCATACAGGCTGGATGCTGAGCCGCGCAAAATTTCAATTTTCTCAATTTGGGCGAGTGGGATGTTTTCAAGCGAGGTTCTGCCTAGTGTCGCAGAGTTGATGCGTAGGCCATCAACCAATATTACAATTTGTTCTGAGCCGGTGCCTCTTAAATATATGCTGGACTCTGTTCCTGCTCCGCCGTTAGTGGATACTTGTACCCCTGGTTGCAAACGTAATACATCAACAATTGAGCCGGCGCCGATACGTTCGATTTCTTCACGGTCAATAACGGTTACATCACCGATAACATTTGTACGTAATTGAGGTGTGCGTGAAGCGGTGACTACGACTTCATCTAAGTTGATGGTGTCTGCAGCGTGTACGGCAGGTTGAAACGCCAAGCCAATCAGGCCGGCGATGATGCTTTTTTTCATTCTATTTCCTTTTGCGACATGCGTCCCCGCATGTGACTAATCATTCAGGAAATACAGGGGAGTTAAAGCATCGAAACGAAAGGAATTGCAGCGCAAGTGCATACTTGTGCATTACGTTTTGATAAACCGTCACCCCGCGGTATTTCCAACTAAATTGTTGCGAGGCCGGTCTCCGGGCTTGTGAATGTTATGTTTGCACCTTCCCAAGCGTAGGCTATCAAAGTAGCGTGGCTCAGTGGTTTGTTGCAAAATAATATGATCAAAAATCATACTCACTTACCGTTGCGGGGGCAGCATAGGACTTGTGTTACGCTCAGATAGCGGGTTAACGCACCTATTTCCCAGTTTCACCTTGTTTATTAAGCATAAACTCGGCACCTTTCAACAGCGACAATTATAACGTTTAAAGATTCAATGAGGCGAACTATCTGGGATAAATTTCTTTGCAATGTGTTGTAATACTTTTAAAAATCACTGTTAGCTATTGACTACAATCATTTTTTTCAATTATAGTGATTGTATGGACGCAGACTTAACAGCACTAGAACAAAAACTGTTGCAATTAATTGCGCGGTATAACGAGTTGCGCGACGAGAACGCGCGTCTACGTGTTGATCTGGGCGCTATGGAATCTGATACCGCATTGCTAAAAGCTAATATGGCCAAAGCCAGTGAGCGTATCGAAGCGTTAATGCAAAGCCTGCCTTAATTTTCAATAAACTATTATTTTCTGAGTAAAAGCTAATGAGTGAAATTAAAGGCGTTGATGTCAATATCATGGGGCGTGATTTTACCGTGTCATGCACGGATGAAGAGCGTCCGGGTTTGCTTAATGCCGTCAATTTTTTAGACAAAAAAATGCGTGATATCCGCGATAGCGGCAAGGTGATTGGTGTCGAGCGTATTGCGATTATGACAGCACTCAACTTATCCTATGAGCTGCTTAATAGTAAAAGCGGTGATGTGAATGTCGGTGATATCAAGCGTAGAATCTCTATGATGCAAGATCAGATAGATCAGGCTTGTGAGCTAAAATAAATATTTTTACAAGTAAAATATTTAAAGTGCTATGGCGTTTTCTTGATAGCGTTTTGTTGTAAGTGGAGTAAAATCAATTCAATCGTTTTATGATTAAAAATAAAACGTCAGGTTATACAGTTTGTTCTCTGCGGCGTGGTTTAGGCTAATAATTCCTTGAACTAGTTTATAGCATCGGTTTTAGTCATTCGAGTTGTTGTGTGAGCGCTCTATAGATAGTTCTTTAAGAACCTCTTGGCGAGTGTACCTAATGCGCTCTAGGCTGTTACCACTTGAGCCTTTTTGGTTCAGGATGCTGGCTTAGGCTGCGTCCGTGGAGAACTCCCTCATTAATGGCAGGCCTTGTTGCCTGCCGTTATCTTAAGGCGTGATATTTCAAATCCGCTAAACTTACGATTTCCAAACACCGTTCATGGCAGCTTTCCAGAATTACCGGCGGTGCAAATCCGGCTTCTGATGCCTCCAGCCAGCGGCTTGCGCATAAGCACCAGCGGTCGCCTGCACGTAATCCTTCAAAGCCATATTCAGGGCGCGGTGTACTTAAATCATTGCCTCTGGAAATTGAGAATGCCAGAAACTCTTCAGTCATTTGTGCGCAAACCGTGTGGCTGCCGTGGTCTTCAACACCAGTTTCACAGCAGCCTGAACGGGTGAAGCCGGTGACTGGATCTAAACTGCAGGTTTGTAAGGCGGTGCCAAGTACGTTTTTTTGTTGTAGTTTTGTCATCTTAGTGTTGATTCAATTGGGAGTTGGTTCAATTTGATTAGATATAGATTATCATAGACGCTCATTTTTGACAGGAAAACGTAATGCGATATTGGTTAATGAAGTCCGAGCCATCCGATGTTTCAATTGATGACCTAGCAGGCTTTGAGAATCAAACCGTAGATTGGTATGGCGTGCGCAACTACCAAGCGCGTAATTTTATGCGCGACCAGATGCAGGTGGGGGATGGCGTGCTGTTCTATCACTCCAATTGTGATGAGCCTGGCATCGCGGGCATTGCTGAGGTGGCGACCTTGGCCTATCCGGATCGCTTGCAGTTTATTGAAGGCCATAAATACTATGACCCTAAGGCTACACCTGAGAGCCCACGCTGGTTTAATGTGGATGTGAAATTAGTGCGAAAAACGCGCTTGTTGAGCTTAAAGGAAATGCGCGAAACACCAGCGCTGGAAAATCTGCGTATTCTGCAGCGTGGTAACCGTTTGTCGATTACGCCGGTTGACCCTAGGGATTGGGCTTTTATTCTTGAGCAGTTGAAGTGAAGCTAGAGCCGATGAAATAAAAAAGCCCCTATCACGGATAGGAGCTTTCTCATGAAATAGACTACCTTGTCGGGTAGTCTTTGTTAGTTGTCTGCTTATTTAGTACCTAGTTTGGTGTCCAGGCTACCCATAGATTTTGGATAGGTCACGATACCCCAAGGCATGTCTTTCACCTCGATTTGTTTCGTTACTTCCAGTTTCTGTGCATCAATCACGTATACCGCATCTGATTTACCGCAAGCTAATAACAGCTGTTTATCATCAGGGGTAAAAGTGAAGTGCCAGCAACGGTTGCCAGTAGGGATGTCTTTTACTTTTTCGTAGGTTTTAGCATCAAACACTTGCAGCGCTTTTTGTTTGTTAGTCGCAACAAAAATGTGCTCACCGGTTTTGTCGTAAGAAATGCCATAAGGCGTTTCGCCAGTGTCTACGGTGCGTACAAAGTTAAAGTCTTTATCCAGCACCATGATTTTGTTGCCGTACTCTAAGGTTGCCAAGTAGGTGTTGCCATCTGGAGATACTTTAATGCCACGTGGGCGGTCGCCATATTCGTGGGTTTTAATCGTTTTAACCAAGCTGCCGTCTGCAATATTATGCACGGTCACAGTGTTGTCCGCCTCATTGGTGATAACTAGGTTCTTACCGTCAGCAGAGAACTCAATGCCCTCAGTTTCTGGGCCGCCAGTGATTTCACGTACCTTTTCACCTTTAGTTAAATCGACGATAGCGATTTTAGCTGGGATTTTCTCTTCACCGTCGTCATCCTCTTCCTCTGCCGGTTTTTGGCCTGGTTTTGGAGGTGGGCCGCCTACCGCGCTTGGCTCAGATGAAATAAACGCGTAGTTACCGCTAATGCGCACAAACTCTGGGTTTTTCCCTACAGGGATTTGTTGTAATACGGCACCGGTTGCTGTATCAATCACTGAAACGCTAGCGTTCTCACGGGTCGCTATGACCAGCTTTTTACCGTCATCGGTAATACCCAAGCCGCGAGGGGCGGCAGCTTTGATATCAAGCTCTTTCACTACTTGCATGGTGGCGAGGTCAATCACGCTTACTCCTGCATCTTGGCGCGTCACATATGCAACGCCAGCACCAGTAGCTGTGCCCGCCGCGGCAGCATCGGTTTGATTGGCTGGTTCTTTGCTGCAGCCGTTAATGCCTGCCATGAGCGCTAGTAAAATTAAACTAATGCGTGTTTTACTAAATGCTGGGGTAAATTTCATACACTCTCTCCAAATTGATTTCTGATGATGTCATGCTGATATTGTTATTAAAGTATTAACCTTACTAGGCAAGCAAAATTCATACTAAAAGCGTAGCTGATTAAAAACAGAAGCTTACATGCTAAGAAGTACTGGTTTGGTTAATATCAGCCAGTCGCTATGGTTGATACTAACCAATGTTGATATGTTCAACCTGAGTAGCCGCAGTTTACTGTGTCATTAACCTAAAAATAATTTATACGCTGGATTATTAGTTTCTTCCCAGTGTGGGTATCCCAAATTATTTAGGAAGTCAGAAAACTCAGTTAGTTCATTTGGCGGCACTTGCATACCCGCTAATACGCGGCCAAAGTCTGCACCGTGATTGCGGTAGTGGAACAGGCTAATGTTCCAGTCGTGGCCCATGGTATCTAAAAACTTCATGAGTGCACCTGGTTTCTCTGGGAACTCAAATCTAAACAATACTTCGTTCTCAGCCTGCGGCGCATGGCCGCCTACCAAGTGGCGCAAATGCAGCTTGGCGACTTCATTGGCAGATAAATCCAGCGCCGGCAAACCTTGGGCTTCCAGATCTTTTACCAATTGAGCAGACTCCGCCGGGTCGTTGACGGCTACACCTACAAAAATGTGGGCTTCTTTAGGGTCTGAGTAGCGGTAGTTAAACTCGGTAATATTGCGGTTGCCAAGTAAGCGGCAAAACGCCTTAAACGCGCCTGGTCGTTCTGGAATCGTTACGGCTAATACAGCCTCACGTTTTTCGCCGAGTTCTGCACGTTCAGCAATAAAGCGCAGGCGGTCAAAATTCATATTTGCGCCAGAGGCAATGCTGATCAGTGTTTTACCTTCCAGCTTTTCGCGTGCGGCATAAGCTTTTAGTCCAGCGGTGGCCAGCGCGCCGGCTGGTTCTAAAATGCTACGTGTATCTTCAAATACATCTTTGATGGCGGCGCAAATCGCGTCGTTATCCACTACTATCATTTCATCAACGTATTGCTGGCACAGCGCAAAGGTGTGTTCACCTACTTGTTTAACTGCAGCGCCATCGGCAAATAAGCCCACTTGTTCCAGCATCACGCGCTGACCTTGTTGTAATGATTCAGTCATGGCCTCGGCATCGCGTGCCTCCACGCCGATGATTTTAATCTCTGGTCTAACTGCTTTTACATAAGCGGCAATGCCCGCTAATAAACCACCGCCGCCCACGCAGCAAAAAATCGCCTCAATTGGTTCTGGGTGTGCGTCTAAAATTTCTAATGCAATCGTGCCTTGGCCTGCAATCACGTCCGGGTCGTCGTATGGGTGCACAAAGGTCAGGTTTTCAGATTTCTCTAGCTCAAGTGCATGCACATAGGCGTCAGAGTAGCTATCGCCAAATAAAACCACCTCTGCACCGCGGCTTTTAACCGCATTGATCTTAATTAGCGGTGTGGTGGTTGGCATCACAATCACGGCACGACAGCCCAGTTTTTGCGCAGATAGCGCCACACCCTGTGCGTGGTTGCCAGCGCTGGCCGCAATCACGCCTGAAGCCAGTGCGGCTTTGGGCAGGTTGGCCATTTTGTTGTAGGCGCCGCGCAACTTAAATGAAAACACCGGCTGCATGTCCTCGCGTTTCAAGAAAACACGGTTATGAATACGTGCCGATAAGTTGGGCTGAAAGTCCAATGGCGTGTTTCTAGCCACGTCGTATACACGAGAGTTTTTGATTTTTTCTAGATAGTTAGTAGACATGCGTTTTTGTATTAGTAAGTAGCGGTGTATAGTTATGGTTTGATTGACATTATAAAGAATTTATAAGGATTTAAGTAAATGGCGTTTACACAAGATGAATTAAAGCAACAAGTTGCAAAAGCAGCAGTGGAATATGTAAAAGGCGGCATCATTGGTGTGGGTACTGGCTCTACCGCTAACTTCTTTATTGAAGAGTTAGCAAAAGTGAAGCACAAAATTGATGGTGCGGTAGCAAGTTCTGAAGCAACTGCACAACGTTTGCGCGGTCATGGCATTGAAGTATTTGACCTGAATTCAGTCGATGGTTTGGAGATTTATGTAGATGGCGCTGACGAAATTACCGAGCATATGCACATGCTAAAAGGTGGCGGTGGTGCATTAACCCGTGAGAAGATTGTTGCTGCGGTTGCTAAAAAGTTTATTTGTATCTGTGATGCGACTAAATATGTACCAGTATTAGGTAAATTCCCACTGCCGGTTGAAGTATTACCTATGGCAAAAAGCCATGTAGCACGTGAGCTGGTTAAATTGGGTGGCCAGCCAAAATTGCGTGATTTCACCACTGATAACGGTAACGTGATTCTTGATGTGCATGGTTTAACGATTACTGATCCAGTTGAGATGGAAGCAAAAATCAACCAAATCGTTGGCGTAGTAACTAACGGCTTATTTGCGGCTCGTCCAGCCAATGTATTGTTGTTAGCTACTGCTGAAGGCGTTAAAACCTACCAGAAATAAAACATGGAACTGTAATAATATTGTCATATTGCCTAGTTAGACTGTGCTGATTAGCAGATATTGGAAATTTAAAAATGCATTCTGAACATACCTTTAAGCAATATGACGCAGAGTTGGAAGCTTTACGAGGCAAAGTGCTGGAGATGGGCGGCTTAGTTGAGCAGCAAATCGTGCAAGCGCTTGAAGCGTTAGTAAAGCTAGACTCAAATTTAGCTAAAGAAGTGATGGTTAGCGATCAGCTTGTTAATGCACTTGAAGTGCAAATTGACGAGGGATGTAGTCAGATTATTGCACGTCGCCAGCCTGCGGCCGGTGATTTGCGCATGGTGATGATGATGGTGAAAACCATTACGGATCTTGAGCGTATTGGTGATGAAGCCACTAAAATCGCCCGTACTGCGCAAAAGATTTTTGACGAAGATCGCATGTACAAGCCACGCTTTAATGAAATTAAATCGATGGTGGCATTGGTGCGCGAGATGTTGCGCACCGCGCTCGACGGCTTTGCGCGTTTGGACGTGAGTAAAACCGTGGATGTTGCTAGGCAGGATGAGTTGGTGGATGAACATTTCCGCTCAGCCATGCGTCAGCTGATTACCTTTATGCTGGAAGATCCACGCACGATTTCTATGTCATTAGAGGTGCTGTTTGTAGCAAAAGCCATTGAGCGTATTGGTGACCATGCTAAAAACATCGCTGAATATGTAGTGTATATGGTGAAGGGTAAAGATGTACGCCATATCTCCGTGCAAGAGATGGAAAGAGAAACCTTGGAGCCTTAAGTTGGTGCTTGGTTTTTAGTGAGGCCGCTAAAGTTTTGATGGTGGCCTTGCTATGAATAGCTTAAACAGTAGTAAATAAAAAAGCGGCTTTTAAGCCGCTTTTTTATTGGTCAGTTTGTACTTAAATGCAGCTTGAAATAGGTCTAGCTTGAACTAGGCTTAGTTTAGGCTAGGTTGTTTGAGCTAACCTTACTTAGCCAGTGTACTAGGCCTCTTTACTCGCTTTTTTAACTGCTGCTTTCTTTGGGGCTGCTTTCTTGGTAGCGGCTTTTTTAGGCGCGGCCTTTTTCGCTGCGGGCTTGTCCTCGCTTGCTACAGTTGTTTTTTTAGCTGCCGCCTTTTTAGCCGGTGTTTTCTTGGCTGGCGCATCTTTCGCGGCTTTGGCACTTAGTAACTCTAAGGCTTCTTCCATGGTGAGTGATTCTGGCTCTATGCTTTTTGGCAGGGTTGCGCGTAGCTTGCCATGCTGCACATAAGGGCCATAACGTCCGGCAAACACTTCAATTTGTCCATCTTCAGTCGGGTGGCTACCCAGTGAGCACAATGGTGCCGGCCCAGTGTGGGCTTGCGCCAATAGCGCCACAGCACCATCTAAATCTATCGTAAATACGCTCAGGTTTTTCGGGATAGATTTAAATTTTGCATCATGATTAATATACGGGCCAAAGCGGCCAATATTGGCAATAATCTTTTTGTTGGTTTCTGGGTGCAGGCCTAAATCGCGCGGTAGTGATAGCAGCATGTTGGCTGTTTCTAAATTAACATCCGCCAATGAAATCTCTTTAGGGATGCTGACGCGCTTCGGTTTCTTTTTCTCACCCTCTACCGCCATGCCTACCTGCAGATATGGGCCATAAGGGCCATTCATCAAATAGATTTCTTTGCTGGTTGCGGCATCTACCCCGATGCTTACCGGATCTGAACCTGCGTTTGCTGTGCCATCGATGCTGCGTTTGTAATCACATTTTGGTGTGTCGTTATAGCCGGTACAGCCAATAAAGCTGCCAAAGCGGCTTAACTGTTTTTGCAGAGGTTTGCCGCATTTTGGACAGGCTTCGTCAATCAACTCGTTGCCTGGGCGTTCTACGTCTGCCTTGCTATGAATCTGCTGATTAAAGTCTTGCCAGAATTCATCCATCAGTGGCACCCAGTCACGCTCGCCCTCAGCCACGCTATCCAGTGCGTTTTCCAGATTGGCGGTAAAATCATAGTCCACATACTTGGTGAAATGCTCAGTCAGGAACTTATTCACCACACGACCTACATCCGTAGGTGTAAAGCGCTTTTTATCCAGCAATACATACTCACGGTCTTGCAGGGTGCTAATAATGCTGGCGTAGGTAGAAGGGCGGCCAATGCCGTACTCTTCCAGCGCTTTTACCAAGCTAGCCTCAGAGTATCGCGGTGGTGGTTCGGTAAAGTGTTGTTCACCGTAGATTTTCTCAACGGTAAGTACTTCGCCAGTTTCCAGATTAGGGAGCTTGCTTTCTGCTTCTTCTTCCTCGTCGTCCGAGCCTTCCATATACACTGCAATAAAGCCTGGGAACACTAGGGTTTGACCTGTGGCGCGGAACAAGTTGGCATCGCTACCTACGCTTAAATCTACACTGACAGCATCAAACTTGGCTGGTGCCATTTGGCAAGCCAGCGCACGTTTCCAAATCATTTCATACAGTTTGAATTGCTCGTCGTTTAAATACTGACGCACGCTGGTAGGTGTACGCGAAATATCAGTAGGGCGAATCGCCTCATGCGCCTCTTGTGCACTTTTCGACTTGGTTTTGTACATGACCGGTGATTTTGGCAGGTACGCTGCATCAAAATTCTTTTTTACGTAGTCACGAATTTGCATCACAGCCTCAGTTGCCAGGCTAAATGAGTCGGTACGCATATAGGTAATTAAACCCACGGTACCGCCGCCTACATCAACACCTTCATACAGTTGCTGTGCGACACGCATGGCACGTGAGGTGGTGAAGCCTAGTTTACGCACGGCCTCTTGTTGTAGTGTAGAAGTGGTAAACGGTGCGGCTGGGCTGCGGCTGCGCTGTTTCTTTTCTACGCGTGATACTGTGGTTTTGCCGGCACTGGCTAGTAATAGCTTGCCAACAATGTCCGATTGCTGGTCATGGTTGATGACCGTGAACTGCTCAACTTTTTCGTTGTTGAGTTGTACTAATTTTGCCTTAAATCCATGCTGATGTTTTAACGCATCTAGATGAATAGACCAGTATTCCTGGGATTTAAACGCTTCGATTTCTAACTCGCGCTCTACAATCAGGCGCAGGGCTGGACTTTGTACGCGGCCGGCAGATAGTCCACGACGGATTTTTTTCCATAACAGTGGTGATAAGTTGAAACCAACTAGGTAATCCAGCGCACGGCGAGCTTGCTGTGCATTCACCATAGACATAGAGATGTCACGTGGCTCGGCAATTGCGTGTTCTACTGCACCCTTGGTAATCTCATGAAACACTACGCGTTTCATCAGTTTGTTTTTGAGTAGTTTCTTCGATTTTAAAATCTCGGCAATGTGCCAGGAGATTGCTTCACCTTCGCGATCCGGGTCGGTTGCCAGATAAATGCTGTCTGCACTTTTAACAGCTTTAGCGATAGCGTCTACATGCTTACTATTACGCTCAATAATGTCGTACTTCATGGCGAATTGGTTTTCGGTATCGACCGCGCCATTTTTCGGAATTAGGTCACGCACATGTCCATACGAGGCAAGTACTTCAAAATCGCTACCAAGATATTTCTTGAGCGTTTTTGCTTTAGATGGAGATTCAACAATAAGTAGTTTGGACATGAATGCCTAAATAGTAAGGAGTTTGCTTTTCTAACATTTTGGATGATAACAAGGACATTGCCTAAAATACAACAACTTAAGTGCTATAGCGTGCAAAAAAATTGCCGTTTTGGCTATTTGTTACGAATAAATTCGATTTTGCTGCCCTCGGTATTCGCCAAACTTAATGCTGCGCCCTCGTTGGCAATATCGCCGAATAACGGATCTTCATCATCAGCCTTGGCTTGGGTTAAATTCTTGAAGTCGTATAGGTTGGTATCCGCCAAATGTGATGGCTCTACATTAGTAATCGCGCGGAAAATATTATTAATACGTCCAGGCTGCTCACGCTCCCATGCTTGCAGCATGTCTTTCACTTTTTGGCGCTGCAGGTTTTCCTGAGAGCCGCATAAGTCGCAAGGAATAATCGGGAACTCCATTTGGCGAGCATAGCTGGCAATGTCTTTTTCGCTGCAATAAGCCAGCGGGCGAATCACGATATTCTGTTTGTCGTTGGTAGCCAGTTTAGGTGGCATCGCTTTCATTTTTGCGCCAAAGAATAAGTTCAGGAATAGAGTTTCTACAATGTCATCACGGTGGTGGCCAAGCGCAATCTTATTGGCGCCCAGTTCTTTTGCCGTGGTGTAAATCACGCCGCGGCGCAGGCGTGAGCACAGTGAGCAGGTGGTTCTGCCTTCCGGGATTTTTTCTTTAACGATAGAGTAGGTATCAGCCTCTACGATGCGGTAGTCTATGCCTAGCTTTTCAAAATAGGCTGGCAGAATATCAGCAGGGAACCCCGGTTGTTTTTGATCGAGGTTCATTGCGATCAGTTTGAAGTTGATCGGTGCGCGTTCCTGTAATGCCAGCAAGATCATCAGCATGGCGTGCGAGTCTTTGCCGCCGCTCATACAGACGAGCACAGTGTCGCCCTCTTCAATCATGTTGTAGTCGCCAATCGCCTTACCAGTGGCGCTAATCAAACTGTTGCGCAGCTTGATAAAGTTGTTGGAGTGGTTGTCAGGTAAATGTTTAATCATAATCGTTACAGCTTTAAAGTATGTTGCAAAGTGACATCAACTTAGGTGATGCCGGCATTGTGCGCGATTATTGTTTGCGCTTATAAGTTTATCGAGCGGCCGCCATCTACCGCCAATATATGGCCGGTAATAAAGGGTGCATCGTAAATCAGGAATTTAACGGCTTTGGCTACATCTTCTGCCTCGCCTACACGTTTAAGTAATGTTTGGTTAATCACGCGCTGACGATACACTTCGTCAAATTGCGGGTTGCTTTCTGGCCATTGCACAGGACCTGGTGCCACCGCATTGACTCTCACCTCAGGGCTAAGCTCATGTGCGAGCGATTTAGTCAGTGTTACCAAGCCTGCTTTTGCCACGCTATAGACAATGTAGCCTTTTTTAGGGCGTTCAATATGCATGTCGGTAATGTTGATGATGCAGCCTGAATTTTTGCGCAGCTCGCTCGCTGCAGCTTGGGCTAAAAACACCGGTGCTTTTAGGTTGCTGCCGATTAAATCCTGCCAGTTCTCTTCGTTTATCTGACCGAGGTCTGTTGGGTAGTAGGTTGATGCGTTGTTAATCAGCACATCTAACCTGCCAAATTGATGTACGGTCTCGCTCACCAGCGTGGGTAACACATTAAGATTAAGTAAATCACCCTGAATAATAGCTACCGAATTTGCGCGTAGCAAATTAAGCTCGGCTTGCAAGGCACGTGCTTCGGACATGCTGTTGTTGTAGTGTATCATCAACTTGGCGCCTTGCTTATGCAGCTCCCGGCACATGGTGGCACCAACGCGTTTGGCGCCGCCCGTGATTAATATGACTTTATCTTTGTTGGTATCCACAGTTTACTCATTTCATTGTTCTAAAATATTATAATGGCTTATGAGTTCATTACCTATTCCTAACGCTGATGCGCAAGCACTAAGTCAGCAACTCGCATTATTAATCCAACATAAAATTAGCCAGAATGATGGTTGGTTATCATTTGCCGACTATATGCAGATGGCGCTTTATACACCGGGCTTAGGTTATTACAGTGGTGGCGCTAAAAAGTTCGGTATGGGTGGCGATTTTGTTACCGCCCCTGAAATCTCGCCCTTGTTTGCGCAGGCGATGGCTAATCAAGTGGCAGAAGTGCTACTGGAAACGCAGGGTGATGTGCTGGAGTTAGGCGCCGGCTCGGGCCGCTTGGCAGTGGACTTGTTGCTGGAATTGCAGGCACTGAATCAGCTCCCTAGCCATTATTTCATTTTGGAAGTTAGTGCTTACTTGCGACAGGTGCAACGGGAAACCATACAGCAGAATCTGCCCTCGGAGCTGGCTGAGCGTGTGGTGTGGCTAGATAGCTTGCCTGTAGATTTTGTGGGCGTAATGTTGGGTAACGAGGTGCTGGATGCAGTGCCGGTACATTTGCTTTATAAGCCGGCATCTGCCGCTTCGCAAACATTGTGTGAGCGCGGCGTGGCATTTAACGGCGAATTTTATTGGCAAGACCAGCCGCTGTCAGCGGGAAAATTGTTGGATTTAGCCGGCACTTATGATTTGCCGGATGATTACCTGACGGAAATCAGCCCGGCGGCGATAGGCCTGGTTACGAGCTTGGCCGATGCGTTAAAGCACGGCGCCATTATCATGGTGGATTATGGATTCGCAGCGCGTGAGTATTATCATCCACAACGCAATTTAGGCACGCTGATGTGTCATTATCAGCATTATGCGCATGTGGATCCGCTGGTTTATGTAGGCTTGCAGGATATTACTGCGCACGTGGATTTTTCTAGTGTTGCCAACGCAGGCGAGCGTAGTGGCTTAACTTTGATGGGCTTTTGTTCGCAAGCGCAGTTTTTAATGAACTGCGGTATCTTGGATATTATGAGCCAAGTCTCACCGCATGATATGGCAAGCTATGCACCTCTGGCAGCTGCTGCACAAAAATTATTGTCACCAGCCGAGATGGGTGATTTATTTAAAGTAATCGCTTTGGGGCGAGGTCTTGATCAAGCCTTGATAGGCTTTGCTTCTGGCGATAAATCGCACACGTTGTAACGTCGTAATACCTGTGCAGTCGTTGCGGCCTGCTGTTGAGCCTGACGAGTTGAGTTAGCTGCAGTATAATTCGCCCTTATGAATACATTAAATCCAACAGAACAAGTTCAAGATGACGCAGAAGACCTAAGTCAGCGTCGTATCCGTAGTTTCGTTTTGCGTCAGGGGCGCTTAACTAAAGGCCAGGCGCGTGCGCTAGAAACAGGTTTTCCGCAATTTGGGGTGAATTACGCCGCAGAGTTGCTAGATCTCAATACGTTATTTAAGCGCACCGACAGTAAAAAGATTTTGGAAATTGGTTTTGGTATGGGCGAAACCACGGCCAAAATCGCGCAAGTGCTGCCGGACTGTGATTTTCTAGCTGCCGAGGTGCACACGCCAGGTGTGGGTGCCTTGCTTAAGCTGATTCAGGAAAATGAATTAAACAATATTCGTGTGATTCAGCACGATGTGGTGGAGGTGCTGCACAACATGGTGGCAGATGCCAGCCTGGACGGCGTGCATATCTTCTTCCCCGACCCTTGGCATAAAAAACGTCATCACAAGCGTCGCCTGATTCAGGCTGAGTTTGTGCAGTTGCTATGCACTAAACTTAAAGTTGGTGGCTACTTGCATGTGGCGACAGATTGGCAGGAGTACGCGGAGTGGGTGTTGGAAGTGTTGAGTGCAGAGCCGCAGCTGGAAAATACTGCGCAAGATTATGCGGTTAAACCAAGTTACCGCCCACTGACCAAGTTTGAAAACCGTGGGTTAAAACTTGGGCATGGTGTGTGGGATATGGTGTTTACCCGCAAGTAGGATTTCGCTAGTTGTTCGTTGCTGGTCGTCCGTTGCCAGTGTTGA
Organism: uncultured Methylotenera sp.; assembly: GCF_946479685.1. The sequence continues at coordinate 21,529 of NZ_CAMLGS010000019.1, forward strand.
TTGCCTAGGCCAGGCTGTGCGCTTGGCCTAGATTGCTTTAAGCAGTTTCTGGTGCGCTGTCGTCTTCCACAAACAGCCATTTTCCGATGACTTTCTCCGCTTCTTCTACCCCTTGTTTCTTCAAGCTAGAAAATAACTGTATGGTGCACTCGCTGTTGTAGTGGTTGCCCCAGGTTTCTATCAACTCTTTGCGTACACGGTTCAGTGTGAGTGTAGCTTCTCCGCGCGATAATTTATCTGACTTGGTCAGTAGCACATGCACAGGCTTGCCGCTAGGGCAAAACCAATCCAGCATTTGGCGGTCGAGTGGGGTCAATGGGTGACGGCTGTCCATGACTAATACTAAGCCGCCTAGGCTAGAGCGCTCACTGAGGTAGCGCGCTAATACGTTTTGCCAGTGTGCGCGCATGGCTTCTGGCACCTTGGCGTAGCCGTAGCCCGGTAAGTCTACGAGGTGTCTGTCGTTGCCCAAGGTGAAAAAGTTGATGAGCTGAGTGCGGCCGGGTTGTTTACTTACAAATGCTAGGCGATTGTGGTTGGCTAGCGTGTTCAGTGCGCTCGACTTGCCGGCGTTGGAGCGACCGGCAAAGGCAACTTCAATCCCGCTGGCAGGAGGTAAGTCGCGCAGATGGTGAGCTGATATAAAGAAAGCGGCATTTTGAAATAACGGCATATGGTTCCTGATTCTGGTAGAGCCAATTCTCTATAATTTAACAGTGTAACTCAATGGTGTAACTCAACGTGTTAAGTCAATTAATATGACGATTTGATGCTGATGAACTGTTGTAGTTTTTTTGAATTAACTTTGAATTATCAAAGGAATTGATGTAATGGTGAAAAATGCTATCACGAATAGTTGTTTTTCGCTAAAATAGCGCGTTAATTGGTTGAATAATTTAGATTTAGGAGCGGTAATGCAATTTCGTCATCTAGCTTGGTTGTTATCTGGTTTAATGTTGGGTATTTCTGTGAATGCGCAAGCAGAAGAGTCTGCGGCAAAGTCTGCACAACAAACCGTTAATACTGTCTGTGCTGCATGTCATGCGCCGGACGGCAATAGCGTGATCAGTCTTAACCCTAAATTAGCAGGTCAACATCCTGAATACATTGAAAAACAATTAACCGAGTTCAAATCTGGTAAACGTGCCAATGCTGTGATGTCTGGCATGGCGGGTGCCTTGTCAGAAGCTGAAATGAAAGCTTTGGCAGCTTATTTCTCAAGCAAAAAACCTGCGTTGGGTCAGGCTAAATCAAATGGTGCTGGTTCAGTAGGTGAAAAAATTTACCGTGCTGGTAATGCAGTAACTGGCGTTCCAGCTTGTGCAGCTTGCCATAGCCCGAACGGCGCTGGTTTACCAAAACAATTCCCGCGTTTAAGTGGTCAGCATACTGATTACACCTTGGCGCAGTTAAAAGCGTTCCGTTCAGGTGAGCGTGCGAATGCGCCGATGATGATGGCGATTGCAGCTAAAATGTCAGATGCGGAAATGGCCGCTGTAGCAGACTATATTCAAGGTTTGCGCTAGATATAGCGATAGTGAAAAAAGGGTGGCAATGCTGCCCTTTTTTAACGCTGAAATGTTTGGTGTCCCTTTATTGGAGCCTCTTTATTTGTTCGGGCGAGCAACTATCGTTGCCCCACCCAAGTCATAAGTAACAGCAGTATTCACGAGCATTAACCTAAACTTACCCTCAGAGTGCCGTATTTTGAATCCTAAATTATCATTTACTAAAAACTTTTTAGACTTGCTAAGCTCCATGCGCTTTGCCGTCAGTTTACTGAGCGTGTTGGGTGTGGCTTCAGTTATCGGTACGGTACTTAAGCAAAATGAGCCATATGAGAACTATATTGTAAAATTTGGCCAGTTTTGGTTCGCTATGTTTGAGCATTTAGGGTTGTATGATGTTTACCATAGCGTTTGGTTTTTAGTTATTTTGTTATTTTTGGTGGTGTCTACCAGTCTCTGCATCTATCGCAACACTCCCTTGATGCTCAAAGAGTGGCGTACCTTTAAGGAACATGCCACAGAGAAATCGCTACGTGCATTTAGTCACCAAGCGACCTTCAAGCTAACCGCTGACTATGTTGCGGTGAAGCAAAATCTTCTACAGTTTTTAGATGCAAAAGGCTTTAAATACAAAATCAGAACGCAGGAAGATGGCAGCGAGTTAATCGCCGCTAAAGCCGGTACCCATCAGCGCTGGGGTTATATCCTGACGCACGTGGCGATGGTGGTGATTTTATTTGGCGGTCTGCTGGATGGTAATCTGCCGTTTAAAGTGCAAGAAATGTTAGGTTATAAGCGCATTGAAACTAAAGATTTACCGGTTTCAAAAGTGCCTGAGGCAAGCAGAATGTCGGTGAGTAATCCTTCATTCCGTGGCAACATGACTTTGGCCGAAGGTTCTACTCAGAATGTGGCTTTCTTGCGCGTGCGCGATGGCTATTTGGTGCAAGAGTTGCCGTTTGCTGTTGGCTTAAAAGATTTTCGTATCGAGCATTACGCCACAGGTCAGCCTAAGTCATTTGAAAGTGATTTGGTGATTTTTGACCCGGCGCTAAAAGAACCACTTACTAAAACCATTAGCGTAAATCATCCTTTAACCTATAAAGGCATTGCAATTTACCAATCAGACTTCCAGGATGGCGGCACTGGTTTGAAGTTTAATGTGTGGAACCTGCTTTCACCAAATAATCAGCCGCAAGCATTGTCTGGCAACATCTTTGGTGAAGGTGCGCTAGGTGAGGGCGATGGCAAGTTGCGCGTGGAATATAACGACTTCCGTAAATTTAATATTATTAACATGTCTCCAGACGGCAAGGGTAAGCCGCACAACGTGGGCCCAAATGTGACCTACAAGTTACGCGATAGCCGTGGTCAAGCCACTGAGTACGTGACTTATATGCAGCCTGTGCAAATTGATGGGCAGTTTTACTTCTTGTCTGGCATGCGCGAAACAGTGCAGGAAGACTTCCGTTATTTACGAATCCCTGTGGATGAGGACTCAGGTATTGATGGTTTTATGGGCTTTAGAGCCATCATGTTGGATGCCTCTAAGTATCCGGAAATAGCAAAACGAATAGCGCAGAAGTCTTTGGGTGTTAAAGGTGACCCTGAGATGCGTAAACAGTTTGAACTTAGCTTGATTCGTTTGCTCACTGTCTTTGCACAAGGTGGCTATAATGAAGTGGCGAAAGTGATTGAGAAAAATGTGCCGGAAAAAGAGCGCGAGGCGTCAGCCACTACCTATATTAAGATGGTGAATGTGGCTGCGTATGAAGCTTACAACATGGCGCTGGAGCTTAATAAAAAACCATTGTTAAAAAGCGGTGCTGAAACCGAGCGTTTGCTGCGCGATACTATAAATGCGTTTAGCGATATGTTCTTCTATGGCACACCTTATTATTTGCAGCTGAATCAGTTCGAGCATAAAGAGGCAAGTGGTCTACAATTAACCAAATCACCTGGGCAAAAATGGGTGTATTTAGGCTCGGTGATTTTGGTGTTGGGTATTTTTGCCATGATGTATATCCGCGAAAGAAGGATATGGTTGTATCTAAAACCAGGTGCGAAAGAGGTGCATTTTGCGATGGCTTCTAATCGTAAGAATTTAGAGTTTGAACAAGAGTTTAATTTGTACCGCGAACAACTTGCTGGCATTGTTAGCTAAGGAATTGAAAATGAATGACACAGTAAATAACACCATGGGTTATCAACAACAAACGTTGTTGCAAAAGTTGAATTGGCAAGATTGGCTATATGCGTTAGTCATTGTGGCCGGTTCGGTATTCGCTTTTATTAAATATGCGCATTTTATGGATGCGTATGAGGTGACTTTTTTATTTGGCGCAGCCGCTTTGGTTAGCTATTTGGGCTGGCAATGGAAGGCGCTTGGGCGCCTAGTGCTTGGTGTTGGTGTGCTGAGTTTGTCGGCAATTGCTTTGTATCACGGTGATCAGGCGCGCGCTACTCAAGTATTTTTCCTGAAATTCCTAATCGCCAGTCAGTCAGCCATTATGTGGATGAATGTTTTATTTGTGCTGGCGATGCTGACTTACTGGTTTGCCTTATTTAGGCGTAGTGTGTTTACCGGTAAAGTGGCCTCTGCGCTTACATGGTCTGCCGTGCTGTTCGGTTTTGTGGGTCTAATGGTACGCTGGTACGAGTCTTACTTGATCGGTACTGATGTGGGTCATATCCCAGTCAGCAATTTGTATGAAGTATTTGTGCTGTTCTGCTTAATCACCGCGTTACTGTATTTGCACTATGAGCAAAAGCTAAACACCAAGCAATTGGGTGGTTTTGTGCTGTTGGTGATTAATGCTGCTGTTGGTTTTATCTTGTGGTACACATTTGATCGTGCTGCGCACAATATCCAACCGCTAGTGCCTGCGCTGCAAAGTTACTGGATGAAGATACACGTGCCGGCCAACTTTATCGGTTATGGCTCGTTCTCTTTAGCGGCAATGGTGGCGTTCTCTTACCTGCTAGCAAGCAAGGGTGTGCTTACTTCACGTCTGCCTAGTCTGGATGTGCTAGATGATTTAATGTATAAAGCGATTGCCGTTGGTTTTGCATTTTTCACAATTGCAACCATACTTGGTGCCATGTGGGCGGCTGAAGCTTGGGGTGGCTACTGGAGCTGGGATCCGAAAGAAACCTGGGCACTGATTGTTTGGCTAAACTACGCAGCATGGTTGCATTTACGTATGGTTAAGGGTTTACGTGGGGCGTTGCTGGCTTGGTGGGCGCTGATCGGTTTGATTATTACTACCTTTGCTTTCTTAGGCGTAAATATGTTCCTGAGCGGCTTGCATTCATACGGTACGTTATAGCTAAACGTAACTCGTTCTAAATTTAACTTGTAATTAAATACCATAAGTTAATTGGATACAAATAAGGCCTTGTGATGATAGTCACAAGGCCTTGTTTTTTAATGCTATGGATTCTGGTGCATTAATATACAAGGGCTATTAATGTACTTTTTCTAATCTAAATCTTACTTCACCATCACTGTTGTCGGTTAGGCTGAGCAAATAGCCGGCATGTTCCGCTTGTTGTGCCGCATGGTATAAACCAACCCCTAAGCCGCTTTTTGAGCTGACATGGGTTTTGAAAAGTTTATCGGCTACGCTACTTGGTATCGCAGAGCCAGTGTCAGTCACTTCAATGCAAAAGTGGTTGGAAGGCATGATGGTTACATGAATATTGATGTCGGTTTCTAGTCTAGCCTTCTCCAGCGCATTCTGAATCAGGTTGTCCACCACGCTATCCAAAACATCGGGGTCGATGTCGGTTTTTGGTAAGTTTATCGGTGCTTCAAATTGCACTTGCTGATGCGCGTTGAGTTGCTTGAAGCTCTTCCACCAATGGCTTACCTTGGCTTGATTCTTTTTCTCCACTCCCGGCTCTTCCAGTTTGTTCAAGGTGCTGGCTAGGCGTTGGCTTAATCTAGGGAGTTGTTTCTTAATAAGATCTACCAGCCTAGTGTCATCTTCTGCATGATTGCTCTGCTCTGCGGCGGCAGATAGTGTGCCTAGCGACTGTAAAATATTCTTGATGTCGTGCGTTAACCTGGAGCCGGTTTCATACAGGCTTTGCATGTAAGCATTCTGGCTAATGGTTTCTTCGCGGCGCTTGGCTTCGTAGAACTCACCTAGAATCTGCGTCAGCAATTGTACGTGCAGATACATGGCAGGAGTGAATTGCCAGCGTGAGTAAAGCGTTAGATGTAGCTGATGAAAGCTAAAAGTGGAAATGAAGTGCGTGGTTTCACCTATCTCCTGATCGGTAGTTTCTGAGCGCCACGATACTCCGCTTACCCAGTTCAGGGCTGCTAATTCGCGCATAGATGCCTGTAAAAAACCTTCCGCAGAATTTTCATTCTCCGCAAATGCTGCAATTTTTCTAATCCACTGTTCAAATGGCAGGCCTATGCTTAGTAGGTAGCGTGACATTAGCAGTTCTAAGCCTGAGAACGTTGCACTAGGGTTCCATAGCCAGCTAATCGCAACCAGGGTGGTGGCTAAGCCAAACACAGTAAAAATCAGCAGTTTTACATAATGAATCTGCCAGATAACACCAATGGCAAAGCTGCTTAATATGACAATTATGGTCAGTAAAAAGAGAAGTAAGGTGTAAAAGAAGTCAATATTTTGCGTATAGCTAAGGCTGATGTTCTTTGCAGATAAAAATAAAATGGTCAGCGGCAGTATGGGTAGTACATAAACGAGGAGTAATTCTGCAGCCAGCAAATCGTTATTTGCATTGAGTAGTTTAGGTACCACCCATAATAGTAAAATGGCCAACAAGTATGAGGCAGCGAGTATGTTTGGTAGCTTGGAGTGTGAAGATTCACTGGATAATATGCGCCCGCCAATCAATGAGAATAAGCCGGCAATCCAGAATGCCGTGACCCACCAATTGGTCAGAAAAGTGGTGAGATAGCCGCCCATCAGCACAATACTTACCATTTTCCACGATAGCTTGCCGTTTTGGCGCATGACTGGCTGCCATAATAGGAAGAAACCGTAATGGCATAGCAGTAATGCCGTGTGCAAACGGCCATTTTCACCCCAGATTAATAGTGCGTGCAATGACAGCATCATGAGCGCCATCAGGCGGTCATGATTGTTAAGAGCTAGTCGGTAAAATTGATAAAGCGTGCGCATATTGTGGTTGGCTCACAAGTTGATAAAGTTAGCATGGTGTCTGAATTTGAACATAAGTGTCCAATACTTGACAATAATTCGTGCGTAATCGATGTTAATATCTTGTAGAATACAAGCAAAATCGTTGTAAATGTGATTAATCATGGCTGGTATGTTATTTGCTAGTTAAAAACTGATACTTGCAAGAGTGTCTTAACTTAAATGTATAAAATGACGCGCTGGTTGCGCACAGTTCGGGGAATTAAATGAAAAGAACACAGGCAGGCTTTACGCTAATTGAGTTGGCAATTGTGCTGGTAATTATTGGCCTATTGCTTGGAGGCGTACTTAAAGGGCAAGAGCTGATTAATAGTGCAAAAGCAAAAAGTATTGCAGGTGACTTTAAAAATGCACAGATATTTATTTATGGCTATCAAGATAAATTCAAAGCATTGCCGGGTGATGATGCGAGTGTTGTAGCGCATGTAGGTAGTACTGCAACTTTGGCAACGACAGGTGGCACTGTAGGGAATGCTCGAATTGAAGGTGCTTGGAACTCGTCAACGTTAACCGATGAGTCTGCGCTGTTTTGGCAGCATGTTCGTTTGGCTGGCTTTGCCACAGGCCCAACAAATACAGGTGACGCTAACTACTTGCCTAGAAACTCTGATAATGGTCGTATTGGTGTGCAAAGTATGTCTAGCTTTAACACAATCACTGGAATGACAGGTTTGTATGTGGTGTGTTCCGAGAATATTGCAGGTAGATTGGTTAAGCAAATAGATATTAATATGGATGATGGTAATACTGCGACTGGCTCATTGATGGCGATTGTTTCTGGTACTGCAACTCCAGTGGCTACAACCGCCATAGCTGAAGGTAGTCCATATACTGTATGCATGTCCTTCTAAGTTTACGTTAGATAAAAAAGCCCGCCCGATGGCGGGCTTTTTTATTGTTACAAGTGCTGGCTTTTGCTCGGTGCATTTTCATATATGACATTTAAGCTTGCGTAGAATCTTAATTGTTCTAAAATGGCACCTTGGATAAAAGCAAGAAAATTAACTGAAAATTGTGCTTTAGATGACATCAAATATTGTAGAAATCGATAATCTTTCCTTTGGGTATAACGGTCGCACCTTGCACAAGGGAATTAACATGGCTTTCCCTAAGGGGAAAGTTGTCGCGATTATGGGCGGTAGCGGTAGTGGTAAAACAACATTGCTGCGTTTGATTGGCGGTCAGGTAAGGCCAACAAAAGGTGAAGTGCGCGTTAACGGGCAAGTAGTGCATAAGCAAACGCGCGATGGCATTTACCAGTTGCGACGTAGCATGGGTATGCTGTTTCAGCATGGTGCTTTATTTACCGATTTAAGCGTATTTGATAACGTTGCATTCCCAATGCGTGAGTTAACAGATTTGCCTGAGTCCATGATTCGTGACTTGGTGTTGCTCAAGTTGAATGCTGTAGGTCTGCGCGGTGCGTATAAATTGATGCCTACTGAGTTGTCTGGCGGTATGGCGCGACGTGTTGCGCTGGCGCGTGCGGTGGCGTTAGATCCTAGCATTATTATGTATGATGAGCCATTTGCTGGCTTGGACCCTATCTCTATGGGTGTAATCTGTGAGTTGATTCGCAGCCTGAATGATGCGCTGGGTGCAACTTCTATTATTGTTTCACACGATGTTAAAGAAACATTTTTGATTGCTGATTATGTATATTTTGTCGCGAGCGGTGAAGTGGCGGCAGAAGGTACGCCTCAAGAGTTAATGCAGTCCACCCTCCCATTCGTTCACCAGTTTGTACATGGTGAGAAAGATGGCCCTGTGCCTTTCCATTATGCAGCGCCTGATTACCGGGCTCAGCTATTGGGTTGAAGATGTAGCTGTTGAATGTTCAGCTGCAAATTAGCAGCTTAATGGATTTAGTTGAATGATTAATAAAATAATGAATGTATTTTCTCGGTTTCTAAGCGGCGTCGGCAATCGCATGATTGCACGCATCTGGCGTTTGGGTGCTGGCGCTAGGCTTTTTATGCTGGCGATTATTTATTCGGGTGAGAGTTTTAGGCGCTTTCACTTAACGCTGCGTGAAGTGTACTTCACTGGTGTAATGTCTTTGTTGATTATTAGCGTATCTGCATTCTTTGTGGGTATGGTGCTGGCGCTGCAGGGCTATAACACACTGCAAAAGTATGGCTCTTCAGAAGCAATCGGTGTGCTGGTGGCTTTGGCCTTGGTGCGTGAGTTGGGCCCAGTAGTCACGGCATTGCTGTTCGCTGGGCGTGCTGGTACCGCAATCACAGCTGAAATTGGGTTGATGAAAACAACTGAGCAATTGTCAGCAATGGAAATGATGGCGGTTAACCCTATCGCGCGCGTAGTGGCGCCAAGGTTTTGGGCTGGTGTGATTTCTATGCCTATCTTAGCGGCTTTGTTTTCAATGGTAGGTGTGTTGGGTGGCTATTTAGTGGCAGTGCCGTTAATTGGTGTAGACGATGGCGCATTCTGGTCGCAAATGCAGGCCAATGTGGATGTGCGTGCAGATATTATTAACGGCGTGATTAAGAGTGTAGTGTTCGGTGTTGCATGTACCATGATTGCGCTGTTTGAGGGCTTTGATGCACCGCCGACGGCAGAGGGTGTCAGTCACGCTACGACTAGAACCGTAGTGATTTCATCGCTAACAGTATTGTGTTTAGATTTTGTATTAACGTCTTTTATGCTGGTTGTTTAGCCCATAAAAACAAAGTTGAGAGGGTAGTGAAGTGGATAGAACAAAAATAGATTTATGGGTAGGTATTTTTGTAGCTTTAGGTGCGGCTGCATTGCTGGGCTTGGCTATGAAGGTAGGCAACTTAACCTCGAGTAAAATTGGCGAGACGTATTCTGTGAGCGCTTCTTTTGAGAATATTGGCGGCTTAAAGCCAAATGCACCAGTGAAAAGTGCCGGTGTTGTGGTGGGTCGCGTTGCTGATATTAGCTTTGATGCTAAGTCTTATGTGGCTGTGGTGACCATTAAAATTGATAAGCGTTATCAATTTCCAAAAGACACTTTTGCTAATATTTACACGGCAGGTTTGTTGGGTGAGCAATATATTGGTTTAGAAGCAGGCGGCGAAGAAGATGTGCTGAAGACTGGTGATAAAATCACCCAGACTCAAGACGCGATTGTGTTAGAAAAAATGATCAGTCAGTTTTTGTATAATAAAGCTTCTGAGTCAGATAAAGATAAGGCGGCGGCTCCTGCAACTGCTGAGCCAGCGAAGGCGAAGTCAACCGAACTGGGTGATGCACCGTTTTAATCACGGTTGGTAATGGTTTTTTGATGTTAATTAGTCATTTTGAAGAAAATATAGAAGGTCTCAAATGAAAATGTTTTTAAAGTTGCTGACAAGTGTTACTTTTGCTACTGCAATGTTTGTGAATGCTAGCTTGGTTCAGGCTGAAGTGTCTGCAGATGAATTGGTGAAGCGCACGGCTGAAGATGTACTTAATACGCTTAAGAATGATAAAGACATTCAAGCTGGTAACCAGCAAAAGATTTATGCGTTGGCTGAAGAGAAAATTTTGCCTAACTTTGACTTTGAGCGTGTTTGTCGCATGGTGTTAGGTAAAAACTGGAGAACTGCTACGCCAGAGCAGCAAGCTGCGTTCCAAAAAGAGTTCCGCACCTTGTTGTTACGTACCTACGCAACAGCGCTGGGTAAATACAAAAACCAAGTGATTGAATATAAGCCATTACGCGCTGAAGCCGGTGCGAAAAATGTAAGCGTAAAAACACAAATCCTGCAGCCTGGCGGCCAACCAATCTCAGTAGATTACAGTTTGGTAAAACTTGATAGCGGCTGGAAAGTTTATGACATTGTGATTGAGAGCGTGAGTTTGGTGACTAACTATCGTAGTCAGTTTAGCAGTGAAATTCGTGATAACGGCCTTGATAGCTTGAATAAAAAACTTGCGGATAAAAACAAAGCATCTGGCGTATGAGTAACGTAGTATCACAAGGAAATACATGGCTGCTGTCCGGTGAAATACTGGTTGATAATGCCAATGCCGTGCTAGTTGAAAGCGCAGCTTTGGCAATGAATGATGCGCTAAAAGTAGATTTCTCCGCAGTCACTAATACAGATACTTCTGCGATTAGTTTGATGATGGAGTGGCAGCGTCGAGCAATTGCCGCTAATCATAAAATCACATTTGTGAATTTGCCCGAGGGGCTGGAGAGTTTGGCTACCCTTTATGGTGTTGCTGACTTTATCCCCCTCAGTGCTTAATCCGTAACTTGCGTCTGACCCAAAACCCTTTCGGTATACGAAAGGGTTTTGGCGCTTTAGTTTAATGTGTTTTAGCGTGGTATTTTTGGGGAGTCTAACCGCACTGGGCGATGCCAGCATGGGGCGTTGCTTCAGTTAAAGGTTGAGTGCCGAGTTTTTGTAAGTCTGTAAGTTTAAACTGTTAATCGAAAGTCACATTTGAACCATCCTGCTATTCAAATTCGCGGTGTGCATAAGCACTTTGGTGCGCTGCATGCCTTAAAAGGGGTTGATCTCACTATTGAGCAAGGTGAGTTTTTTGCTCTGCTCGGGCCGAATGGTGCGGGTAAATCTACCTTGATTAATATTCTGGCGGGGTTGATTGCGCCTAGTGCGGGCAGCATTTCAGTCATGGGTTTTGATGTGCAGCAGCAGTATCAGCAGGCGCGTCAGCTGCTGGGGGTCGTGCCTCAGGAGTTGGTGTTTGACCCATTCTTTAATGTGCGTGAGATGTTGCGGTTTCAGGCCGGTTATTTCGGGCTAGGTCGTGAAAATGACGCTTGGGTGGATGAGGTGCTGGAGGGTTTGGGGCTGGCGGATAAGGCGCATACCAATATGCGCAAGTTATCTGGCGGCATGAAGCGCCGTGCATTGATTGCGCAAGCACTAGCGCATAAGCCGCCAGTCATCGTGCTGGATGAGCCTACCGCAGGGGTGGACGTTGAGTTACGCCAAATGTTGTGGGAGTTTATTAAAAAGTTAAACCGTGATGGTCACACCATCATTTTGACCACGCATTATTTAGAAGAGGCTGAGACGCTGTGTAGCCGCGTAGGCATGATGAAGCAGGGTGAGATTGTTGCGCTTGATAGCACTGCCAATTTGCTGAATAAGTTTGCAGGCAAGCACTTGCGCTTAACTTTGGGCGAGGTGCAGTTGCCGCAAGAAGTGCAAGGCATGGTGCGTCATGTGGAGCGCGGGGTGTATACCTTTGCACTAACCGATATGATACAGATTGAATATGTGCTTTCATCTTTGCGTGCGAGCGGTATTAAGGTGGTGGATATGCAATTAAACGAAGCTGATTTAGAAGATGTCTTTTTATCGTTGGTGGGTAATGCTACCGCTGAGCATAAATTAGCGAGCCAAGCATGATGAATGATTTAAAGCAAAATACAGAACGTAACGCGGTCTCTGCTTTTAGAGGGCCTTGGACCTTACTCAAAAAAGAGCTGTTGCGTTTTTGGCGTGTGTCATTCCAAACCGTAGCGGCGCCAGTGATCACCGCCTTGCTATATTTGTTGATTTTCTCTCATGTGCTGGATAAGCATGTGCAGGTGTACGACGGAGTGGCTTATACTGAATTTCTAATACCTGGACTGATTATGATGTCTGTATTGCAAAATGCATTTGCAAACAGCTCCTCTAGCCTGATTCAGTCTAAGGTGATGGGCAATATTGTCTTTGTCCTATTAACACCACTTACGCATTTGCAATTCTTTCTGGCATTTTTAATTGCTGCCATTATCCGTGGCTTGGTAGTCGGCTTGTGTATTTATCTGGTGGCTATGTGGTTTGTGGATTTGACAGTGGCAAGTCCGTGGATGCTTGTTGCCTTTGGTTTGCTGGGTAGTGCGCTGCTTGGTACCTTTGGCATTATTGCCGGCATTTGGGCGGATAGATTTGATCAGATGGCGGCGTTTCAGAATTTTATAATCATGCCTTTGTCGTTCTTATCTGGCGTGTTTTATTCGATACATTCATTGCCCCCGTTTTGGCAAAAAGTTTCGCATTTAAACCCATTCTTCTACATGATAGACGGGTTTAGGTATGGCTTCTTTGGTAAGGGTGACGTATCTCCAGCACTCAGTTTGCTCATAGTCGCCGCGTCCTTCCTAGTGTTAGCACTGATTACATTAAAAATGTTAAAATCAGGCTATAAACTTAGGTCATAATGCTATTGGCCTGAATGCAATAGTTCCAGGTGTAATAGTCCAGGGTGTGATAGTCCAGATTGCTAGGTTAGGCAATTTAGCTAGTTGAATAATTTAAGGTGAGTAACACGTGTTAAGTGCCCAGCAGTTAGAAGCATACATCACGCAAAATTTAGCGTGTGATTATATAAAAGTATTAGGTGATGACGGTACGCATTTTGAAGCCGTGATCGTCAGTCCCGAGTTTGTAGGTAAGACCATGGTTAAGCAACATCAGTTGGTGTATGCGGCGCTAGGCGACAGAATGCGTGCCGAGATCCATGCATTGTCGATGCAAACGTTAACCCCGGAAGCGTGGGCAAGGTTGCAAGGTAACAACTAAGGTTGGCGCGTGTATAACAGGTGCTGGTATAAAGCACCGACGTAAAGCGCAAACGGTAAGTGACGCTGAAAAGTTTTTGTAATTTAAGTTTTGTAATACAGTTTTGTAATTAGGATAAATAATGGATACGCAGGAATTAATTAAAAGTCAGGTAACAGGTAACCCAGTAGTGCTGTACATGAAAGGTAGCCCGAAGTTTCCGCAATGTGGTTTCTCAAATTTGGCAACGCAAATCCTCAACGCCTGTAACGTAGAGTACGTGGCGATTGATGTGTTGGCTGATCAAAATATCCGTGAAGGTATTAAGGTTTATGCAAACTGGCCAACAATTCCACAGTTGTATATCAACGGTGAGTTTATTGGTGGTTCAGACATTATGCGTGCCATGTATGAAAGTGGTGAGTTGCAAACATTATTGAATGCGACCAAATAATTGGACAAACTGCTGATTACAGGCGGTAACCGCCTTCAAGGTGAGGTTGTAGTTTCTGGTGCTAAGAATGCGGCTTTGCCGATTCTGTGTGCGGCTTTGCTTGCAGAAACGCCATTGAATCTAACCAGTGTGGCTGCGCTTAAGGATATCGATACTACAATCAAATTGCTGGATATGATGGGCGTTAAGATTGACCGTAACGCCGATAAAGTGAGCTTGGATGCGAGCGAGGTTGCTTCTTTTGAGGCTACTTACGAAATGGTGAAAACCATGCGTGCCTCTATCCTGGTGCTAGGTCCTTTGCTAGCGAGGTTTGGTAACGCACGCGTGTCATTGCCTGGTGGCTGTGCCATCGGCTCCAGACCGGTCGACCTGCACATTAAAGGTTTGCAGGCGATGGGTGCCGCGATTCATATCACGCATGGCTATATTCAAGCCAGCACCTTGCATTTGCCTAATCGTCGTTTGCAAGGTACCCGTTATTACATGGATATGGTTACGGTTACTGGTACTGAAAACCTGATGATGGCTGCCAGCTTGGCACAAGGAACCACTGTGTTGGAAAACGCTGCAAAAGAACCTGAAGTGGTGGATCTGGCAAATTGCCTGATCAAGATGGGTGCAAAGATCACGGGTGCAGGCACTGATGTGATCACGATTGAAGGCGTGGATCGCTTAACCGGCGCAGATCACAATATTGTCTGTGACCGTATCGAGGCCGGTACTTATATGGTGGCCGCGGCGATGACTGGTGGCGAAGTGAAACTGCTAAACGTGCAAGCGCATCTGTTGGATGCTGTAATCGAGAAGTTACGCGAAGCTGGCGCAACTGTGACAGTGGATAATGACTCGATTACGGTAAAAGCGGATGGTAAGCTCAAGGCTGTGAATATCCGTACAGCACCACATCCGGCGTTCCCCACAGACATGCAGGCGCAATTTATGGCCTTGAATACCGTGGCAACTGGTGTGGCGAAGGTGACTGAAACCATTTTTGAAAACCGCTTCATGCATGTGCAGGAAATGCAGCGCTTAGGGGCTGATATCGGCATTGACGGTAATACCGCATTGGTAAAAGGCGTTGACTATCTGGACGGCGCTACCGTGATGGCAACTGATTTACGCGCATCAGCAAGTTTGGTGTTAGCTGGTTTGGTGGCACGTGGCGATACTGTGATTGAACGTATCTATCATTTAGACCGCGGGTATGAAAACCTGGAAGCTAAGTTAAATGCCTTGGGCGCCAACGTTAAGCGCATAGCTTAATATCAAATACATAGTAGCGAATAGCATAGAGAATACTGAAAAATGATTACGATAGCACTGTCAAAAGGCAGAATCTTTGAAGAGACAGCGCCATTGCTGGCAGCAGCGGGGATTCATGCCGTGGAAGACCCAGAAGCATCACGTAAGCTGATTATAGAGACCAATCGTCCAGATGTACGCTTGATTATCGTACGTGCAACTGACGTGCCTACCTATGTACAGTATGGTGCGGCTGATTTGGGCATCGCCGGTAAAGACGTGTTGGACGAGCATGGTGGTGAAGGCTTGTATCAACCTATAGACCTGCAGATTGCAAAATGCAAAATGATGGTGGCTGTGCGTGACGACTTTGATTATTTCGGCTCTATCCGCAGCGGTGCACGCCTGAAGGTAGTCACCAAGTATGTGAAAACCGCGCGTGAGCACTTTGCTGCCAAAGGCATGCATGTAGACTTAATCAAGCTGTATGGCTCTATGGAATTGGGCCCATTGGTAGGTTTGGCAGATGTAATTGTGGATTTGGTGAGTACCGGTGGCACCTTGCGTGCCAACAAGCTGAAAGCGGTAGAAGAAGTCGGTGATATCAGCTCCAGGCTGGTGGTGAATCAGGCTTCGCTCAAGCTCAATCGCGATAAGTTGCAGCCGATTATGGATGCGTTCCAAACTGCCATTGCAAAAAATAAATAGTTCAGACACATATATTAGGTACATAGGTTTAGTGATATGAAAATTAGACGTTTTTCTACTGTAGATAGCGATTTTCAAGCGAACTTAAAAGAGCTGCTTGCTTTTGAAACCGCGCAAGACGACAGCATTGATGCCGTGGTTGCTAACATCTTAAAAGATGTGAAACAGCGCGGGGATGCAGCGGTACTTGAATATACCAATCGTTTTGACAAGACCAATGCTAGTCAGCTTGCTGAGTTGGAAATTAGTCAGGGCGAACTGCAGGCAGCATTGGAAGGTTTGCCGGCAGAGCAGCGTGCTGCATTGCAAGCTGCGGCGGATCGTGTCAAAAGTTATCATGAAAAACAGCTGATGAGCTCATGGAGCTATACCGAGGCTGATGGTACTCTGCTTGGCCAACAAGTTACTTCACTTGATCGCGTAGGTTTATATGTGCCGGGCGGCAAAGCGGCTTATCCGTCATCCGTGCTGATGAATGCGATTCCAGCTAAGGTGGCTGGTGTGCAAGAGTTGATTATGGTAGTGCCAACGCCGAATGGTGAGAAAAACCAGCTGGTATTAGCTGCTGCCGCAGTTTGTGGCGTAGATCGCGTGTTTTGTATCGGCGGTGCACAGGCGGTAGGTGCCTTGGCATACGGTACCGAAACCGTACCACAGGTAGATAAAATTGTAGGTCCAGGTAATGCTTATGTCGCGGCTGCCAAACGTCGTGTATTTGGCGTGGTGGGTATTGATATGGTGGCCGGTCCTTCTGAAATTCTGGTGATATGTGATGGCAAGACTGATCCGGACTGGATTGCAATGGACTTGTTCTCACAAGCTGAGCATGATGAATTGGCGCAATCTATCTTGTTAAGCCCGGATGCTGCGTTCTTGGATCAAGTTACTGCCAGCATACAAAAACTAGTGGAAGAGATGCCGCGTAAAGATATCATTACCACTTCCCTGACTGACCGTGGTGCTTTGATTCATGTGCGCGACCTGGATGAGGCTGCTGAAATCAGTAACTACATTGCGCCTGAGCATTTAGAATTGTCTGTGGAAGATCCATTGGCATTCAGCAAAAAAATCAAGCATGCCGGCGCTATTTTTATGGGGCGTGATACCTGTGAAGCGTTGGGCGATTACTGTGCAGGGCCTAACCATGTGCTGCCTACTTCACGTACCGCCAGGTTCTCATCACCACTAGGTGTATATGACTTCCAAAAGCGTTCAAGCTTAATCATGGTGTCTTCTGAAGGCGCGCAGGTGTTGGGCAAGGTTGCGGCAACCTTGGCTTATGGTGAGGGTTTGCAGGCGCATGCGCGTTCTGCAGAATATCGTCTTAAGTAATTCTGTAAAAAATGGTGGTGCACTGGGTGTCAGCTGATGCTTGGTGTGCTCAATGAGGCGCATATCCGTTACGGGTAGCGCCTTTTATTAATTTTGCGCTGGCTCATTTAATTGCGGCGCATATGTCTGAGGGTTTAGTATGAGTAAGTATTGGAGTGATGTTGTTCATAAGCTCACCCCTTATGTGCCGGGCGAACAGCCAAAAATTAATAATTTGGTAAAACTCAATACCAATGAAAACCCTTACGGTCCTAGCCCTAAGGTGGTAGAAGCTTTAAAGCTGGAAGCTGCAGATAGCTTACGTTTGTATCCGGACCCTAATTCAGACGCCTTAAAAGCGGCTATCGCCAAAGTGCATGATTTGGATAGCAGTCAGGTGTTTGTGGGCAATGGCTCGGATGAGGTGTTGGCGCACGTGTTTCAAGCACTGTTAAAGCATGAGCAGCCATTGTTGTTTCCTGATATCACTTACAGTTTTTACCCAGTATATTGCGGGTTGTATGCTATTGATTACGAAACTATTCCACTGGCAGAAGACTTCAGTATCCGTGTGGAATACTATATCAAGCCTAATGGCGGCATTATTTTCCCTAATCCTAATGCGCCAACCGGTATGCCGCTGCCATTAGCCAAAATTGAATGGCTGCTACAGAAAAATACTGAATCTGTGGTGGTGATTGATGAGGCTTATGTGGATTTTGGTACTGAGTCTGCGGTGAGTTTGATTAACCAATACCCTAACTTGCTGGTTACGCATACCTTATCTAAAGCGCGCTCTTTGGCGGGCTTGCGTGTTGGCTATGCGCTTGGTTCTGCAACGCTGATTGAAGCGCTGGTGCGTGTTAAAGATAGTTTCAACTCTTACCCTATCGATAGATTTGCCTCGGCTGGTGCTGTGGCAGCCATGCAGGATGTCGCTTATTTTGCAGAAACCTGCCAAAAGGTCATCACCACACGCGAGGCATTGGTGGCGGATATGCAGGCATTGGATTTTGAAGTGTTGCCATCAGGGGCTAACTTTATTTTCGCAAAACATAAAGTGCGTGACGGTGCCGAGTTGAGTGCAAAGCTGCGTGAACATGGCATTATCGTGCGCCATTTTAAATCGCCTAGCCGTATTGCACCTTATTTGCGTATTACCATCGGTACTGATGCGCAGTCGGTGCTACTGCTTAAAGCATTGAAAGCCGTGTTAAGTTAAAAAATGCAGCCTGAGTGCTGGCAGAGTGTGTTTGCTAAAAATATGCAAAGTGCTGCTGCAAGCCAATGGGGTCGGGGATGTGGTCTGGATAAATGGACGTGATCAAACTTTTTATATCGATAAAACATGCAAATTAAGCATTAAAAGTTTGAATTTTCCCACGAAGTGCGGTTATGATAGCGAAATGTGCGTTTTGTGCACAATATAATAATTATTTTTAATCTGTATTTTTAACCTAGGTAAGTCATTAATCTGATTTATTATTAGTTGGAGGATGTATCGTGGCACAAACCCAAATGGCATTAGACTCATTAGATTTCGACGCAACAGTTGCTTTAGCAACTAAGGTTGCTCCACACGTGGATATTTTAGAAATTGGTACACCATGCATTAAGCATAACGGTATCAAATTGCTACAAACATTACGTGCTAAGTTCCCAAACAACAAAATCTTAGTTGACTTGAAAACAATGGATGCTGGTTTCTACGAAGCTGAGCCATTCTACAAAGCAGGTGCTGACATTTGTACAGTATTGGGTACTTCAGACATCGGTACTATCAAAGGCGTAATCGACGTTGCTAACAAATACGGTAAAAAAGCACAAATCGACTTGATCAACGTTGCTGACAAAAAAGCACGTACACAAGAAGTTGCTAAATTAGGCGCACACATCATTGGCGTGCACACTGGTTTAGACCAACAAGCTGCTGGTCAAACACCATTCGGTGACTTGGCTTTAGTTGCTGGCTTGAACTTAGGTCTTGAGATTTCTGTTGCTGGTGGCGTTAAAGCTGCTACAACTGCACAAGTACGTGACGCTGGCGCAACTATCATTGTTGCTGGTGCTGCAATCTACGGCGCTGCTGACCCAGCTGCTGCTGCTGCAGAAATCACTGCAATCGCTCATGGCGGTTCAACTGGTGGTTTGTTCGGCTGGATCAAAAAATTATTTAGCTAATCGCTAACTAGTTTAGTAAAAAACCCCAGCCTTAAAACTGGGGTTTTTTTATTTTAGAGTTTAAATTCATCATGTAGCTATGTGTTACAACCTTGTAATGGGTTAAAATGCATGCTGATAACATAAAACATTAGACTTATGCGTAACGCCAAAATTACCAGAAACACGCTAGAAACCCAAATCACTGTGAGCATCAACTTAGATGGCACGGGTATCTCTCAATTTAACACGGGTTTAGGCTTCCTAGATCATATGCTAGACCAGATTGCACGTCATGGCATGATGGACATTGAAGTGAACGCAAAGGGCGATTTACATATTGATGCGCACCACACGGTTGAAGATATCGGCATTACGCTCGGTCAAGCCTTTGCGCAAGCGGTAGGTGATAAGAAGGGTATTCGCCGTTACGGTCACGCCTATGTGCCATTAGATGAGGCTTTATCCAGAGTAGTGCTGGATATCTCTGGGCGCCCAGGGCTGGAGTTCGGCTGTACTTTCACACGCGCAGCTATCGGTAGTTTTGATGTGGACTTGATTCATGAGTTTTTCCAGGGCTTTGTGAACCATGCTAATGTCACTTTGCATATTGATAATTTAAAAGGCCATAATGCGCACCATCAGGCAGAGACCATATTTAAAGCCTTTGGCCGCGCACTGCGTGTGGCTGTAGAAATGGACGCGCGCATGGCAGGTATTATGCCATCTACCAAAGGTAGCTTATAAGTCTGTCCAGACCTATCCTTGAAGAGTGACATTCGGCAACATTTAAAATATGAGCACAATTGATATTGCAGTGGTTGATTATGGCATGGGCAACTTACGCTCTGTGTCCAAAGCATTGGAACACGTTGCCGCTACCAAGAATGTAGTGGTAACCAGTAATCCTGAAGAAGTAGCAAAAGCATCGCGCGTTGTTTTTCCTGGACAAGGCGCCATGCCTGATTGCATCCGCGAATTGGATGCACGTGGGTTGCGTAGTGCAGTGCTGGACGCAGCGCAGAATAAACCATTCTTAGGTATCTGCATTGGCTTGCAGATGCTGTTTGAACGCTCAGAAGAGGGCGATGCTGCCGGTTTGGGTTTGTTCAAAGGTAGCGTAAAACGTTTTGCGCACGCTGATATGGTGGATAGCCAAGGTGAAAAGCTGAAAGTGCCACACATGGGCTGGAATCAGGTGTACCAGCGCCTGCATGCAGAATCTAAGACGCATGCGCTCTGGCAAGGCATAGAAGATGGCGCAAGGTTTTATTATGTGCATAGTTACTATGTGCAGCCTGCAGATGAAGCCATCATAGAAGGCTATAGCGATTATCCTAAGCGCTTTACTTGTGCAATCGCTAAAGATAATTTGTTCGCAGTACAGTTTCACCCAGAAAAAAGTGCAAATGCCGGCTTGCAGTTATTGAGCAATTTCGTCAATTGGTCACCTAATTAAGTTGGCCTTAACTATATAACCAGCTATTCTCTTTTTAACTTTTTCGTATATAAAATTAATTCTCATTATGTTAATTATTCCAGCAATTGATTTAAAAGATGGTCACTGCGTCAGACTTAAGCAAGGTTTGATGGAAGAGTCGACCGTGTTCTCAGAAGACCCAGGCGCAATGGCTAGACATTGGGTTGACCGCGGTGGCAAGCGTCTGCACCTCGTGGACTTGAATGGTGCCTTTGCCGGTAAACCTGTGAATGAGGGCGCAATTAAGTCTATCGTGAGTGCTGTAGGCGGAGAAATCCCAATCCAATTGGGTGGTGGTATCCGTGATCTAGACACTATTGAGCGCTATTTAGACAGTGGTATTGATTACGTGATTATCGGTACTGCTGCAGTTAAAACGCCAGGCTTCTTGCATGAAGCATGCTACGCGTTTCCTGGGCAAATTATGGTTGGTCTGGACGCTAAAGATGGCAAAGTGGCGATTGATGGCTGGTCTAAGCTGACCGGTCATGATGTGATTGATCTAGCCAAGAAGTTTGAAGATTATGGCGTAGAGTCTATTGTTTATACAGACATCGGCCGTGACGGCATGTTGACTGGCGTTAATATCGAAGCCACCGTTGCGTTGGCGCAGGCGTTGACGATTCCGGTGATTGCTTCTGGCGGCGTGACCAATTTAGACGACGTGAAGAAATTATGTGCAGTGGCCAATGAAGGCATTATCGGCACGATTACTGGCCGTGCAATTTATGAAGGTACTTTAGACTTTGCGGCAGCACAAAAGCTTGCCGATGAGTTAAGTGCATAAGGTTTAGTCAATGGGATTAGCCAAACGTATTATTCCTTGCCTGGATGTCACCAATGGCCGCGTGGTCAAAGGCGTTAATTTTCTCGAGCTCCGAGATGCTGGTGACCCGGTAGAGATCGCCAGGCGCTATGATGAGCAGGGCGCAGATGAGCTGACTTTTTTAGACATCACAGCCAGCTCGGATAACCGAGGTTTGATTCTGCATATCATTGAAGAGGTGGCGAGTCAGGTGTTTATCCCGCTTACGGTAGGTGGTGGTGTGCGCGAGGTAGAAGATGTACGCCGCCTGCTCAACGCTGGCGCAGATAAGGTGAGTATTAATACTACGGCCGTGCTTAATCCTAAAGTGGTGCAAGATGCTGCTGCCAAGTTTGGCTCGCAATGTATCGTAGTAGCGATTGATGCCAAAAAAGTGGATAACCAGCCCTTCGAGTGGGAAGTGTTTACCCACGGTGGCCGTAAGGCAACCGGTTTGGATGCCGTAAAATGGGCAGAGTATATGGTCAGCCTTGGTGCTGGTGAGTTGTTGGTAACTAGTATGGACCGCGATGGTACCAAGATAGGTTTTAATAACCCACTGAACAAAGCCATCAGTAATGCAGTGGAAGTGCCAATTATCGCCTCTGGCGGCGTAGGCAACTTACAGCACTTGGTAGATGGGGTTAAAGACGGCGGCGCGGATGCAGTGCTGGCGGCAAGTATTTTCCACTATGGCGAATATACGGTTAAGCAGGCCAAAGACTATATGGCGCAGCATGGTATTGAGATTAGACGCTAACAAGCGCTGACGTTAATAGCTGCGATGTGCGTAGCTGCTATACAGATTCAACAGATTTTCAATAGGTGGTAATTAGATGAATTGGTTAGATGAAGTTACTTGGGATGCCAATGGTCTTGTTCCTGTTATCGCTCAAGAGCATGATACTGGGCGCGTGTTGATGTTTGCCTGGATGAATCGCGAAGCTTTGCAATTGAGCAGCGAAACCAATCAGGCCGTTTATTGGTCGAGGTCACGTAACAAGTTGTGGCGCAAGGGTGAAGAGTCTGGCCACGTGCAAAAAATACACGAGATTCGTTTAGACTGTGATGAAGATGTGATTTTGCTCAAGGTAGAACAGGTTGGCGGCATTGCTTGTCATACCGGTAGGCATAATTGCTTCTTTAAGACCTTAAAAGATGGCAGCTGGGTGGTTGATCAGCCTGTGATTAAAAATCCAGATGAAATTTACAAGCATGAGTAATGATATGAATGATGTGTTAGCCCGACTCTCAGAGTTGCTAGAGCAGCGTAAGTCTGCAGATCCTGCTTCATCTTATGTGGCAAAGCTGTATGCTAAAGGCATGGATAGCATTCTAAAAAAAGTGGGTGAAGAGGCGACGGAAACGGTGATTGCCGCTAAAGGTGGCAATAAAGACGAAATCATCTACGAGACTGCAGACTTATGGTTCCATACCATGATTATGTTGGCAAAAGCAGATTTAAAACCTGAGGACGTGTTGGCCGAACTCGCTAGGCGCGAAGGCTTATCAGGCATTGCTGAGAAAGCTAGTCGTAACAAATAGAGCTGGTGTTCACTGCGTTTCCCAGCGGTAATATCGTGTTTAACGCTAATCTGTGCAGTAATTAGAAAGAATATAAAATGAGTGCTGATTGTATTTTTTGTAAGATTGTCCAAGGCGATATCCCTTCCAAGAAAATCTATGAAGATGACGATGTCATCGCGTTTCACGACATACGCCCCATTACTAAAGTACATTTCTTGCTAGTGCCTAAGCTGCACGTAGAGAGTTTGGCCAGTTGCGGCTCGCAACATCAGGCATTATTGGGTAAGATGTTATTACTGGCGCCTGAATTGGCTAAGGAGCAAGGTTTGGCTGGTTTCCGCACCATGATTAATACTGGGCGTGAAGGTGGGCAAGAAGTATTTCATATGCACGTGCATGTGTTTGGTGGTGGTAGTACACTGCCTAAAACATAGTTTAATCATATTTAATTAGGAGAGTAGCAATGGGAATCGGAGCTTGGTGGCATTG
>NZ_CAMLGS010000020.1 GCF_946479685.1 uncultured Methylotenera sp.
GTTCAATGGTAGAACGCTAGCTTCCCAAGCTCGATACGCGGGTTCGATTCCCGTCACCCGCTCCACCTTTAGCAATTAGCGATTATATTATGGCCAACCAAGCACCTCCATCAGTTTTAACCTTTGCCGGCACGGACCCCAGTAGTGGCGCAGGCCTGCAGGCAGATATCCTTACCTTTGCCAGCATAGGCTGCCACCCTTTGTCGGTGGTGACCGCGATTACGGCACAGGATACGGTAGGTGTGGATGGTGTGCTTGCGATGGACTCTGACTGGGTGAACGATCAGGCGCGCGCCATTTTAGAAGATGTGCAGGTATCTGCTTTTAAATTGGGTTTGCTGGGTTCAGTGGAGAATATCGCAGTGATTGCAGAAATCATGGCAGATTACCCGGATATCCCGTTGCTGATAGATCCTATCCTCACTTCTGGTCGCGGTGATGATTTAAGCAACGATGAAATGATGGAAGCCATGGTGGAGCTGTTGTTCCCACAGGCGACATTGATTACGCCTAATAGCTTGGAAGCACGTCGCTTTGCGTTTGCCGATGAGGCGGAAGAAGTTGGCTTGACCTCGTTGGATGAGAGCGCAGCGCGCTTGTTGGCAATGGGCAGTGAGTACGTGCTGATTACCGGTACGCATGAGCGCACCACCGAAGTGACCAACACGCTGTATGGCGAAGATAAGTTGATTAAAGCCTATAAATGGGAGCGCTTGCCTGGCAGTTACCACGGCTCCGGCTGCACCCTCACCAGCGCCATCGCCGCGTGTATGGCGCATGGCCTAAGCATAGAAGATGCCGTGCTGGAAGCGCAAGAGTACACATGGCAAACTCTTAAAAACGGCTTCAGACCAGGCATGGGGCAGTATATCCCCGACCGTATGTTCTGGGCGCGCGATGAAGAAGAGCCAGCTGCCGCTAGTGGCGACGGCAGTGTGAAAACACATTAAGCGCAGGCTATGAGCGCGATCAAAGGGCTGTACGCCATTACGCCAGACGAGCAGGATACCGATGTCCTGCTAGCCAAGGTTGCGGCTGCGTTGCAGGGCGGTATCGGCGTTTTGCAGTATCGCAACAAGCTGGCAGATCATAAGCTGCAAACCCAGCAGGCACGCGCCTTGCTGCCTTTGTGCCGACAATACCAGGTACCGTTTATTATTAACGACTCCATCAAGCTGTGCCTGACCTTAGATGCAGATGGTGTGCATCTGGGCGCAGACGACGGCAATCTAGCCGAGTCTAGAACCAGATTGGGCAAAAATAAAATCTTGGGTGCGTCTTGCTACAACCGTTTTGATTTGGCGGTATCGGCGCAGAAATTGGGCGCAGATTATGTGGCGTTTGGCGCTTGCTTTGCTTCTAGTACCAAGCCTAATGCGCCGGTTGCCGGCTTGCATTTATTTACGCAGGCAAAAGCCGAGCTTCAAGTGCCTGCTGTTGCCATTGGCGGCATTACTTTAGAAAATGCGCCGTTAGCGATTGCCGCTGGCGCAGACTCCATAGCGGTCATCAATGCAATTTTTAATGCAGATGACGTAAAATTAACCTCTCAACAATTTACAAAGCTATTTCAATCATGACCTCATCCAATCAAGCCCTTTTTGAAAAATCACAACAACTTATTCCGGGTGGTGTTAATTCGCCGGTGCGTGCGTTTCGCAGTGTAGGTGGTACGCCTATATTTTTCAAAAAAGGCTTGGGTTCCAAGCTGTGGGATGTTGATGGCAAAGAGTACATCGATTACATCAACTCTTGGGGTCCGATGATTGTTGGCCATGCGCACCCGGATGTGATTGGCGCAGTGCAGGCGGTGGCGGCGAATAGTCTGTCATTTGGTGCGCCAACTGGCTTGGAGCTGGAAATGGCGGCATTGATTAACAAACTGGTGCCGAGCATGGAGCAGGTGCGTTTGGTGAGCAGCGGTACCGAGGCGACCATGAGTGCGATTCGTGTGGCGCGTGGTTTTACCGGCCGCAATAAATTAGTAAAGTTTGAAGGCTGTTACCACGGGCATTCTGATGCCTTGTTGGTAAAAGCGGGTTCTGGCTTGCTGACCTTTGGTGAGCCTAGCTCAGCGGGTGTTCCGGCAGAAGTGGCTGCTCACACCTTAACGCTGGAATACAACAATACCCAGCAATTAAAAGAGCTGTTTGCTACAGCAGGCAATGAAATTGCCTGTGTGATTATTGAGCCGGTAGTAGGCAATATGAATCTGGTAGTGCCGCATATGGAATTCCTGCAAACTCTGCGTGAGCTATGCACGCAGCATGGTGCGGTGCTGATTTTTGATGAGGTGATGACCGGTTTCCGTGTGCACTTGGGTGGCGCGCAGGCGCTATATGGCATTAAGCCGGATATGACGACCTTGGGTAAAGTCATTGGCGGCGGTCTGCCGGTAGGTGCATTTGGCGGTCGTAAGGATATTATGCAATGCTTGGCGCCGCTAGGTGCGGTGTATCAGGCGGGTACCTTATCTGGCAACCCGGTGGCAGTAACTGCTGGTTTAGAGACCTTGAAGATAATTCAAGAGCCGGATTTCCACACAAAACTTACCGCAAAAACCAAAAAGCTGGTGGATGGCCTAGTGACTGCGGCAAAAGAAGCTGGCGTGGTATTCAGTGCGCAAAGCGTAGGTGGTATGTTTGGCTTGTATTTCAGCGAGCAGTGCCCGACCAGTTTTGCTGAAGTGATGCAGTCTAATAAAGACAATTTCAATCTATTTTTCCATAGCATGCTGGAGTCTGGCATTTATTTGGGGCCGTCTGCATTTGAGGCTGGCTTTGTGTCTGCGGCACATACGGATGATGATATTGCCTTCACCTTGGCTGCGGCGAAAAAAGCATTTGCGGCAGTTGCTGCTCGTTAGTACTTCAGGCAAAGCTTGCTTTGCTTAATTCGATTACTCTGAGGGCTGTCGATAAAAAAATATTTATCTTTCAGTCCTATCTTGTTGAACTCATAGGCATTTAGCGGTAAACTTGAAGGTTCCGCTAAATGTTTTGTGATTAGATAATATGGCAACAGATTTAAGTAAGCAAATTGGTTCTGAAAACGCACTGGCTGCACACGATGATGCAGTTGCAGTTAATCCTGATTTGTACGCAGGGCGACCAGAAAAACAAGGTTTATACAGACCTTCAAACGAGCGCGATGCTTGTGGCGTTGGTTTCGTAGCGCATATTAAAGGCAAGAAAAGTCACGATATCGTGCAAAAAGGTTTGGAACTATTAACCAACCTGACGCACCGTGGCGCTACCGGCTATGACCCTAAGTTGGGTGATGGTGCTGGTTTGCTGATGCAAATGCCAGATGCCTTTATGCGCAAAGAAGCTGCGAAGCTTGGTATTGAGCTGCCAGCAGCGGGTCAATATGCGGTAGGTAATGTGTTCTTGCCGCAAACCGCCAGCAATCGTGCTGCCTGTGAAGCGCTGTTCACAACAATCATTGCAGAAGAAAATCAAATCTTGCTGGGCTGGCGTGATGTGCCGGTTGATAACAGCAATATTGCACAAGCTGCACGCGATGTAGAGCCGACCATGCGTCAGGTGTTTATCGCTACCAGCGGCACTGACCAAAACGTGTTTGAGCGTAAACTGTTCGTGATTCGTAAACGTATCGAGCACGCAGTACGCGCACTTGAATTAACCGACAATGCAGCGTTCTACATGCCTTCATTGTCATCACGTACTATCGTGTACAAAGGTATGTTGCTAGCAAACGAAGTTGGCATCTACTACCAAGATCTAAACGATGAAAGCGTTGTTTCAGCGCTGGCATTAGTGCATCAACGTTTCTCTACCAATACCTTCCCTGCTTGGGATTTAGCCCATCCGTTCCGCATGATTGCGCATAACGGCGAGATCAATACCGTACAAGGTAACGTCAATTGGATGGCTGCACGTCATGAAGCGATGCGCTCAACCGTAATCGGCGAAGACCTGGAAAAATTATGGCCGTTAATCGCTGAAGGCCAGTCTGACTCTGCATGTTTCGATAACTGTCTAGAGTTGTTGGTTGCGGGTGGCTACAGCTTGCCACATGCGATGATGATGCTGATTCCGGAAGCATGGTCAGGCAATCCATTGATGGATGAAGAGCGCCGCGCGTTCTACGAATACCACGCTGCATTGATGGAGCCATGGGATGGCCCAGCTGCGGTAGCGTTTACAGATGGCCGCATGGTGGGTGCTACGCTAGACCGTAACGGTTTGCGTCCAGCGCGTTACTTGGTAACTGATGATGACATCGTGATGATGGCGTCTGAAATGGGCGTGTTGACATTCCCACAAGAGAAAATCGTTAAAAAATGGCGTTTGCAACCAGGCAAAATGTTGCTGATCGACATGGAGCAAGGCCGTATTATTGACGACGCTGAAGTGAAAAAACAGCTGGCTACCGCTAAACCATACAAACAGTGGATTGAAAAATCACGCTATTTCCTGAGCGATATGCCAAAAGTACAAGGCGAGCTAGAGCTAGCGGCTGATTTGTTGGATACGCAGCAAGCATTTGGCTACACGCAAGAAGACATCAAGTTTATCCTGCAGCCTATGATTCAAAGCGGTGAAGAGGGTTCAGGCTCTATGGGTAACGACGCTGCCTTGCCAGTGTTGTCAGCAAAACCAAAAGTCTTATACAACTACTTCAAGCAATTGTTCGCGCAAGTGACCAACCCGCCAATCGACCCGATTCGTGAAGAGTTGGTGATGTCATTGATTACATTCATCGGCCCTAAACCAAACTTATTAGGTTTGGACGAGACAACACCACCTATGCGTTTAGAGGCTAGCCAACCAGTATTGATGCTGGACGAGCTGGAGCAATTAAAAGCGATTGCTACGCTAACGCAAAACCAATATAAATCATTGGTGTTAGATATCACTTACCCAGCGGCGCAAGGTAAAGATGGCATGGCAGCTGCTGTTGCCAGCATCACTAAAGCGGCGTCTGACGCAGTGCAAAATGGCTTCAATATCTTAATCCTGTCTGACCGCAACGTAAGCGCAGACCGCGTAGCTATCCCTGCCCTGCTGGCTTGCTCTGCAACGCATGAGCATCTGGTAAAAGCAGGTTTACGCACCAGCACCGGCTTGGTGGTGGATACCGGTTCAGCACGTGAAGTGCATCACTTCGCCTTGTTGGCAGGTTACGGTGCAGAAGCAGTTTGCCCATGGCTGACATTTGAAACTATCAAAGATTTGGCGACAGACAGCTACGCTGCAAACAAGAATTTTGTGAAAGCCATTAGCAAAGGCCTGTACAAAGTAATGTCTAAAATGGGCATTTCTACTTACCAGTCTTACTGCGGTGCACAGATTTTTGAAGCTATCGGTTTAAATAGCGAGTTCGTAGAGCAGTATTTCACTGGCACAGTGACCAATATTGAAGGTATTGGCTTAGAGCAAGTGTCTGAAGAGGCTGTACGTCTGCATACCGCTGCGTTTGGTGTTGAC
Organism: uncultured Methylotenera sp.; assembly: GCF_946479685.1. The sequence goes on from NZ_CAMLGS010000020.1 coordinate 5,454, forward strand.
CCTGTGTTGGCAAACCATCTGGATGCAGGTGGTGAATACGCTTACCGTGTGCGTGGTGAAGAGCATACCTGGACGCCAGAGTCTGTATCTAAACTGCAAAATGCAACACGTACCGGCAAATACGACACCTACAAAGAATACGCTAAATTAATTAACGACCAATCACGCCGTCACATGACGCTACGTGGTTTGTTTGAAATCAAATCAGCAGGTGCAGCGATTCCTTTAGAGTCTGTAGAGCCAGCCAAAGAAATCGTTAAACGCTTTGCAACTGGTGCGATGTCATTGGGTTCTATCTCAACTGAAGCGCATGCAACGTTAGCCATTGCGATGAACCGTATCGGCGGTAAATCGAATACTGGTGAAGGTGGTGAAGACGCTAAACGCTTTATCCCTGTGGCAAATGCAACCACCATGGCGGATGTGCTAGGTAGCAATCTGATTGAAAGTAACATCAATCTACAAGCTGGCGACTCTATGCGCTCTAGCATTAAGCAAGTGGCGTCAGGCCGTTTCGGTGTGACTGCGGAATACTTGGCTAATGCAGACCAGATTCAAATTAAAATGGCGCAAGGTGCAAAACCAGGCGAAGGCGGTCAATTACCTGGCCATAAAGTATCAGAGTACATCGCTAAATTGCGTTTCTCTGTGCCGGGCGTGGGCTTGATCTCACCTCCTCCGCACCATGATATTTACTCAATTGAAGATTTGGCACAGCTGATTCATGACCTGAAAAACGCTAACCCGAAAGCTTCTATTTCAGTGAAACTAGTATCTGAAACTGGCGTAGGTACAGTGGCAGCAGGCGTGGCAAAAGCTAAATCTGACCATATCGTGATCGCAGGTCACGATGGCGGTACCGGTGCTTCACCAATTTCTTCTATCAAGCACGCAGGTGCGCCGTGGGAGCTAGGTTTGTCTGAAACACAGCAAACTCTGGTGTTAAACCAATTGCGCGGCCGTGTGGTGGTGCAAGTTGACGGCCAGATGAAAACAGGCCGTGATGTAGTAATCGGTGCGTTATTAGGTGCAGACGAGTTCGGTTTCGCGACTGCTCCATTGGTGGTTGAAGGCTGTATCATGATGCGTAAGTGTCACTTGAACACTTGCCCGGTTGGCGTTGCGACACAAGATCCAGAGTTGCGTAAACGCTTCACTGGTCAACCAGAGCACGTGGTGAACTACTTCTTCTTCGTTGCTGAAGAAGTGCGCGAGTTGATGGCGTCTATGGGTATCGCCAAGTTTGACGACCTGATCGGTCGCCCAGATTTATTGGATATGCAAGCCGGTATCGACCACTGGAAAATCAGCGGCCTAGATTTCAGCAAAGTGTTCCACCAACCAGATATGCCAGCTAGCGTGTCACGTAAGAATAACGACGTGCAAGATCACGGCTTGGCTAACGCGTTGGATAACAAATTAGTTGCATTAGCAGCACCAGCCTTAGAAAAAGGTGACAAGGTGGTATTGGATATTCCAATCACTAACACTAACCGTACCGTAGGTACCATGCTGTCTAACCAAGTGGCAACACGCTACGGCAACGCTGGTTTACCACACGATACTATCCATGTGAATTTCACTGGTACTTCCGGCCAAAGCTTTGCGGCATTCCTGGCTAAAGGTATTACCTTTGATTTAACTGGTGAAGGCAATGACTATGTAGGTAAAGGTCTATGCGGTGGCCGTATCGTGATTAAACCGCCAAAAACCTTCCGTGGTATTTCACACGAGAACATTATCGTGGGTAACACCGTGATGTTTGGTGCAACTACCGGTGAGAGCTATTTCAGCGGTGTAGCTGGCGAGCGTTTCTGTGTGCGTAACTCAGGCGCAACGGCAGTGGTTGAGGGTGTTGGTAACCACGGTTGTGAGTACATGACTGGCGGTACTGTAGTAGTGCTAGGCGTGACTGGTCAAAACTTTGCAGCGGGTATGAGCGGCGGCGTGGCTTATGTTTACGATGAAGACGGCTTATTTGCAAAACGCTGCAATATGGGCATGGTGTCTTTAGAGAAGGTTGAGCACGTGGACAATGTAGCGCCAGATGCGGTGCACCACTTGAATCAGCCAGACGAAGTGACTTTGCTCGCTTTAATCAACAAGCATGTTGAGTACACTGGCAGTGAGCGTGCAAAAGCGCTGCTTGCTGACTGGGATAACTCACGTGCCAAGTTTGTTAAAGTCATGCCAAACGAATACAAGCGCGCCTTGATTGAATTGGCTGAAGATAAAGCGCTAGTAGCGGCCTAGAGTCGCTTTTAATAGAAACAAGTAAAGAGACTCTTTAGGGAAAAGGCCTTATAAGTATGGGTAAAGCAACGGGATTTATGGAATTTGAACGTCTGTCCGAGGCAAACTTGCCAGTACAGGATCGCGTTAAGAATTACAAAGAATTTGTACTACATTTAACAGACGACCAAGCGAAGCAGCAAGGTGCACGTTGTATGGATTGCGGTATTCCATTCTGTACAACCGGTTGTCCAATCAACAATATCATTCCTGACTGGAATGATTTGGTATACCACCAAGACTGGCGTAGTGCGATTGATGTATTGCATTCAACCAACAACTTTCCAGAGTTCACTGGTCGTATCTGCCCTGCCCCATGTGAGGCAGCATGTACACTGAACATCAATGCTGATGCGGTTGGTATTAAATCAATCGAGCATGCGATTATTGATAAAGCTTGGGAAAATGATTGGGTACAACCACAAGTTAACCCAAACAAAACCGGTAAAAAAGTAGCTGTAGTGGGTTCTGGCCCAGCTGGTTTGGCAGCGGCGCAGCAATTGGCGCGTGCAGGTCACAGCGTTGTTGTGCTGGAAAAAAACAGCCGTATCGGTGGTTTGTTACGCTACGGTATTCCTGACTTCAAAATGGAAAAATCACACATTGACCGCCGTATGGCGCAAATGGAAGCCGAAGGCGTTGAGTTCCGCGTGAATCAGCACGTGGGCGAAAACGTGAACGCTGACGCTTTGGTAGCTGAGTTCGATGCTGTGGTATTGGCAGCAGGTGCTGAGCAGCCACGTGATTTGCCAGTGACTGGCCGTGAGTTGGATGGTGTGCATTTCGCCATGGACTTCTTAACACCGCAAAACAAAGTGGTGGCTGGCGATGTGATTCCTGACCAAATTAAAGCCACCGGTAAACATGTGGTGGTGATTGGTGGCGGCGACACAGGTTCTGACTGCGTTGGTACATCAAACCGTCATGGCGCTGCTAGCATTACTCAATTTGAGTTGATGCCGCAACCACCAGAGAAAGAGAACAAAGAGTTGGTATGGCCGAACTGGCCGTTAAAACTACGTACTTCTAGCTCACATGAAGAAGGCGCTAACCGTGACTGGTCTATTACTACTAAAGAGTTGATCGGTGAAAACGGTAAAGTAGTGGCACTGAAAGGTGCACGTGTAGAGTGGAAAGACGGCAAAATGTCTGAAGTTGCTGGTACTGAATTCACGATTCCAGCAGATTTAGTGTTCTTGGCCATGGGCTTTGTATCACCAATCCAAAAATTGCTGGAAGCGTTTGGTGTAGAGAAAGATAACCGCGGTAACGCTAAAGCGACTACCGACGGTATTGGCAGCTACCAAACCAACAAAGACAAAGTGTTTGCAGCAGGCGACGTACGTCGTGGCCAGTCTTTAGTGGTTTGGGCTATCCGTGAGGGTCGTCAGGCAGCGCGTGCAGTAGATGAATTTTTGATGGGCTCATCAGTATTGCCACGCTAAGTTAGCGCGACAGCATGAAAATGTAAAAAACTAAAGGATGCAAAGTAAAACCACTTTGTGTCCTTTTTTATTTAGGTATGCAAATGAATCAATTAAAAAACGACACGTTCTTAAAAGCGCTGATGCGCCAACCAACGGATTACACCCCAGTGTGGATGATGCGCCAGGCGGGTCGCTACTTGCCTGAGTACCGTGAAAGTCGTAAAACCGCGGGCAGTTTCTTGCAACTGTGTAAAAATGCGCAATTCGCGACAGATGTGACGCTGCAGCCTTTAGACCGCTATCCGTTACTAGATGCCGCGATTCTGTTTTCAGACATTCTCACCGTACCTGACGCCATGGGCTTGGGTTTGTACTTTGAAGAAGGCGAAGGCCCGAAGTTTGAGCGTACCTTGCAGCAGGAAGCTGATATTCAAAAACTGGTAGTGCCGGATATGGCGAAGCTGCAGTATGTATTTGATGCAGTAAGCAGCATCCGCAAAGCATTAGATGGCCGTGTGCCTTTAATCGGCTTCTCTGGCAGCCCGTGGACGCTAGCCACATACATGGTGGAAGGCAAAGGCGGCACTGACTTCTTAACTACCAAGAAAATGGCGTACGCCCGTCCGGATTTATTGCACCATATTTTAGAAACTACGGCACAGACCGTGATTCAATACCTGAATGCGCAGATCATGGCCGGTGCACAGGCGGTGATGATATTTGACTCTTGGGGCGGCGCACTGGCGCACAATGCCTATAAGGAGTTTTCACTCAATTACATGCAGAAAATTGTAAATGGTTTAATTAAAACCAATGATGGCCGCACCGTGCCTAGCATCGTGTTCACCAAAGGCGGTGGCTTGTGGCTGGAAGCACAGGCCGAAATTGGCTCAGATGCATTAGGCTTGGATTGGACCGTGGATATCGGCAGCGCACGTCAGCGTGTGGGCGATAAGGTAGCGTTACAAGGTAACCTAGACCCTGCTATTTTATTATCTACGCCAGAAGCGATTGAGCGAGAAGTGGCCGCGGTATTAGCAAGCTACGGCAACGGTCATGGCCACGTATTTAATTTGGGTCATGGCATCACGCAATGGACGCCGCCAGAAAACGCGGCAGCGATGCTTAGCGCTATCAGAGCGCATAGCTTGCAATACCATAAGTAGTATTTGCGCTTTTAACTATCGTTAGTTCAGTTAACCTTAGTTAAAAGCAAATGCTATAAAAAAAGCCTGATCATATGATCAGGCTTTTTTGTATTTGTGCGCTAGTGTTTAGCGCAAATGCATTATTGATGCCAGATTACTGATGTAAGGTACGGCTAAACAGATTCAATGCCAGTTGGTAACCAATCATTGCTGTTTGCGGATCATAACGTTCACCTTCATCGCGCATAAAGGCATGCTGAGCATTAAACTCATGCCAGGTGAAAGTGATGTTGGTGTCGCTTAGTTTTTTATACACGTCTGCACGGCCAGCCGCTGGGATGTGCGGGTCTTGTTTACCCCAGATCATCAACAGCTCGCCAGTGATGTCGCTGAGGCGCTCCATGCTGTGCTGGCCAGCTTGGTTAGGAATCACTTGTGTGTGCAGGTCGGTTGCGTAGAAGCAAGCGGTACCTTTGATTTCAGGCTGCAATGCAGCACGGAACGCCAAGTGGCCGCCGATACAGAAGCCCATTGCACCGATGTTGCCGTTGTACCAAGCTTGTTGTTTCACAAAAGCGATCATCGCCGCGTTGTCGGTGTCGTAGCCTTGTACATCTTTTGCAGATTTGTCTGCGTTACCTTTGTCGCGACCTGCGTCGTCATAGCCCAATACTGTGCCGATAGGATTTAGTTCATGGAACACTTCTGGTACTAGTACAGCATAACCGTGGCTGGCAATGATTTTAGCGGCGCGCTCAATTGGGCCGGTTTGCTGAAAAATCTCTGAATAGAATAAAACAGTAGGATATTTTCCATCGCCTGTTGGGCGGTGTATATATGTGCGCATGACCCCTGTTGGTGTGTTTAGGTCAGCAATGTTACTTTGAATGTTCATGATAGCTCTCTGAATTGACTTTTCAAATAAAAAACTGGCGTTATTGTACAACGCCACAGGTGTTTTATGTGGGATATGTGTGCCTTATTCGCAGGAAAATCAGGCGCTTTCTGCGATAAGCGACGACACTAATCAAAAGTCATATTTAGCTGAGGGCGCATGGAATAAGTGCGTGAGGTGGATAGGCTATGGACGCATCAGCATAGGTAATATGCCCTACATAGTGAGCTAGTAGCTAGTGTGCAGCGAGGCAATATTTTTGCGTGGCGGCTTATTGTGCGATTAGCTAAATTAAGGTTTGCTAAGAGCACTACTATTTCCGTAAAATGTTGTTTTAAATATATTTGTATAAACAAATCACGCTTGTTCATACAATGTCAGGTTAATTTCTATCTGCTAGGTCAGACGTATCTAGCTAAGACGTATATGGTTTCCTGATTTAATCACATGGCAATTTCTATGCAACTTACAATAAATGGAAAAGCGCGCAGTTTTGAACTTGCGCAGATGAATACCGCACAGCTGGTAGAGCAGCTCGAATTAGTGGGTAAGCGCTTGGCGATAGAGCTGAATGGTGAAATCGTGCCGCGCAGCCAGTTTGAACATACTAAGCTGGCAGATGGTGACAAATTAGAGATAGTCGGCGCAGTTGGCGGCGGCTAGTCGGTACGTTGACGAATCGTACGTTGAATGGAGTACACGATTAAAAATCGCGATTAATGAATGATGAAGGATAATAAGTTGTCAGATTTATTGAAAATAGCAAATAAGACCTATCAATCACGCTTGTTGGTGGGCACCGGTAAATACAAAGACTTTGCTGAGACCCGTGCAGCGATTGATGCCAGTGGTGCAGAAATTATCACCGTGGCGATACGCCGCACCAACATCGGTCAAACCGCAGGTGAGCCCTCACTTCTGGATTATTTACCGCCTGAAGAGTTTACTTACTTGCCAAATACCGCAGGCTGTTACTCGGCAGACGAAGCCGTGCGTACATTACGGCTTGCGCGTGAATTATTAGATGGTCATCAATTAGTGAAGTTAGAAGTGTTGGGTGACCCAAACACTTTATACCCAAACATGACAGAAACCCTAGCTGCTGCTAAAACCTTGGTAAAAGATGGTTTTGAAGTCATGGTGTATTGCTCGGATGACCCGATTATCGCTAAACAGTTGGAAGAGATTGGCTGTTGCGCAGTGATGCCATTAGCTTCTTTAATTGGCTCTGGTATGGGCATCTTAAACCCGTGGAATCTGCAAATCATCATTGAAAATGCAAAAATCCCGGTGTTGGTGGACGCTGGCGTGGGTACCGCATCTGATGCGGCGATTGCAATGGAGCTGGGCTGTCAGGGTGTATTGATGAATACTGCGATTGCTGCTGCTAACAACCCGGTGTTGATGGCCGGTGCGATGAAAAAAGCAGTGGAAGCAGGCCGTGAAGCTTATCTGGCTGGCCGTATGCCTAAGAAACTATACTCAGCCAGCCCTAGCTCACCAACTACAGGCTTAATCTCGAAATAACGCGATATTGATTTAATCGGCGTAGCAGTACATCAGCGTACTAGTGGTTTGCAATACGAGTGATCTGCAATAAGCGATGGCAAATTGCTTGGTGCGCAGATTAAAACGATTAGATTAGCTTTGAATTTTATTACTTTCGCACGGTCGGTTAGGTATTGAACAAGCAATGAGTAGCGCCAAACATTATGAATGCACGGTAAAAGTCGAGGTGACTTTTATCCCCGATCAATCGGATATTGAAAATAATCAATATGCGTTTGCCTACCATGTCACGATCATCAACACCGGTAATGTTGCTGCGCAGCTGATCAGCCGTCACTGGGTGGTGACTGAAGCCAATGGCGAGCGTAAAGAGATTAGAGGCCTGGGCGTAGTAGGTGCACAACCGTTGTTAAAACCTGCCGAGCAGTATGAATATAGCAGCGGTACCCTGATTAACACGCCAATGGGCGAGATGCACGGTGCTTACCAAATGGTGGCAGAGGATGGCACGCAGTTTGATGCAGTAATCGCCCCTTTTGCGCTGGCAATGCCCAGGATTTTGCATTAAGACAATCCTGCATTAGTAATCTAGTACAAGCTCCGCTTGGTCCCCGCTTTCTGTATTAACTATTCCACACTAGCGTTGTGATAATCTAGTGCTGAGATAATAAAGACTCGTGATAAAAATGAAAAAAATTGCACAGAATACTTTGCTTGTCGTGCTTACTTTGCTTGCCACCGCATGTGCAAACACCACCAGTAAACCGGTGACGCCACCTGCTCCGCCGCAAGCTAAATGTGATTGCGCGACTGGTGCGCCAGTACAAATCCCAGCGGGTAGCAAACCGGCTGAAGCCACCGCAGACCAGCAAAAGCAAATGGCAAAGCTGCCTGATTACAGCCTGTTGCAAACCGCAGACTGGAACGACATTGACGGCCTGCAGGTTGATAATCTGAGTCTGGCATGGCCGGCATGGATGCAAAGCTGCTCTACCTTGGTGAATAAACCGATGTGGAAAAACGCTTGTAGCGCCGCACAAAAGTTAAATGCAGACACCGCCAGTAAGCCGCCAACACAGGCCGTACTCAGCTATTTTCAAGAAAATTTCTCAGTATATAAAACCAGCAATATTGATGGTTCAGAGCAGGGTTTGATAACCGGCTATTACCAACCAGTATTAAAAGGCAGCCGCACCAAGTCTGCCAAGTACCCTAACCCTTTGTACACCACGCCAGATGACCTGATTACCGTGGAGCTGGATAGCGTGTTCCCGGAGTTGAAATACAAACGCGTACGTGGCCGTTTGGTCGGCAACAAGTTAGTGCCTTACTACAATCGTGCTGAGATTGAGGCGGATGCGTCGCCAGTGAAGGGGCGCGAGTTTGTTTATATTGATGACATTATTGATGTGTTCTTTCTGCAGATTCAAGGTTCAGGCGTAGTGCAGTTAGATACTGGTGAACAAATGTATGTGGGTTATGCAGATCAAAATGGGCACACTTATAACTCGATTGGTCGTTTGCTGATTGAGCGCGGTGAGCTGACTTTGCCGCAAGCTTCCATGCAGGGCATCAAGAACTGGGCGCGCAATAATTTAGATAAGCTGCGCGACTTGTTGAATCAGAATCCTAGTTATGTATTCTTTAGAGAGCTGCCAGCCGGCTTGCCTGGGCCATTAGGCGCGCTAGGCGTGCCGATTTTGGCTGAACGCAGTGTGGCGGTCGACCCTAAGTTTGTACCATTAGGCGCACCGGTGTTTTTATCCACAACTGAGCCTAACAGCAGCAAACCGCTAAAGCGTTTAATGATGGCACAGGATACTGGTGGGGCGATTAAAGGCGGCGTGCGCGCAGACTTTTTCTGGGGTGCTGGTGCTAGCGCCGGAGCGAAAGCTGGTGCGATGAAGCAAGCCGGTAAGATCTGGGTGCTGTTACCTAAAGGTTTTGTGATTAAGACCCAATAGGGTTAGGGAGAATCTTTAGCAGATTAGGGCTATAAAAGTCCTGAGGATTAAAGCCATATAACGGTATGCGCGAAGTCTGAGGGCAAATAAAAAGGGTGCTGATAGCACCCTTTTTATTTATACGTAAGATATTACTTGTTCATTACGTACATTGTAACTTCAAAACCGAAACGCATTTCAGTAGCAGCTGGTGTTGTCCACATAGTAATTCTCCTTTTATATAAATTCGTCTCGCATTTGCTTAAATACAATTGCATTACGTGAGAGAGATATTACGGCTAGCCTGTCTTTGTGGCATGACCTTGTTCATTAAAGCAGGCTAATGAAAATCATTAGAAGCAGCTATGTTTGCCTATCAGGCTTTACTTTTAAATTTCTGTTTTAGTTTTTTAATGCCTTTGCGCCCAAACTTCCGTTTGCAGCTGACCTTAAAGTCATACAAATAGAGTGAGAGTTTGATCTGCAGGGTAAGCTTTCTGCCGATATTGGCCAGATACAAGCCCATAAAGCGTTCGCGCCCAGCCCAATGCAGCTTGTTGCAGACCCTGGCTAGGTCTGAAATACGGTGCTTCATGGCTGTGGGGTGCGTAAAAAAGTGCGCGCGTGCGGTATCAATCAGTGAGAATGATAGCTGGTGGTTGCTTTGCAGTTGCACCAAGACATTGCCGCCGGATAAATCCCTAAAGAAGGTACCGGTTTGATGCATGCGGTGCAGGTATTGCGCTAATTGCGTATAAGCATCTTCGGCACGGATGGCGTAGTTTTTGCCGGCAAAAGGAAACTCTTTATTGCCTTTGGCAAAATGCACGAACATCTCACCCACCGAACAGTCGGCTTTAACATAGTCGCAGATGTAGAAATTTTGTTTCAGGGTTTTATCGCCAGTCTGCTCAAAAAACGCGACCGGATGGGCGGTGCTGATACCGCGCTTTAATAACTCTACTGCGCCATTCCAACTGCGCTTGGCTTTGCTCGGCTTGAATCTATCCAAAAATGCCTTGTGCGGGTACATTTTTACCGGTTGTTTCACCGTGACCTGCGCATTGGCGTCGCGTGGGTCTGGCAGTGCCCAGATAGCATTGCGTGCATGGCGTAAGGCGCCTGATTTTTGCGGGCTCACCAGCGTGTCCGGGTGTAGGCGCTCACCAATCAGTACCGCCTCTTCTGCGCTATGTGCCAGTATCATGCCAAACCAATTATTCTGGCGGAATGGATAGTATTGCAGCCCAGCAATATGTGCATGGATGGCTAGATCTTGCGCCAAGCCGCAACTAGGCTTGATATTAACCGTATGATTTTTAGGCCAGCGGATATAAATCGGTGATTCATTTACCAGGTGGACTGGAGCACTTAAGCGCTGACCGTCACGGTGGATAATTTCAGCGATATTAAGGTCTGCGCTGTCATAAATATCCTGCAATAGAGCTACTTTGCCGTTGATGGTCCATAGCGCATGCAGGTTGTGTTCATGAGTCTGGAAGTGATGGATTTCCAGACCATTAGCACTGGAGATTGCCTTGATATATTCAGCCCCTTGAACCAAGCTTGCCACGGTCTTGATGGCGTGGAAGCTGGCATGACGCCAGAAATTTTCCAGTTTGCCGTCTACGCTGGCGTAGTGGGTTACACGCTCCAGTGCCGGGTATTCTGCATCCAATAGGCCGTCATCGATCAAGCCTTCGCGGTGGCAGATAAACGAGCCCCAGAATGCTTGGTCTAGCGCGCCAGACGCCGCGTTCAGTATCATATAGCGCGCCGCGTAGTCTGCCTGTTTTTGCTCACCGTCGGGTAGTAGGCGCTGGATGCGATAAATGGCCCAGAACGCTACCGGTGAAATAAAACGTTGAATACCAAAGTCGCTACCTATTTTTCTGAGTAGGCGAGCCTTTTTCACCAGATTGTATTTAAAAATAGTGGCCCAGCGGTATTTTAGGATGCGGTGGTCAAAGCGCTCCGGCTCTGAAACGCGTTCTGAGAATAGATTATTGCTATGCACATCGGGTAACTGCTGCTTGGCTTTGAGCTGGCTTAAGATGCCGATGTTGTAGATAGGCTCAAAGTCGGTAACGTTAGGGCCTGCTAGCTCAATCTGCTGCTGTTTTATGCTGGTGTAGGCAATGTTCCAGGCTGCGATAAAACCGTTAGGCGTATAGCCGGCCCAGCGCTTTCGATTGATCGTGTTGCCGATTTCTATGCGCGTGATTTGGCTGCCAAAGCGGCTAATCACGTTATCTACGAAAGTTTGCCAGGTAGCTTGCTCTGCCTTGCTCTCCATGTTTTTGGCGTGGCGGAATGGCTGTATCAGGTGCAAGGTGACGTTAAAGCCATCATTAATCAGGCGATGCAAAAAGCGTGCATTAAAACTTTCTAAATCACCGTAGGTAAAGTCTAAGCGTACTTGTTTGATACCTAAGGCCAGCAGCTCGGTGATTACATAATCATCCATGGCAGGGTCGGCGGCAGATGCCACGCAAACCCCGATGAAGTTGCTTGGTACCGGATGCTGGCTGGGCGGCAGGTGCGCTTGTTTGATGCGCATTTTGCCGCTGAAAATGTAGAGCAGACCTTTTCTGATAATAGACCAGGTCAGCATGCTACGTTGTTTAGTTAAGTTGTTCATGCAAGTTTACGGTAAATGGTAACGCTGTTCGTTGTAAAGTAGGTCTGGCAGTAACACGTTGGCTAACGCGCGCTGCTCCAGCTCTTTGGCATTGGCCGGTGCGGCCACTTCCGCCATCTTTTTAGTTTTAGGGTCATATAAACCGTGTGCTGGCGCTTTGCCTGAGCGTAACACCACCACTTGTTTACCGGATGCGCTTTCTTCCATCCAGCCATAATTGTCGTTGTATTGCATCATGGCGCGGCCTGGACTATCGGCGGCTAAGCTGGATAAGTCACGCCCAGTCATTGGGTGCTCGCCTTGTATGCCCATCAGTGACAGCATGGTCACTGGCAGGTCGAGCTGGCTGGCAAGGCCGGTATAGCGTTGCGGCTTGATGTCTGCGCCTAAAATAAGCGCAGGGATATGGAAGTGGGTAATCGGCACCAGGGCTTCACCACGCACGCGGATGTCGTGGTCTGCCACTATTAAAAATACCGTGTCTTTCCAATAAGGGCTTTGCTGGGCCTTTTTGAAAAACTCGCCGATGGCGTAGTCTGCGTATTTCACTGCATTGTTGTCCGTGGCTTTAGGTTGCTCATACAGCTCAATGCGGCCATCAGGGAACTCGAACGGCGCATGGTTAGAAGACGAGAACGCCAGCGTGAAAAATGGCTTGCCAGCTTGGTGGTGCGCCATCAGTTGCTCATGGGTTTTGTTCAGCAAGTCTTCGTCAGAAACGCCCCAGCTGCCAGAAAACACAGGATTTTTATAATCTTTCTGGTCCACAATATGGTTAAAGCCATTGCCTAAGAAAAAGCTGCGCATATTGTCAAAATGTGACTCACCGCCATAGATAAACTCGGTGTTATAGCCTTGTTTTTCTAGTAATGCGGCAATGCTGAAAAAGTTTTTCTGTGATTTTGACAGCTTGACCGTACTATCCGCCGGCGTTGGCTGGAAGCCTGTAACCACGGCTTCAATGCCACGAACGGAACGGGTGCCGGTGGCGTAGAGTTGTTCAAACCAGATGCCCTGCTCTTTTAGTTTTTCTAAGTTAGGGGTAACCGGTACTCCACCTAAAGATTCCACAAAAGTTGCGCCTAGACTTTCCTGCAGAATAATTACCAGGTTCAGCGGTTTTTCGCGCTTGTGGCTAGGGTGCAGTGTGGTCAGGGTAGGAATCTCCGTATCTTTGGCCCCGGTGATTTTGAATATTTCTTCACGCGGCATTTTGCCGTAGATTTCGCTAGACTTGGTTTCTTTAAGCAAATTGTAAGTCGCGTAAATCACAGAGTAGCCAGAGTTCAGCACTAGGCTGTTCACCATATTATCTGCGGTGATGGCAAACAAAGCTGGGTTGGCAGGACGGTGACCTAAGGTAGAACGTATGCCCAAAGCCGCTAAAATCACAATCAGCGGCCATACCAGCCAAGTTCTTGTATTTGACCAGCTGGATGGCATCGATAGCCAAGGGCGCATAAACTGACGTACCAGCCAAATCGCTAATGCCACGGCGCCTAATGCGCTAAAAATCTCTAGCTTAAAGCCGCCCCAGAGCATGCTGAATACTTCATGCGGGTATTTCAGGTATTCCACAAAAATGCGATTAGGGCGCACGTCATATTCAGCAATAAAGCCTGGGGTGGCGGCCTCTAGGAACACCAGCAGTATCAGCGCAATACTGACCCAAACATAGCTGAATTTTTGCCAAACTTTAAACAGGCGCTGCGTTGCCAAGATAGGTGCCAGCAGCAATGGGATAAAGGCAATCAGGCATAGCTGTATCACGTCTACACGCACGCCTTGCAGCAAAATTTCGGCCAGCTTACCGGTGCTGGTAACACGTTCGAATTTCCATAACACCAGACCTAAGCGGGTTGCCGACAAGATAACCAAGCCCAAAATAAGCATGGCAATGAACGGTGCAAACGGGCCTAATTTAGAAGAAAGTTTCCAGATGGAGAGCTGTAATTTTTTGATAAAAGGCATGGGTTGGCAGACAATAAAATAGTTTTGCTATTATAAGGTTAAAGATATTTTTCTGCCTGATGTTTAGCGCGGTTTATGGGTTAGGCTTGAGCCATGCCATAAAGGTGCGTAAATATACAGGCTGACGTATGCATAAATAAATTATGATGATGACATTAAGCAGTGCTGTGACTAAAAATAGCTGCGGAATGTTCAATCCCATATTGAATACTTGCACCGAAAATAGTGCGGAGGTCACCATGAACATTGCATTCAGTATGTTGTTGGCCGCAATCACACGGGATTGATGGCTTTTCTCAGCACGGGTTTGGATAAATGCATACAGTGGCACGATATATAAACCGCCAAACACACCAATCAGCGCAATATCGGCAAGTAAACGCCAGTAAGTGAAGATTAACTGCCCTGCTGCATCGTAGTGCTTGCCTATGAATGCTGCGTAATCCAGCAAAGCTTTATTGTTCAGGCTTTCATAAATGCTAGTGCTGGCAAAATATAAATCAATGCCGAATATGGTTAGGCCAGATGCGCCAAACAGTACTAGGCCGAGCTCCACCTTTCCTTTAGAGAGCTTTTCACACATGAGCGAGCCCATGCCTATGCCTAGTGAGAAAATCGACAGTAATAAAATAAACAGGCTTTCATCGCCATGCAGTATATTTTTGGCAAAATTAGGAAATTGCGCGAGCAGTGTCGCCCCATAAAACCAGAACCAGGAAATAGCAATGATGGTCAGCCAAATAGCCTGATGCTGCCAGATAAATTGTATATTTCTGTAAGTCTCGGTAATCGGGTTCCAGTTGATGTTGAGTTTGGGAGCGGATGCTGAGGTATTAGGTACGCCGCGGCTAGTCCAGTAGCCTAGCGCTGCAATCACTAGTACCGTGCTGCTGGTGAGTAGTGCGTGCTCACTTTGCATCGCCAGCCAAGCACCGAGCACTTGCCCAAGTAAAATCGCCACAAAGCTCCCCATTTCCACCATGCCGTTGCCACCGACGATTTCGCTCTCTTTCAGGTGCTGCGGCAAATAAGCATATTTCACCGGCCCAAACAGCGTGGAGTGCATCCCCATCATAAATAGCGCCGTTGCTAACAACCAGATGTTATGTAGAAAGAACCCCGTGCTGGCAAACAACATAATGCCAATTTCAAACACTTTCACTAGCCGGATGATTTGAGATTTTTCATATTTATCAGCTAACTGCCCCGCGGTGGCGGAGAACAGGAAAAATGGCAGAATAAACAAGCCCGGCAACAAAGTGGCCAGCGTGCTGCCGTCAATGCTGGTGAGGCTAGCGGTATGAAACGCGACTAGGGTAATAAGCGCGGTTTTAAACACATTGTCATTGAATGCGCCTAAAAACTGGGTAAAGAAAAACGGACGAAAACGCTGTTCCCGCATTAATTGAAATTGGTTACTCATGGGCTAGGCCTTTGGTTGCTTGTTTTGTTGATTGTTAGCTGCATGGTTATAACTCTTCTGCCACTTTCTTCAGCGTAACGTAGTCAGTTTTACCCGTGCCTAATAATGGCAGTGCATCGACGCATATGATTCTGCGGGCAATGGCAAGCTCAGGGCTAGCTAGGGTTTTGGCGCTATTGCTCAGTTGCTCACGGTTAAGTGCGCTGTCAGTGGTGTAGAGAATGATATTTTCCCCGCGCTGTGCGTCTGGGCTAGTGGTGGCGGCGTGCTGCTGTTGAGGTGAGGCATGGTTGGCGATGGCCTCTACGGTTTCCAAAGAAACCATTTCGCCCGCTACTTTGGCAAAGCGTTTGACTCGGCCTTTGATAAATACAAAGCCATCCTCATCAATTTCAACAATGTCGCCAGTGTTATACCACTGGTCTTGGGGAGCTTGTATCAAACCCGGTTGGTCAAACAGGTAATAACCGCGCATGACGTTGGGCCCACGTACCGATAACAGTCCTCCATGTTCAATGCCAGGTACTGCTTCCAGTTTGGATTCCAAACTAGGCATCAATGTCCCTACAGACCCGACTTTATTCGCCATTGGCGTGTTCACCGCAAGCACCGGTGCGCACTCGGTAGCACCATAGCCTTCCAGGATACGGATGCCAAATTTATCTATCCAGGTTTTACGCACTTCTTCATTCAGTTTTTCAGCGCCTGCCACGACATAGCGTAGCTTGTAAAAATCATAAGGGTTGGCGAATTTTGCATAGTTGGCTAAGAAGGTACTGGTGCCGAACAGTACCGTGCAACCACGGTCATAAATCACTTCTGGAATCACGCGGTAATGCAAGGGTGACGGGTACACAAACAATTTACTGCCAGCGACTAGTGGCATGATGGCGCCGCAAGTGAAGCCGAAAGCATGAAACAGCGGTAGCACCATCATGAATTTATCCTGCATGGAAAAATCAATCACCGATTTAATCTGTGCGATATTTGCCAGGATGCTGGTGTGCGTATGCACCACGCCTTTGGGCTTGCCTTCCGAGCCGGAGGTAAACAGCACCACGGCAGGGTCATTAGATTTGCATTTATGTACAGCCAGTTTTGGTAGCCATAGTGCAAAACCCATCAACCATAGCTTATCCAACCAGTTAAATTGCTTGGAGAGATCTTCGAGGTAAACGATTTTAATGTTTTTTAAGCCGGCGATGACTTCTTCCAGCTTGGCGGCTTTAATGAACTCGCGTGAGCTGATAATGGTTTTTACGGTAGCTGCAGTACAAGCGTTCTGTATGCCGGCGCTGCCTGCGGTGTAGTTCAGCATCGCAGGCACTCTGGTAAAGGCGCTCAGACCGAATATCAGGCAAATGGTATTGGTGACATTGGGCATGAGTACGCCTACGTTTTCATGTTTGCTGCTAACTTTGCAGGCCAGTCGTCCTAAAGCCAGGCTCTTTTTCAATAAGTCGCCATAACTTTCTTCTACCTGGCGCATGTCTTCCACCAGCATGGTACCGCGTCCGTGCGTGGCAACGGCATCTAGCAATGCGCTAAATAAGGTGCTGATGGGCGCAGAGCTAAACAGCATGTTCTGCATTTCACGACGCATGGCATCACCAGCTAAGCGGCGCCGAGCTTTGGCAGTAGGTGCTTGTGGCATGCTAATGTGACGTATCGGTAAGATGCTGATGGTGACTTTTGGAAATAGCCTTCTGGGGTGACTGCCGCGCAGGCGGCTAAAGTAAGAGCGTGCGGCACCGTCTATGCGTACCGGTAAAATCATGGCATCTGCTTTGGCCGCGACAAAACCTGGGCCGTCATATACCTTCATCAGTGAGCCGGTAAGCGTGATGCGCCCTTCTGGAAAAATCACTACAGGCTTACCCGTCTCTAGCAGCTTAATGACTTTTTTCATGGCAAGCGGTGAGGTGGGGTCTACCGCTAAATATGGGGTTAGGCGTAATATTTGCCTAAACAGCCAATGGTTAAGCACTGTGGTATGCACGACAAACGTGGCACGTATCGGCAAAAATAAGCCCAGCAACAAGCCATCTAAAAAGGACTCGTGGTTGGCAATAATCAATAACTTACCTTGCTTGGGTAGGTTAGCAACTCCAGAGACATCTACTCTGAAAATAATGCGGCAAATCAGTTGTAACAGCGTTGCTATCATTTTTGCTCCATACGTTTATTAGTATTAGGTTTCGTTTTGGATGTAATTTAGAACTTGTTGCAAAGCGTTGGCGACCAAGGGGCTATTAATCCAGAAAAAGACTTCTTTGCCAATTTTTTCTGATGCTAGTACGCCGGCGCGATGTAGTACCTTAAGGTGATGCGTGACTGCGGTGCGGCTGAGTGTGGTGGTAGAAGCAATTTGCATGATGTTTAATTTCTCGCCCTTTTCAAAGGCAAGCAGAATCAATTGCCTATGCTCGTCACCGAGGGCAATGAAAATATCTGCGGTATCTTTAAAATTAACAGGAATCTCTATCACATTCTTCATAACTAAATAATTAGTTATTTAGTTATGAAAGTCAAGCAGATTTATGTGCTGTGAGATTGATTGAGGTGCTGAAGGTTGTTAATCAGCCGTGAGGCTTGTCAACTTTTATGATTTACGGGCGTTTTATTAGCGTAATAACCGCTGTGCTTAATCGGAACTATCCGGCCTCGACCTGTCCAACACACAGTCCAGCTTGCCGGTTTTTCCATTACGCAGCCGGTGTTTACCGGGTAATTCTTTATTATTTACAACATTTTATGTAGCGGCGACATTGTTAAAGTGAATCTTTTAATATAGTATGTGCTCAATAATTATGCCGGAGTTAGCTTAACTCTGGCTTAATTTTTGATACAAAATCAGGATTGTACAAACAACCTTATGGACCAACGCTTAAACTCAGTTGCATTTCGCATCAGACTGTTATCACTAACAGTGCTGATTGCTGTGCTCGGGTTTATGTTTTTGGCCCAATTCTCAGATACTTCTTCTTATAACGACGATGCGCCGCGCTTACGTGTGGCTGAAATCCAAAGCCCCACCGGTGATTCCGAGCCTCCTTCGCAGGACGATGGGCCACCGCGAGACATGATGCTGGCTAGCATCGTCTTTATATTCGCCAGTGTATATTTCATTTCATTTGTATTCTTAAACGAGGTGTTCCCTCGTCTGACCTTTCTTTCTCACGTAAGACCCCGCTCTCCCCCACTCGACTAGTCGGTTTAACATGGGTTGGCATCATGCTGCTGCCCGGATTTAACAGACTAGTCAGTAAACCATCTTTAATTTGCGTATAGCTAAACGCACTGCGCCCGCAGTGATGTTGCTTGCGTATGTTTCAGGCTCAGGTTTGCGTTAGCCAAAGTCTACAAATCATTTGTTTTACTGACCACATTAGCAAAGTCGCTCAGGCTTGTTTGCGCCGCTTCGGTATGCATCTGGTGTTAGTTAACCCTAATAGTTATTTAACTCAGGTCTCCCATACAGGAGTCACAGATAGAGTCAGCGACTGCAGAAGCTGCTGGATTAACCTGGCTAAGCTTCAGATTAGTTGAGCTTCAAAATTTTTTAAATTTTAGAAATTAGAAATTAATATGATTAATAAATTGTTTGTAGCATTAGGCCTTACTGTATTGCTCATCACTGGTTGCCATCATGAAGAAGAGGCAAAAGAGGAGGAGGCGAAACTTGAGGTTACGCAACCGCTGCGCAAAGACACTGCCATAGTTAAAGAGTATGTCAGCCAGATTCATGCGTTCAGGCATATTGAGTTAAGGGCGCTAGAGCGTGGTTATCTACAAGATATTTTTGTAGATGAAGGCCAGGCCGTGAAGCAAGGTCAGCGCATGTTCAAAATCATGCCGAATCTGTACCAAGTTGATTTGCAAAAGTCTAAAGCTGAGGCTGAGGTGGTGCGTATCGAGTATCAAAACACCAAAGCGTTATCGGAAAAAAACATCGTTTCACCGAATGAGTTGGCATTAGCCAGAGCTAGGCTGGATAAAGCCGAAGCCGAAGTGAAGCTGGCACAAACACATTTGAATTTTACCGATATCAACGCGCCATTTAACGGTGTGATGGACCATTTCAATGTGCGTAACGGCAGCTTGGTAGATGAAGGTGAATTATTAACCACCTTGTCCGACATCAGCAAAATGTGGGTTTACTTCAATGTGCCAGAGTCTGAGTACCTAGATTACAAGATTGCTAAAACCACAAAAACGCCAGTAAACGTTAAGTTGAAAATGGCTAACGGTGAAATCTTTGATCAACCAGGCGTGATCGAAACCATAGAAGCAGACTTTGATAACAAGACTGGTAACATCGAGTTCAGGGCTGTATTTGCTAACCCTAACCAGATTCTGCGTCATGGCGAGACCGGCAATATCCTGATTGATATCCCATACAAAAATGCGATGCTGATTCCACAAAAAGCTACCTTTGAAATATTGGATAAAACCTATGTTTATGTAGTGAACAAAGAGAACAAGCTGGAGCAACGACTGGTGACTATCGCAGCTGAATTACCACACGTGTTTGTGATTAAAAGCGGCTTGAAAGATGACGACAAGGTCTTGATCGAGGGTTTGCGCAAAGTACATAACGGCCAAAAAATCGGCGTTAACTTTGTAGCGCCTGACAAAGTACTTTCACAATTAGAACTTCACGCGGAATAGTGAAAGAAGAGACCCTATATGTTTAATATATTTATCAAAAGACCAGTGATGGCCATCGTGCTGTCGCTGATTATTGTCTTTCTAGGATTTTTGTCGATTCGGACGCTTCCTACTTCGCAGTTCCCTGATATTGCGCCACCGCGCGTGATTGTATCGTTAGCCTACCCAGGCGCGAGTGCCGACGTGTTGGTGCAGTCCTCACTGATTACCATTGAGCGCGCCATCAACGGTGTGCCTGGCATGAAATATATTGTGTCAGACGCGACCAGTGCGGGCGAAGCCACCATCCAGGTGATTTTTGGCTTGGGTACTGACCCGAACCAGGCGATGATTAACGTAAAAACCCGTCTGGACCAGGTGATGAGCCGTCTGCCTGAGTTGGTGCAGTTAGAGGGCGTGGTGGTTGAGCGTGTGCAGCCTAGTATGCTGATGTACATTAACTTGTTCAGTAAAGATAAAAATGCTGACGAGAAGTTTTTGTATAACTACGCTAACGTAAACCTGATTCCTGAGATACAGCGTGTAAACGGTATTGCCAGTGCGAAAATTTTGGGTAGCCGTCAGTATGCGATGCGTATTTGGCTGAACCCAGACCGCATGCGTGCGTATAAAGTCTCGGTTGAAGAAGTCATGAAGGCGATGAACGAGCAAAGCATCATCGGCCGTCCCGGTCGTTTGGGCCAAAGCTCAGGTATTGCTGCGCAATCAAAAGAGTACGTGTTGGTTTACCAAGGCCGTTACAACAAGCCTGAGCAGTATGAAGACATTATTATCCGTGCAAACTCTGACGGTGAAATCCTAAAACTAAAAGACATTGCCAAGGTGGAATTAGGCAGTGAGTTCTTTGATATTTACTCCAATAAAGATGGCTATCCATCTTCTGCGATTATTCTGAAACAGAACTATGGCAGTAATGCGAGTGAGGTGATTGAGCAAGTTAAGGAGAAAATGCAGGAGCTCAAAGGCACCTTCCCTGCTGGCATGGAATATGAAATTGACTATGACGTTTCTAAATTCCTGGATGCATCGATTGATAAAGTGCTGCACACCCTGATAGAAGCATTTATCTTGGTGGCATTGGTTGTGTTTGTGTTCCTTGGGGATTGGCGCTCTACCCTGATCCCTATCTTGGCGGTGCCGGTATCCTTGATTGGTACATTCTTCTGTATGCAAATCTTTGGCATTACCATTAACCTCATTACCTTGTTTGCACTGGTGTTAGCGATTGGTATTGTGGTGGATAACGCCATCGTGGTGGTTGAGGCAGTGCATGCCAAGATGGAAGAAAACGCTGAGTTGAGTCCGTACAAAGCGACGCAGCAAGTATTGGGTGAAATTGGCGGTGCGATCGTGGCGATCACCTTGGTGATGACCGCGGTGTTTGTGCCAGTGGCCTTTATGACCGGGCCGGTGGGCGTGTTCTACCGTCAGTTCTCTATCACTATGGCGGCGTCTATCGTGATTTCTGGTGTAGTGGCGTTGTCATTGACCCCAGTGTTGTGCGCGATGCTGCTGAAAAACCATCATGGCCACGTGAAAAGAAAAACACCGATTGGTTACTTTATCGATGTGTTTAACCGCTTGTTTGAAAAGCTGACCGGGCGCTATACCAACTTCTTAAGCAAGATTGTGACCTTAAGAGTGGTGACGATTTTAGCGTTGGTAGGCTTCTCGTTTGCGACCTTTACCATCAACAAAACCCTGCCTGCCGGCTTTATTCCGGGCGAAGACCAAGGGCAGATTTACGCCATTATTCAAACGCCGCCTGGCACTACGCTAGAAGCCACCAACAAGGTAGCGCGTGCGTTACAGGTAGAGGCCAAGAAAATTGAAGGCATTGAGTCTGTGTCTGCGTTGGCGGGTTATGAGATTCTGACCGAAGGTCGTGGTTCGAATGCGGGTACTTGTCTGATTAACTTGAAGGACTGGTCAAAACGCGATAAGTCTGTGCAGCAGATTATCGAAGAGCTGGAAGAGAAAACCAAAAACTTTGGTGCTATCGTCGAGTTCTTTGAGCCACCTGCGGTGCCTGGTTATGGTGCAGCTTCTGGTCTGGCATTGCGTTTGCTGGATAAAACCAATGGCACGGACTACCACGAGTTTGACAAGATCAATCAGGACTTTATGGCGGAATTAGGCAAGCGTAAAGAGCTGACCGGCTTGTTCACGTTCTATGCCGCGAATTACCCGCAATATGAGTTAGATATCGACAACAAAGCCGCCATGCAAAAAGGCGTGTCTATTGGTAAGGCGATGGATAACCTCAATATCTTGATTGGTAGTACCTTTGAGCAGGGCTTTATCCGCTTCAATAACTTCTTCCGCGTGTACACGCAGTCTGGCCCTGAGTTCCGTAGATATCCTAGTGATATTTTGAACTATTACGTGAAAAATGAAGACGGCGAAATGGTGCCTTACTCATCTTTTATGAAAATGAAGAAAATACAAGGTCCAAACGAGATTACCCGTTACAACTTGTATAACTCAGCCACGATTCGTGCTACGCCAGCTAAAGGCTACACCACGGATGATGCGATTAAAGCGGTGCAGGAAGTAGCTGCTGCTAGCTTACCGCAAGGCTATGACATCGGTTGGGAAGGTCTATCTTTTGATGAGGCCAAGCGTGGTAATGAGGCGATGATTATTTTTGCCGTGGTGTTGATCTTCGTATACATGGTATTGGCAGCGCAATATGAAAGCTTCCTGCTACCGTTAGCGGTGATTCTGTCATTGCCGGCAGGTGTGTTCGGTACGTTCTTCCTGCTGAAAACACTGGGTCTTGCCAATGACGTTTATGCACAGCTAGGGCTGGTGATGCTGGTGGGCTTGCTGGGTAAGAACGCCGTGTTGATTGTAGAGTTTGCAGTACAAAAACACGAGCAAGGCATGTCGGTAGCTGAAGCGGCGATTGAAGGCGCTAGAGCGCGTTTCCGTCCGATTCTGATGACCTCGTTTGCATTTATTGCAGGCTTGATTCCATTGGTGGTGGCGACGGGTGCTGGTGCTGTGGGTAACCGCACTATCGGTAGCTCGGCGTTGGGTGGTATGTTGTTTGGTACTGTTTTTGGCGTGATCTTGATTCCTGGTCTTTACTATATCTTTGCGAAAATAGAAGAAGGTAAATCATTGATTAAAAATGAAGAGTTCAAACCTCTTACAGAGCTATATCACTACAATAAAGATGAAGATAAAGATGATGACAAATAAACCTATGTATATCCGATTAGCGGTCGCGGGGGCGTTAGCCCTCTCGATGCAGGCGTGTTCCATCCCTTTATTAACAACGAAAAAGGCGGACACTAAGCTTCCTGAGCAATTTAATAATCAGGGCCAGAGCACCGAAAATACGGCCAATGTGAACTGGAAAGACTTTTTTGACGATGCTTACTTGCCGGCGTTGATAGACACTGCACTTGCGAACAACAAAGAAGTGAATATCATGGCGCAGCGTATTAGCATGGCCAAGAATGAGATTCAGGCACGTCGCGGTGAGTATCTGCCGTTTGTAAGCTTTGGTGCAGGTGCCGAGGTGGAGAAAGTTGGCCGCTTTACGCGTAATGGTGCGGTAGAGGAAAGTCTGGAAATTAAAGAAGGCAAGGCTTTTCCAGACCCGTTACCTAACTATCAGTTTGGTTTGTATTCTTCATGGGAATTAGACGTTTGGAAGAAACTGAGAAACGCCACCAAAGTCGCAGGCATGGAGTACATGGCCTCGATTGAAGGTAAGAACTTCTTGGTGACCAATCTGGTGGCAGAAATTGCCAACGCCTATTACGAACTGATTGCGCTGGATAACCAGCTGGATAACTTAGAGCAGAACATTAAGATCCAGCAAAATGCGCTAGAAGTGACCAAAGAGCTGAAACAGTACGCCAGAGCAACCTCGCTGGCGGTGAAGCGTTTTGAAGCGGAAGTGAAGAAAAACCAAAGCAGGCAGTATGTGATTAAACAGCAGCAAGTTGAGTTGGAGAATCGCATTAATTTCTTGCTGGGTAGAACGCCGCAGCCGATTCAAAGGGCAAGTGCTGGCTTTATGGAGATTAAGCCTAAGATGATTCAGGCAGGCGTACCAGCGCAGCTGCTGGAAAACCGTCCTGATATCAGAAAGGCCGAGCTTGAGTTAGCGGCCGCAGACTTGAATATTCAAGTGGCTAAGGCGAACTTCTACCCATCATTCGCGATTCGTGCCGGGGTGGGCTTCCAAGCCTTTAACCCTAGGTACTTACTCAACACGCCAGAGTCTTTAATGTACTCATTGGCGGGCGATATGATGGCGCCACTGGTGAACCGTAATGCGATTACCGCAGTATATAAGAATGCAAATGCAACACAAATACAGGCTGCTTATGACTACGAGAAGACCATTATCAACGCCTATGGTGAGGTCGCTAACCAATTGTCTAACATTGATAATTTAGAAAAAAATTACCAATTAAAAACGACACAGGTACAGGCTTTAACCGAATCTGTAGAAGTGGCAAATCAGCTCTTTAAGTCTGCTCGCGCAGAGTATTTAGAGATTTTGCTCACCCAGCGTGAAGCGTTGGAAGCAAAAAGCGAGCTGATTGAAACCAAACAGAAACAGATTAGTGCCATGGTGAATCTATACCGTGCACTAGGCGGTGGCTGGAAGTAATCCAAACTTAGTATGGTGTAGGCGTGCCTCAGTGCGCTTACATCCATGCTACTAATACCCCTCTCTCTATCACCGATTTTGAGCGCGCAATCAAGCTTTAAGTGCTTGAGGGGCTATTGTCAACTTTAAACAAGAGTTAGGAACAATGATGAAGTTATTCGTGTTATTTATGTACGCTTTAGGTCTGGCAGTCAGTGTTAATGCAAGTGCAGATGAAGGCAAAGAGCAAAGCAGCACTACGCAAGTACAGCAGGCAGAGGTACAGGCCGCAGATAGCAATAAGGCAAGTACACCAGTGGATGAAGAAGCATCGCATCAACACGATGCGTTAAAAACTCAGTTCCTGGGTAAAAGACCGTACATGGAAACCAAAGCCAAATAAGTCTAGGTAATTTTTGACGCAAGTATAGAGCTGATCATAATAATAGAGCTCAGTAGTAGCTAAAGCTACATAATAGTTTGTAATGTGATTAGCTTAAACACTGATTAACATTGTCTGTAACAGGCATAAAAAAAGGGGCGCATTTGCGCCCCTTTGCTTTACCGCTATCTACTACTAGCTGTGGTATGCACGCTCACCGTGTTGGCTTGTATCTAAGCCTTCACGTTCAGCTTCTTCGCTTACACGTAAGCCAATCAGTACGTCTACAATCTTGAACGCAATGAATGAAACCACTGCTGATAACACGATTGCAGTTACTACTGCATAAACTTGCGCAGTCATTTGTGCACCAAAGTCGTAAGCAGCTACGCCGTTTGCTACGTAATCAACTACACCTACGCCACCTAGTGCTGGGTTAACAAATACACCAGTAGCCAATGCACCGAATACACCACCGATTGCGTGGATACCGAATACATCTAATGCGTCATCGTAACCTAGTACGTATTTCACTTTAGCCACCATGAAGTAGCAGATTGGAGATACTAACAAGCCGATCACGATTGCACCCATTGGGCCTACGAAACCGCAAGCTGGGGTAATTGCTACTAAACCTGCTACCGCACCAGATACTGCACCTAACATTGATGGTTTGCCTTTAAGCATCCACTCAGAGAATGTCCAAGACAATGTTGCTGCACCAGTTGCAATGAATGTGTTGACTAAAGCAAGTGCTGCATAACCGTTAGCTTCAAGGTTAGAACCTGCGTTGAAACCAAACCAGCCAATCCATAGTAACGCTGCACCAACCATGGTTAAAGTTAAGCTATGAGGAGTCATTGCTTCTTTACCGTAACCGATACGTTTACCAACCATGATGGCACCAACTAAGCCAGCAACACCAGCGTTGATATGTACTACTGTACCGCCTGCAAAGTCTAATGCACCTTTAGCCCATAACCAGCCTGCGTTAGCTACTACAGTTTCTAATGAAGCAGCAGTAGTGATCGCATCAGGACCATCCCAGTACCAAACCATGTGTGCTAATGGCAAGTAAGAGAATGTGAACCACAACACCATGAATGCCAAGATTGCAGAGAATTTCATACGCTCAGCAAATGCACCAACGATCAATGCTGGAGTAATTGCAGCAAAAGTTAGTTGGAATGCAACGAACACAAGTTCAGGGATGTAAGTACCTTTGCTGAATGTTGCGCCTAATGAATCAGGAGTAACGCCAGCCAAGAATGCTTTGCTCAAGCCGCCAAAGTACGGGCTGCCACCTGTAAATGCCATGCTGTAACCATAAATCGCCCACAATACTGCCATCAGTGAGAAAATCATGAATACTTGCATCAATACAGACAGCATATTTTTTTGGCGCACTAAGCCGCCGTAAAATAATGCCAAGCCAGGAATTACCATTAAAGCTACCAATACAGTTGCAATTAACATCCATGCCGTATCACCTTTGTTTGGAACTGGTGCAGGCGCAGCTGCCGGAGCAACTTCTGTCGCAGCAGGTGCAACTGCTGCAGCAGCTGCTTCGGCAGCTGGCGCTACTGCAGTCGCGGCTTCAGCAGCCACTGGTGCAGCATCTTCTGCGTATGTGTTACCTGTGAAGCCTAAGCCCAGCATGGTAACTAACGCGAACATCGAGAGTAGTTTCTTCATTATTGATCCCCTTATAGAGCTTCTACACCGGTTTCACCGGTACGAATACGGTAGACTTCTTCCAGATTAAAGATAAAAATCTTACCGTCACCAATCTTACCTGTAGCTGCAGATTTTTCAATTGCATCTACCACTTGGTCTAGTAACTCGTCTTTAATCGCAACTTCTAGTTTAACTTTTGGTAAAAAGTCTACTACGTACTCAGCGCCACGATACAGCTCAGTGTGGCCTTTTTGGCGTCCAAAACCTTTCACTTCGGTTACAGTAATACCCTGCACACCGATAATTGAAAGTGCCTCGCGCACTTCGTCAAGCTTGAACGGCTTGATAATTGCGGATACAAATTTCATGTATGTCTCCTTAGTTGTTAAGAACAATAACGGGCGCTACGCCCGTTATTCTACTGATAAATTTAGAACGTGCGACCTACTGTTACAATCAGGCGTCCTTCATTTAGATCTTTACTTTGTGCTTTGGTCGAGGTGCCTTTGCCGTTAAAGCTTGTGCCGCCGTAGCCTCTGTTACCCCAGTAATCATCATTGTTTGACTCTACCCAGTACACGCCAGCATTCCAGCCATCAGAGTTAGCTACTTTAAATGCTTTGCTCAAACCAATTTTCCAGTCGGTATAATCAGGGTTGGTTTCATTAGAAATAGAAGTACTTGGTAAGTTACCGTTACCGTCTGCGTAAGCTAAGTTTAGTTTACCCGCTACATTCAAATGACCGATATGGCCAACCAAGGTCAAGCCTTCCCATGGCAATGGGTAAGCCGCGTTCAATTCAAGGTAAGTAGTGCCGCTAGTGCCGCCATCCCAACCTGTTTTCTTCTCAGCGCCAAACCAGTCGCCCAATGTCACAGAAGCTTTAGCGCTTAGCCATTTGTATGACAAGCCAAAGTTAGCCTCATAAGTATCCCAGCGACCACCGTGCGGTGTTAATTTGTCATTAGGGTTTACTGCATTTGATGCTCTATATTTTTTCCAGCTACCACCTGGATAGAAGTAACCGATCGCACCTACGGTGTAGCCTAAACCTTCAACTGCAGGGATAGTACCGTTGTAGCCAGCGTATGCATCTACTTCTACAGTCGCGTCTGGGAATGTGTTTGGTGTAATGCTTGAACCCCAAACGCCAGCATAAAAGCCGCTTGAGTGAGCTACGTCAAAACCACCTTGTAATGCAGGTTTGTGCCAGTTTTGTGAAATACCACGTGCGTAGTAATCTGAAACAAAGCCAACGTTTGATGTTAATGACCAAGCAGATTCAGGTGCTTTAGCCGCATCTGCCGCAGGTTCTTCTGCTGCTGAAACGAATGTAGGTAAAGCGAGAGTACTTAAAACAGCTAGTGTTAGTATTGATTTACGCATGCTATTAACTCCAAGTTAAAAAAAGTGATTTCTAAAAATTCCACGATTTTGATTAAGCAATTGCCGTGCCAATAATAAAATCGTTTAAAATCAATGTGATATTAAACAGTGTGATTGTGTAGTTTATGTGACGCTGGTAAATAATCTGCTAAACTAGACTTTATTACTAAGGAATTTAATATGTTAGATACGCATAAAATTAATGAAATATCCAATAAAATCAAAGAGGTAATGGCAACCTCACCTTTGGCGGATGTGGAGAAAAACCTAAATGCACTATTAAAGGGCGCATTCACCAAAATGGAGCTTGTGACGCGTGAGGAGTTTGAAGTGCAGGCGGAGGTGCTGCGTAACACGCGTGCCAAGCTGGAGGCACTGGAAGCAAGGCTGGCTGAACTAGAAGGAAAATAAGCGATATGAGCCTAGCCGTATTGTATAGTCGCGCACTTACCGGCATGGATGCACCGCAGGTTGTGGTGGAGGTGCATCTGGCCAATGGTTTGCCTAGCTTTACAATAGTCGGCTTGCCTGAAGCTGAGGTGAAAGAGAGTAAAGACCGCGTGCGTGCTGCCTTGCAGACAGCCCAGTTTGAGTTTCCCGCACGACGCATTACGGTGAATCTGGCACCAGCAGACTTGCCCAAAGAGAGTGGACGTTATGATTTGCCTATCGCGCTAGGCATATTAGCAGCAAGCGGGCAGATTCCAGCCGCAGCGTTATCTCAATATGAGTTTGCGGGTGAGTTAGCGTTAACCGGCGAACTGCGCCCGGTGCGTGGTGCATTAGCCATGACTTATAAGTCATACCAGAGTGGGCGCGCTTTTATTCTGCCTACCGACAGCGCGCTAGAAGCCGCATTGGTGAACGATGCTGTCATCTATCCTGCAAAGAATTTACTAGAAGTGTGCGCGCATTTAAGCGGCCGCACCTTATTGGTGCAGATGGATGAGCAACGTCAGACCCAACCCATTATTTACCCAGATTTTAGTGAGGTTAAAGGGCAATCTGGCCCTAAACGTGCCCTAGAGATTGCGGCGGCGGGTGGTCATAGCGTCCTGATGAGCGGCCCACCGGGTACCGGTAAGAGTATGCTGGCCAGCCGTTTCGCTGGCATTTTGCCCAGCATGGCAGAAGACGAGGCGCTAGAATCCGCTGCGCTACAGTCGCTGAATGGTCGATATAAAGTTGAGCATTGGAAGCGGCGTCCATTTCGTTCTCCCCATCACACGGCTTCTGGTGTGGCCTTGGTGGGTGGCGGTGGCGTGCCGCGCCCGGGTGAAATTTCATTGGCACATCGGGGCGTTTTATTTTTAGATGAACTGCCAGAGTTCGACCGCAAAGTGCTGGAAGTGCTACGTGAGCCTTTGGAAAGCGGCCATATCACGATTTCGCGTGCGGCACGGCAGGCTGATTTTCCCGCACAATTCCAATTAATTGCGGCGATGAACCCCTGCCCCTGCGGATATTTGGGGCATTTCAATAATAAATGCCGCTGCACGCCGGATCAGGTTGCGCGTTATAAAGGAAAAATTTCCGGCCCATTGCTGGATAGAATTGATTTGCACATAGAAGTTTCGGCCTTAAAAGAAGATGAGCTTACCAGCGCGGCAAATGCGGAAAGCAGTGAGGCTATTCGTAGCCGGGTTGAAAAAGCGCGTGACCTGCAACTGCTGCGGCAGGGTAAAGCTAACTTCGCTCTGGGTAGTGCGGAAATAGATCAGTATTGTCAGCCTGATGAAAAGGGATCAGCCTTACTTAAAACCGCGATATCGCGACTTAACCTATCCGCACGTGCTTATCACCGCATTTTAAAGGTGGCGCGCAGTATTGCCGATTTAGCTGGGGATGCGGATATCAAGTCTGCCCATATCGCCGAGGCTGTGCAATATAGACGTGGTGATGCCTAGACAGGTGCTGAACAACACTGCACTGTAACATTGGATAGCATAAGGCATTAGATGGTATAGAGCGTTAGATAGTAAGAACTAGCTACAGCAACCAGTTACTTGCATGATAAAATTGAGAAAATTTTAACGACTGATTTTCATGGCTCAATTAACACCCTCTCCGATAGAAACCCAATTACGCGCTCTATTAGCACAACGCATCCTGATTTTGGATGGTGCAATGGGTACCATGATTCAGCAATATAAGCTGACCGAGGCGGACTATCGCGGCGAGCGCTTTGTTGATTTTAAAGCACCTGCCGGTGAGCGCGAGTTGTTTGTAAAAGGCAATAATGAATTATTGACCTTGACCCAGCCTGACATTATTCAGGAGATTCACGAAAAGTACCTAGCGGCGGGCGCCGATATCATTGAAACCAACACCTTTGGTGCCACAGCGGTGGCGCAAGATGACTACCACATGGCGCATCTGGTGTATGAAATGAACGTAGAGGCCGCCAAGCTGGCGAAAGCCGCCTGTGTGAAATATAGCACGCCAGATAAACCTCGCTTTGTGGCCGGCGCGTTAGGACCTACTCCTAAAACTGCCTCTATCTCGCCGGATGTGAACGACCCTGCTGCGCGTAACGTGAATTTTGACCAATTAGTAAGCGCTTACTTGGAGCAAACGCGTGCGCTGGTTGAAGGTGGCGCAGATATCTTAATGGTGGAAACCATTTTTGATACGCTCAACTGTAAAGCCGCATTGTTCGCGATTGATGCGTTCTTTGAAGAGGTGGGTTATACCCTGCCCATTATGATTTCCGGTACGGTGACGGATGCCTCAGGCCGTATTCTGTCTGGGCAAACAGTGACCGCTTTCTGGAACTCCGTACGCCACGCCAAGCCACTTACCATCGGCCTAAATTGCGCATTGGGCGCTACCTTGATGCGTCCGTATGTAGAAGAGCTGTCTTCAATTGCTGATACTTTTGTGTGTATCTACCCTAACGCTGGTTTGCCTAACCCGATGAGCGACACTGGCTTTGATGAAACGCCTGATGTTACCTCCAGTTTGGTTAAAGAGTTCGCACAGAGCAACTTCCTGAACATCGCTGGCGGCTGCTGTGGCACTACGCCAGCGCATATCAATGCCATTTACAACGAAATTAAAGACTTACCGCCACGCCAGGTTCCGGTATTGCCGCGTACTTTGAAGTTGTCTGGCTTAGAGCCATTTGTGATTGATGACAGTTCACTGTTTGTGAACGTGGGTGAGCGTACCAACGTTACCGGCTCAAAAGCCTTTGCACGCTTGATTATCAACGAGCAGTACGATGAAGCGCTGACCGTGGCGCGCCAGCAAGTAGAAAACGGCGCCCAGGTGATTGACATCAACATGGACGAAGGCATGTTGGATGCGATTAAAGCCATGACGCACTTCCTGAATCTGGTTGCGTCTGAGCCGGATATCGCACGCGTGCCTATCATGATCGACTCTTCAAAATGGAGCGTGATTGAGGCTGGCTTAAAATGTGTGCAAGGTAAGGCGGTGGTTAACTCTATCTCCCTGAAAGAAGGCGAAGAAGAATTTATACGTCAGGCAACTTTATGCAAACGCTATGGTGCGGCTGCGATTGTGATGGCGTTTGATGAAAAAGGTCAGGCTGATACTTTTGAGCGCAAGATCGAGATTTGCAAGCGTGCTTATGATTTACTGGTGCAAGCGCTGGATTTCCCGCCGGAAGATATTATTTTCGACCCGAATATTTTCGCCATTGCCACCGGTATTGAAGAGCATAACAACTATGCGGTGGACTTTATCAACGCTACGCACTGGATTAAGCAGCATCTGCCTTATGCCAAAATTTCTGGCGGCGTGTCTAATGTGAGCTTCAGCTTTAGGGGCAATGACCCTGCACGTGAAGCGATTCACACCGTATTTTTATACCATGCCATCAAAGCAGGTATGACCATGGGTATCGTCAATGCCGGCATGATGGGCGTGTATGACGATTTGCCTGCGGAGCTCAAAGAGCGCGTAGAAGACGTGGTGCTTAACCGTGTGGTGGACCCCAATAACCCATTAGCTGCTACCGAGCGCATGATTGAGATTGCCAGCACATTGGTGGCTGGCGGCAAAAAAGAGGCGGCGACGCTGGAGTGGCGCGGTACGCCAGAAAATCCGGTGCCGGTTGAGAAGCGCCTGAGCCACGCCATGGTGCATGGTATTACCGAGTTTATTGTAGAAGACACCGAAGAAGCGCGGCAAAACGTGGCTGCGGCTGGCGGCAGGCCAATTAACGTGATTGAAGGCCCGCTCATGGATGGCATGAACGTGGTCGGTGATTTGTTCGGCCAGGGCAAGATGTTCCTGCCGCAAGTGGTGAAATCCGCACGTGTGATGAAACAGGCGGTAGCGCACCTGATTCCGTTCATTGAGGCGGAAAAAGCTGCTGACGAAGCACGTACTGGTATTGTGGCTAAGCCTAAAGGCAAGATGGTGATTGCTACGGTAAAAGGCGATGTACATGATATCGGCAAAAATATCGTGTCCGTGGTGCTGCAATGTAATAACTTTGAGGTAGTGAACATGGGTGTGATGGTGCCCGCCTCTGAGATTCTCGCCATGGCGAAAGCGGAAAATGCTGACATCATCGGTTTGTCCGGCCTGATTACGCCGTCACTGGAAGAAATGGCACATGTGGCGCGTGAAATGCAGCGTGATCCGTATTTTAGTGAACAGAAAATGCCGTTGCTGATTGGCGGCGCGACTACCTCACGTGCGCATACCGCAGTAAAAATCGCTCCGCATTATGACGGCCCTATCGTCTATGTGGCGGATGCATCGCGCTCGGTTACTGTGATGCAGAACCTGCTCACGCCAGAAACACGCGGTGCTTATTTAGCTGAAATTCAGGCCGATTACGAAAAAGCGCGCACCCAGCATGCCAATAAAAAAGGCACGCCTATGCTCACGATTGCTGAGGCGCGAGCCAATAAAGCTGACTTGTCATTTGCAGGAGCAGATGCACCGGTTAAGCCTAAGTTTATCGGCCGCCGCGAGATTAAAAACACAGACTTGAGCATCATTGCCCAATACATAGACTGGACGCCGTTCTTCCAGACTTGGGACTTGGCTGGTTTCTACCCTGCTATTTTGACAGACGAGGTAGTAGGCGATGCCGCTACCAAGCTGTTTAATGAAGCACAGCTAATGCTGAAAAAAATCATCGATGGGCGCTGGCTCACTGCCAATGGCGTGGTGGCACTGCATCCGGCTAATCGTGTGGGTGATGACGATATTGAAATCTACACCGATGAATCGCGCAGCAATATTGCCTTCACCTACTACGGCATGCGTCAGCAAACCGTGAAACCGGTGATAGATGGCATTGCCCGCCCTAACCAATGTCTGGCCGATTTTATCGCACCTAAAGGCACGCCAGATTACATCGGCCTGTTTGCCGTGACTGCTGGTTTGGGTATAGAAAAGCACGAGCAACGCTTTGAGGCAGCGCATGACGACTACAGCAGCATTATGCTCAAAGCCTTGGCCGATAGGCTGGCCGAGGCGTTTGCCGAGTACATGCATGAGCGTGTGCGTGTAGATTTCTGGGGCTATGCGCCAAATGAAAACGTCAGCAAAGAAGGTTTGATTAAAGAGCAGTACCAAGGCATACGTCCTGCACCGGGCTACCCTGCCTGCCCAGACCATACGGTAAAACCGGAAATGTTCAAGTTGCTGCAGGCCGAGGCTATCGGCATGGAGCTGACCGAGTCATTCGCGATGTCACCGGGTGCAGCGGTGTCAGGCTTCTATTTTGCGCATCCGGAAAGTAAATATTTCAGTGTGGATAAAATAGGCGCAGACCAGCTACAGGACATGGCAACGCGTAGAGGCTTAACCAAAGAGTATTTAGAAAGATGGCTAGCGCCGAATCTGGGGTAAATAATGTATGACAGATTAACTGCCGGAAGCTTTTTAGTTGGATTTGTATTTTTCTTCCTTTATTTAGCAGTTATTTACGGACTGGCTTCAAATATTGGTAAGACACCAATCTCAAAGAGAAAAGAAAGAAGGAAGAAAAATATTGCATTTAATTTGGTTGTTTTTTTACCAATATTCGCACTTTTAATTTATATCGATAAGACAAACATTAGCCGTTTTCTTATCCCATTAGTTTTATTTACTCTTGTGTATGAGTTTGCAATCAATCGTCCAAGACTAAATCGCTATATCTTGTTAGCAGATAATTTATACAAAACATTAAAATTATCTAACAAAGAAGAAAGATATTCTTTTGATGCGAATAATTCAGCAATATTGTTAGATTGGGATACACCTCAATACATTAAAGGAAATCTTAATGATGTTAGGTTAGATAGAGTATGTAAAAATAATCAAGGTGAGTATTTCTGGGTGGAAGCAAGTGTTAAGGGTTTTTTTGAACCTAAAATCAAGTTGTTAAATAAGCAAAGTGCAAAAAACCTTTTGCGCCGAGATAAAGAAGCCTATCTAAAAGAATTTAATGAAGAACCCTATAGAACATAAAACATGCATATTCATATATTAGGTATCTGCGGCACATTCATGGGCGGCATTGCGGTGCTGGCTAAGGCTGCAGGACACAAAGTCACGGGCTGCGACGCTAATGTTTATCCGCCGATGAGCACACAGCTTGAGGCGCAAGGGGTGGAGTTGATTGAAGGTTTTGATCCGTCGCAAACCGTGCTTAATCCGGATATTTACGTGATTGGTAATGTTGTGTCGCGCGGCAACCCCTTGATGGAAGAAATTCTTAATCGTGGCTTGCCTTACATTTCAGGCCCGCAGTGGCTGGCAGAGAACGTGCTGCAAGGTAAGTGGGTGCTGGCTGTAGCTGGTACGCACGGCAAAACCACAACCAGCTCTATGCTGGCGTGGATATTGGAGTATGCAGGTTTGGCACCAGGCTTTTTAATCGGTGGCGTGCCTGAGAACTTCTCAGTATCTGCACGTTTGCCACAAACGCCAGTGCAAGACAAAAACAGTGTATCGCCATTCTTCGTGATTGAAGCAGATGAGTACGATACCGCCTTCTTCGATAAGCGTTCCAAGTTTGTGCACTACCGCCCGCGTACGGCTGTATTGAACAATCTGGAGTTTGACCATGCCGACATTTTTGATGATTTGAATGCGATTGAAAAGCAGTTCCATCATTTAGTTAGAACAGTGCCACAGCAAGGCCTGGTAGTTGCTAACGGTAAAGAAAGCAGCCTGCAGCGCGTGCTGGATAAAGGCTGCTGGACTCCGGTGGAGAAGTTTGGCACCGATGATGACTGGCAGGCCACTAACGCACAAGGTGACGGTAGCTTTGATGTGGTTTATAAAGGTCAAATGCAAGGCCATGTGGCATGGGGCTTGTTAGGTGAGCATAACCGCATGAATGCGCTGGCAAGCATTGCGGCAGCACGTCACGCAGGCGTTGCGGTTGAGGTGAGCATCGCCGCATTGAGCGAGTTTAAAAACGTGAAGCGCCGCATGGAAGTGCGTGGCGAGAGCCGCGGTGTGGTGGTGTATGATGATTTTGCACATCACCCTACCGCCATTGAGACCACTATTGCCGGCTTGCGCGCCAAAGTAGGTGCAGCCCGTATCTTGGCGGTATTGGAGCCGCGCTCAAATACCATGAAGCTGGGTGTCATGAAGAACGCCCTACCCGCTAGCTTGGCGCAGGCTGATTTGGTGTTTTGCTATCAAGCCAATTTGGGTTGGGATGCGGGTGCGGCACTTGCGCCTATCGCCCATAAAACCCAAGTACATGACGACCTGACGCAGT
The DNA here is from genome assembly GCF_946479685.1 of uncultured Methylotenera sp. Next base: position 41,143 of record NZ_CAMLGS010000020.1, read on the forward strand.
TGATCCAAGCGATTAAGCAGGCGGCCGTTGCGGGAGATCATGTGTTAATCATGAGCAATGGTGGTTTTGGTGGCATCCATCAAAAGTTACTAGACGCGTTAAAAGAAGTGTAAGCATTTGAGCCAGCAACTCGCAGCATTGAATCCATGGTCTACACTCATTGTAAAAATTAAAACAATGAGTGTAATGTCTATTGCGTTGACTATCTCTTTGCTTATACATGCGGTAATTCTGACTATTCATTTTGAGCCTGAGCTGAAAAAGTTTCGCGACCAGTTACCAGTGCTGGAAGTGATGCTGGTGAACACAAAAACCAAGGCTAAACCACAAAATACCGAGGTGTATGCGCAAGCCAACTTAGACCGCGGAGGCAATACTGATCTAGATCGCCAAATGAAAACCGCATTGCCAGCATTGAAACAGCAGCAGGCGGACGTGACGCTGAAACCAGTGGTGAACGCGAAACAGACAGCCAAGGCGGCAGAACAGCCAACGGAAGAGCGGCAATCGAAGAAAAACGTTGCTGCACTGGAAAAGCAGGCGCAGGCACTGATGACCCAGCTGGAGGCTACACACCGCGTTGAATCACAACCAGTACAGAAAGTGAGTGCGACTGAAGTTGAGACCGCGCCACAGGAGAACACGAGTAAAAAGATCAACCTGCAAGATGTGACCGCAGCCGCGCTGGAGATGGATAGGCTGGAGGCCTTGATTTCCAAGCAGCAGGATGACTACCAGAAGCGACCAAAACGCAAATTTGTGGGTGGTCGGGCGCAGGAGTATCGCTATGCATTGTATGTAGAGGCCTGGCGCCAAAAGGTGGAGAAGATAGGTAATCTTAATTACCCGGAAGCTGCAAAAAACCTGAAGCTTTATGGCCAGCTGCAAATGACAGTCTCTATTAAGGCCGATGGCAGCATAGAATCAATAGAGGTCAACCGTAGCTCCGGGCATAAAGTACTGGATGCCGCAGCTAAGCATATTGTGGAGCTGGGTGCACCCTATGCGCGCTTTCCAGATGATGTGCGTAAAGAGATTGATGTGTTGAGCATCACCAGAACCTGGACCTTCACCAAGGAAGAGAGCCTGGCGACAGAGTAAGTTGCTATTTTCAGCCTCGGCTGACTTTGCAGCTACTTACTCCGGATGCTGGGCCGCGATGAAAAATCTATATAACCTTGCTTGGCCTGCACCTAGCAGCCTTGTAGTTGCCTAAGAATTAAGCAGAGAACATTATGACTAGCCATTTTCAATATCACGTATTTTTTTGCCTGAACCAGCGCGAAGGTGGTGCCGCCTGCTGTATGGATCATGGAGCAGAACAGGCTTTTGATCACATGAAATCTAGGGTGAAAAAGCTCAACCTGAACGGCGCGGGTAAGGTGCGTATTAACCGTGCTGGTTGCCTGGATCGCTGCAATGATGGACCGGTGATGGTGGTGTATCCGCAGGCGGTGTGGTACACCTTTGTTGATAACGATGATATTGATGAAATTGTAGAAAGCCATTTAATCAACGGCAAAGTGGTAGAACGCCTGCTGGTTTAAACTAGCACTGTTAGCGGGTGCTATTTTTGCTAAGTAAATTTGCTTTAGATTGACTTACGGTTAACCTCGCTAGAGATTAACTTGCTTTAAGCGCACATTCAATTAGAGTGCGCATATGGTCGGACAGTGTTTGTTTTGTGTGCGTATTCAGTGCTGATGGGTTGCTTGCGCGCACCGCTTGCCCCCAATGTGAGTTGGGAAAGTGCTTGTCATGCTCAAAGCGTGGAATCACGTGCCAGTGCAGGTGCGGGGTTTTATTACCTAGGCTGGCTAAGTTGATTTTGTCTGGATTAAGCGCGGCTCTTAGAGCCGTTTCTACCGCAAACACCACCTTCATCATGCGTGCGCGGTCTGGCGGCGCTAAGTCGGACATTTCTTTTACGTGTGCCAGTAACTCTACCCGGCAATAAGCTGGGTAATCTGTATCATTAAGCAGCACTACACGGCAAAAGTCATCTGACCATAAGGTTTCATGGGGTGTAGGGCTGCATAATGGGCAAGTCACTTAATACCTCTCAACGCAAATTGCTACGCTAGGATGTTTGTTTGCACGAGCATGCAGGCTTAAGACGCCGCCAACATGCGGTCTAAAGTCAATTTCGCTAGTTCAGCTTCGTGCGCCGGTACTTTAATCTGGTTCACGATTTTGCCTTCTACCAAATTCTCTAGCACCCATGCCAAGTGCTGTGGATCGATACGTGCCATGGTTGAGCATTCGCACACCACATGGCTCATAAACTGTACCAGCTTACCTTCCGGCTTCATTTGCTCAGCCAGGCGATTCACTAGGTTTAACTCAGTACCTACTAACCATTTGGTGTTAGCCGGTGCGTCGCTGATGGTTTTTAAAATATATTCGGTAGAGCCCACATAGTCAGAGTGCTGGCACACTTCAAACGGTGCTTCCGGGTGTGAAATCACAAAGCCGTCCGGATGTTCGGCGCGGAATCGCTCAATATTTTGCAGGCGGAACATTTGATGCACAGCGCAATGCCCTTTCCACAGCAAAATCTTGGCATTCTTGATTTGCTCTACGGTTAAGCCACCTAATGGTTGGTCAGGGTCCCATACTGGCATTTGCTCCAGTGGAATACCCATTTTGTAGCCGCTCCAGCGGCCTA
>NZ_CAMLGS010000021.1 GCF_946479685.1 uncultured Methylotenera sp.
GCTGATTCATTTTTTGCTGGTGCTGCACTAGCAACAGTCTCACCCACAGGATGTGGTGCTACCACCGCGCCTGGACGCAGTTTAATAATGTTGTCGGTAATCACTTTGTCACCCGTTGCCAAGCCACTTAAGATCACCCAATTTTTACCAACCCAATTACCTGTCACAACTGGCTTAACTACCACTTCATTTTTCTCATTAGCCACAAACACAAATCGGCCTTGGTCACTATTTAATACTGAAGTCTGCGGCACCAAGAAAACACCGTCTTTTTGACCGGTAATCACTCTGATTCTGGCAAACTGGCCTGGTAATAAGCGTCTATCAGCATTATCAAAAGTTGCACGCAGTTGTTGTGTGCCTAATTGCGGGTCAATACCGCTAGCAGCAAAGTTAAGTTGGCCTGATTTGGCATACTCTTCACCGCTTGGTAGTACCAATCTAACCTCTTTCACGCTTTTTTGCGTTAATGGGCCGCCCAATTGCGCCAACTCCGCATCAGATAAGCTAAAGCGCACCCAGATTGGGCTGATTTGGCTAACAGTGCTTAATAAACTAGTATTAGCACTTACCAATGCACCTTCAGACAATTCAAATCGACCCGCTACCCCAGACAATGGCGATGTCACGGTGGTATAAGATAAATTCAATTCAGCCTCACGCACTGCAGCTTCATATTGAGCCAAGCTCGCTGTAGCTAATGCATTATCAGAATTCGCATTATCAGCCTCACGCTGACTAACTGATTGCGTTGCCACTAACGCCTGCAAACGTTGTGATTCACGCTTTGCTTGATCAAAACGTGCTTTTTGCTGGGCCAACTGTGCTTTTGCATTAGCTAATGCAATTTGATAAGGCACAGGGTCAATTAAAAACATGGCTTGACCAGCTTTGACTGGCTCGCCTTCTTCAAATAGCTTTTTAAGTAGAATGCCGCCAACACGCGGTCTGATTTCCACTTCTTTTGCGCCTTCAGTCTGTGCCACAGCCTCTGCACTCAATGGCACAGTACCTGGCGCCATGGTGATGACACCTACCGGCATAGGTGGCATCGCCCCCTGAGCCTGACCGCCATTCTCTTGCTTACTGCAAGCTGCCAGCATAGAACCAACCAAGACGCCAATCAGCGCCAACATCATTCCTGATGCCATCAAGGTTCGCTTCGCATGCGCAGCTTGTGCGCCAATCGACTGTATTTGAATATGCTGCTGATTCTGACTTGCGGTCTTATGTGCCATTGAAAACTCCACGGTTGTGTTATAACTAACTAATTATTCTACGTTTTTATTAAAAATAAAAGACATCTGCTATTGCTTACATACAGATTTGTATGTATATTATATACAAACAGGAATGTATGTAAAGGCCAATTGATTTAAAATAGCAATCAATTGAGTTTTAAATTAAGTGTTATCAGTGAGATTAATATGGTCAGAAAAACCAAAGAAGATGCAGAACTTACCCGCCAAAAAATTGTGGATGCGGCGCGCACGGTGTTTCTCGCACGCGGAGTAAGCAGATCAACCTTGGAGCATATTGCCTCACAAGCCGATGTCACACGCGGCGCTGTTTACTGGCACTTTAAAAACAAAACAGAAATCTTCCACGCCATACGCGAGCAAGTGTTTTTACCACTGATTGACCGTATGGATGACACGTTGGCAATTTCGGCCGACAACTCACAAAACCCGCTAGATCAAATTGAAGCAAGTATGTGCAGTACCATACATGAGCTAAATGACAATATGGAGATGCGCGAGATCTACGAAATCATGATGATTAAGTGCGAATATGTCGATGAGTTTGCATTAGTGCTGCATCAAATCATGAACAACTGCTCTAGTCTGGTCGAGAAAATTGAAGTCGCCTATGAGCGTGCGCAGTCACTCAACCTATTAGCCACGGCACTGACACCACGCGCACTGGCTTTGGACACGCACTTATTCTTTGGTGGATTACTGCATATGTGGGTAAAAGATGCTGACGGCAGTAAATTCAGATATCAAGCGGTGGACCTGATTAAATCCCACATCAAATTACGTAGAAAATAAAGAATAAACCTTGTAGAACAGTGACTGTAGCGATACCATACGCAGATATTGAGCGTTGGAGGCATTGTGGCTATTTATACTGGTGAAATTTACGGTAAACAAACCGCAAGCAAATTTGTGATGTACAACGTGCTGAAGGTGAGCAAGCAAGTTGTTACCTTACAAAATATAGATAACCCACTCAGCCTGTTTGAAACTACTGAACAAAAACTAAACGCATCAGGCTACATCCGCGTCAGCCAAACCCCATTCATCGATTTAGAATCCACCACCCCTAAACGTCGCAAAGCCGCAAAGAAGCCGACACGCTGCCCACTAACCTTTGACTTCCTGGAAGAGCGTGCAGACAGCGAACGCCCTGCACCTATCATGCAGGACCTATTCAGCTAGCAGCCAACTAAGTTAGCTGCATGTTGGTTAGCTGCATGTTGATTAGCTACGTGGTGGCCCACCGCGCAAATCGTGGCCATCAGCACTATAGATTTCCACCTCAACAAAGTCACCAGGGTTCAAGCCTTCTGCATCTTCAAGGTAAACCACACCGTCAATCTCTGGTGCATCCGCTTTAGTGCGGCCGATAGCCTCGATATTACCTTCAACATCCGTCACGATTTCATCCACCAATACGGTTTGAATGCTGCCAATCTTGGCATGTACTTTAGCAGCACTAATGCGCTCCTGCACTTCCATAAAGCGGCTTAAGCGTTCTTGTTTAACCTCTTCCGGTACTTGATCTGGCAAGGCATTAGCTGCGGCACCATCTACTGCGGAATAAGCAAAACAGCCTACTCTATCCAATTGCGCTTCTTCCATGAAGTCTAGCAGCTGTTTAAAGTCATCTTCGGTCTCGCCAGGGAAGCCAGCAATAAATGTACTGCGAATCGTAATATCCGGGCAGATTTCACGCCAAGCTTTGATACGCGCCAAGTTATTTTCACTGCTTGCCGGACGTTTCATTGATTTCAAGATACGTGGACTAGCGTGCTGGAATGGCACATCCAGATACGGCAGAATCAGGCCATCCGCCATCAATGGGATCACCTCATCCACATGTGGGTATGGATACACATAGTGTAAACGTGTCCATACACCCAGTTCGCTTAACGCTTGTGTTAACTCTGTCATACGGGTCTTAACCGGACGACCGTTCCAGAAACCTGGGCGATATTTCACATCTACACCATATGCTGAGGTATCTTGTGAAATTACTAGAATCTCGCTAACACCGGCATTGACCAGGTTTTCAGCTTCATTCAGCACTTCGCCAATTGGACGGCTGACTAAGTCACCACGCATGCTAGGAATAATACAGAAGCTACAGCGGTGGTTACAGCCTTCTGAAATTTTCAGATAAGCATAATGCTTAGGTGTCAGCCTAACGCCTTGTGGCGGCACTAAATCAATAAATGGCTCATGCGGTTTAGGCAGGTTTGCATGCACAGCGGTCATCACTTCTTCTAGCGCATGTGGGCCTGTAACAGCCAGTACGCTAGGGTGCGCGGCCTCAACTACGCCTTTTTTAGCTCCTAAACAGCCAGTGACAATCACTTTACCGTTTTTGTTAATCGCCTCACCAATCGCATCTAGCGATTCTTCAACCGCACTATCAATAAAACCACAGGTATTAACGACCACCAAATCCGCTTCGCCATAGCTGCCAGAAATTTCGTAGCCTTCTGCACGTAATTGGGTGAGAATACGCTCTGCGTCTGAGCCTGCCTTAGGGCAGCCTAACGATACAAAGCCTACTTTAGGCGTGGAGTTTTTGCTTGTAGTACTCATTGTCATAAAAACCTATAAATCTTAAAAATTAATTCGAATGTATATTATTGCAATTGCTTGGATGTATGTTGTGGTGCTCATGGCAGCCACTGAAAAATCAATCGCTGCCGGCGTACTCACGTTTGTGTTTTATGGCTTACTGCCCTGCGCCCTGCTACTGTGGCTGCTCGGGGTTAAACATCGGCGCCATCAACAAAGCAAACAATCAATGGATGAGATAACCCACCCAGAAGATGGAACTGACGCCAAAAGCGATGAGTAGCACCTGACTGATGGTTGCTTTTAATTCTGTACGCTTATGCAGGCTAGGAATCAAATCCGCTACTGCCACATACAGCATGCTGGCCGCCGCCAAACCTAAAATATAAGGCACCCAACTCATCACGTATTGCAACGCATAGTACGCAATCAAGCCACCTACCAAGGTGGCCAGGCTAGACACCAAATTAAATACCAGCGCCTGCTTCTTGCTGTACCCAGAGTGCAGCAAGATTAAAAAGTCGCCCACTTCTTGTGGGATTTCGTGCGAAATAATGGCCAACGCCGTCACTACGCCCAATTTAACGTCTACCAAAAATGCCGCAGCGATTAAAACGCCATCCACAAAATTATGAAAAGTATCGCCTATCATAATCATCATGCCACTGCGCCCACTATCGTGGTGATGCGCATGCGAGTGACTGTGCACCTGCGTTAATGATGGCGTTTTTGTAGCAGTGACTGCTTTATATTTATGGCTGCCCGCCGTTGCTTCAGATTGCGGATGCGTTAATGGGCAATCTTTCTCAGTATGAATCGCATGCACTTCGCAGTGATCGCCATGGCAATGCCGCCAAATCACCAGTTTTTCCAGCACAAAAAACAATAGCAACCCAAATAACAGGGTTGCAGAAATGCTTTCTATACTACTCGCTTCATGAAAAGCATGGGGAAGAATTTCTAAAAACACCGCACCTAACATCGCTCCAATCGCGTAGCTGACCAGCATAGGAATCCATGCCGTGCGCAGATTAAGTGCAAACAACGCTGCCAAAGCTACGCTCAACACCCCGCCAGTAAAGCTAGAGATAATAATCCACGCAAGAATAGGTAACTCGGGAATGCTCATGCAACACTTTAGATCAATAATGAAAGAGCGCTATTATAACTGAGCGGCTGTCACATCTCTATGTGATTCCAACCAAATCATGCTTGCCATACGTCCGGTAACATTATCGCGCCTAAAGGAGAAAAAGCGCGATTGATCTGTGTAGGTACAAAAATCTTCATTTTCGCCGGCACCATAAATGGCAGTCACCCCAATACGGTTAAGGCGCTGCTGCGCAATCAAGTACAAGTTACCCAACCATTTATCGCCAGATAGCGACTGCTCCAGCATTTTAAATGCCTGACCGGCCTGGCTATCTTTTGCAATAAACTGCTCACGCACATCGCCACCAACTTCAAATGCATTAGGGCCTATGGCCGGACCTAACCAAACCAATACCTCATCAGCTGGCACTTGCATTTTCTGCACTGCGGCTTCAATCACGCCATCGCACAGCCCACGCCAGCCGGCATGCACCGCAGCAACGACACTACCCTTTTTATCACACAGCAAGACCGGCAAGCAGTCGGCCGTCATGGTTACACAGACTACATTCACTTTAGTGGTAAAAGATGCATCTGCATTTTGCAAACAGGTGCTAGTGGCGGCATCAATCACATCGGTACCGTGCACCTGGTTCACCCAAACCGGTTCACTGGGTAGATACGGGCTTAACAATTGACGATTCGTCGCTACCGCCATTGCGTCATCTTGCACATGGGCACCCAAATTCAAACTGGCATAAGGTGCAATACTCACGCCACCGACACGCGTGGTTTGCAACGCTTTGACATTGCTAGGTGCAGGCCAATTAGGGGTAATGAAGGTAATAGGTGCAGCGCTCGCCATCATGATTCCATTCGTTCAGAACTAAACTTCTTCCTCATCATCGAAATCGGCGTCATCTTCGTCTTCATCGAACAGATCGTCGTCATCATACTCATAGTCCTCATCCGCTAGGTAAGGTTCCATGCTTAGCTCGAAGTCCTCTTCCTCGTCATCACGCTCATCCTCATGACGCATCGCTTCCAACAATACTTTCATATCATCGGCCAGCTCAATTTGCCACTCCATAAACTCATTGGTGGCAGGATGCACCAAGCCAAGCTTGATAGCGTGTAGCGCTTGGCGGTGAAATTGACTCACTGCATCACGCAGCGTTTGCGTCATGGCACGAATCGGCACAATGCCGCGGAAACCATAAACCGGGTCACCTACCAAAGGTGCTTTCAAGTGCTGCATATGCACACGAATCTGGTGGGTACGGCCTGTTTCCAGATTGCAGCGCAAATAAGTCTGCACGGAGAAACGCTCCAGGATTTCATAACGCGTAACAGCTGGTTTACCCATGCGGTTAATCGCCATTTTAGTACGCGAGCGCGGGTCGCGGCCCAAAGGCTGATCCACCACACCATTGCGCCAGAGTTGGCCCCATACGATGGCGCGATACTCACGCTTCACGGTACGCGCCTGTAACTGGCGCACCAAATGCGTCTGCGCATTTAAGGTTTTAGCCACCACCAGCAAACCGCTGGTTTCTTTATCTAAACGATGCACAATACCAGCACGCGGTACATCATGTAATTGCGGGGCATGAAATAGCAAAGCATTCAGCAAAGTGCCACTCCAGTTGCCAGCCGCAGGGTGCACTACCATACCGGCAGGTTTATTAACCACCAGGATGTGGTCATCTTCATACACGATATTCAATGGAATATCTTCTGCGATAAATGCGCGAGATTCTGGTTTTACTTGTACATCAACCGCTACTTTCTCCCCGCCCCACACTTTAGTTTTTGCGGTGCTAGCCTTGCCGTCCACTGTCACCAAACCAGATTTAATCCAGGCTTGTAGCCTTGAGCGCGAGTGCTCAGGTAGTAGTTTTTGCAAAGCAACATCTAGACGCAAGCCGCCTAAGTCCGATGAAATCGTGAGATGAATTAGGTTATTAAGAGATTGTTGAGTAGCGTCTGTCATCGGTTATAATCGTGAGAAATTCTTAAAGGTGGTTTTGCATGAAGTATATCTCAATTTTGGCTTTTACCTTCTTACTCAGTGGTTGTGCGATTTTTGGCGCACCAACTGAGATTGATGATACGAAAGGCTGGACTGCTGAACGTATTTATCAAGAAGGCGCGGCAAAAATGCAAGACCGCGACTACGACAAAGCCATTGTTTACTTCCAAAAACTGGAGTCTCGCTATCCACACGGCAAATACGCGACACAAGCACAGTTAGAAACCGCTTACGCCCATTACAAAAAGCAAGACCCGGTATCAGCCGTAGCTGCAGCTGACCGCTTTATTAAGCTGCACCCTGATCACCCTAACGTAGATTATGCTTACTACCTCAAAGGCTTAGCCGTATTTAACGAACGCGGCATTATCGAAAAACTCACCAAACAGCAAGTGAGCGACCGTGACCCACGCGCGTTAAAAGACTCGTTCGCGACCTTTAAAGAGTTAGTTACACGCTACCCAAAAAGCCGCTATGTAAAAGATGCCACACAACGCATGGTTTACTTGGCAAACAGCCTGTCAGAGCATGAGCTACATGTTGCGCGTTATTACATGAAGCGTAAGGCTTACGTGGCTGCGATTAACCGTACAAAATATGTGATTGAATATTACCCACAATCGCCGCATGTAGAAGAAGCGCTGGTGATTATGATTAGCGCCTACGACTTAATGGGCATGGATGATTTGAAAAATGATACTTTGCGCGTGTTGAAAACCAACTACCCAGATAGCGCGATTTTGACTAAGAATGCACCGGAAGATGAACGTGTATGGTGGAAGTTCTGGGAAAGCCTATACTAAATGAACTAAAGCGTATTTAACGCATCCATTCTTTTATGATGAGGTACTTGAATAAATTACCGGGGTTCATTAAAACGCCAGCAGGCCTAGAGTGGATTTTGTTCAAAAAACTCCCCCTCATTTTTAGCATTGGAACAGCAGCACTCTGCATTCCAATGCTAACGCTCTACCTCAGCAACGACCCACTCAGTCGAGAGCAACAACAAGTCATCTATCAATTGCTGGGGTTACTGTTTAGCACTTGGTTTTTTGTGGGGGCGATAGCCATCGGCTGCATCGTTGTCACCATTATGAAAGGGCCAGCCTATGTTGCTGATCCTTACGAACTACCAATAGAAAACAAAACCTTAGAAAAATATCCTAACTTGTAATACTCAAGTTGTTGGCAATTATCTTGCACTATCCAATTGCATCACGTTGACACAACACCCACCTACCCTACTCGCTACAACCAGCAAGCCTCCAACGCTCCCAAGCAGGTAATCTAGCCCACATTTAGCAAAATGTAGAATATGGCCGCATTTCGTGTATAAATTATGTTTAATTTATTTAAATCCCATATTAAACTATACGAAGTTAAGCGCTTAGATGGTACTTAACCCGTATGGCCGCCATGCATACTGGGAGTTAATCAAATTGTTGTCCGTATCACCATAAACAAGACGCTAACGCTGTGCTATTTGCAACGGCGCATTTAAGTACAAGATTAACGTCATGACAACAACGCAGTAAATAGTTAATTTTTAACCCGCTCCCCAACGATGGGGAGTATGGGCCGTGTTATAGCTCTATATAACACCAGCCAAATTTATTCCAACGTGGGAATAAGTCTAGATGACGCACAATACATAACCAAGTTATGCCGTGCTCCCGTGTAAGCAAGTAATGAAGCGCAGGTAATGCTGCTACATCACTGTAATTTGTGAATATATTTAGGTTAGGAAAGAACTATGAGCAAGGTGAGCTTTTGGAAGATCGGCCACGCATTAAACAATCTGAGTTATAAAAAGAAATTTACCTTACTTGGCACGGTAGCACTTATCCCTTTATTGATTCTATTGTTTTTCAATATTGAGTTACTGAATTCAGACCAAAAAGTCACCAAGATTGAACGCCAGGGCATTACCTACTTAGTCCCCCTGCGTAACTTCATTGAAAGCATCCAAGCGCATCGAGGTATGACTAATTCCTATTTATCCGGGAACGATGATTTTGCGGAAAAAATTGATGCCAACGAGAAAAAATCCAGCGCACTGATTGCGAATATTGACCTGATTGACAAGGCGCTTGATTCACAATTTCACTCTACAGAAGACTGGGGTAAGATTAAAAAGAATTGGGATAAAATCAAAACAGATTGGGCGCAAATCAAATCAAAATCTGGCGAGATCACACCACAGCAAAGCTTTACCAATCACAGCGAGTTAATCAACCAGCTACTGGAGTTTTCTCTAAAGCTCACAGACGCCAGCAAACTCACGCTAGACCCGCAAATGGACACCTATTACCTGATGGATATTGTCTATTTAAGAACAATCAATGTCGTTGAAATCACAGCACAAATTCGCGGTCTTGGCGCCGGCATTACCTCTAGACAGTTTGTCACCAATCAAGAAAAGCTAAAGCTATCTGCACTAACCAACCAAGTTGAAGCTTCGCTCAAAAGCTATGAGCACGTGATGTCTGTACTTAAAAACTATGAAGGTACTTACACACAGGTAAAACCTGTGATGACTGCATTACAGCAATCGATTAACGAGCTTAACACGCTAGTTAAAACTTCCATTATCGATGCAGAAACTATCGAGTTAGATACAGAAAAATATTTTGATTTTGCCACTCAATCTATTACCAAAGGTTATAAAGCCTATGACGAAATTAGTAAGCTCCTAGACCAGTCGTTAGAAAAACGCTTGCTACAGCAGCAACAGCAATTTTGGCTAGTCGTTGCCATCACAACCTTAACTATTTTAATCGTCAGCCTACTGCTGTTTTTAGTCGCCAGGAATATCATTCAAGCCACTAGTGAGACTAAAGACTTAATGAACAACCTTGCACAGGGTAAAGTGGTTGAGCATGATGAGAGCAAGGTCTTCAGCCGCGATGAAATGGGTGATGTGATGCGTTCATCCTACAGCATGCAGCAAACCATTAAAAACCTGATTGATGCACTGCAAAAAGTTAGCCACCAACACTCTATCGGCGACATCGATGCCACCTTAAACGCTCAGCAGTTTAATGGTGTGTATGCAGAAATGGCGACCGGCATTAACAAAATGGTGGCCGACCATATTGAAATGAACCAAAAAGCGATAGCCGTGGTGCAAGCTTTTGGTGACGGCGATTTAACGCCGCAACTAGAGCAGTTCCCAGGCAAAAAAGCGTTTGTGAATACGGCAATTGAGCAAGTGCGCACCAATATTCAAGCACTGGTAGTGGATACTAATATGCTAGTGAACGCCACAATTCTTGGCAAACTTTCCAGACGTGCTGACTCCAGACGTCACCATGGCGAGTTCCGCAAGATTGTGCAAGGCATCAATGACACATTGGATGCAGTGGTTAACCCATTGAACATGGCTGCCAAATATGTGGACGACATCGCCAAAGGTATTATCCCAGCCAAAATTACTGACACCTACAATGGCGATTTCAATGCGATTAAAAACAACCTGAATCAGTGTATTGACGCGGTAAATACCATGATTGCAGATACTGCCTTATTAGCGGATGCTACCGCGAAAGGCCAACTATCAACACGTGCAGATGTAAGTCAGCACCTAGGGGATTTCCGCAAAATCATCGAAGGCATGAACAACACCTTAGACTACGTGGTCAACCCGTTGAATACGGCGGCGCAATACGTAGAGCGTATATCTCAAGGTGATATCCCGCCCCACATTACCGAGACATACAACGGCGACTTTAACGTTATTAAAAACAACCTCAACACCTGTATCGATGCTATCAACCGCTTAGTGAGTGACACCAACATGCTATCGCAGGCTGCCACCGATGGCCGCATCAGCACCAGAGCAGATGTCAGCCAGCATCAGGGTGATTTCCGTAAAGCGGTAGAAGGCGTCAATGCAACGCTGGAGACCATAGTCGCGCCTATCGTTGCTGTAAAAGATGCAGTGGATACCATTACCACCGCCGCCAACGAGATATCTTCTGGTAACAACGACCTATCAAGCCGCACCGAGCAACAAGCATCTAGCCTAGAAGAAACTGCTGCCAGCATGGAGCAACTGGCAAGTACGGTCAAACACAATGCAGAAAATGCAAAACAGGCGAACCAGCTAGCTCTTAGCGCCTCTGACATTGCAGTAAAAGGTGGTAGTGTCGTTTCAGAGGTGGTCACCACTATGATTGCCATTAATGATAGTGCACGCAAAATTGAAGATATTATTTCCGTAATTGACGGTATCGCCTTCCAAACCAATATTCTGGCCTTAAATGCGGCTGTGGAAGCAGCTAGAGCCGGCGAACAAGGCCGTGGCTTTGCTGTTGTAGCTGGTGAGGTACGCAATCTGGCACAACGCTCAGCAAGCGCCGCCAAAGAAATCAAAGAACTGATTACCGACTCCGTGAATAAAACAACCGAAGGCACTACATTGGTACAAAATGCCGGACAAACCATGGAAGAAGTGGTGATATCCGTGAAGCACGTTGCCGACATTATTGGCGAGATTGCCGCTGCATCTATTGAGCAAGCTTCGGGCATTGATCTAGTGAATGAAGCTGTCACCAGCATGGATGAATCTACCCAGCAAAATGCCGCATTGGTAGAACAAGCTGCAGCAGCCGCGGAATCATTAGTAGAGCAAGCCAACCAACTCGCCAGTGCAATTAGTGCATTTAAGCTGGATAGCGGTAAGGAAAGCTCAAGCGCACATCAATCATTGAAAGCAAGTCAGCAGCATGTGGCATTGTCGGTAGTGAAAAACCGCACAGAACCAGAACCGCTGCGTAAGGTTGCAATCAAGCAGGCCAATGGCAATGGTGACTGGGAGGAGTTTTAAAACATAGCCAACAAGCCATAAAATAAAAAGGCTGACACCATCAAGGTGTCAGCCTTTTTTATTTAAACAGTAGTTTTATCAATATAGTAAAACTAGCATATCACTCCAAGCTGCTGGACATATTGCATGCCCAACAGATAATGCCAGAATTTTTAGTGCTTTTTAGCGCGGCGATCTTTGTCTTCCGCTTCTTTTTTAGCTTTCAATTCAGCACGTTGTGCAGTTTTACGGCGGCGCATACTTACAATACCCTCGCCCGGTTTACGTTTATCCTCTTCTTCAGCAAACGGGTTGTGCCCTTGCTTGTACTCTACACGCAATGGTGTACCTGAAAGCTGGAAGGTTCTGCGGAAGGTTTTTTCCAAAAAGCGTGTATACGCATCTTTTACGCCATCCACATGGCTACCGTGGATTACCACGATAGGTGGGTTGCTGCCGCCCTGGTGCGCATAACGCAATTTAGGACGAATACCTTTGCTGATAGGTGGCTGATGCTGCTGCAAGGCATCAATCAGCACACGTGTCAGCTGTGGTGTTGCCAGCTTAGCGAAAGCAGCTTTATAAGCTATATCTACCGATTTAAACAGCTCTGGCAGGCCTTTTTTACGCAATGCTGAAATGTAATGGAACTCAGCAAAATCTAGGAACTGTAACTTACGGTCGATCTCACGCTTAATCCAATCGCGTTCGTCTTCTTTCAAACCATCCCATTTATTGATCGCAACCACTAAAGCACGGCCAGCATCCAGGATATAAGCCGCCACGTGCGCATCCTGCTCAGTAATGCCCTCTTGCGCATCCACCACCAGAATCACCACATTGGCTTCTTCAATCGCCTGTATGGTTTTAATCACGGAGAATTTTTCAATCGCTTCAAAAATACGACCGCGTTTACGCACACCTGCGGTATCAATCAGCGTGTAATGTTTACCGTTCTTTTCTAAATCGATATGGATAGAGTCACGTGTGGTACCCGGCTCATCATAAGCAATCACACGTTCTTCGCCCAGCAAGGCGTTTACCAGTGTAGATTTACCCACATTTGGGCGGCCTACAATCGCCACTTTTGGAATCTTGTCACCGGTGTAATCAGTGACCGGCTCATCTTCGATTTCTTTGAAGTTTTCTAAAGCCAGTTCGATAATATCGCGCACGCCTTCGCCATGTGCGGAGGAGATAGAAAGCGGATAACCTAAGCCTAACTCATGGAAATCTGCGCTGACCACTGCTTTTTGCATACCTTCAGTTTTGTTCACCGCCAGCAATACCGGGCATTTACTGCGACGTAAACGATTGGCAATATCCATATCCTGCGGTGTGGCGCCTTGGCGGCCATCTACCAAAAAGATGATGGCATCAGCTTCATCAATCGCTTGCAGCGTTTGCTTCGCCATCGCTTTTAAAATACCGCTATCAGTATTTGGTTCAAAACCGCCGGTATCCACTACCAAATACGGCTGGCTGGCGCCTATGCCACGTCCATAGTGCCGATCACGAGTTAGACCTGGCAGGTCAGCAACTAGCGCGTCACGGCTTTTGGTTAAACGGTTAAATAATGTTGATTTGCCGACGTTAGGTCGACCAACCAAAACAATGGTAGGTATCATGTGAGCCTTCTATAAAGCATTGAAGCTAATTGATAATTTAATCATCAATTAGCTCAATTAATTTTTAATTCTAATAATAAGCGATTAAAGCAAATGTAGTATTTTATTTAACCTGTATTGCGTATAAGCCGCCACCGCGTGACTGCGCCAGTAAGGTATCACTGTTAATCACGGTCATTTGCGGCAAAATTGCGCCGCTGTCAGTTTTTATCCTTGCTGAAAATGCACCGTCTTCACGTTTAAGAAAATGTACATAGCCTTCAACATCCCCTACTGCCACCCGATCTCCCATAGGTAACGGCGCTGTAGGCTGTCTATTTTTCAAACCGGCCTGACGCCAGAATGTTTTACCTGTAGTGTAATCAAGTGCGTAAATTGAGCCAATTGCATGTGACACATAAATACGTGCATCTTCATGACTTAAACCAGTTAGGCTGGAAATATCACGATTCCAAACCACGCGCCCAGTAGAGCGATCTACTGCTGCGATACGACCCTGGTAAGCCACCGCATATACCAAAGGACCATCTACCATTGGCAAGCTGGTAATGTCAGCAATACGCTCAATCTCAGTCACACCTTTAGGTTGCGCAACTGAAGCTTCCCACAGTATCTTACCGTTATCAGCACGAATCGCCGCAAGCTTGCCACCAGCAAAGCCCGCATATACCGCTCCGCCATCAACCACTACACCAGCACTGCTACGCACGGTAAGCGCAGGACTAGTGCGGTCATAAACCCATTTTCTACTGCCATCGTCTGCGTTAATGCCATAAATACGGCTATCACCGGTACGAACAATAACCATACCATCGTAGTATCTAGGTGCACTAAGCACTTCACTGCTTAGCCTAGAGATCCATTGCAGCTTGCCGGATAAATCATAAGCATAAACTGCACCTTTTTGGGTACCAACCAACACCAGACTGCCGCCAACACCAACGCCACCGGTTACTTTTTCAGCCACCTTGGTATGCCACAGTTCTTTACCATTACTGGTATCCAACTTAACTAAATCACCTTCAGCACTGGCTGCATATGCAACACCGGCCTCTACCACTGGCGATAGGTCATAACTACCAGATGTACCTAGTTTAGTCTGCCATACCACTTTAGCAGTTGCGTTTGCTTCAAACTCGGTTAATGGCTCAATATCCACCACCTCGCGTCCGAAGACGCGCTCTGACAAATCCGTCTTCAGATCAGTGATTGAGGTGCAGCCAGAAAGCAGTGTAAAGCCACATAAGGCCAATAATGCTGTTGATTGTTTAATAAAACGCATTAGTGATTAGCCTAGCGAATCAATTTTTTGTTGTGTCAAATGACGATAGCGACCTTGCACATCAAGTTTAGTCAATGCAAGTTCGTAAGCAGTTTTAGCTTCATCACGTTTGCCAAGACCTAGCAACACGTCACCTTTCATATCCAGAAACAAACCATCAAAACCTGCGTCGTGTTTTGCTTCCAGCACTTTCAAGGCTGCATCGAAATTGTTCTCTTCCGCTAAGATATTAGCCAACTGTAGGCTGGCAATCGCACTCACAGAAGTCTCTTTAGCATTGCTAATCGCCCACTCCAACTGCGCTTTAGCACTTTTGATGTCGTTTGCTTCGTAATTCGCTTTCGCTGCAAATACTGCTGCGCGACCCGCATATGGTGTCGCACTGTATTTATCCATAAGTACTGCCGTTTTTGCTTGTACGCCTTTTAAATCTTTTGCATCCACCACTAGCAAAGCCTGATACTCAGTAGAAGCACTCACAGCCTGTTTGGTTTGATAGTATGTCCAGCCTTGGTATGCAGCATAAGCTACTAACAAACCTATCACTGCATTAGTGACCATTTTTCCGTAGGTTTTCCACCAAGCTTTTAACTCATCTAACTGTTCTTGCTCTTCTAAATCGTATGCCATTCTTAATCCTAATATATATTTAATTCAAAAACTTACGCTATAGCCACTATCCATTTACCACTTTTTTACCCGGGATCGCTGCCAATAAACTCTGTGTATAAGCATGTTGCGGCTGCTCATAAATATCCGCGACTTTTCCTAACTCAACCACTCGCCCTTGGTGCATCACCACAATATCATCTGCAATATGACGCACCACACGTAAATCATGGCTAATAAAAATATAACTTAATGCCATTTCTTGCTGCAACTCTTTAAGCAGCAACAGTATTTGTGCCTGTATCGATACATCCAATGCTGATACTGGCTCATCGCACACCACTAGTTTGGGTTGCAATACTAACGCTCTGGCTATACCGATACGCTGCCGTTGCCCACCCGAAAATTCATGCGGGTACTTTTGCATATCAGCCTCGGTTAAGCCAACCCGCTTTAACATAGCAATGACTTTGCGCTTACGCTCTGCGGCATCACCCAGGCCATGAATCAGCAAGCCCTCGCCTACCAAATCGCCAACACGCATACGTGGATTAAGCGAGGCAAACGGGTCTTGAAACACCATTTGTAAATCTTTACGCTCAGAACGCAGCGCTTCTGCATTTAGCTTAGCTAAATCTTTACCGGCAAAAATCACCTCACCACTGTCAAGCGACTGCAATTGTAACAGACATCTTGCCAAGGTGGATTTACCGCTACCAGATTCACCAACCACTGCCAGAGTTTTACCGGCACGTAACTGGATGCTGACATCATTTAATGCTTTTACCGTAGTTTTACCAAAACCAAATTTACCACTACGTTGTGTGTAGGTTTTAGTGAGGTGCTTAGCTTCTAAGATATATTCGCTCATATGGCTGCACTTATTGGCGGACTGTGATTGGTTGGCTGACTGTTATTGGTTGACTGTTATTGTTTGGCAACCAAGCGTAATCAATCGGTTTTAAATCTTTTTTACCCTCTGCGTCCGGCACGCATGCCAACAGTGCCTTAGTATACGGATGCTGCGGATTATTCAGCACTTGCTGCTTGGTGCCGGCCTCTACAATCTCACCTCTAAACATCACTACGACATTATCTGCAATATCGGCCACCACGCCAAAATCATGCGTAATAAACAGCATACCCATATTCATGCGAGTTTTCAGGTCATCCAATAGCTTCAGGATTTGCGCCTGTACTGTCACATCTAACGCGGTAGTTGGCTCATCTGCAATCAGCAAGCGTGGCTCACAGGCGATACTCATTGCAATCATCACACGCTGGCGCTGGCCACCAGATAACTCATCCGGGTAACTGCTGGCACGACTAGGCGGAATACCTACCATCTCCAGCAAACTGGCTACTTTATCTTTTAAGGCCTGATTTTTTAACCCGAGGTGCGTGGTTAAGCTTTCACCGATTTGATAGCCTATGGTCAGCACCGGGTTGAGCGAGGTCATCGGCTCCTGAAAAATCATTGCGATTTTAGCGCCACGGATTTTCTGCAGAGCCTTTTCTGGTAGCAAACTAATATCCTGCACACCGGTTTCATTATCATTAAATAAAACCTTACCATGGTTAAGCTGTAACTGTTGCGACAACAAGCCCATCACTGATAGCGCCGTCAGGCTTTTACCACTACCAGACTCACCCACCACACAAGTAGTTTTACCCGCTTCTATCGTAAAGCTTACGTCATTTACCAATAAGCGCGATGGCGCAGCTTTGGGTGAAATGCTCACATGCTGCAACTGCAATAGCGGCTGCTTTTCAGGCTGATTACTTGGCTGTGTCGTATCAGTAAGTATGCTCATCACGCTCCGCCCAAATGGGTTTTAAATGTCTAGCTTATTATTTAGTTAAACTTGGCTGCTAGTTAAGTAAGTAACCGCCGCTTCCACGCTTAACTTCTGCTGCTCGCCCTTCACCGTTGCTAACAGCGGTTTTAATGCCACTTCATTATTGGCAACTTCATCATCACCCAAGATCAGCGCATACTTGGCGCGGCTACGGTCGGCTTTTTTCATCTGCGATTTAAAGCTGCCGCCACCAGCGTGTAATACCACTTGAATATTGGCATTACGTAAACGCTCGGCAATACCAAACGCGATAGCCTCAGCTTGCTCACCTACGTTAACCAAATACACATCAGGCGCATCGTCCGCGGTAATTTGATACTCTTGCATCAGTAAGAACACACGTTCCAGGCCGATACCAAAACCGCAAGCAGGGGTTGCATCACCACCCAGGCGTTCAACCAAGCTATCGTAGCGACCACCACCAGCGATGGTACCCTGCGCACCTAGTTTGGTTGTTACCCACTCAAATACTGTACGGTTATAGTAATCCAGACCACGCACCAGACGCGGATTGATGGTGTAAGCAACACCGGCGTCATTCAAGCGTTTACACAGACCTTCAAAGTGCGCGCGAGTTTCAGCGCCTAAACAATCCAGCAGTTTGGGTGCTGCTTCACACATGGCCTGCATGCGCGGGTTTTTAGTATCAAGGATACGCAATGGGTTGGTATGCAGACGGCGTTTAGCATCTTCATCCAGCAAGTCTGCGTGCTGCTCAAAATAGGCAATCAGCACATTACGATATTCGGCACGCTCGTGCGCATCGCCAATACTATTAATTTGCAGCTCAACGTCGGTAATGCCAAGCTCACGCCACAGCCTTGCCAGCAGTACAATTTGCTCAGCATCCACTTCCGGGGTATCAAAACCAAACGCTTCCACACCAATTTGATGGAACTGGCGCTGGCGACCCTTTTGTACATTCTCATGACGGAACATAGCACCGCTGTACCATAAACGCTGCGGGCCGTTGTAAGTAAGGTTATGTTCAACCACTGCGCGCACGCAGCCCGCGGTGCCTTCCGGACGCAGGGTGAGTTTGTCACCGTTCAGTGCATCCTCCCACGCGTACATCTCTTTTTCTACAATGTCCGTATGCTCACCCACGCTGCGCACAAACAGATCGGTTGGCTCCACCAAGGGCATGCGGATATTTTTGTAACCATACTGTGCCAGCACGCGACGCGCTGTGTCTTCTAACTTAAACCATAAAGGCGTAGCCTCAGGCAGAATGTCGTAAAAACCTTTGATACTTTGAAATTTATTATTTGCTTGTAATTTGTTGCTCATGAACTTTTGTAATTGCCTATTATGAATTGACTGCTTGTATTGGAATTATTTTTGGCGCAGATGCCGGGCGCAGTTTACCGCCTTCGGCATAGTTTTTCTGCACGTAGGCTTCAACAATTGCCTGAAACTCTTCAGCGATGCGGTCACCTTTCAAGGTGACGGTTTTTTCACCATCGACGAACACCGGTGCCACAGGCACTTCACCGGTACCTGGCAGGCTAATGCCCACATTCGCTAATTTAGACTCGCCCGGGCCGTTGACCACGCACCCCATCACTGCCACGCTCATGTTCTCCACCCCGGCATATGCATCGCGCCAAATCGGCATCTGATTGCGCAGGTAAGTTTGAATTTGCATCGCAAGTTCTTGGAAAT
Organism: uncultured Methylotenera sp.; assembly: GCF_946479685.1. Next base: position 18,787 of record NZ_CAMLGS010000021.1, read on the forward strand.
AAGTAGAAGTGGTACGGCCGCAACCTGGGCAAGCCGTTACCAACGGTGTAAATGAGCGTATGCCCATGGTTTGCAGAATTTCCTGCGCCACCACCACCTCTTTAGTGCGTGACTCATTCGGCTCTGGTGTAAGTGATACTCGGATAGTATTGCCGATACCCTGCTGCAACAATAAAGCCAACGCCGCAGTTGAAGCCACGATACCTTTAGAGCCCATACCGGCTTCGGTTAAACCTAAATGCAGTGGATAATCACTACGATTTGCCAGCTCGGTATAGACTTTTACCAAATCCTGCACATCACTGACTTTGCAGGAAATAATAATCTGGTTCGGCGACAAACCTAATGCTACCGCTTGCTCCGCACTCTCCAGTGCAGACTGGATTAACGCTTCGCGCATCAATGCATCGGCAGTCAATGGCTCTGCCAGCTTAGCATTGTCATCCATCATCTGTGCCATTTTGGCTTGGTCTAAGCTGCCCCAGTTCACGCCAATACGTACTGCTTTTTTGTACTGTATTGCCGCTTCAATCATTGCGGCGAACTGTTCATCGCGCTTAGAACCTTTACCCACATTGCCTGGGTTAATACGGTACTTTGCTAGCGATTCAGCACAATCAGGATATTGCGCCAGTAACTTATGACCGTTGTAATGAAAATCACCAACCAAGGGTACATTGCAGCCTAGTTTATCTAAGCCACGGCGAATATTGCCCACTTGCGCAGCCGCTTCAGGAGAGTTCACCGTGATGCGCACCACTTCAGAACCAGCCTGCCACAGCTCATACACCTGCTTGATAGTGGCTTCGGCATCCGCGGTATCGGTATTGGTCATACTTTGCACCACTACTGGCGCTGGCAAGGTATCCAACAAGCCGCCACCGACTGGCACATGCCCCACCATCACTTGCAAGGTATTACGGGCTTTATTTTGCGTAAACAAACTCAACGATTACTCCAAATTGATACGTGCAACATTGCTGCGAGTATAGCTAGCTAAATCCATAGCCTGCCCAGAAACATTGACGGTAGTGGCCTTAGCATTACCAATCACAACATTAAATGGGGTTTGAAAGCTCAGCGACTGCGTATCGCCGGCATTCAAGGTCGCTTCATACAATATTTGTCCGGCTTTATCACTTACACGTACCCAAGACTTTTCTGTCACGGTCATGCTCACTTTTTTCGTCGTGGCAGCAGACGGCAACTCAGGTTGAGCTTTAGGTTCGGTTTTAACTTGAGGTTCGGTTTTAACTTGAGGTTCGGTTTTAACTGGTGCAGGTGTTGCTGCCGGAGCTACTGTAGGCACTGGCGCAACAGCTTGTGGAGCAGCAGGCTGCGCGTTGACTGTAGGGGCATTTGCAAGCACAGCATCCTGACCTTGCACTGCATCATCGGCAGACTGACGCTCCGCTGCTGGTAAAGCTGCTTCGGGTAAGGTTGCTTCAGGCATCGCTACTTCTGTAGTGTCTTGCGGCTCAACTGCCTGCTCTGCCACTGGCGCACTTACTTGTGGCGCGGCTTCATCCGGCGCTTTAGCCTGTTTTGGCAAGTATTCAATATAGACAAACCATGCTAATAAAAAGAATAAAACCAGAATACTGCCTAAAATATAGAGCAGCCATGGCTTATTGTCCTTAGTGAGCTGCACAGGCTGCATAGAAGGATTCACCGCAAGCAAGCTAGGTGACTGCACTGGCGACAATTGACGATAAAGGTCTAGCAACGGTGCTGCGTCTATCTCTAACAAACGCGCATAATTACGGATAAAACCACGGGTAATCATCGCATCTGGCAATAATTCAAAAGCATCACGCTCTAACGCATCCACTTGTTTAACGCTATAGCGCAAGCGATCTGACACATCTTGCTGTGACAACTTCTTTGCTTCCCTTGTTGCTTGCAACACTGCGCCTAATGACGCACTCACAGCAACCTCTTCGACAATCTCTTCAACCTGTTGTGTATCTGTCATTGTTAATTTCCACTCTGTAACAATTTAGCTTGTTCTGAATCTGGATATTGACGTCTTAACTCAAGTGCATAACTTGACTCATCATCGTGGTTACCTAGCAAACGCGCAACCCTTACCGACAACCACAACAACTCAGGGCCAGGTCGGCTTAACATCGCGTTTTGCAAAGTGTTTCTAGCGCTAGCTACGTCATTGCGGTTGAATTGAATGAGCGCTAACTGATAAGCGGCAGAATGAAACAGCGGCTCTAACTGTAATGCACGTTGAAAATACACCTCTGCATTACGTGCATCCTGTTTACGCAATGAGCAAATACCCGCATTGGTATAAGCTACTGCTGGCGTGGCATACAATGGGTTTTTCACTGCAGCCATAAATTCTTTGATTGACTCATCCACACGGCCGCGTGAGCACAAAAAATTACCAAAGTTATTATGTGACTCTGAGTTATTAGGCTCTACTTGCACTGCTTGCTTGAAGTTAGCTTCAGCCAAGGCATCTTGACCTAGCGCGGCGTGCACCATGCCTAAGCCGTTGTAAGCCATCGCAAATGTTGGATCGATTTTCGTGGCGATTGTGAATTCATCCAAGGCAACCTCCAGATTACGCTGCTGCAAATACACAGAGCCCAAATCTGAGTGTGCACGTGCACGTGCTTTCAAGGCGCCATTATCAGTCGATTGCTGTGACTGGGTAACGCAAGCAGTCACAAGCAAAGTAAGCGCAGCGGCAAAACCCAGCCTAGACGCAACAGATTTACGTGCATGAGATTTAACTGACTCAAACTGCTGAGTAAGTAACTGGATCAAATTCATTTAACATTCACCTCGTTTAATCAACGGATTCTATCGGAATATGCCTAGAAGTACGTTTCGTTTTATCTAGCACTTTACCTGCTAATTGACCACACGCCGCATCAATATCGTCACCGCGTGTTTTACGCACAGTAACAACATAACCAGCCTGCATCAAGATATCACGGAATACACGCACATGATTCGGCTTAGACGTATCATAACCGCTATTAGGGAATGGATTAAACGGGATTAAATTAAATTTACAAGAAACATTCTTCACCAACTCTAAAAGTTGGTGCGCGTGTTCAACGGTATCATTCACGCCATCCAGCATCACGTATTCAAACGTAACGAAGTCACGCGGCGCTTTTTCCAGGTAGCGATTACACGCCGCCATTAATTCTTTGAGTGGGTATTTTTTATTGATAGGCACAATCACATCGCGCAACGCATCATTGGGCGCGTGCAGTGACACCGCCAGTGCCACCGGGCAATCTTCTTTCAGCCTATCCATGGCTGGCACCATGCCACTGGTAGATAAAGTCACGCGGCGGCGGCTTAAGCCGTACGCGGAATCATCCAGCATAATCTGCATCGCAGTCACTACATTATCGTAGTTAGCCAACGGCTCGCCCATACCCATCATCACCACATTACTAATAATGCGGTCACTGGCAGGCAGCATGTCGTAGCCCGGCTCTTGGCGTAACGTTTGGTTGGCGATGGCCACTTGGCCAATAATTTCGGCAACACTCAGGTTGCGATTAAAACCTTGGCGCCCGGTAGAACAGAAGGTGCACTCCAGTGCACAGCCTACCTGGCTGGAAACACATAAAGTACCGCGGTCATCCTCAGGGATGAATACGGTCTCAATGCTATTTGCAGCATCCGTACCGATCAGCCACTTACGTGTGCCGTCGTTAGACACCTGTGCTAACTGCACTGTCGGCAAAGTAATCTCTGCATCGACAGCCAGTTTTTCGCGCAGGTTTTTAGCAATATCAGTCATCTGCTCAAAATCATGCACACCAAAGTGATGCATCCAGCGCATTAGCTGTTTTGCACGAAAAGGTTTCTCACCTCTATCAGCAAACCATTGAGCGAGCTGTTTTTGATTGTAATTGAGCAGATTGACCAAAATTGTTACACCTTAAATATTAACGATTAATTATTCCTTGGTTGCCAGTCCTGAACTGCAGGCCTTTAGCCCGCAACACAAACCTATGCAACCTGAATAATTAAATTACTTACCGAAGAAGTAAGCGATTTCGATTGCAGCGTTTTCAGCAGAATCAGAACCGTGCACTGCGTTTGCATCGATGCTTTCAGCAAAGTCAGCACGGATAGTACCCGCAGCAGCTTCTTTAGGGTTTGTAGCACCCATCAAGTCACGGTTAACTTGCACTGCGTTTTCGCCTTCTAAAGCTTGAATCATCACTGGGCCAGAAACCATGAATTTTACTAGGTCAGCAAAGAATGGACGCTCTTTGTGTACTGCGTAGAAACCTTCAGCTTCAGCTTGTGTTAGTTGTGCCATTTTAGCTTCAACAACTTTCAAACCAGCGTTTTCAAAACGTGTGTAGATTTTACCGATTACGTTTTTTGCAACTGCATCTGGTTTGATGATAGAAAGCGTGCGTTGAACTGCCATAATTACTCCATTAAATTGACTTATTGAAAAGACCGTTAAAATACCATTTTTAGCACTTAAAATAAACCAACATTTTATGTTACTGTGTTAATTAAATGAGTTTTAGAATCACCCTCGATGTGTCAAAATTAGCGTTATTATGAAAAACAATTTAAATCCCACCCTCCCTGCCTCCATAACTTGCCCTGCCTGCGGCATGCTTTGTGATGATTTAGTGCTAACAAGTTCCGCGCCTGTGTCGATTCAAAATGCCTGTGCCAAAAGCATTACCTTTTTTGAGCAGTCATTTAATGCGGGCAATGCCAACACAGCGCCTAGTGTTGCGGGCAAAACCACAGACTTGGACAGTGCAATTAAAGCAGCCGCTGCCATCTTGGCACAAAGCAAAGCTCCGCTGATTGCGGGTCTTGGTACCGAGGTACAAGGCATGCGTACCATTATGCGTTTAGCGGCAGCTAGTAATGCAACGTTAGACCACATGCACAGCGAATCGTCCGTACGCAATACACTGACTATGCAAAATGGCGGCTGGCTCACCACCACCCTGTCAGAAATTAAAAATCGTGCCGATGTGATTTTAGCTATCGGTACAGATATCGCGACTAGCCATCCGCGCTTCTTCGAGAAACTGGTTTGGGATTCTGCCAGCCTGTTTGATAAAGCTAGCCCTGAGGTAATTTATTTAGGTGTGCCAGCAGACAAAGCGCAAGCAGCCACCTCACCAGCAGGCAAAACCGCCAGCACAGTAGGCAATGATCTAACGCAAGTGCCAGAAATAGTAAACGCACTTAATGCATTGTTACTCAATAAAAAAATCAATGCAGAAACTGTAGGTGGCGTAGCGGTAGCGACCTTACAAGCCTTGGTAGAAAAATTAAAAGCCGCCAAATACGCAGTAGTGGTATGGTCTGCAAGCAGCTTAAAATTCAGCCACGCAGAACTTACCATTCAAAGCATCGTACAACTGGTGAACCAACTGAACGAATCCACGCGCGCAGCTGGCCTGCCGCTCAACTCAGGCGATGGTGATTCATCAGTAAACAACACCAGCACATGGTTAAGTGGTTACCCAACCAGAAACCGCTTTGTGGATGGCAAACCTGAATATGACAACTATCATTTCAGCACACAAAAGCAATTGCAAAACAGTGATGCCTTAGTGTGGGTAAGCAGTTTCAACCCTGTGAGCGCACCGCAAACCACACTACCGACCATCGTGATTGGACACCCAGACACGAAATTCGAGCGCACACCGGACGTATTTATTCCGGTTGGCATCCCAGGTGTTGACCATGCCGGTTCTATGTTCCGCATGGATAGCTCTATCACGCTACCACTAAAAAAATTACGCAATAACGAATTACCCAACTTGAGCGAGGTAATCACGAAAATCGAGGCAGAATTAGCATGATCACTTTACTCAAGAACGGCAGACTATACGACCCGGCGCACAACAAAAATGGCGTGGTCGAAGATATTTACATCTACCAAGGCCGTATCGTACCAAAGCCGCTAGATAACGCTAAAATTAGCCAAATCTATGATTTAACTGGAAAAGTAGTGATGGCGGGCGCAATTGACATGCACAGCCATATTGGCGGCGGTAAGGTCAATATTGCACGCATGATGCTGCCTGAATACCAGCAAAAACAGATGCAGGAAATTAAAAACCTGAGCGAGCCAGAAGCGCACATCTGTACGCCGTATTGCAGCCATCACGCCACACCAACTGCTACTGACACTGGTTTCAGATACATTGAAATGGGTTACACCGCTGCGTTTGAACCAGCAATCTCCCCTATCAATGCGCGCCAAGCCCACTTGGAGATGGGCGACACCCCGATGATTGATAAGGGTGGCTATGCGATGCTGGGTAACGACGATTACTTCTTACGCATGCTCACCGCGAAAAAAGACCAAAAAGCGATTAACGACTACGTTGCCTGGATTTTGCATGCCACACAGACTATCGGCATCAAAGTCGTAAACCCGGGTGGCATTAGCGCATTTAAATTCAATCAACGCCGTTTGAATTTAGACGAAAACCACCAGCATTACCAAGTAAGCCCACGTGAAGTGCTGCAAAGCCTAAGCCGCGCCGTGCACGAACTTGGCATTGCCAAACCACTGCACGTGCACTGTAACAACCTAGGCGCAGCCGGTAACTTCCAAACCACGCTGGACACCATGGGCGCAAGTAATGGCCTGCCTATGCACTTAACGCATATTCAGTTCCATAGCTACGGCACAGAAGGCGATAAAAAATTCTCATCAGCTGCTGCGCAAATCGCAGAAGCGATCAATAAAAACAAAAACATCACGGCTGACGTTGGTCAAATCCTGTTTAACCAAACCGTTACCGCATCTGGCGACTCCATGATGCAGCATTTAAACGCCAAGCACGCGAATCCTAAAAAATCAGTGATTATGGATATCGAGTGTGATGCTGGCTGTGGTGTATTGCCGTTTAAATATCGCGATGAAAACTATGTGAATGCCCTGCAATGGGCAATCGGTCTGGAAATTTTCCTATCGGTTGAAGATCCATGGCGTATTTTCCTCACCACAGACCATCCGAATGGCGCACCGTTTACCAGCTACCCGCATCTGATTCGCTTACTGATGGATAAGTCTTTCCGAAACGAAGCCTTTGCCAAACTGAATCTGGACGCTCAATCCATGAGCAACCTCACCAGCTTAGACCGAGAATACAGCCTGTACGACATCGCCATCATGACGCGCGCAGGCGCCAGCAAGCTGATTGGTATGAACGAGCGTGGCCACTTGGGCGTAGGTGCTAACGCAGACATCACGGTTTATACCGACAAAGAAGACCGCGAAGCCATGTTTGCCAAGCCTGATTACGTATTTAAAAATGGTGAGCTAGTAGTGAAAGACGGTGCAGTGGTTAAAGTGGTGTGGGGTGCTACCCATACCGCAAAACCGGCTTTTGATATCGGTGTCGAAAAAGAGTTGAAACAATACTTTGACCGCTACCAAACCATCAGCATGGATAACTTTAAGATTAGCAGTGACGAGATTTCTGATGACGGCAGAGGTAGTGTTGTCGTCAATGAAAACTAATAGTGTTACTAATTAACACTCTTGCGAACTACTAGTATTAAGAGCTAACAGTCTCGCGACTGAAAGGAAACGATATGAGCAGATTATATGGCGAACAGCACCGTCAACTGCAGGATGAATTTGCGACACGCAAAATGGCAGACCGCGTTGAAGAGCTAGCTTGCAGAACCGAGTTTGATGATGAGTCAAAAGGTTTTATCGAGCACATGGATATGTTTTTCCTATCCACAGTTGACCATCAAGGCCGCCCTACCGTGTCGTACAAAGGTGGTGACGCTGGCTTTGTCAGAGTGATAGACAGCAAAACCTTGGTATTTCCGAGCTACGATGGCAATGGCATGTTCTTCTCCATGGGGAACATCACCACGCAGCCGCAAGTCGGCTTGCTGTTTATTTCATTTGAAACGCCGCATCGCATCCGTGTGCAGGGCACTGCCACTATTTCACGTAATGACCCGCTGATGAGCGAGTACAAAGAAGCGGACTTTATCGTACGCGTCACTTTATCTGAACTATGGCAGAACTGCCCGCGCTACATTCACCAGCGCACCAAGGTACGCGATTCACGCTATGTACCGCGTGAACATTGTGAAACACCGCTAGCTGAGTGGAAGCGTCTGGATTTAGTACAGGATGTACTGCCAGAAACAGACATTAACAAAGTAAAAGAACTAGGTACCATTCAAATTGAAGAGTGGATTGATAAAATTAAAACTGCCGACCCAACGGCCTAAATAATGATGTTGCTAAATAATATACAAATTGATGATACTTTTGCCGAAGCATTTAACATGCGCGGCACTCGCGTGATTATTACCGCGCAAAACCTGAAATGGGCATACCACGCGGCAAACGCCATGACCGGTTTTGCTACATCCGTGATTGGCTGTGGCGTGGAAGCTGGTATTGAGCGTGAGCTTACTACAGAAGAAACCCCGGATGGCAGACCTGGCGTGAGCATTTTGATGTTCGCCATGGGCAGCAAAGTGCTGATGCAGCAGCTAGAAACCCGCATGGGGCAATGTATCCTAACCTGCCCGACTGCGGCAGCGTTCTCAGGTATTGATGGCGAAGACAAAATCAGCCTAGGTAAGCACCTGCGCTACTTTGGCGATGGCTACCAGACTTCCAAGCTGATAGATGGCAAACGCTACTGGCGTATTCCTGTAATGGACGGTGAGTTTATTACAGAAGAAACCACAGGCATGGTACGCGCCATTGGTGGCGGTAATTTCCTGATTTTGGCCACCTCACAGCCAGCGGCATTAGCTGCGGCAGAGGTTGCGATTGAAGCCATGAAAAAAGTGCCTAACGTGATTATGCCGTTCCCTGGTGGCGTAGTACGCTCTGGCTCTAAAGTGGGCAGCAAGTACAAAACCATGTTTGCCTCAACCAATGATGCATTCTGCCCTACGCTAAAAGGCGCAACCAATACTGAGCTTTCACCTGAAATTGAAAGCGTGATGGAAATTGTGATTGACGGCTTAACCTTTGAAGATATTGCACTCTCTATGAAAGTGGGTATCGAAGCCATTTGCAACCTAGGTGCAGACAGCGGCGTAAGACGCATTTCTGCCGGTAACTACGGCGGCAAACTGGGCCCTCACCTATTTAAATTACATGACATTTTAAACGGCAGCAACTAATGAACGCGCTTACCTTCACCCTAAAGAACCCACCTCAATTCTCGGTTAATTGCGGTGCGCTCACTCCTGATCATTTAGCCAATAAATCAATCGCTGATATTGCCAAGATTAAAGTGACTTACGGTAACAACACTGTACCAGCTGGTGATTTATTTGAAATCAGCGGCGAAGACACAACAAACATTGTGTTTAAAAATGCATCAAACAAACTGGATTACATCGGTGCGCACATGTCTAGCGGTAAAATCACCGTGGACGGCAATGCTGGTGCCTACTTAGGCTTTACCATGAAAAACGGTGAAATTCATTGCACAGGCAGCGCTGAAAGCTATGCTGCATGCAATATGGTGAATGGTTTACTGAAAATTGATGCCAACGTAGGCGATTTTGTAGGTGCTGGCTCAGAAGGGCTACGCAAAGGCATGCGCGGCGGCACGGTCATTATCAAAGGCAACGCCGGTGACCGCGTAGGCGACCAAATGCGCAGAGGCCTAATTTTAATTGAAGGCAATGTGGGCGATTACTGTGGCAGCCGCATGATTGCCGGCACTATTGGCGTATTGGGTAAAGTTGGCGCCTACACTGCATTTAATATGCATCGTGGCACTTTGCTGCTAAAAAATGCACCAGCACTGCACGCAACTATACAGAACTGCGGTACACACACTCTGCCGTACTTGAGCTTACTGTTTAAATCATTTAAGAAATACAACACAGCATTTAGCCAATTAAGCTCACAGCGTGTACAGCGCTTTGTTGGTGACGCCGCTTACAAAGGTAACGGTGAAGTGCTGATTCTCAATGCTTAAGCCTGTAATCTAAACACCATTCTAGGCACCATGTAGTTGCCGCTCAGGCAATTGCATGGTGAGCACCATTTAGTTAGATAGCAAAAATAGATATACAGCAAAAAATATTGAGGTATAGCAAACAGTTGCCATATTGAGATAAACATCGATTTATAAAATCATCTGTTAAAATAGCGTATTACATTAAGATTTTGCTGCTATGCCTAAGTACCTGACTGCCGCCCTTTATAAATTTGTTAGCTTGCCTGAATACAAGGCACTGCAAGCGCCTATTCTGGATGCGTGCAAGACACATCAGATTAAAGGCACCCTCCTGCTCGCAGAAGAAGGTATCAACGGCACCATTGCAGGTTTGCCAGATGACATTCATCAGGTACTGCACTATCTGCGTACCGACCCGCTGTTTGCCGGTAAATTTGCGGATTTAGAACATAAAGAATCTTTTGCCGATGAGCACCCGTTTTACCGCATGAAGGTAAAACTGAAAAAAGAAATCGTGACCCTAGGCGTGCCTGGCGTGAGCCCGACCAAAAAAGTAGGTACTTATGTTAAGCCTGAAGACTGGAACGCACTGATTTCAGACCCGGATGTCGTGCTGATTGATACGCGTAATGACTACGAAGTTGATATCGGCACCTTCAAAGGCGCGATTGACCCGAAAACCACCACGTTCCGTGAGTTTCCCGAGTATGTGGCTAAGCACTTTGACAAAACCAAACACAAAAAAGTAGCGATGTTCTGCACCGGCGGCATACGCTGCGAAAAAGCATCTTCTTATATGCTAGACCAAGGTTTTGATGAGGTATACCACCTGCAAGGTGGCATCTTGAAATATCTGGAAACCGTGCCACAAGAGCAAAGCATGTGGGAAGGCGAATGCTTTGTATTTGACCAGCGCGTTGCCGTTAAACACAATCTGGAAGTTGGCGAATACGACCAGTGTTACGCATGCAGATACCCGCTATCGCCAGAAGAAATGCAAAGCGAAAAATACATTGCAGGCATCTCTTGCCCACACTGCTACGATAAAGTTTCAGAAGAAAAACGCGCAAGATTGCTAGAAAGACAAAAACAAGTGACACTAGCAAAACAGCGCGGAGAAACACATATTGGTGAAAAACAAAAATAAATGACCCAGACACGCGAACAAGAAGCCCTCAGCGCCTATTTCAAGTTACTTGAGAAAAAAGGCGCGAAGAGTGGCATGCTTTACAAACGCTCACTGTTTTTAGACCAATTTATACCGCTCTTACAAAACCAACCTTTAGAGCGCACAAGCTACAGCAAGGCCATAGAAAAAGTCATTAAAACGATTCCAGCCGATATCTGGCATGACAGCCTGAATACCGCGCGGGAGTTTTACCCGTTCTGGATGCAGGACATCAAGGCGATTGCCGCCTTTAGCCGACAAGGTGGCTTTGATATCCAGCCCTTAAAGTGGCAACCGGTACCGACCACACTGAAAGCGCTGACCGATCGTTTAAGTACAGCAAGATTTGATGTCACCGAGACTAGGCACTTAATGGCCTACACCCAGGCATTGAAAGACAAAGGGGCCAATCCGCAATTGCTGGATAACCGTCTTAATTTAGCCAAGATACTGCTGTTACAATTAAAAGGCGCGCCCACTGACGATGCTAGGGTGTATCGCGTTGCTGTAGATATGACGCTGCCTTTATTCAAGATTGATGAAAACAAGCAACTATTTTTACTGGTGATACGCGAGTTCTACCAATACTGGATAGATAACCCTGATAAAAATCTGGGATCAGATCAGGGCATAGAAGTGACCTTTATCGACTGAACACTTTATCAAGCGAAATTAACGTGCACAACACTCTTCGTATTGCCACTTTTAATATCCATAAAGGGTTAACGCACTTTAACACTCACTTATCGCTGCACCAGCAGCGTGAACTACTAAGAAAATTGCATGCGGATGTGGTGTTTCTGCAAGAAGTACGTGATGTGCATCATGAGCACAGCAAGCGCTTTGACGCCTGGCCAAGCACAGGGCAAATGGAGTTCTTAGCCGATAGTATATGGAAAGACTACGCTTACGGTAAAAACGCGATATACCCGGCCGGCCACCACGGCAATGCTTTACTGTCCAAATTCCCGATTATCAAAACCACCAATATTGATATTTCTGCACATAGCAGCGAAGAGCGCGGCATGCTGCACAGCGAAATTCACGTTCCTAATTGGGATACGCCGCTACATACCATTTGTGTGCATTTGGGGCTATTTGCGCGTTGGCGTAAACAGCAGCTGGTATTAATTAAAGACTATATTCACCGCAATATTCCAGCGCATTCGCCGCTGATTGTCGCTGGCGACTTCAACGATTGGGGCATGCGTTCTGGCCGACATTTCTCGCACCAGGTCGGCATGCAAGAGGTCTTTGCACACCATACTGGCAAGCCTGCACGTAGTTTTCCTTCTTGGCTACCTATTCTCAGGTTAGATCGTATTTACACACGCGGATTTAAAATTCAGCACGTAGAGGTTCACTCCGGTGCCCATTTTGTAAAGTTATCCGACCATGCCATGTTATCTGCCACCCTCACCAAAGGGCATTGAAGCATGATGCATTTCACCAGCGGCAATCATATCCAGCTATTACGCAATGGCGCTGAATACTTCCCCGCGCTGGAACACGCGATTGACCATGCGCGGCATGAAGTGTATTTACAAAGCTATATCTACGAAGCGGATAATGTTGGCACCCGCATTGGCGAGGCCATGATGCGCGCAGTACAGCGCGGTGTGTCCGTATATTTGCTGATTGATGGCTTTGGCTCTAAAACCTTAGCGCCTGCCTATATCGAGTTACTGAGGGCAGCTGGCATCCATGTCATGATTTACCGCCAGAAGATATCACCGTGGACCTTCAAAAAGAATCGGCTGCGCAGGCTGCACCAAAAAGTAGTGGTCATCGACGATGTCATCGCGTTTGTGGGTGGCATCAATATCATTGACGACAATAATGTGCCACATCAAGTTGCGCCTAGAATTGATTATGCAGTACGCGTGCAAGGCACATTACTGCCCATCATCGCTAATAGCGTAAAAAAGTTATGGCAGCATCTGGCATGGCTGCATTTTCACACCAAACCTTTCCCCAGAATTAGCACCCATGCACCCGCACGCTATATCAAGGGCAGCATTAAGGCTGCCTTTATCACGCGTGACAATATATTGCATCGACGGGATATTGAGGCGGCTTATCTGAAGGCGATTTATCGTGCGAAACGTGAAATTATTATCGCCAATGCCTACTTTATCCCGGGTCGGCGCTTTCGTAGAGCGCTCATCAGTGCGGCAGCGCGCGGGGTGGAGGTGAAGCTACTGCTGCAGGGACGTAAAGAGTATTTTTTGATGTTTGCCACCCATGCTTTTTATAATATTTTCTTGAAAAATGGCATACAGATTTACGAATATCGTAAAAGCTTTATGCACAGCAAAGTGGCCGTGATTGACCAAGAATGGGCCACAGTGGGCTCCTCCAATATTGACCCATTTAGCTTATTTTTAGCCCGTGAAGCTAATATTTTTGTGAAAAACAAGCATTTCGCCACTACCTTACATCAGGACATTACTGCAGCCATCAATAATGGTGCTTACCAAATCAAAGAGAAGGAATGGGCCAAAGGCCACAGTGCAAAGCGGTTGCTATCCTGGCTAGCATACGGTTTGGTACGCCTATTCTTAGGCGTGATTGGCTACGCTGATCGGCATTAAGGTGATACGCACTATCCGTGCCTTACCATACGCAGTGAGCCTTTATCATTTAGAATTGAGTCCGTTCGTTATTTAGCTTGGCATCAAGCCAATATTACCAGCCATGTCAGACCACAACCACACAGCTCAGGACAAGCAAGCTCAACCCATGCCATTGGCATGGAAAGATGGCTTACCCTACTCTAGCGAGTTTCAAGACGTATATTTTTCCAGCGACAACGGGCTACTAGAAACTGAGTACGTATTTTTGCAAGGCAATCATTTACAGACGCGCTGGCAGCAATCGGATTTAACGCAATTCACCATTATTGAAACCGGTTTTGGTACTGGCTTGAATTTTTTATGTGCAGTTCAACTGTGGCTGGCACATGCACCGCAACATGCAGTGCTACATTTTGTTAGCGTAGAAAAATATCCACTGAGCTTAGCTGACCTTACCGCCGCATTGGCATTGTGGCCGCAACTCACGGCCTTAAGCACACCATTGCTTAATCAGTATCCAGCCTTGCTGCATAAACAGACCATTAGCCTGTATGAGCACAAAGTGCAACTAACTGTGCATATTGGCGATGCTACAGCGCAGTTAGCACATATCAACAACGTGGCCGACGCCTGGTTTTTAGATGGCTTTGCCCCTGCAAAAAATCCGGATATGTGGCAGGCAGGCTTATTTCACGAGATGGCAGCCCATGCACACAGCGACACAACATTTGCCACATTTACCAGCGCAGGCGATGTTAGGCGCGGTTTAATCTCAGCTGGCTTTCAGGTCAGCAAACGTACTGGCTTTGGCAAAAAACGTGAAATGCTGTGTGGGAAATTTACAGGTGGAAAATTCATAGGCACGCCGCATGACTAACACTGCGATTGTGATTGGTGGCGGCATTGCCGGCTGCAGTAGTGCGTATGCCCTCGCCCAACGTGGTATACAAGTCACCTTGGTTGAGCGTCAGGCGCAGATTGCCAATGCAGCCTCAGGTAATCCATTTGCTATGCTCTACCCGCGGTTAAGTGGCGATGATTCAAGCAGCCAGTTTGCACTGGCTAGCTATCTATACAGCCTGGCGTTTTATCAGTCACTCCAGCTACCCGTAGCGGATTTTTCTGCCTGCGGTATGCTCCAGCTTGGTTTTAACGCCAGAGAGCTGGCACGCATTCAAAAAGTTGCGACACAAAACTACCCAGCCAGCATACTAAAATATGTTTCACAGCATGAAGCAAGCGAGATTGCAGGTATTTCGCTGACCCATGAAGCCCTGTACTTTCCAAGTGCAGGCTGGCTGCAGCCTCAACACCTATGCCAGCATTTAACACAGCACCCCAATATCAGTGTGCTACATAGCCAGTCAGTTAGCAGCTTTAGCAAACAGGCTCATAGTTTTGAGGTTTACAATCATGACCAGCTACTTGCCACAGCACCAGTGTTAATCATTGCCAACGCCAACGATGCGCAGCAGCTATTAGCTAAGCTGCCGCTGCAAAGCAAAGCCGTGCGCGGTCAAGTCAGCGTGTTAGAGCCAAGTACGAGCAGCCGCCGTATTAACACCATTCTTTGCAGCGACGGCTATCTAAGCCCGGCTGCCGGTTCGCAGCCAATCCACTGCTTGGGTGCATCATTCGCCAACGTAGAAACACCATCTACCGCACCACAGGACTTAACACCTAAGGCGCAAGACCACATAGATAATCTGCTTAAACTAAGCAACATTTCCACCTTGTTATACAATGACTTACAAGCCAATATGATTGGTGGTCGCGTCTCTTACCGCTGCACCACCAGCGACTATTGGCCTTTGGTGGGCGAGCTGATTGATGGTGATGCGCTTAAAGCAAAACCGGTGAGGCCCAGTGCGCCATCCACTGCCCTGCCCTGGATACCTGGCTTATATATCAACGCAGCACATGGCAGCAAAGGCTTTACCAGTGCGCCACTCTGTGCAGAAGTGCTAGCTTGCATGATTACGCAGCAAGCCTTGCCTATCAGCGATGAGCTCGCTAGCCTGCTTAACCCTAACCGCTTCTTATTGCGTGAAATGGGTTTAAAACAATTAGCAAAAACGGTAGCCTCTGCGCATAAAATTTCAGGTTAAAATGAGCCCATGGCGCAATCTCAGTATCTAACAGCAGTGCAATATCATCGTGCGGGTCAATTAGCCGAGGCAGAGTCACTCTACCGGCAGGTGCTCGCCGCACAACCCAAGCAGGCTGACGCACACCACATGCTAGGCCTTGTGTATTACCAAACCAACCGCAATGCGCTTGCCGTTGCCCAACTCGAACTTGCCTTAGCCATTAACCCTAAAGAAGTCGATTACCTAAATCATTACGGGTTAGCATTACGCGCAGCAGGCAATACCGAGGCCAGCATCAAGAGCTTTCAGCAGGCAATTCTGCTGCAGCCAAAAGATCTGGACGTGCAGCTTAACCTTGGCAACACATTGCTAGCGGCTGACCGCTTTGAAGAAGCCGCTGGCTACTACCGCCGTGTGCTCAGGGTTAAACCGCGGGAGGATGATATACGTGCAGCGCTGTGCCACTGCTTATCGTCATTGGGCAATCAAGCCCATGCCCTTGGCAATTTTACGCAGGCGGAGGCCTGCTTTCAGGAAGCCCTGCAATTTACCCCGCAAGACGCAACGCTACTGTATAACCTAGGCAACGCACAGCGTGAGCTAGGTAAACCGAATGAGGCGGCTAAACAATACCAAAGAGCGCTTCAGCTCAACCCTAATGATGCCGATACGCATAATAATTTAGGCAACGTGCAGCGTGAGCTAGGCCAGCTGGATTTGGCGGTAACAAGCTATGAAACCGCGCTTAAACTCAACCCTAAGCTCTACCATGCTAAAGTGCATTTGATACACCAAAAGCAGCATATGTGTGATTGGAACGGTCTGGAACAAGATATTCAGCAGATTCGCCAATGGGTGATGCACAAGCCTAGCGCACAGATATCTCCTTTCGCCTTTTTGGCCATGCCTACCACGAGTGCCACAGAACAAAAAATCTGTGCCAGCAACTGGGCCAATCATCGCTACGCGCAACTGATACAGTTGGGTAAACAACTCAACTTTGCGCCAGCAAGCACACCTAACAAGAAAATTAAAGTCGGCTATTTATCCGCAGATTTCAGATTGCACCCGCTTGCCTTTCTAATCAGTGAGTTGATAGAGCTGCATGATAAAAACCGCTTTGCGACCTATGCTTTTTCGTATGGCGTGAATGATAAAACTAGCGCCAGAGCCAGGCTGGAAAAAGCATTTGACCAATTTCACGATATACGCGCACTCTCGGATATAGACGCTGCCAAAAAGATACATAGTTGCGGCATTGATATTTTGGTGGATTTAACCGGCTTCACTCAAACTAGCCGTACTGGCATTGCCGCGTTGCGCCCTGCCAAAGTTAATGTCAACTGGCTAGGCTTTCCCGGCACCATGGGTGAAATTCACCATCACAATGCGCCGAGTACACCACTGTTTGACTACCTATTAACCGACGCATTTATCACGCCGGCCGACGCGGCAAGTCACTATGCAGAAAAACTGACGCTATTACCGCACAGCTACCAGCCTAACGACCGCAAACGCCCAATTAGCAAAGCACCTACACGTCAGGCATGTCACCTTCCCGATAATGCCTTTGTATTTTGCAGTTTTAATCAATCATTCAAAATCACAGCCGAGATTTTCAGCATCTGGATGCGCCTATTAACCAAGCTACCCAATAGCGTACTGTGGCTGCTAGACTGCAATAGCTGGGCCAAGCAGAATTTATGGCAGATAGCCAAGCACAGCGGCATTGACGCGGAGCGCATCATTTTTGCCCCGCGCGTTAATATTGCCGACCACTTGGCGC
The DNA here is from genome assembly GCF_946479685.1 of uncultured Methylotenera sp. Next base: position 36,351 of record NZ_CAMLGS010000021.1, read on the forward strand.
GCCACATACATGCTGATTTATTTTTAGATACGCAGCCATACAATGCGCACACCACTTGCAGCGATGCGCTCTGGATGGGGTTACCGGTATTAACCTGTGTAGGTGATACCTTTGCCTCACGCGTGGCGGGCAGCCTATTGCAGGCGGCTGGTTTAAGCCAGCTTATCACTGAGTCATTAGCCGAATATGAGGAGCGTGCGCTACAGCTTGCGCAACAGCCAAGCGAGCTAGCGGCGATTAAAGCAAAACTGCGAGATGAAAACATGACATCTCAGTTATTTGATACCGCGCAGTTCACGCAATCGCTAGAGCAAGTCTATATAAAAATAATGGCGAATCTTAGCTAAGGGCTTGCATCATTCGCACTGCCCATAACTAATGACTTCAATGAAAATTATGCTAAAGTCATTGATGTGCACATGCACTCAATTATAAAAAACAAAACACATTTGAGAAGGTTCAGGACACCATCATGGCTGCAATTGACATCACCCCTGTATTGAAATTTATGCTGGACAAAGGTGGTTCAGATTTATTTTTTAGCTCAGGCACCAGTATCCATATCGAGGTTGAAGGGGAAACCACCCCCATCAACGCTCAAATCATGCAACCTGGCATGATTAAAGAAATTGCTTACTCACTGATGAGTGCAGACCAGATCAAAGAGTTTGAAACCACCTTGGAATGTAACTTTGCATTAGGTAAAAAAGATATTGGCCGCTTCCGCGTGAATGTATTTAGACAGCGCGGTGAGGTAGGCATGGTGATTCGACATATTAAAACGGATATCCCTTCATTAGAGAGCTTAGGCTTGCCGCCGGTACTTAAAGATTTAATCTCACGTAAACGCGGACTGATTCTGGTCGTAGGGGCAACCGGCTCAGGAAAATCAACAACCCTAGCCTCCATGATTGATTACCGCAATGAAACCAGTAATGGCCACATCCTTACGCTAGAAGACCCGATTGAGTTTATTCACCCGCATAAAAAATCTGTGGTAGACCAGCGTGAAATCGGCATCGACACACTGTCATTCGAAAACGGCCTTAAAAACGCCATGCGTCAGGCACCAGACGTGATTCTGATTGGTGAAGTGCGTGATATGGATGGCATGAAGAACGCGCTGGCCTATGCGGAAACAGGCCACTTATGTTTAGCGACACTGCATGCCAACAACGCAAACCAAGCCTTAGAACGTATTATTTCATTCTTCCCTGAGGACGGCAGAAACGGCCTACTACTGGGCATCTCGATGAACCTGGTGACCATCATCTCGCAGCGTTTAATTCCTGGCGTACAAAGTAAACGCGTTGCCGCTACTGAAGTGATGATTAACACCCCCTACATGAGCGAGCTGATACAGAAACAGAAGATGGGGGAAATCAAAGAAATCATGGCCGAGAATACCGATATCGGCATGCATACCTTTGACCAATCACTATTCAAGCTATTCTCTAACGGCAAGATTGACGAGGAAAATGCCTTGTCTTACGCTGACTCCCGCAATGATCTATCGTTAAAAATCCGCTTCTCGGCAGAAGGCACACGCAATGGCGCTAGCAGCCTAGGTCTCTAGCTAGTAACCAACATAGACGTAACGCCTGCCGACCGGCGTTACGTCTATGGTTTATAACTCCACTAATTTATTGGGCTTAACTTATTTCGCTTAACTTATTGCGCCCGGTTTATTGCATCTAGTTTATTGTTGCTTCACTGGGTCAAACGGATTCGTCAGCATTCTTAATAAGAAATCTACATCTACACACTGAATAAACAGATTGCCATCGTTGGCTTTAATAATCCATTTAATCAGATTCCCCCGTTTGTCGTTTGCCAGTGGTGTCGTGCTAATTTGGCTTTGACTAAACTGCGCAACAGAATGTAGCGCACCTACCAGCAAGCCCACCTTATGCTCACCGCACATAATCACAATCACCTGGCTGTTACTATCCACTACTGCAGGCACACCACTCAATAGGTAGCTCAGGTCATACACCCAAACATAATGCGAGCCTTTAACTTCACTCTGCACGGAAACTACCCCTACCCGCTCAGAACGACTGCCGATAGATACTGACGAAATTTCAGATGCAGGCAATGCCTCTAAAACAATTTCAGCCTCCAGCGCGAACAGGATTTCATCCACAAAGAAGGTGGCAAACTCAGGGTCTGATGACTGTGTCAGCGAGCTATGAATAATTGAGGCAGAATCATTACCTGAACTAAAATGATTGCGTACCTCACCAAATGCGTCATAAACCACGGCAATCACGTCTTCTTTATAGCCGTCAGACACTTTAAACTCGCGGTAACCGTTAGACACGCTACAACCCAAGATACAATAATGTCCATCACGAATCACAATACGCGATGCGCTCTTGCCATTGGGCATACTCAGTAAATCCGGGTCAATATCCAAGATAGAACCCACCGGACGACTAGGGTCGGTGCTGGAAATAATTTTAGCTTGCCTATCAATATAAAAAGCCTTGATAGAATCGCTTTCGGCAATGCCACCACGCAGCATGGCATTAAATTCTGGCGTAGCATCAAACACAATGCCAATACCACCTACAACATCTGTGCCATCCGGCGCCATAATAGCGGCATGGTAAATATAGGTAGGCTTATCGCTGTAAAGTGAGCTAGCCTCAAATGGTGAAACATAGTATTGCTGCTCATTATATAAAGACAGCACACCATCTAGAGTGGCCTCATCAACAGTCGTACCGATGATAGAGCCTTTTTCATCAATAGGATTGGTGCTGGCGATAATCGCGCCTTGTTTATCATAAACAAAAATACGCGTATATACGGTATATAACTGGTTGATGTAATTCAGTATCTCGGTAATGCGCGACACGCTCGCTGCATCCACCTTGCCAGAAGACAACGCCAATCTAAGCTCCGGTGTCACCGCCCACCAGCGGCAGTCATCAGAACGCTCATACAAGTTACGGTCTAATAAATCCACCAGCAGATGTGATAAAAACTCAGAGTCTTGTAACCTGGAGGCCAGCACAGTTTCATAGAGGTCGTTAATTGATTGCGCAAATAGCTCATTACTGCGCGTACCGGTCTCACTAATTTGATCCAGGATAGTTTTCAGTTTAAATAATTCGCCAGTCTGGCCAACTGTCATGACCTGACCATTCCATACCACGCGGCGAATGGTAGAGGCGGCTGTCATCACCTCATACAGTGGCGGACAGAAAGACTGCGCGTGCGAGAGCAAACCTCTAGCTACTTTGGCATCCAGCGATTTCAAGGCACTGGTTTCCTGACCGGTAAATGCAATATCCACCGGTGTCATCACCTGCCCTTGCCAGCCTTTTGGGCCCATATAGCCTTGGTAACCATTGGCCTTAAAGGTAGCCACTAAATATTCACGCCCGCCATAAATCATCAAGCTGGACTTAGCATCATGATTCACCGGCACCACCGCACCTACCGGCACCCATCGCGCATCACTGGTTTCAATCACTTGATGATGCTGATCTAACAGCAACATCACAGAGCGCATGCTAGGGTCGCGATGCGAGTGGAAAATGCCAGCCATCTCTTCTACAAAATTAAAACACAGGCATAAAATACCAATCACTGCGCCAGTTTCCGGGTGCAGCATACGTTTGGAGTAAATCAGCGCCTTATCTTTGTTGGGACGTAAATCCGTATGGCGATACGTTTCTACATAATCTTCTGAGTTGAGTGTTTCATGGATTAGAGGGTCTAAGCTGCCCTCTATTGGCGTTTCCTGATTAATCTGCACCAAAACGTTGCCGGAAACATCAAGCAGGATAATTTCGTCATACACCGTATATTTGCTGCGATACGCACGCAAACGTAAGCGTATATCATCCACGCTGCCACCCATACCCGCCACAAAGCTGCATAGCTCGCGGTCAGTGGCCAAAAAGCCTACATCCGCAGTACGCTCAAACAGGTTACGTACCAAAATATCAATTACATACTTAGCCTTAGTGCCTATCTCGTTAAACACCGTGGCTACTTTCTCCTGCACCAAGCTAAGTACCAGCTCTTTTTCCAGCCGATTAAAGCCGGCGCGGGTTGCCGCCATCGTTGGCAGTATGCTCTTAGCTTCCACCGGGCAATTCATTTTTGCGGATGACTCAATGATTCTCCACATTAAATTTAACTCATGTAACGACTGCTCACAACGCACTACGTCGCGCATAAATGGCAGGTAATTATCGATTTGAAACGAAGAAATCTGATTCATTATTTACTCACATCATTATGATATTTATTTTATGCACCGTTGCATGTTTACCCATCAAGCAAAATACAAGCCAACCAGGAACAGCCGTCTATCGGCATTGAATATCTATATAGATTTAAACCACTTACTAGATTGAGGCTCAAACTAACGGTGGTGCAACGCGCAATGCTGCGCACTAAATGAGTGCATCAAAATGTGGATGCTTAATTAATCAACGATCAACAATTGCAATACCGCGTTTTAAAAAGCGGAGTTTGCATGATGATGCATCAAAGCTAGCGTCTAATATAAGATGGCATAGTTAATGCTTAATAAGACAAGGGACTAACTTTGGTATAACAAAAACCTAATGAAACTAGCTTCATCACAACATCAACCTGGGGCATCGATGGTCGCATTTAAGAACGATAAGCACATGCATGATGCACTCATGCATAATCTGGAGGGGATGTTGTACTGCTGTTTGTATGATAAAGACTGGACCATGGTGTTTGTCAGTAATGGTTGCAAAGAGCTGACTGGTTATGCCCCTGACGACCTGCTACATAACAAGTATATTTCCTACGAAGCTGTAACCTTTATAGAAGATAGAACGATGGTGCGTGACACTATCGAAAAAGCATTGACCGAAGGTAATCGCTACGAAGTGGAATACCGCATCAATCATGCCGACGGCAGTGTGATTTGGGTATTGGAACGCGGCAACCCAATTTATAACGATGCCGGCGTAGTCATCGCCTTGGAAGGTTATATCCAGAATATCGCCAAGCGCAAAGGCATTGAACAGTCACTATTAGCCGCAGAACTTAAATACCGCTCTATTTTTGAAAATACACTAGAGGGCATCTTCCAGACCACGGCTGATGGTCATTATCTAATTGTTAATCAGTCACTGGCGCGTATGTATGGCTACAACTCGCCAGATGAGCTTATTCATGCATTCAATAATATACAAGAGCAGCTTTATGTAAAACCGGGGCGCCGTGAAGAATTTGTACAGTTGCTGAAAGATAACGACAGCGTAGAGAAATTTGAGTCATTGGTTTACCGCAAAGATAAAAGCACCATCTGGATCTCGGAAAATGCCCGTGTGGTCAATGACGAGTTCGGCAACATACTCTATTACGAAGGTACGGTGGAAAATATCACTGCCCGCAAGAGTTATGAAGAAAAACTAGAGTATCAGGCAACGCATGACAGCCTCACCGGCTTACCTAACCGTAATATGCTCAACGACAGGTTGCAGCTGTGCATCAGTTATGCCAATCGCTATAAAAACAAAATGGCGGTTGCCTTTCTGGATTTAGACCAATTCAAACTGATTAACGATAGTATGGGGCATGAAGTCGGTGATCAATTACTGGTCATTATGGCTAAAAGGTTATCCAGTGCCGTTCGTGAGATCGACACCGTAGTCAGACTGGGCGGCGATGAGTTTGTGATCCTGCTCACCAATATAGACGACACCAATGATATTTTCCAGAGCATGCAGCGCATACTGGAGGCGGTAGCTGTACCGCTCACAATTAACCAGATGGATTATCTGGTCACCTGTAGTATTGGCGTCAGCATTTACCCGGATGATGGCTTGGATGCTAATTTATTACTGCGTAATGCCGATACCGCCATGTATAAGGCTAAAAAAGCCGGCAGAAATAACTTCCAGATATACACACAGGCGCTTAATGCCGCCTTAACCGAACGTGTCACCCTGGAGTACAACCTACGGCAAGCCATTGAATTAGAAGAGTTTATATTGCACTACCAACCAAAAGTTGATTTTGCAACGGGTAAAATATGCGGCGCTGAGGCTTTGATTCGATGGCAGCCTGAAGGCCAAAGCCTCATTTCTCCCCTAAAGTTTATTACCATTGCGGAAGAAACCGGTCTCATTGAAACGATAGGCGAATGGGTGCTCGCTACCGCTTGCTATAAAGCCAAAGCCTTGCAGCAGAGAACTGGCCAATATGTACCAATCGCAGTCAATGTATCCCCCAGACAATTCAGACAATCCAACCTAGCTAACACCATCAAGAAAATCCTTGCAGTTACACAGCTAGACCCCAGCTACCTAGAGCTTGAAATTACCGAGAACACCCTGATTGATGACTCATCCAAGTTTATTGAGACTTTGCACTCACTGAAAAAATTGGGCGTAAAACTGGCGATTGATGACTTTGGTACCGGTTACTCCAGCTTGGCGTATTTAAAAGACTTTCCGATTGATAGACTGAAAATCGACAAAGTGTTTGTCAGCAGCATTGAAGAAGACCCTACTAACAAAGCCATCTTAAAAGCCATAGTGGTATTAGGCCAAAGCTTGGGCATAGAAGTGATTGCAGAAGGCGTAGAAACCCAGTACCAGTATGATTACCTCAAATCTATAGGCTGCGACCAATTACAGGGCTACTATTACAGCAAACCGCTACCAGAACAGCAGTTTGAACAGTTTTTACTAGCGCACACAGAAGACTAAGCTGCATCCTGATGTTGAATCGCTGCAAAGATTGCGGCAATCACAATTAAACTCCCCCCCAGCCATTCATTGAATTCCATCGTTTCATGCGCCAAGTAATAAGAGGCGATAGCAGCCACCACCAGCTCAAATAAAAACAATACCGATGCCCGTGTTGCCTCAATCTTAGCCACGCCATATTGCACAAAGAAAGTGGCGGCAATTAACAGCAACGCTATCAAAGACATCACTGCCCACTCGGTGACAGAAAACAGCGCTGGACTTGGTATAGTAGATTGCATAATCGGTACAAACAGCAGCGCTACCGTCATCACGCCTATCCAAATCGCATAGGATTTAGCCACCAACGTTAAATGGCTGGATTTTCTGGTAATCACATTGGTTAAAGAAAAGCCTATGCCTGAAGATAATGCCAGCCATTCTGGCATATTGCGTGGCATCGGGAAGCCTGCAAACTTAGCGTCATACAGCATAATAAATGCACCCACCAAGGAAGCAACTATCGCAATATAACCTGTGAGCCGCGTTTTCTCTTTTAACCAAAAATGCGCCAGGATTAAGGTCCAAATCGGTGATAAATAAAACAGCAGCATCACACGCATCACTTCACCATCAATAATCGCCAGCACGTAA
>NZ_CAMLGS010000022.1 GCF_946479685.1 uncultured Methylotenera sp.
ATCACGGTCTTTATCCCATGGGCGGCTTGCAGTTGCCGGATCGTCATTACGGGTTGAAAGTGCACGTGCGGCAGCAAAGCCACCAACGCTTAAGCGGGTAATCGCAGCCTCTGCGCCACCAGCAATCATTACATCGGCATCGCCGTATTCAATCATACGTGAAGCATCACCGATAGAGTGTGTACCTGTAGTACAAGCGGTAACGATAGAAACATTCGGGCCTTTAAAGCCAAACATAATGCTCAAGTTACCTGAAATCATATTGATGATGGTGCCAGGGATAAAAAATGGTGAAATTTTACGAGGGCCAGACTCTTTGTACAGAATGTCTGTGTCCTCAATCAGTTGCATGCCGCCGATACCTGAACCAATAGAAACGCCGATACGCTCTGCATTTTCTTCAGTGGCAACAATGCCTGAGTCTTTTACTGCTTCAATAGCGGCAGCTAAGCCGTATTGAATAAACGTATCCATACGTCTTGCGTCTTTTGCCGTGATGAAATCTTCAGGGTTAAAATCTTTGACCTCGCCTGCGATGGTTGACGCAAATGCGCTTGTATCAAATTTGGTGATTTGTGTAATGCCAGATTTACCGGCAATAAGATTATCCCAAGCAGTTTTAACACCAATACCTACAGGTGATACAACGCCAAGACCAGTAACTACCACTCTACGTTTAGACATACAGGATACCTCTAAGAATTCTTTACTATGTGCATTGCATTGCCGCAAACCGTTTGCAAACAAAGTGCACAATAAGACTGTATAACAAGGACTATTTCTGTTTCTGTCCTCCCTGCGGCTTTGAGATAAAGCTTATCCGGTGAAGTTTAGAGCTGCCTCTAAAGATACTGGCACAGGGATTAGGAAACAAAAAGGCAAAAGGCAGTAGGCTCTGAACGAGCTAACTGCCTAATTGTGAATTTATTTGAGGTTAGTATTGATGTAATCAATCGCTAATTGAACTGTAGTGATTTTTTCTGCTTCTTCATCAGGGATTTCACAGTCAAATTCTTCTTCTAGCGCCATTACTAACTCTACTGTGTCTAGTGAATCAGCACCTAAATCATCTACAAATGATGATGCATTTTTAACATCAGCTTCATTTGCACCTAGTTGTTCAGCAACAATTTTTTTAACACGTTGTTCGATGTCAGACATCTAAATACCCCTTAATATAAAAAATAGCTTAAATATAAAAAATAGTCAGCTAAGGCAACATTCTACCAAAACTCAACAATAATACAAAAAACTTAATCAATCGATAGCAAATCTAATGGCGTCTTGATACAAAAAGACTATTAAACCATTAACATTCCGCCATTTACGTGGATTGTTTCACCTGTAATATAAGCCGCATTAGGTGAGGCTAAAAACGCAACGGTTGCTGCGATTTCTTTCACAGAGCCTAAGCGCCCTACCGGAATGCGAGCCAGCATTTTATTGGTGATGTCTTCTGACAGCTCTGCTGTCATATCAGTTTCAATAAAACCTGGGGCTACACAGTTTACAGTAATTCCACGGCTTCCTACCTCGGCAGCCAATGATTTTGTAAACCCAGTCATGCCTGCTTTCGCTGCGGCGTAATTGGTTTGGCCGGCATTGCCCATATGGCCAACCACAGATGAAATGCTGATAATGCGGCCAGCGCGTGCTTTCATCATTGGGCGTAATACAGCTTGGCTCATGCGGAACACTGAAGTCAAGTTGGTGCTGATTACAGCGTCCCAATCTTCATCCTTCATGCGCATAAGTAAGGTGTCACGTGTGATGCCTGCGTTGTTTACTAATACGCTCACATCACCATATTTCTCGCCAATCGCCTTCAGCGTGGCTTCTACTTGTGCTGCATCATTCACATCCAAAGCCATGCCCTCGCCTTGAATGCCGGCAGCGGCTAATGTCTCACTAATGGCAGTTGCACCTTTGTCTGAAGTTGCAGTACCAATAACGATTGCCCCTTGTTTACCTAACTCTAGCGCAATGGCAGCGCCAATGCCGCGGCTTGCGCCTGTGATTAATGCAATTTGACCAGCTAACATAAGCGACCTCTTATTAATTTTTTAAAATATATTTTCTAAAGTGTATTTTTAAGCTCAAGTAATGCGTCATTGCTTGTTAATGCAACGCATGGCAGCTCGGCAACGATACGTTTAGTCAGCCCTGCCAACACTTTGCCAGGACCGCATTCTGCAGATTGTGTAACGCCTAGTGCAGCGATATGCTGTACGGTTTCTACCCAGCGTACCGGGCTATACAATTGGCGTACCAACGCGTCTTTTATTTTAGCACTATCATCATAAGCAGCGACATCAGCATTATGGATGACAGGAATTAATGGCGCGTTAATTGTCACGTTTGTTAAATAATCTGCTAGTTTGGTTGCAGCTGGGCGCATCAAGGCGCAGTGCGATGGTACGCTTACCGGTAATGCAAGTGCGCGCTTGGCACCTTTAGCCTTGGCCGCTTCCATACCGCGCTCTACTGCTGCCTTGTTGCCAGCAATCACCACTTGCCCCGGTGAGTTCAGGTTAACTGCTTCTAACACTTCGCCTTGGGCAGCTTCGGTACAAACTGCACGTACCGCGTCATCATCCAAACCTAAAATAGCAGCCATCGCACCTACGCCCGCAGGCACGGCACTTTGCATTACTTCTGCGCGGTATCTCACTAGCGGCAATGCATCTTTAAATGATAATGCACCAGCAGCTACCAAGGCAGTGTATTCACCTAAGCTGTGACCTGCCACCACTGCTGGCACTTGGTCTGATACCGCTTGCCATGCGCGCCAGGCAGCTACGCCAGCAGTTAGCATGATAGGTTGTGTGTTTGTTGTTTCGTTAAGCAAATCATTGGCTTCTGTGGCCATTGCCCAAAAATCCACACCTAAAACATCTGATGCTTCCTGAAATGTGTCGCGGATGATTTGATTATCACCAAAGCCGCTCATCATGCCTACTGACTGTGAGCCTTGCCCTGGGAAAAAGAATGCTGTTTTTTTCATAAATTACTTTATATTATCTATATAGTTAATTGAATATTAATATTTAATTAATGCAGAGCCCCAGGTGAACCCGCCACCAAAAGCTTCCATTAAAATCATGTCACCACGTTTGATGCGACCATCTTTTACTGCGGTATCCAGCGCTAAAGGAATAGATGCTGCAGAGGTGTTACCGTGTTTATCTACAGTCACCACCACGCGATCCATGCTCATATCTAGTTTTTTGGCGGTTGCCTGCAAGATGCGGATATTGGCTTGATGTGGCACCAGCCAGTCAATATCTGATTTTTGCATATTATTGGCAGCCAGCGTTTCGTCAACAATCTGGTCTAAAGTGTTGACTGCCATCTTGAATACAGCATTGCCTTCCATCACTACGGTATCAGGCTTGTCAGCATTGCGTGGCACGTGCAGCATATTTTCATAGCGACCATCTGCATGCAGGTGGGTAGAAATAATGCCCTGTTCACTTGACGCCTGCAATACTACTGCACCAGCACCATCGCCCCATAGAATACAGTTGCCACGATCAGTGTAATCGGTGATGCGTGAGAATGTTTCTGCGCCAATTACTAAAGCACATTTAGCGCTGCCGGCTTTAATAAAGTTATCAGCCGTGGTCAATGCATACACGAAGCCGCTGCAAACTGCTTGTATATCAAATGCCGGGCAGCCTGAAATGTCCAGCTTCTTTTGCACCATGGTTGCCACGCTAGGAAACACTTTATCTGGTGTGGTGGTTGCAACGATAATCAGATCAATATCGTTTGGGCTTAAGCCGGCACTGGCAATCGCATTTTTAGCAGCTTGCAGTGCTAAGTCGCTGGTAAATTCGCCCTCGCCTGCAATGTGGCGCTCACGTATGCCTGTGCGTGTAAAAATCCATTCATCGGTGGTATCTACCATATGCTCTAAATCAGCATTAGTCAGTATTTTGCTTGGTAAATAGCTACCGGTACCTGCTATACGAGAAAATATCATTGCATATCCTGAGAGTTGTTTACAGTCGAGCTGTTTGCCGCAGCACTCGGTTGTAAATGTTCGATTTCCAGTTGCTCGCTAATGCGACGTAACACACCGCTACGCGCTTCTTCAATTGCTACATGAATCGCTGAGAAAAAAGCCACCTGGTCTGCGCCGCCGTGACTTTTTACCACGATGCCGCGTAAACCTAAGAAGCTTGCACCGTTGTAGCGACGCGGGTCTAAGCGATTTTTAAAAGCTTTGAGTACTGGCATAGCACAAAGTGCCATTAATTTGGTTAGCCAGCTCTTTTTGAATTCCTGGGTTAAGAACTTGCCCATCATGTGAGCTAAGCCTTCTGTCGTTTTGAGTGAGACATTACCCACAAAACCATCGCAAACGACCAAATCAGTCGTGCCTTTGAAAATGTCATCACCTTCAACATTACCATAAAAGTTTAAATGACTGGCTTTTAGTAATTCGCCGGCCTGTTTAACCACTTCATTGCCTTTAATGTCTTCTGAGCCGATGTTCAATAAACCCACGGTTGGGCGCTCTTTATGTTCTACACAGCTTACCAGCATGGCACCCATAATTGCGAATTGGTAAAGGTGCTCAGGCGTACAGTCTGCGTTTGCGCCTAAATCCAGCATATAGGTATTACCCTTTTCGCTAGGCAAGGCGGATGCGATGGCCGGGCGATCGATGCCTGGCAAGGTTTTTAGCACAAAACGGGCGGTTGCCATCAGTGCGCCGGTGTTGCCTGCGCTGACGCAGGCGTTGGCTTCGCCACTTTTAACCAGGTTAATGGCTACGCGCATGGAGGAGTCTTTTTTATTTTTTAGGGCGCTTTGCGGTGACTCATCCATGGTCACAACTTCGGTTGCATGATGGATGCGCAGGCGTGGGCTGACGCTTGCCTTGTGTGCCTTAAGTTCAGCCTCAATTACGTCACTTAGGCCTACTAAAACAATATTCAATTCAGGGTCTGAATTTAATGCTTTCAGTGCCGCTGGCACTGTTACGTGGGGGCCATGGTCGCCACCCATTGCGTCAATAGCAATTGTAATATCCATTACTTTATACTCAATCTGAATGGTAAACGGTTTAATCGGAGCTTTGCTGCCGCTGTTGGCAGCAAGATTATTTTAGGTGCGCTGTTAAAAATAACGCCGCTCCAAACTAATGGAGCGGCGTTATTTTTCCTGTACTGCCAAACAATTCAATTTACACCAAAGTAGTTATTGAAATTGTTTGCCGAGTAGATTTACTCGCCTTTTGATGGCAATACTTTACGGCCACGGTAGTAGCCATTAGGACTAATATGGTGACGCAAGTGCGTTTCGCCAGTAGTTGGCTCAACTGCTAATGGTGGATTTGTCAAAAAGTCGTGCGAACGGTGCATACCGCGCTTTGAAGGTGTCTTTTTGTTTTGCTGAACTGCCATAATAAACTCCAATAAAATGATTAAAACATCATCTCAATTACTTGTAAATCGACGCGAATAAATGAATAACGCATCACTAATTTAAGACTACACTAAATAACTAACCCGTAATAATAATACAAAACATTAGTTTTGTCAGCCAATACTATATATTTTAAGATTTAATTAATCCTTTTAGTACCGCAAATGGGTTGGGCTTCTCCCCGCTTTGCATGGTTACCGGAGCGCAATCATTTTCATGGGTAGGTGCAATCGGTAGTGCCAGTATAATCTCATCTTCAATAAGTAGTTTAACATCCATAGCTTGGCTCACCTCCTGGATATCGAAATCATCACCAATTTCCGCCTCCAGGTCTTCCAGCGTGTCTTCATCTACATTGCTGACAAGGTAGTGGAAGTTAAGCGCCAAGGTTAAAGGCAGTTCTGACAGGCAGCGTTGGCAGCTTGTTGTTAGGCTAATGTTTAGCGATAGATGCAAAAAAGATTGTCCAAGTGCGTTCTTTTCACCCGTTAATGTAAACTCAACCTCACCAGTGCTTGCTGTGGTTGGCTTGATGTCGCCGGCAGATTTTGACTGCTGAGGTGTAATTAATTCGCATAATCTAGGAAAGTCCGCGAGTGGTAGCTTTGCTTGCAAGCGTTCGCCGCGTGCAGCGAAAGTCAGGTTGTCAATTAAGATGTTTTGGCTGGTCATGGTTAAGCTTTTAATCGAGTTAAATTACATTAGGTGAAATTATCCTAGATAATGAGCAGTTAAGGTTAAATATTCCAATGTTATATTGCGCAGTATTTTAATCCCTAATTATTAATCCCTAATTAAATATCCGGTCATTTTTATGGTTATTTGGTCTTTGCTTAAGTGCCAAAAATGACTTTTCCTGCTGAATTTAGCGCTTAAATTTGCGCTGGGGATTTAGCAATCTAGCCTCCCATGTTACAATTACGCTGTTTTTGTAACGATATTTAATAAAATTAAGGCTTACCTACGTGTTCAAAAAAATTCTAGTTGCTAACCGCGGTGAAATTGCAGTACGTATTGTGCGCGCATGCTCTGAGATGGGCATCAAATCTGTTGCAATTTATACAGATGCAGACCGTCAGGCTTTACATGTTAAAAAAGCAGATGAAGCTTATCATATTGGCGCCGACCCTGTGGCCGGCTACTTAAATGCACACAATATTGTTAATTTAGCAGTGGCTGCTGGCTGTGATGCGTTGCATCCTGGCTATGGCTTTCTGTCTGAAAACCCAGAGTTGGCTGAGATTTGTGAGCGTCGTGGCGTTAAATTTATTGGCCCTAAAGCCGACGTAATTCGTCAGATGGGCGACAAGATTCAAGCACGTAATGCGATGACTAAAGCAGGCATTCCGTGTACTCCTGGTAGTAATGGCAACTTAAAAGATTTAGAAGAAGCCGTAACGCTGGCTAATAAAATTGGCTATCCAGTGATGCTGAAAGCAACGAATGGTGGCGGTGGCCGCGGTATTCGTCGTTGCGATAGCGAAAAAGAGTTATTAGGTAACTATGATCGCGTGATTAGTGAGGCAAGTAAGGCTTTTGGTAAACCTGAGGTGTTTATTGAAAAATGCGTAGTATCACCACGCCATATTGAAGTGCAGGTGTTGGCTGACTCTCAGGGTAATGCTATCCACTTGTTTGAGCGCGATTGTTCAATTCAGCGTCGTAACCAAAAGTTAATTGAAATTGCCCCATCACCTCAGCTGTCACAAGCGCAGCGTGAGTATATTGGTGGTTTGGCAGTAAAAGCAGCTAAAGCAGTTGGCTATGAAAACGCCGGTACAGTTGAGTTCTTGCTGGACTCTGACAATACCTTCTACTTCATGGAAATGAATACGCGCTTGCAAGTGGAACATACCGTGACAGAAACGATCACAGGTATTGATATTGTGCAGGAGCAAATCCGCGTAGCTTATGGCTTGCCTTTACAGTACAAACAAAAAGACGTGTCCTTTAGAGGTTACGCGATGGAGTTCCGTATCAATGCGGAAGATCCTAAAAATGGATTCTTGCCAAGTTTTGGTAAAATTACACGTTACTACGCGCCTGGTGGCCCAGGTGTGCGTATGGATGCGGCTATATTTAGCGGTTATGAAATCCCGCCCTACTACGACTCTATGTGTGCCAAACTAACCGTTTGGGCACTAACATGGGAAGGCGTGATTGAGCGCGGTCGTCGAGCGTTAGACGACATGATTATTTATGGTGTGAAAACGACCATCCCTTATTATCAGGAAATTCTTAAGCACCAGGAATTTAGGGATGCTGAGTTTAATACCAGCTTTGTAGAGATGCATCCGGAGTTAGCAAACTACGCTAACGAAATTCCGCCTGAGTTAATCGCAGCAGCGATTTCAGCGGTAATTGCGGCGCACGAAGGTATTTAACACGAAAGTGTTTAAAAAGATTCAAGTATTAAAAATTAACTTTAACCTTAGATTGATAGATTAAAAATATGGCAAAAGTATCTGTTACTGAACTAGTTTTACGCGATGGTCACCAATCGCTTATAGCAACCCGCATGCGCACTGATGATATGCTACCAATTTGTGCAAAGCTTGATGCTATTGGCTTTTGGTCGCTTGAAGCTTGGGGCGGTGCAACATTCGACGCATGTGTACGTTTTCTAAAAGAAGACCCATGGGAGCGTTTGGCTAAGTTGCGTAAGGCGTTACCTAACAGCCGCATTAAAATGTTGCTACGCGGTCAAAACTTGTTAGGTTACCGTCACTATTCTGATGATGTGGTGCGTGCTTTCGTACAAAAATCAGCCGATAACGGTGTAGATGTTTTCCGTATTTTTGACGCAATGAACGACTTGCGTAACATTCAAACTTCGGTTGAGGCAGTTAAAAAACTAGGCAAACACGCTGAAGGTGCTATTGCTTACACTACAAGTCCAGTGCATGACGTAAATTATTTTGTGCAATTGGCTAAAGAGTTGGAAGCTATGGGTTGCGATACCATTGCCATTAAAGACATGGCAGGCTTGCTCACACCACAAGGTACTAGCGAGCTGGTAAAAGCGTTACATAGTGCAGTTAGTTTGCCAATTCAATTACATAGCCACGCAACTTCAGGCTTGTCAGCCATGAGTTTGCTAAAAGGGATTGAGGCTGGTGCAAGCATTATTGATACCTGTAACTCATCATTTGGTGAAGGTGCTAGCCATTCATCTACTGAAAGTTTAGTCGCTGCATTGCAAGGTACTGAATACGACACCGGTTTAGATTTAGGCGCATTGCAAGAAATTACCGCTTACTTCAGAGATGTGCGTAAGAAATACTGGCAGTTTGAAAGCGAGTTTACTGGTGTGGATACACGTGTGCTGGTAAACCAGATTCCTGGCGGCATGATTTCAAACCTGTCTAACCAGCTTAAAGAGCAAGGCGCGCTTAACCGTATGGATGAAGTGCTACAAGAGATTCCACGCGTGCGTGAAGACTTGGGCTACCCTCCTTTAGTAACGCCAACCTCACAGATTGTAGGTACCCAAGCGGTGCTAAACGTGATGACCGGTGCGCGTTACAAGTCTATTACTAATGAAGTTAAAAACTACTTCCTAGGTCAATACGGCAAAGCTCCAGCTGCAGTGAATGAAACCATCAAGCAACAAGCAGTTGGTGATGCGGTAGTTGTAAGCTGCAGACCAGCTGATTTACTCAAGCCAGAAATGGCAAGACTAAGCAGCGAAGCTGAGCGCTTTGCCAAGTCTGAAGAGGATGTGCTGACCTATGCAATGTTCCCGGACATTGGTCAAACCTATTTGCAAGAGCGTAATGCAGGTTCATTAGTGCCTGAAGTGTTGCTAGATAAAAACTCAATTAAATCTAGCGGCCCAAGATTTGCACCTAATGAATTTAAAGTGACCTTGCATGGCGAAACATTCCATATCAACGTGACTGGCAGTGGCCACGCTGGTGAAGAGCAGCGTCCATACTTTGTGTCTATCGATGGCATTGCTGAAGAAGTGATTGTGGAAACGCTGAGTGAAATTGAGATTTCTAACGGTGGCGCAGCAAGTAGCGGCGGCAAAAGAAAAGTAGCCAGCAACACTAGCAGCGGTCGTCCACGCCCTTCTCATCCTGGCCACGTAACAACCTCTATGCCAGGCACCATCGTTGCCATTAAGGTAAATGTTGGCGATAAAGTAAAGGCTGGTGATGGCGTATTGGTGATTGAAGCGATGAAAATGGAAAATGAAATCCAGGCCTCAACTACAGGTACCGTAGTGGCTATCCATGCTGCTAAAGGCGATACAGTGACACCGGACGAATCCTTACTTGAAATTCAACCTGAATAAGAGATGTTTTAATTAACAACTTTAATTAACAGACTAAGCCGACGGATACGTACTGTCGGCTTTTTTATTACTACGATAATCATGCACAACAATTTGATCCTTGCCTCATCCTCTATTTACCGACGCGAGTTATTAACCCGCTTACAGATTCCTTTTAGCTGCATCTCTCCAGACGTAGATGAAACGCCATTTGAAAATGAGCTGCCGCAAGAAACTGCTTTAAGACTGGCTAAAGAAAAAGCCATCAAAATCGGTGCTACGCATACCGATGCGCTGGTGATTGGATGCGACCAGGTGGCAACGCTGGATAATATACAACTAGGCAAACCGCTCAATCACGATAATGCGACGAAACAACTGCGTATGATGCGCGGTAGAGAAGTGATTTTTCATAGTGCCTTATGTTTATACAATGCTCAAACGCAGCATATGCAAGCGACAGTGGTGCCTTATGTAGTGCAATTTAGAAATTTAACAGATGAGCAAATTGAAAGTTACTTGTTAAAAGAGCAACCTTATCATTGCGCCGGCAGTGCTAAATCTGAAGGCTTGGGTATCGCTATTATCGAGAAAATGACTGGCGAAGACCCGAATGCACTGATAGGTTTACCACTGATTGCGTTGATTAATATGCTTAATCATGAGCAAGTATCCGTGATATAACAGCATAATAATTAAACCTTATAAATGAACTAAATACGATGGATTGTTGCCACATTTACCCGCTCTCACCAAGAAGGAGTTTGTAATGCCCAATCAATATAAATTGATCGCACTGTGCGTATTATCTGTTTTATCTAGCAATGTCATATCCGCTGATACAGATGAAATTGTCAGCGGCTTATCTGATCAGCAAACTGTTGCTGTTACTATCTACAATCACAATCTTGCGCTAGTGAAAGATCAGCGTAAAGTTAAATTAAGCAGCGGCTTAAATAATCTGGCATTACGAGATGTAAGCGCACAAATTAGGCCAGAAACGGCATTGTTGCGCAGCATCAGCCATAAGGGCAGTTTTGATACCCTAGAACAGAATTTTGATTTTGACTTACTTACTCCTCAAAAACTGCTTGAGAAATATGTAGGTAAAGCGGTGCGCGTAATTAGCACTAATCCTGCAACAGGTGTAGAAACGAGCGAACAAGCCTCTGTATTATCTGCAAACAATGGCGTTGTCATGAAAATCGGTAACCGTATCGAAACCGGCATGCCTGGCCGCATTGTGTATGACAATGTTCCGCTTAACTTACGTGACCGCCCCACCCTCATAACCAAGTTGAATAATAAAACAGCAGGCGAACAGTCTGTTGAGTTAAGTTACCTCACTGGCGGCCTGGATTGGAAAGCAGACTATGTGGCTGAGCTTAGCCCGAAAGAAGACAGTTTGGATTTATCTGGCTGGGTCACTTTAACCAACACTAGTGGTACCAGTTATCAAAATGCGAAACTACAGCTGGTAGCCGGAGATGTGAACCGGGTACAAGATGAGTTTCCGAGAGCGATGAGTATGAGAAAAGGCGTTGCTATGGCCGCTGAGGCTGCAGCACCTATGGCCGAGGAGTCGCTGCTTGAATACCATTTATACAGCCTGGATCGCCCAACCACGATTGCCGAGAACCAAACCAAACAAGTGGCCTTACTATCAGCGGCACAGGTGCCGGCACGCAAGGAGCTGGTGTTGCGCGGTGCCGATTACTATTACAACGCTAGTTATGGTGATTTAGGCCAAAAGCTAAAAGTTGGCGTATTTGTAGAGTTTGATAACACAGAAGCGGCAAAGTTAGGCATACCATTACCCAAAGGCGTGATGCGTGTTTATAAGAAAGACAGCCTTGGTAATGCCCAATTTGTAGGTGAAGACCGCATTGACCATACACCAAAAAATGAAGCAGTACGCCTGAAACTGGGTGAGGCTTTTGATGTAACTGCAGATAAGAAACAATCAGACTTTAAAACCATGCCACGCCCAGCCAAGGGTAATAGCATGTTCGAAAGCGCGTATGAGATTGTGATTAAAAATGCGAAAAAAGAGCGTGTTTCTGTTACCGTGCAAGAGCCGATTCCTGCAGACTGGAAAATAATCAAAGAAAGCCATCCTAGCCAAAAAGCCACCAGCAATACGGCCGTGTGGAAAATTGACGTGCCGGCAGAAGGCAAAGCCACGTTAAGTTATCGAGTACAAGTGAAATATTAATGATTAATCAAAAAGCAGGCACACTCTATTTTATTCCGGTCACCATGGGTGAGGACAATGTCACCAAGGTGCTACCAACAGAGGTAATCAGTATTGCGCAACAGTTGGATGAGTTTATTGTAGAGAACGAGAAAACAGCGCGCCATTTTTTAAGTACGATTAAGCATAGCAAACCGATACGCGAGCTTGTGCTTAAAACATTAAATGAGCACACCAGCGATAAAGAACTGCCTGCATTGCTAACCTCATTAATGGCAGGTAAAAACGTTGGCTTAATGAGCGAGGCAGGATGTCCTGGTATTGCAGACCCAGGAGCTAAACTTGCCGCGCTAGCGCATCAAAAGGGAATTCGCGTCGCTCCACTGGTCGGCCCCTCCTCCATCCTGCTGAGCCTGATGGCAAGTGGCCTAAATGGGCAACGCTTTACCTTTTTAGGTTATTTACCTAGTGACAAAGCCGCACGTGTGAGTCAGCTTAAAGAAATCGAAAAGCGCTCCAAACAGCAGGAAACGCAGATTTTTATCGAAACTCCCTACCGTAACCAGCATATGCTTGAAGATATACTGGCTACTTGTCATAGTGAAACCAGGCTGTGTGTTGCCTGCAATATTAGCTGCGGAGATGAGTTAATCGTGACTAAGCGTGTGAAAGAATGGAAAGCTTCTACCCTGCCGGACTTACACAAAAAACCTACTGTGTTCTTGCTATTGGCTTAATTGGCTTGTATGAGCGCCCGTACCGGTGCGTAACTGCGTCGGTGCACAGGTGAAACGCCATGCTGCTGTAACAAGGCTATATGAGCTGCTGTGGGGTAGCCCTTGTGCTGTGCAAAACCATACATAGGATATTGCTGATCTAGCTCATACAGGGCAGCATCACGCGCAGTTTTCGCTAAAATAGAGGCGGCAGATATGGCTTGTACTTTGCTATCGCCCTTTACGATCGCCTCACAGGGTAAGCTGATTTTTGGGCATTTATTGCCATCAACTTGTACCAATAGGTTCAATTGGCCTGACTTCAACTGCTCAGTTTCGGATAAGCTAAGTTGCACCGCTTCAATCGCGCGTTTCATCGCTAGCAAACTGGCTTGCAAGATATTGATTTCATCAATTTCTTCTACTGTGCTGTGAGCAATGCTCCAAGCTAAAGCGTGTGCTTTAATCTCAAGCGCCAAAGCATCACGCTTTTTTTCACTTAACTTCTTGGAATCGGCTAAACCCTGGATTGGCTTTGCCGGATCAAGTATCACAGCCGCTGCATACACAGCACCAGCTAACGGGCCACGCCCTGCTTCATCTACGCCACAAATTAGCTGAATTGGGTTCATTTCAGATGCGAGAGCACGGCAATTGCCGCTTTTTCAGCAGTGTTTTGCTTTAATTGATAATGAATATCGGTAAATTCGCTTTTAATTGTGGCCAGTTTTTCTTTATCGTTAACAAGTTCCAATGCAGCTTGCGCAATTTTTTCAGCAGTAGCATCATCTTGCAATAACTCTGGCACGACAAATTTTTCTGCCAGTATATTAGGTAAGCCTACATACGGTTGTAGGCGCATGCGCTTCAGCAATTGCCAGCTCAGGTTAGACATGCGGTACGTAATCACCATAGGCTTTTTAAGCAATGCAGCTTCTAGCGTGGCGGTACCTGACGCAACTATCACTACATTTGCTGCTTCCATTGCATCATGCGCATGCCCAAACAGCAACTGAATCGGTGGCGCCTCAGGGTCGTTAAAAATTGCTAGCTCAAAAATGCGGCGTGTTTCACGTGTGATCAATGGCACTAAGAATATGGCATTAGGTTGCTGAGTGTAAATCTGCTTAGCAGTTTGCACAAATAAATCCGCATGCTGCTGCACTTCACTTTGGCGGCTGCCAGGCAACATCGCCACAATCAATGCATCGGCATCTAATTTTAAAATCTCGCGTGCACCAGCAACATCCGGCTCGATTGGCAACATATCGGCTAATGGGTGGCCAACATAGGCCACAGGAATGCCCTTTTCCTTGTATAAAGCAGGCTCAAAAGGAAATAGTGCCAGAACCTGGTTAACTGCTTTTTTAATTTTGTTGATACGATTCTTACGCCAAGCCCAAATAGATGGGCTCACATAATGTATCGTTTTAATCCCTTTATTTTTAAGCTTTTTTTCTAGCCAAAAATTAAAGTCAGGCGCATCAATGCCAATAAACAAATCTGGTGGATTGCTTAAAAAGTGATTTAACAACTCACGGCGCAGTTTGAGCAGACCCCATAAGTGCTTGATTACCTCAAGGTAACCACGTACAGATAGACGTTCAATCGGGTACAGTGATTGAGCACCTTCGCTAATCATTTTAGGCCCAGCGATACCGACAAACTCTATATCTGGATGTTTTTGTTTTAATGCTTGTATCAGGTGGCTACCAAGTAAATCACCTGAGGCTTCTCCAGCCACAATGCCAATTCTAACCATAATAATGCGCGATTAGCGGACAATGCCGCGAGTAGATACATTCAGAAAATCGGTTAATAGCCCGATTTCTGGTGTTTTTGATAGCATGCCTTCTAGCTCAACTTTAGCTTCTTCTAAAGTTAAGCCTTTGCGATACAGCGTTTTATAAGCACGCTTAATCTGCAAAATGCTTTCAGGTGAAAAGCCGCGGCGTTTCAGCCCTTCTGCATTGATACCATGTGGCTTGGCATCGTAGCCAGCCGCCGTTACGTAAGGTGGAATGTCTTTAAACACCACAGAGCCCACGGCTGTAATGACATGAGAGCCAATTTTGCAGAACTGATGCACTAGCGTGAAACCGCCTAAAATTGCATAGTCATACATATCTACGTGACCAGCCAGCGATGAGTTGTTAGCCAAAATGGTATGGTTGCCGACTTGGCAGTCATGTGCAATATGCACATAGGCCATAATCCAGTTATCGTTACCGATTTTGGTCGTACCTTTATCCTGCACGGTACCTCGATTAAATGTACAAAACTCGCGAATGGTATTGTTATCACCAATCTCTAGCAGTGTTGGTTCGCCTTTGTATTTTTTATCCTGCGGTGCTTCACCTAGGGATGAGTACTGAAAAATCTGGTTATTCTTGCCAATCGTGGTCGGGCCGTTAATCGCAACATGGCTAGCTACACGTGTCCCTGCATCGATTTTTACATGCGGCCCAATCACAGTATATGCGCCAACTTCAACACTGGAATCCAGCTCAGCTGATGCATCTATGATGGCGGTTGGATGAATTTTTGCAGTATGCATTTTGACTTCACTTATTATTTGTCTGCGATATAGCGTTAATTAATAACTTATTTCGACAATTTATTTTGACACTTATTTTTCAATAGCTTTTAATATGCACATCATCTGCGCTTCAGCAACGACAGCGCCATCCACAGTGGCAACACCTGAGTATTTCCAAATGCCTTTTAGAATGCGGTCAATTTTTACATTCAGAACGATTTGATCGCCAGGGGATACTGGCTTTTTAAAGCGTGCGCTATCAATACCAGCAAAGTAATAAACAGAGTCATCTGTAGGCTTGGTATCCATAGTTTTGAATGACAAAATGGCAGCTGCTTGCGCCATGGCTTCAACGATCAAAACACCAGGCATTACTGGGTGGTATGGGAAGTGCCCAGGAAAGTAAGGCTCGTTCACGCTGACATTCTTAATCGCAGTGATTTCTTTACCTAACTCTAAAGACAGCACGCGATCAACCAATACAAATGGATAACGATGCGGCAAATGCTCTAAAATTTCATGAATATCCATACTAGTAGTAGCGGTTGCATTATTAGTCATATTAATCTCGGTTTACTTCTTTTAAAGAGTTTTATTGTTAATCTGTGAAATCTGCCAACTATTTTGTTTTTAACAAACTAATTTCATTTTCCAGTTGTTTAATTCTTGCTGCAAAGTCATCTAAGTGACGAAGCTTTGCTGCCGTGTTTAGCCATGCCTTATGCGTTTGAAAAGGCATGAGTGCGGTATATGTATCAGCCGCCATCAATGAGCGCGTAATCATACTGCCAGGCGATACAGTGACATGGTCGGCTATTTCCAAATGCCCTAGTATCATGGCAGCACCGCCTATTTTACAGTGTTTGCCTATGCGAGCACTACCCGCGACGCCAACGCAACCGGCGATGACAGTATGTGCGCCAATCACGCAGTTATGCCCGATTTGTATCAAGTTATCGAGTTTGACACCTTCTTCGATAATGGTGTCATCAATTGCCCCGCGGTCAACCGTTGTATTGGCACCAATATCCACATTGGCATGAATCACTACGCGCCCTACTTGCGGTATTTTCAGCCATTTGCCAGCTTCTTCAGCATAGCCAAAGCCGTCTGAACCAATAATCACGCCTGAAAATATATGGCAATTCTCACCAATTTCGCAATGGTGCTTAATTACCACATTCGGCTCTAAACGTGTTCTTGCTGCTATCTTGACATCATTTTCAACTATGCAGCCGCTTGTAATTACCACATGCTCACCTAGCGTTACATTTGCTCCAATAACAACCAGTGGACCTATGCTGCAAGAAGCCGGAATTTGAGCAGTCGCATGTATAACGGCAGTTTCATGTACGCCAATAGGCGCAGCCGCTAATGGATTTAGAAAGGCCGATAGTTTTGCAAAGTACGCGTAAGGATTATCAACGATAATTTTTGGTTGTGTCGTGAGTTCTGCGTGCGCTTCTTTCATGATAAAAGCACTTGCTTTACTGGCTACAAGCGCTTTTTGATACTTACTATCATTAAAGAAACTAATAGAACCTGGCAATGCATTTGCAATAGAGGATACCCTACTGACTAAAACACTGCCATCACCTACAACATGACCACCTAGCGCACTAACAATATCGTTAAGTGAGTATTGCTGACTCATGCTTTAGCTCGAAAATATAACGTGACCAAACAAATTGCTTATTTCTTGCCAAGCGTTTTTAATACTTTGTCTGTAATGTCAATTTTTTTGCTAGCGTAAGCAACACCGCTGTAGACCACTAAATCGTAGCCTTCAGCTTCAGATACTGATTGAACAGCCTTGTTGATGCGGTCTTGCAAAGCACCTAGCTCTTCATTTTTACGTAGGTTAATATCCTCACGTAATTCGCGCTGTTTACGTTGGAATTCAATTTTAATATTTTGAGCGTCACGCTCTTTGTTGCGGCGATCAGACTCAGATAGCGTTAAGCCTTCTTTATCTAGTACCGTTTCAATATCTTTAATTTGTTTAGCCATACGCTCCAGCTCTTGTGAGCGTGGGCTAAATTCTTTTTCTAATTTCTTACCGCTTTCCGCAGTTTGCGGTGCGTCTTGCAAGATTTTATCTACTTGCACATAACCAACTTTTAACTCTGCTGATTGAGCGCTTGCTGCGAATGCGATTAAGCTTGCAACTAATAAACTTTTTAAAAACTGACTCAATTAATTTCTCCTAACGCTGTACTGCACACATGTGTGCATCATTATGCCATAAGACATTCAATCGAATAAGCAACTAGGCTGTATTCGATTGAATTATGTATCAATAACTCTAGAACTGCTGCCCAAGCTGGAACTGGATAGTTTGCGTATTATCACCTGTTTTGCTGTTAAGTGGTTTAGCAAACACTAGTTTCAGCGGACCAAATGGTGATACCCAGCTCAAGCCGACACCGGTTGAGTAACGTAACTCACTAAAATCATAAGAGTCATTCGTACCAAAAACATTACCTGCATCAGCAAAAACACTCATTCTGAACTGTTTAGAGTCTTTTAAGCCAGGGATTGGGACATATAGCTCTGCATTGCCCAGCATACGTTTGGTGCCACCTAAAGCATAATCGTTGCCAGTTACAGAATCTATAGCTCTAGGCCCCAATGAGCCGTTGGTGTAACCCCTGACCGAGTTAACGCCACCCATGTAAAAGTTTTTAAAGAATGGGTATTTTTTACTGCCATAGGAATCGGCATAGCCAATCTCGCCATTTAACATCAAAGTATAGCCCGGGGTTAGCTCTTTAAACCATGCGTGTTTATAGTCGATTTTGTAGTACTCTAAATCAAGTACTGGGATGGTAACCTCGCCAGACAGACGTTGTAACACGCCTTTGGTCGTAAACATGATGCTATCTCTAGAGTCATGTGTCCAGCCGGCACTGGTAACAATCGAGTTACTGCTGCAACCACTCGCCTTATCGCAGAAGTCCTTGTACTGCTGGGGGCTCTGAGAAGTTAAATCTACCGAAGTAAAGTCAGCGGCAAGGCCAAAGTTAATGCCATCACGCTCATTTAACGGGATGCCAAACCTAACGCCAGCACCGTAGGATGAGGTGTTATATGTACCAATATTTAGCGAGCTGGTATTTACGTCACGACGATATAAGTCAATACCACGGCTGACGCCATCCGGAGTGAAGTAAGGGTCGGTGTAAGAGAGTGAGTAAGTTGTATTAACTTTACCTGTATTCACCTGTGCACTGACGCGATTACCTGTCCCTAGGAAGTTGTTCTGGTTAACCGTAATACCGAAAACCACACCTTCGTTACTAGATAAGCCCGCACCAAACTGCACGCTGCCTGTAGACTTTTCTGTCACGCTGATGTTTAAATCCACTTGGTCAGCAGTGCCTGCTACCGCTGGGGTTTCAATGTTAACGTCTGAGAAAAAGTCGGTACGTACAATACGCTCTTTTGAACGGTTAATTTTATTAGACGCATACCATGCCGATTCAAGCTGGCGCACTTCACGACGGATTACTTCGTCGCGTGTACGTGTATTGCCCATGACATTGATACGTCTTACATACACACGTTTACCAGGGTCAACGAAAAAGGTAAATGCCGCAGTGTGCTGCTCTTTATTGATGTCAGGTACCGGGTTTACATTTGAGAATGCATAACCATCGTTGCTTAATCTGTCACTAATCGCTTTGCTGGTTTGTGTCACTTTCTCACGGCTAAAGGTATCCCCTGCTTGCACCTGAATCAGTTGACGCAATTCATCTTCAGGCACCAAGGTTTCGCCAGCTAATTTCACTTCTGAAATAGTGTATTTTTCACCTTCAGTAATGTTGATCGTGATGTAAATATCTTTTTTATCTGGAGTGATGGAGACCTGCGTTGAGTCGATATTGAACTCAAGATAACCTTGGTTCATATAAAACGAACGTAAGGCTTCTAAATCGGCATTTAATTTCTGCTTGGAATATTGGTCATCCTTGTTCCACCAGCTCATCCAGTTAGGTGTGGTTAGCAAGAACTGCGCACGCAGGTCTTCAATCGTATAGGCTTTGTTACCAACGATATTAATATCGCGAATTTTAGAAACTGCACCCTCTTCAATATCAAAGCGCACGGCAACACGATTACGCTCCAATGGGGTTACCACTGTTTTTACTGTAGCGCCATATTTACCTTGCGATAGGTATTGGCGTTTAATTTCCTGTTCGGCACGGTCTAACTGTGATTTGTCAAAAATCTGGCTTTCAGCAATCCCAATTTGCTTTAAGCCTTCTTTCATTTTGTCTGTAGGGAATGACTTATTGCCGCTGAATTCAATTTGTGCAATCGCGGCGCGTTCTTGTACGGTCACAATCAGTACATCATTCTCGGCTTCAATGCGTACATCCTTGAAAAAGCCTGTGCTGTATAGTGATTTAATGGCTTGAGAAGCAAGGTCATCGTCCATAATCTCGCCGACCTTAACCGGCAAGTGGCTAAATACTGTACCAGCTTCTGTTCTCTGAATACCTTCTACTCGAATATCTTTTACTTGAAATGGTTCAAGTGCCATTACTGAACCAGCATATAAGCTTGAGACCAGCAACAACATAGATTTAAGTTTTAATTTAGGGTGTTTCAAATTTTGAATTGCCATTCAATCAGCCTGTTATTAATCTATTTATATCGTTATAAAACGCTAAAACCATCATAAATGCGAGAATCAGCACGCCAATTCGTTGCCCTATGTTCATCACGGCTTCCGATACAGGGCGCCCTGTAAAAAATTCAACCATATAATACATGAAATGCCCACCATCTAATATGGGAATCGGTAATAGATTAAGCACGCCTATGCTAATACTGATCAGTGCCAAGAAGCCGACAAAGGCTTTAATCCCCATATTGGCACTTTGCCCAGCATAGCTGGCGATGGTGACTGGGCCACTCATGCCCTTCCAGGACACGTTGCCAATTATCATATTCCCCATCATTTTTAGACTAAATGTGGCAGTGTCCCATGTTTTGTCTATGGCTTTTAACATTGCGCCTGCAATTGAGTAATGCGTGGTAACGAAAAGTTTATCCAACTCACTTTGTGGTGTGTTAAAGCCAGCGCCAATGCGGCCAATTTTCTCGCCATTTTCCTCAATAGCCTCAGGTGTGACATTCAGCTGCATTGATTGACCGCTTCTTTTTATTATTAATGTCATTGGCACTTCTGGGTGGGCTCTTACCTCTTTAACAAAAGCTTCCCAGTCGCTGACTTTTACTTGATTAAGCTCAAGTACCAAATCCTTGGTTTTTAATCCAGCTCGCTCTGCAGGACTGCCTGCGGTCACCTCTCCAATTTCAGCGGGAATAGCAGGCATCGCAACGATAAATCCGATTTTTTCTAATACGTCTTGCTTTTCATCTTCAAGATTAATGTTTGATACATTGAGATGGTAAGACTTGATTTCTTTTTGCGGGGTGATGGTTTGTACTTCAATATCAGTTTTTTTGAGCGACTCTTTCAATAGTGCCCAGCGTGCATCTTGCCAGCTAGCTACGCTTTGCTGGTTAATTGTTTGAATCACTTCACCTGCTTGTAGTTGCTGCATTGCTGCAGGGCTATGCTCTACCAACTTGCCAATGACTGGTTTCATACCCATAACGCCGGCCATGAATAAAATCCAGTACAGAAAAATTGCCAGCAATAGGTTAGCAACAGGCCCTGCCAGTACGATAGCCATGCGCTTGCCTAGACTCTGCCGATTAAGTGCACGTGATAGGTCTTGTTCATTCGGTTGAGCGGTATTTGATAGTGGCTCTTCTCCTAACATTTTCACGTAGCCGCCTAGCGGAATCGCCGCAATGACATACTCGGTTTGATCCTTACCAAACTTTTTACTCCAAAGTGGCTGGCCAAAGCCTATGGAAAACTTAAGTACTTTGACACCACACCACCTAGCCACTTGAAAGTGGCCATACTCATGTACCGTGACTACAATTCCAATAGTCAGTATAAAAGCGAGTGTCGTTAGCATAGCGTTGATTTATGTTGTTAAAGTCTATCGTTAATGAGCGCCAGCTAAAGTAGTCAACCACTGTTTTGCGGCACGACGGGCATTGGCGTCCACATCCACCAATTGCGCTATGGAGGTTACAGCCTCAATATTAGACTGGCTTAATACGGATTCAATCAGTGCTGGAATTTCCATAAAGCCAATCTGCTCAGCAAGAAAAGCCTCCACAGCAACTTCGTTAGCGGCATTAAGGATGGCTGGTGCAGTACCGCCACTATCAAGCGCCTCATAAGCCAAACGCAAGCAAGGAAACTTATTTTGGTCCGGTGCGCAAAAGTCTAAACGACCTATTTTTAGCAAGTCTAAACTACTGACACCGCTTACCAAGCGGTCAGGGTAGCCTAAGCCATAAGCAATTGGCGTGCGCATATCGGGGTTGCCCAACTGCGCCAGTACACTACCATCGTTGTACTCCACCATAGAATGTATAACGCTTTGCGGATGCACCACCACTTCAATTTGTGCAGAGCTGGCGTTGAATAACCAATGCGCTTCTATGACCTCTAACCCTTTATTCATCATGGTGGCAGAGTCTATGGTGATTTTAGGCCCCATTACCCAGTTAGGGTGATTTAAGGCTTGCGCGCGCGTTACATCATGCAACTGTTCTATGCTGGCATTACGGAATGGGCCGCCTGAGGCTGTGAGTAGAATGCGCTTCACGCCCATGTCAGCTAATACGCTAGTGCGCTGATATGGCATGACTTGGAAAATCGCATTATGTTCACTGTCGATAGGCAGCAAGGTTGCGCCGCCATCTACAACAGCTTGCATAAACAAGTTGCCTGCCATGACCAAGGTTTCTTTGTTGGCTAATAAAATACGTTTACCGGTTCTTGCCGCGGCCATCGCTGGGTGCAAGCCTGCAGCACCTACAATGGCAGCCATGACCACATCAACATCCTGGTGTGAGGCAACCTCACTGAGTGCATCTTCGCCCTGCAGTACCGTAGTTTCTACCCCTGCACTTTTAAGTTGCATTTCCAAGGCAGCAGCTGCGCTTGCTGATAATAATACGGCGTAGCGAGGTTTGTACTTGACGCATAAGTCAAATAAACCTTGTACGTTGGTGCTAGCGGTTAATGCGAACACCCCAAAACGCTCCGGGTGTTGGCTAATCACATCTAGAGTTTGTGTACCAATTGTGCCAGTTGCGCCAAGTATTGTTACCTGCTGTATTTTGCCTTGTGTGTTTAAACCCACGTTATCAACTGATGACACACTAACCATGCACATTAAACCCTGAGAAATGTAAAAGAGAAATAGCGAGTAAAATCATAGGCAATGTTGGAATAAAGCCATCAATCCTGTCTAAAACTCCACCATGTCCTGGCAATAACTGACCGCTATCTTTTAGCCCAGCTTGGCGCTTCATTAAAGATTCAACCAAATCACCCATGACGCTAAATAAAACCACCAGCCATAAGGCTACAACTAGATCCAGACTAATGTGTTGGTAGTAGCAAAGCAGACTGCCGTAAACCGTCACAGCGGCTAGTGCCCCTAGCACCCCTTCCCAAGTTTTGCCTGGGCTAATATTGGGAGCTAATTTATGACGCCCAAAGCGTTTGCCTGCAAAATATGCAGCACTATCTGCCAAACTTACCGTGGCAATAACGCCAATGAGCAACCAAGGGTTAATTGTGTGTAAACCGACAATTGCAAGCCATGTGGCACTAATCAATAGAATCCCTAACAACGCCATTAAAAAGCGATGCTGGCAAGGCTTACGCTGACTTAGCCATATAGGTGCCATAAAAACCCAAAATAATGCAGAAAGGCTTAACAGGATTAAGTCAGCGACAGACTGGTATGAGGCTAGCGTAGTATATGGCAGAGACAGCAAACTGATGCCAACGAGCGCTGTAATCGCCACACTGGTAATAGACTGCATACGATTTAGCTTAATCAGATTGGCCCACTCAGCGACTGCTAGTAGCGAGATGCCTAGGGTTGCTATTGCCCATGTCAGTTGAGACGCTAAAAATACAGTCAATAATAGGCCTGTAACCAACAATACTGCGGTAATCACTCGGGTTCTTAGCATTTTTAGATCATTATATTAATTAGAGTTTGAGTGAGCTTTAACGAGGTGGCTCTGAGAGTTGTTCGCTAGTGCGCCCAAAACGGCGCTCACGTTGCTGATAGGATAGTATCGCAGCATTAAACGCCGCTTCATTGAAGTCCGGCCACAGGGTATCTGTGAAATAGAGTTCGGTGTAGGCCAATTGCCATAACAGAAAATTACTTATACGCTTTTCACCGCCAGTGCGTATAAATAAATCTGGCTCCGGTGCATAGCTCATTGATAGGTAAGGTGTAAGATGGTTTTCATCATAAGCACCAGCTAGCTCAGGCTCAGCCTTCTGCATTTTGTTCACGGCCTGCAGCACATCCCAGCGGCCACCGTAATTAGCGGCAATCGTTAATACTAAACCAGTGTTATTTGCTGTCAGTTGCTCAGATGCTTCAATCTTTTCAATCAAACCAGCATCAAAACGGCTACGGTCACCAATCATGATGAGCTTGATGTTGTTTTGATGCAACTTAGTCACTTCACGCTTTAGTGCTTCCATGAATAAGGACATCAGGAAAGACACCTCTTCTGGTGGGCGGCGCCAGTTTTCACTGCTGAATGCAAATAAAGTGAGGTATTCCACTTTAAGTTCTATGCATTGCTTCACTATATCGCGTACAGTTTCCACGCCGCGTTTGTGCCCGGCGATGCGCGGTAAAAAGCGTTTACGTGCCCAACGCCCATTACCATCCATGATGACAGCGACATGTTTAGGCACCTCGGCAACTGGAGGTACGCGTTGCGTTGCGCTTGAGAATAAAGCCAATTAATGCCCCAAGTGCATAAAAGAGTTGCAATTAAAATATGTCACTGCGTTCACCATATATACGACTAAACTGCCATCAAGTCTGCTTCTTTTACTTGCAGCATTTTATCAACTTCGGCAACTGCTTTGTCTGTTGATTTTTGCACATCGTCTTGTGCACGACGCTCGTCATCTTCAGAGATTGCTTTATCTTTCACCAGTTTTTTAAGGGCATCATTGGCATCACGACGTACATTGCGGATGGCTACTTTTGCGCCCTCGCCTTCGGTACGTACGATTTTCGTTAAGTCACGACGGCGCTCTTCAGTTAGCATCGGCATAGGTACACGAATCAAATCGCCATTGGTTGCTGGATTCAACCCTAAATCACTGTCGCGAATCGCCTTCTCTACTTTAGCGATCATGTTCTTTTCATAGGGCTGCACATTGATAGTACGTGCATCGCCCAAGTTAACGTTAGCCACTTGGTTTACTGCAACCATAGAGCCATAATACTCAACCATCACGTGATCTAATAAACCAACGTGCGCACGACCAGTACGAACTTTAGCTAGGTCATTTTTTAACGCTTCCAATGACTTTTGCATTTTTTGCTCGGCATTTTTTTTCACATCATCTAACATTTATTTCTCCAACTCAGCTTAAACACTACAAGCTGATTTATTATCGATTTTCACTCTGTAATCAATATTACATCTATAAATATGCCATATGTGCCATAGAAACTACATATAGCAACTGCCTATTATGGCAATACCATCGTACCTTCGTCTTCACCCATGATCACTTTTTTCAGTGCACCTTGTTTAAAGATGCTGAACACGGAGATAGGCAACTTCTGATCGCGACACAGGGTTAATGCTGTCGCATCCATCACTTTCAGGTTTTTGGTAATTGCCTCGTCGAAACTAATGGTTTTATAGCGCATTGCTTCCGGGTTGGTTTTAGGGTCATCGGTATATACGCCGTCAACTTTGGTCGCTTTAATCACGATTTCTGCATTAATCTCCATGCCGCGTAGCGCCGCTGCAGTGTCAGTCGTGAAGAATGGATTGCCGGTACCTGCGCCGAAAATCACAACGCGCCCTTCTTCCAGATAGCGGATTGCTTTACCGCGGATATATGGCTCAGCCACTTGCTCAATGCTTAATGCGGATTGCACGCGTGCATTAAGGCCTATATTTTTCATTGCATCTTGTAATGCCATCGCGTTCATCACAGTTGCCAACATACCCATGTAGTCAGCGGTTGCTCGATCCATACCTTCTGCGGCTGGTGCTACGCCACGAAAGATATTGCCACCACCGATTACAACTGCAACTTGCACGCCTAAATCTACTACTTCTTTAACTTCACTTACAATTCTGGTGATGGTTGCACGGTTGATGCCATAAGCATCATCGCCCATCAAGGCCTCGCCAGAAAGTTTAAGTAAAATGCGCTTATAAGCTGGTGCAGACACGAGGACTCCTCAAATTTTAAGTTTGCTTATTTAAGCATAAAATAACGTACTTAGGCACAAAATTAACCCGTAGCAACGTAAATTGCATGCTTATTTTTATTAAAAAAAATGGACTAAGCAATTTGCTTAATCCATTTTAATTTTCAAAGGCTGTTAGCCTTATCGATTATTACACTTTAGCTGCTGCTGCAACCTCTGCTGCGTAATCAACAACAACTTTCTCAATGCCTTCACCTACTGTGTACATGGTGAAAGAAGCGATTGTTGCGCCTTTTGACTTAAGCAATTGCTCAATAGTGAACTTGTCATCTTTAACAAACACTTGGCTTAATAAAGTAACTTCTTTCAAGAATTTTTGTACTGTACCATCTGCAATTTTTTCCAACATTGCTTCAGGCTTGCCTGCTTCTTTTGCTTTTTCGATAGCAACGCGACGCTCAGCTTCGATCAGGCTTGCATCAATACCAGAAGCATCTAATGATTTTGGTTTAGCTGCAGCGATGTGCATTGCCACGTCTTTTGCTAAAGCATCATCACCACCAACGATGTCAACTAAAACACCGATACGGCTACCGTGTACGTAGCTAGTTAGTTTGCCTTGAACTGCTGGGCGAACGAAGCGACGTGGAGTGATGTTTTCACCAATTTTACCTACTAATTGTGCACGTGTTTCTTCAGCTGTTGAGCCGTTCATTGCAAGTGCGCCAACTTCAGCGATGTCATTTGCAGTGCTAGCAGCAATCACGCCAGCTAATTCGTTTACGTATTTCAAGAAGTCTTCGTTTTTAGCGCAGAAGTCTGTTTCAGAGTTAACTTCAACCATTGCGCCAGATTTACCATCTGCACTGATGCTGATGCCAACAGTACCTTCAGCAGCAACGCGGCCAGCCGCTTTGCTTGCCTTGTTACCAAAACGTACACGCAAAATTTCTTCTGCACGTGTCATGTCGCCTTCAGCTTCGGTCAATGCCTTTTTACAGTCCATCATTGGCGCATCTGTGCGCTCACGTAATTCTTTTACCATACCTGCGGTAATTTCAGCCATTTTAAGCTCCTTAATATTCACAACTTGCATTATTAGTGCAAATTAATAGTTTGATTTGATTGTATTTTTTATGTTTAAACTGTCAAAATCAAAAAGGGGCCTGAAGCCCCTTTTTTAAGCAGAGTAAATTATTCTGCAGCAGACTCAGCAGCTTCTTCGCTAGCTGATTTAACAATTTCAGTAATTACTGAGCTACGACCTTCCAATACCGCATCAGCGATACCGCGAGCGTACAAGCGAATTGCACGGCTAGAGTCATCGTTACCAGGAATTACGTAAGCAACGCCGTCTGGTGAGTTGTTTGTATCAACAACACCGATAACTGGAATGCCTAATTTAGCAGCTTCAGTGATTGCACCGCTTTCATGACCAACGTCAATGATGAAAATAGCGTCTGGCAAGCCGCCCATTTCTTTAATGCCACCGATAGAACGCTCTAGTTTTTCAACTTCACGTTTGTAGCCTAAAGCTTCTTTTTTACCGAATTTGTCCAAGCTACCGTCTTGCAACATTACTTCAAAATCTTGCAGGCGTTTGATAGATTGTTTAACAGTTTTAAAGTTAGTTAGCATGCCGCCTAACCAACGGTGATTTACATAAGCACAACCTGCACGAGTCGCTTCTTCTTTAACGATGTCACGAGCTTGGCGTTTTGTACCTACGAATAAAATACGACCCTTGTTTGCAGCCAATGTACGCACGTGTTTAAGCGCGTCTTCAAACATTGGTAGTGTTTTTTCAAGGTTTACGATATGAATCTTGTTGCGGTCACCGAAAATGAACGGTGCCATTTTTGGGTTCCAGTAACGAGTTTGATGGCCGAAGTGAACTCCAGCTTCCAGCATTTGACGCATGGTTACAGACATGTTAAATCTCTCTTCTAAAGGGTTATCAATCCACACAACACCAGAAACACCCAGATACGAATCCAAGCACCCTAGAATGGGTTGTGTGTAAATTAGTCATTCACCAAATTAATGGCGAATGTTTTTGCACGAAAATGCAAAGGCGGGATAATAACACCAAGTGGCTGAGTTTGCTAGGCTTAGTGCGTAATTATTTTATGTGCAGGTCTCTTTATTACGTATACTTTAAGGCTGCTGCTCATCTGGCACGCCCACTACACGCATCACCCTTTCAACATCCAAGCGCAGTAGCTCAGAGATGTCGCGGTAATCATCCGGCAACGCTGCGTCATCCCAGCCGTTGGCTGAGTGTCTTGCCAAGTTTACAGCCAGCGTGACATTCTTGACGCGCTGCTCATCAGAAGCGCCATCTTGCATCAATTTAGCCAGCAATGGCGGCAATTGAAAAACTTCCACCAACTGCCCTTGCAGATCATGCAGAACAAAGCCCAGCACTTCTTGCTGCACGGCTTTGCTGCGTAAAGTTTTGTCAGCAGCCTGCATATTATGGATAAGGTTCATCTTTTCCGGTGCGTAACACCACATCAGCATCTCGGACAGGTCATGCAGTAGCGCTGCGACGAGCACTTCTTCGGCGTGCAGATCATTTAAATGTGCCGCCCATTCAACCGCAAAATTCGCAGCCCTGTGTGCTCGCTTAATCAACTTAAGCAATTGCATGAGTGCTGTTAAGTTGGTTTTGAGTGCATCTTCTACCAGCGGTACCGGTGGTATGTTTCTAAAAAAAGTGCCGGTGCCCATCATCATAATGGCCTGCTCCACCTGAGCAAGATCTTGCAATTGGCTGCGTGACTTATGCTTTTGGGCGTAGCTCAATACCTTAAAAACCATCATCGGGTCATTCAGCACTACATTGGTGATAGCGCGCGCACTCAGGTTATCTTCATCTTCTTTCAGGCGTCCGATTTCACGTGCAGTTTGCTTGAGCACTGGAATTTCCGCGGTCCTAAGAAAGTTTACCCACGCACCTAAGTCTCTTGCTGCCAAATCTACGGGTATTGCTGACATGCGCCAATCTCCTTTTCTTGGCTATATTACATGTTACATTTTTAATCTGAAACAAAATCTACAAAAAAGACCGTTACAGCTTACTGTGCTACTTACCCCTAAGCTATTATTTGCTAAGTAGCCATATCTTACAAATTGACAGGTGCAGCATCAAATATGAGTAGATATGCTATGATAAAATGACATATTAGCAATCTTCAATAAAACTCATGGCAATCTCAATTAAAAATCAACATGATATCGAAAAGATGCGTATCGCAGGCAGGCTAGCCTCCGAAGTGCTGGATTTCATTACACCATATGTAGTACACGGCGTCACAACAGAAGCACTGGATAAACTATGCCATGACTATATCGTGGATGTGCAGAAAGCGATTCCTGCGCCATTGAATTACGCACCGGATGGGCACAAGCCTTACCCAAAATCAATTTGCACCTCTATTAATCAGCAGATTTGCCACGGTGTTCCTAGCGATAAAGCCCTTAAAAATGGTGATATCGTGAATATTGATATTACCGTGATTAAAGATGGCTATCATGGCGATACTAGCCGTATGTTTTATGTAGGTGAAACCTCAATACAAGCTAAACGTTTATGCGATATTACTTACCAGGCGATGTGGCTGGGTATTAGTAAAGTGAAACCTGGTGCAACCTTGGGTGATATAGGTTTCGCCATACAAACATTTGCCGAGAAAAGCGGTTACAGCGTTGTACGCGAGTTTTGTGGCCACGGTATCGGCACGGTATTTCATGAAGAGCCACAAGTGCTGCATTACGGCAGGCCTGGCGCCGGTCTTAAGCTGCAAGCCGGCATGATGTTTACGATTGAACCCATGATTAATGCAGGTAAGCGCGATATTAAACAAATGCCAGACGGCTGGACTATCGTGACCAAAGACCGCAGCTTATCCGCGCAATGGGAGCACACTATTTTAGTGACGGATACCGGCTATGAAGTAATGACGCTGTCTGCAGGCTCCCCACCGCCACCAGCATTTATTACTAACGCAGCTACTCCCAATACCTCAAGTACTTAATGCCAGATTGATCAATGAACGATGGTACACATGCAACTAGATAACAATATTGAACCCATCGAAATCTCAAAAGAAAGAATTGCTTTTTTACGAGCCAATCTAAAAAAGCAATTCTTGGCATTAAAAGAAGACTTTTACCAACAGCCCAACACTAGCCGCCTATTTAAGCAGCATTGTAAATTTATCGACCAGCTGCTGGTTGAGTTATGGTCTGATTTGCATATTGACCAAGCGTGCTGCCTGATTGCCGTGGGCGGCTATGGGCGTGGTGAGCTGTTCCCCTACTCTGATATTGACCTGCTGGTTCTAATTCCGACAGAACCCCAAGACAATCGCGCGCTCAACCAAAGCATAGAAAACCTGATAGGCCTGATGTGGGACTTAGGGCTTAATATTGGCCATAGCGTACGCAATCTGGATGAGTGCATCAGTGAGGCGCAAAAAGATATCACGGTACAAACCAACGTACTTGAAGCACGCCTGCTAACGGGCAGCGTTGCTATGTACCAAGATTTTTTGGCCAACATCTCCAAGAACCTCAGCCCCATCGACTTTTTGAAGACGAAGTTACAAGAGCAGGAGCTACGCCACTCAAAATTTAACGATACAGCTTACAATCTAGAGCCTAATCTCAAAGAAAGCCCTGGTGGGCTGCGCGATTTGCACATGATCACCTGGCTGGCGCGTAGCTTGCAAGTTAAAAGGCAGCAGTATGCAGTTACCAACACCTGGGCCTCGCTGGCAAGGGATCAAATTATCTCAGTGACTGAAGCCAGGCGCATTCGTCACCACGAAAAAAAGCTACAGCTATTACGCACCCATTTACACTTCTTAAGCAGTCGGCGTGAGGACCGCCTGCTGTTTGATTTCCAAAATGATTTGGCTGCGACCCTGGGCTATAGCAACACGCCACGCAGGCGTGCCAGTGAGCAGCTGATGCAAAGCTACTATCGCAGCGTCAAGTTTATCGAGTTGATGAACGAAATTGTGCTCAAGTTATTAGAAGAAATAACCGTCGCCACACCACCTGCTATTCGGATTATTAACGAGCAGTTTGAAGCGCGCAACGACTTGCTGGAAGCCAGAACTGCAAACCTGTTGCAGCAGAACCCCGCCGCAATTTTTGAAGCATTTTTGCTGCTGCAGCAACATCCAGAACTTTCAGGAATGGGTGCCACGCTACTACGCACCTTGCAACGCGTGAAGCCATTGGTTAATAAAGACTTTAGGCAAAACGCGCACAATAAAAAAACATTTATAGATATCCTGTCTCAGCCTAGCGGTATCAATCGCGCATTACGTGCAATGAATCGCTATGGAATACTCGGCAGTTATATTCCGGCATTTGGAAAAATTGTTGGGCAAATGCAGCATGATCTATTTCATGTTTATACGGTAGACGAGCATATTTTGAATGTGCTGGCGAATTTACGTCGCTTTGCTAAACCTGAGCTCAAACACGAGTTCCCATTGTGCAGCCAAATATTCGCCGAGTTTGATGCCCCGCACCTGCTTTATCTGGCTGCATTATTCCATGATATTGCCAAGGGGCGTGGTGGAGACCACTCTACTTTAGGCACGATAGATGCTTTTAAATTCTGTAAGTTACATCACTTACCTAAAGCGGATAGCGAGCTGGTTGCATGGCTGGTTGAAGCGCACTTAAAAATGTCATCCGTAGCACAAAAAACAGATTTATCAGACCCTAGTGTGATTGAGTCATTTGCTGGCTTTGTCGAAAATAAACGCAGATTAAACGCACTGTACTTGCTGACCGTAGCTGATATTCGTGGCACCAGCCCGGTGGTATGGAACGCTTGGAAAGCCAGACTGCTGGAGTGCTTATACTCTGCCACCAATCATGCATTGTCAGATCCTGGTTTCCACGCCAAACAAACCATACAACGCCGTATAAAAGAAGCTGCCGAGAAGTTAGCTAGGTTTGGCTTAAGTAATCATGCTTACGAGCCGCTATGGCTGCAGTTTGGTGAACACTACTTTGTGCGCCATGAAAGCGATGAAATTTCATGGCATAGCCGCTTATTAACCCCTCACCTCTATAGCGAAAACCCTATCGTGCGCGCAAGACTTAGCCCACATGGCGATGGTATTCAGGTGATGATATACATTAAAGACAAGAATGACTTATTTGCAAGAATCTGCAATTTCTTTGATCGCATGGGTTATGGCATTGTTGAGGCCAAAATCTTTACCACGCAACATGATTACGCGTTAAATAGCTTTATTATTTTGGATCAATCAGGCAAGTCTGTGAGTTACAGCGGCTTGTTGAAGTTTATTGAGCTGGAGTTGGCTAATCAACTTGATGACCGCTACCAGCTAGAGTCGCCGCTGAAAGGTCGTGTCAGCCGCCAGGTAAAACACATGCCGATTCAGGCACAAATCACCATTACCAAAGAAACTGAAAATAACAACCATCGGTTGGATATTATTGCCAACGATAGGCCAGGCCTGCTCGCTACGCTAGCACAACAGTTTTTGAAATATGACATCAAGCTACACAACGCAAAGATTAACACACTAGGCAACCGCGCTGAAGATACGTTCTTAATCTCCGATCAAAATGGCGAATGCCTGGATTTTGATCGAGTCAACGCATTACAAATGGCTTTGCTTGATGAGATTTAAGCTAGGGGTTTGTTGCCTCTAGCCAAGTTGATAGTGTTTTTTAAGTGGCTTTTTTACGTGCCAGACGCATGATAATCCGGCAGGAAATGTCACTAGGTCACCTACAGTAAAGCTCACAGGCTGGCCTTCTGATGGCTGCACGGTTACTTCACCTTCTAGGATGTAAGCGATTTCTTGGGTGCTAAAGCGCCAAGGAAACTGTGAGACTTCTTTTGACCAGGTTGGCCAACCTTTTACACCTAAAGAAGCCAATTGCTCTGCACTCGGTTTTTCTACGATGATTTTACTCATTCCAAACTCCTTAGCAATAAAAAAAGCCCCGACGAATCGAGGCTTTATTTTAAGCTTTATTCATTAAATTGCAATTATGAATGCTTGTAGTGTTTTTTCAGTTGTTTAGTAACTTCCCAGTTAGATTTCAAACCTTTAGGGAATACAACAAAATCACCTGCTTTAATTACAACAGTTTCGCCACCTTGTGGTGTTACGCGGATTTCGCCTTCAAGCACGTATGCGCTTTCAGTTGCTGAGTCAAAGTTAAGTGGGAATTTTGATGGTGCGCAATCCCAGATAGACCAGCTTGATACGCCTAATTGTTTCAATTTCTCTTCTGATGGGTTGTGATCTACGATGATTTGAGTCATGTTCATTCCTAGGGTAATGTTTGATGATACTAACGTTTAAAAAACAAAGCCGCTTACTATAAAGTTAAGCGGCTTAAAATTCTTGGCGGAAGAGGTGAGATTCGAACTCACGGTGGGCGTGAACCCACGACAGTTTTCAAGACTGTAGCATTAAACCGCTCTGCCACTCTTCCATCTAAATCGTTACTTGCGTTACGAGGTCGGCATTATAACAACAAATTAATCGTCTTGCATATCCTGATTTGGAAAAAAAACATCAGAATATCCAAAATCTTTTAAATCTCTTATCCTCATCGGATATAAAACACCATCTAAGTGATCACACTCGTGTTGAACGACTCGTGCATGAAAGCCGCTGACTAATCTATCGACTTTATTGCCGTACTGATCAAACCCTGTGTAGTGCAATTTCAGATGACGCGGCACTATACCTCGCATTCCGGGAACTGACAAGCACCCTTCCCAATCATTTTCAATTTTTTCACCAATAAATGTTAATTTAGGGTTAATGAGCACGGTATAAGGTACAGCATCCGCATCAGGATAGCGCGGATTAACCGCAGCAGGCTCTTTTTGCCCAAAAATAACCACTCGGAGGCTGATACCAATTTGCGGAGCGGCTATGCCTGCCCCATTCATATGCTGCATGGTGTCTTCCAAGTCTTGAATTAGCTGATGCAATTCGGCTGTATCAAACTGCGTTACAGGTTTAGCTTTTGCCAGCAAGCATGGCTCGCCCATTCTTAATACCGTTCTAATTGCCATGGTTTTACCTTGAGCCGTATATCAATAGTGCCAAAGCACTATTAGTGATGCCCATTTTGTTTGACTAGCTGCGCAATAATGTTACGCACGCGCACCATAGTGAGGTTTAAGTTAGAGATGACTTCCTCGTATTTAATTTCATGTAAGTTATCACCGCGGCCAGCCGCGTAATTAGCCACAGGGCAAATGGTTGCGTAGCTAATACCTAATTCACGTGCTAAGGCTGCCTCGGGCATCCCTGTCATGCCTACGACAGTTGCACCATCGCGCTCCAGGCGATTGATTTCTGCGGCCGTTTCCAGTCTGGGGCCTTGCGTAGCAGCATATACGCCGTGATCCACCACTTCTTCACCTGCGGCGATAGCAGCTTTTTTCCACTTCTCACGTAAGGTTTGGCAGTATGGTTCTGTAAAGTCGATATGTTTTACCGGATTACTAATCCCATCATGAAACGTTGTTTTTCTGCCATAGGTGTAGTCAATGATTTGATCTGGAATCACGATCTTGCCTGCAGATAAGTCCGCGTGTATGCCGCCTACCGTGGCTACGGCAGCAATCTCGGTCACACCTTGCAAATGTAGCGCGGCAATATTGGCACGATAGTTAACCATATGCGGGGGAATGGTGTGCCCATTGCCGTGGCGAGCCAAAAAAATAACCTCTCGACCCGAAATCTCACCAAAAATCAGTGGCTGTGACGGCTCACCATAAGGCGTTCTTACAATTAAACGTCTAGTTATATTTAAGTTGTCTAGCTGTGTCAGACCAGTGCCGCCAATAATTGCTAACATAATTGCTTTCTGTATGAATACGTTTTTTTATTTTAACAAGCTTTAATTATTTTCTTACAAAACCTATCGCCTTGGCAAAACAAATGTTGATTAGAAATAGCGGCTTTTGCCTCTAAAAATGATTTAAATCTGTGGCATACTCACGCCATGGTAAATTTTTGTGCAAAGTCTAGCGATACGTCTGTAGCCGAGGTTCAGCAAAGCCTCGACTTAGCCAGCAGCCATTATGAGAATTTTCCTGTGGCTTCATGCTTTTTGCCTGAAAACTTACGGCAGCCGATTGCCTTGATTTACAGCTTTGCTCGGCAGGCAGATGACTTTGCTGATGAGGGTGAGTTAAACATTGAACAGCGCCTTAACCTATTGAGCGGATTTCGTGATGAGCTTGATTTGCTACAAGCCTATATCAAGCCAAAATCTGCTTTCTTTGTGACGCTGGGGCAGATGATTCGCGAACGCAAACTCCCATATGCCCCATTTTTTGACTTGCTGGATGCCTTTAGCCAAGATGTAACTAAAACGCGCTATGCCGATTTTGAAGATGTGCTCGACTACTGTGCGCGCTCAGCTAACCCCATTGGCCGTCTTTTACTACATTTATACCAACAAGCCACCCCAGAAAATATTACCTACTCTGATCATATTTGCTCGGCTTTGCAGCTGATTAATTTTTTGCAGGACATTGCCATTGATTTTAAGAAAAACGAAGGCAAGCAGCGTATTTATCTGTGCCAAGATGAATTACTTGCTTTTGGTATCACAGAACAAACGATAGGTGCTTATGTACAGGCAGTACAGCCTATTGATGATTACTGGCAGCAATTTATGCACTTTAATTTGCGCCGCACCCATGCCCTGCTTAACGCAGGCAAGCCGTTAGGGAAAATCTTAAAAGGCCGCATCGGTTTTGAAATGCGCATGATAATTGCCGGTGGCGAACGTATTATTCATAAAATCAGTGCTGTAGATGGCGATGTATTTAACCGCAGGCCCAAACTTAATTACTGGGATTGGGCTATCGTCTTCACTAAAGCGCTGCTTAAGCTATAAATATTAACTATTTAATTTCCATCACTTCAATATGACCCCAAAGCAATATTGCCAAGAAAAAGCTGCAAAAAGCGGCTCCAGTTTTTATTACAGCTTTATGTTTTTACCCAAGCAGAAGCGTGAGGCGATTACTGCGCTCTATGCGTTTTGCCGCGAGGTAGATGACGTTGTCGATGAGTGTACTGAACTGAAAGTCGCCCAAGTAAAGCTTGCCTGGTGGAAAGATGAGATTCGCAATTTATACCAAAATAAAGCAATACATCCGGTCACTAAGGCACTAGAGCCTGTCATCAAGCAATACCAATTAAATGAAGAGCATTTTCTTGAGATTATTGATGGCATGGAGATGGATTTAAACTTCAACCGCTATGAAGACTTTAAACAGCTGCAACTCTATTGTTACCGTGTTGCCAGCGTGGTCGGCATACTCTCTGCGCAAATATTTGGCTTTAAGAATAGAAAAACACTGAAATTTGCTCATGATCTGGGCATGGCGTTTCAACTCACCAACATTATCAGAGATGTGGGTGAGGATGCCCGCCGCAACCGCATTTACATTCCGTTAGATGAACTGGCAAAATTTAATATTACTGAAGAGGATATTTTACGCAGCCGCGAATCTGAAGCGGTGAAAAAACTGCTGGAGAACCAAATAGAGCGCGCCGAAAGCTATTATGACAAAGCTCTTAACGAGTTACCTGCCGAGGATAAGAGGAGCCAACGCGTGGGTTTGATCATGACTGCGATTTACCGCACCTTGCTGCGTGAAATAAAAGCAGGCGACGCAGAAAAAGTACTGAATGCACGTATCTCACTGGGTACCTTGCGCAAGTTGTGGATTGCTTTCAGCACCTGGTTTAAACACCTAGGTTAAATGCTTAGGTTAAT
This sequence comes from uncultured Methylotenera sp., assembly GCF_946479685.1. The sequence goes on from NZ_CAMLGS010000022.1 coordinate 36,317, forward strand.
GCTTATTAAGCATTTGGGTTAAATACTTATAACAATTACTGAGAGTAAGTGTGAATACGCATCAGCATATTGCAATCATCGGCGGCGGCTGTGCCGGCCTAAGCGCAGCGGCAGCTTTAACTGAACGTGGTTATACGGTCACGCTATTTGAAGCCAGCTCACAACTGGGTGGACGCGCACGCAGCGTGGCGGTGGAAAACAAGGATTTACTACAACTGCTGGATAATGGTCAGCACATCCTCTTGGGCGCTTACAATTCAACGCTATCCCTGCTTGAGAAAGCCGGCGTAAAAGAAGAGCAAGCATTTTTACGGCTACCATTGCAGCTCAATATGCAGTCGGCTCTGACCAAGTCCGTATTTTCACTGAAGTCTGCGCACTACCTGCCTGCACCACTCAACTTACTGGTTGGCTTCTTGTTTTGCAAAGGGCTGACACTAGGTGAACGCATGGCTGCATTAAAGTTTATGCGCCACCTGCAAGCTTCTGGCTACGAGATTCGCAACGACCTATCACTCGCTAGCTTTTTAAAACGGCACAAGCAAAGCAAAAAATTAACCCAAATGCTATGGGAGCCACTGTGCCTGGCTGCACTAAACACCCCACTCAAAAAAGCGAGTAGCCGTATATTCCTAAATGTATTACGGGATACCTTTAGCGGGCATAAAAAGAACAGTGATTTTTTGATTCCGAAACTAGAGCTATCTAAAATCATCTCGCAGCCTCTAGCGCACTACATACAAGCTAAAGGTGGCACCATTAAGTTAAACCACAGGGTGCGCTCACTGGTCGAGGCTGATAGCGGCTTTCACTTAGAAACCAAGCATGGCATGCAGTATTTTAGTCATGTGATCGTTGCCACCTCCCCTGCCAGAACAGACAAGCTACTGGCGCAACTGCCTAAGCTCAAGGTGAGCCAGGATAAAACGCACCATTATCAATACCAGCCTATTTATACAGTTTATCTGCAATATCCTGCTGAAATTAAACTGCCACAAGTGATGACAGGGCTAGCGCATGCGACTAGCCAATGGGTGTTTGATCGCGGTGAGTTATGCGGAGAAAAAGGCTTATTGGCAGTGGTAGTAAGCGCTGAAGGCGCACATCAAAAACTGACCCAAGATGCGCTGGCATTAAACGTGGCGAATGAGTTAAAACAGGTGTTCCCGCATTTACCAAAACCGCTATGGCATAAAGTGATTGCAGAAAAACGTGCCACCTTTTCATGTGTGCCAGATTTAGCACGTCCGACCAACAGAACGGCGCAGAATAATCTCTACCTGGCGGGCGATTATACCTATGCCAGCTACCCGGCCACGATTGAGGGTGCAGTAAGAAGCGGTATTTATTGCGCCAATCTGATTATCAATGCAGCTTAAGATTTAAGTGCATAAGATTCGAACACATTAGCCTTAAGCTACAAAGGGAAGATTTAAGCGCAAAGGGCTAGCAAGTTAATAATTCTTTACGTAGTTGAGTGCCTGTTCCAAACGCTCAACGGCAATCACTTCAATACCATCAATGCGTTGCTTAGGGGCATTGGCTTTAGGTACGATGGCTTTGGTAAAGCCAAGCTTGGCTGCTTCTTTCAAGCGTTCTTGCCCACGCTGCACTGGCCTCACCTCTCCCGCCAAACCAACCTCACCAAACACTATAAGTTTATTGTCTAATGGTTTGTTTTTTAAAGAGGAAGTGATGGAGAGAAGTACTGCTAAATCCACTGCTGGCTCCGAAATTTTCACGCCACCAACTGCGTTGATAAACACATCCTGATCAAAACATGCCACACCGGCATGACGGTGCAATACTGCCAATAGCATCGCCAACCGGTTTTGCTCCAGCCCCACGCATAAACGCTTAGGATTAGGGGCATGCGCCTCGTCTACCAACGCCTGTATTTCAATTAACAATGGACGCGTACCTTCCATCGTCACGGTGATGCAAGAGCCTGCCACCTGCTCGCTGTGATGCGATAGAAACAAGGCAGAAGGATTGGTAACTTCGCGCAATCCCTTTTCAGTCATGGCAAACACACCTAGCTCATTTACCGCACCAAATCGGTTTTTAAAGGCGCGAATCAGGCGAAAGCTGGAGCTTTGGTCGCCCTCAAAATACAGCACGGTATCTACAATATGCTCCAGCACACGTGGGCCTGCCAATGAACCCTCTTTGGTGACGTGGCCCACCAGTATCACGGTAATGCCGGCTTGCTTAGCCAAACGTGTTAATTGTGCAGAACACTCCCGTACTTGTGCGACAGAGCCAGGCGCCGATTGCAAAGCTTCTGAATACACGGTTTGTATGGAGTCTATCACTGCAATATCAGGCTTATACTTTTGCAGTGTGCTGATAATTTTTTCTAGGTTAATTTCTGCCAGTAGTGATATCGGGCTGGCGTCCAAACCAAGGCGTTTAGCGCGCATTGCTATCTGCTGCGGAGACTCCTCACCACTAACGTAAATCGCCTTACGCGCACTGCCTATATGACACAGGGTTTGCAGTAATAACGTAGATTTACCGATACCAGGGTCGCCGCCAATTAACACTACGCCGCCGGGCACTAGGCCACCGCCCAGTACGCGGTCAAACTCGCTGACACCTGTAGGTTGGCGCGGCACTTCTGCCGCCTCTACCTCTGCCAGCTTCTGCAGACCTGCCGTTTCAGCTAACGGTGCAAAGCGACTAGTGCTGGCTGTCTCTGCAATAGTTTCCACCAACGTGTTCCATGCATGACAGCTAGGACACTGCCCTTGCCATTTGGGCTCATTGGCACCGCATTCGGTGCAGGTGTAAACGGTTTTGGCTTTAGCCATCAGTCAACGACTTTCATAGGTACGCGTGGTGCGACCGCACATAGCAACTCATAGCCTACGGTATCAGACGCTGCCGCCACTGCATCCACCGGAACCTGTTTACCCCAAAGCTCGACTGGAGAGCCAATATTAGCCTCTGGGATATTGCTTAAGTCACAAAACAACATATCCATAGATACACGACCTAAGGTGTTTGTTAGTTTACCTGCCACGGCAATTGGCGCGCCGCTACCCTGATAGCCATTGACCAAACCTGCATGCCTTGGATAACCATCGGCATAACCGCAGGCAACAATGCCTACGCGTGTAGGCTGTGTGGCGGTAAAGCGATTACCATATCCCACTGTTGCACCAGCTTTTACTTCTTGCACCCCGATAATTTCTGACGTGAACTGCATCACAGGCGCTAAGTCATAACTAGCCGCGGTCGCGTCCCCCACTGGACTAGCGCCATATAGCATAATGCCTGGGCGCACCCAATCTGCATGCGCATCAGGGTGGCACAAAATCGTGGCTGAGTTGGCTAGCGATACGGGCAAGTTTAGCCCTTGAGTAGTGGTTTTGAATAGCTTGAGTGGCTGCTCAATGCCTGTGGCATCATCGGCTGTTGCAAAGTGTGTCATCAGTGTAATGTCGGCAACATTTTTGCAAGCAAGCAAACGCTCATAAGCCGGCTGAAAAGCCTCAGGCTGAAAGCCTAAGCGATTCATGCCGCTGTTCATTTTAAGGTGCACATGTATAGGCTTGGTGAGCGTTGCAGTCTCTAGCATTTCCAGCTGCGGCTGTGAGTGAACCACTATACTCAAGCCTAAGTTTGAAGCAACACTCAGCTCTTGTGCGCCAAATACACCTTCTAACAACAAAATCGTTTGCTGAAAACCTGCATCACGCAAATCTATAGCTTCGTTGATTCCAAGCACGGCAAAACCATCGGCAGCGCTTAAGCCATGGGCAACATTGATTAAGCCATGACCATAGCCATTGGCTTTAACCACCGCCATCGTTTTGGAGTTGGGCGCGAATTTGCGCACAACGGCCAAATTATGCCGTAATGCATTAAGGGAAACGGTGGCAAGGATTGGGCGCATGCGACAGCTCTAGTACTCGTCTGCCATGTGCGCGCTGCCTGCAAAGTTCTCAAAGCGCGTGTGTTGGCCAAGGAACGTCAAGCGAACCCGACCAATTGGGCCGTTACGCTGTTTACCGATAATAATTTCAGCCGTGCCTTTATCTGCGGAGTCTGCGTTATAGACCTCATCACGGTAAATAAACAAGATAACGTCCGCATCCTGCTCAATCGCGCCAGATTCACGTAAGTCACTCATCACTGGGCGCTTGTCTGGGCGTTGCTCCAAACCACGGTTAAGCTGCGACAGAGCAATTACCGGTACATCCAGCTCTTTAGCCAAGGCTTTTAACGAGCGTGAAATCTCAGAAATCTCAGTAGCACGGTTTTCACCCTGCTTGCCGGCTGGCGCTGCCATCAACTGTAAGTAGTCGATAACAATCAAGCCCAGTTTGCCGGTTTGACGGTGTAACCTACGCGCCCTTGCGCGCACATCAAAGCTGCTTAAGCCTGCACCTTCATCAATAAAGATAGGCGCTTCGTTTAGCTTACCCAATGCAGTGGTGAGCTTTTCCCAGTCTTCATCTTCTAATTTACCGGTACGCATGCGGTGCTGATCCAGGCGCCCTACCGAGCCGATCATACGCATCGCCAACTGAGCGCCGCCCATCTCCATAGAGAACACGGCTACTGGTAAGCCGGTATCCAATGCTACGTTTTCGGCGATATTCAGTGAGAACGCTGTTTTACCCATCGATGGACGCCCAGCAACAATAACCAAGTCACCTGGTTGTAACCCGGAAGTCATGGAGTCCAAGTCAGCGAACCCGGTTGGAATACCAGTCACGTCTGATTGGTTGTCACGCGAGAATAACTGGTCAATACGATCAGCCACTTGAGGTAACAACACTTTAATATCAATAAAACCTTCGCTGCTGCGCTTGCCGCCTTCAGCAATCTGGAAAATTTTAGCCTCAGCCTCATCCAATAATTGCTGTGCATCACGGCCGTTTGGCATGTATGCACTTTCTGCAATGCCGGAACCGACAGCAACTAACTGGCGCATCACTGCACGCTCATGCACGATTTCTGCATAACGGCGGATATTGGCCGCAGTCGGTGTGTTTTGCGCTAATAAGCCCAGATAGGCAATGCCGCCTACGCCGGAAAGCTCAGCGGCATTTTCCAGAGATTCTGCCACCGTAACGATGTCGGCGGGTTTGTTGTGTTCAATCAGTCTGGAAATGTGTTCAAAGATAACTTTGTGGTCAAAGCGATAAAAATCTTTAGCGCTAAGAATATCCGCAACTTTATCGAGTGCTTCATTTTCAAGCAGCAGCCCGCCAATAACGGATTGCTCTGCTTCTACAGAATGAGGGGGTACTTTAAATGCATCTAATTGTTCGTCAGCCATAGCCGTGATTATATCAGCGCGGGATTAACTCGCTAATAATTTATGACATCTAAAAATTAATTATTCGGCGCCTTAGCGGCGATGGTACTCAGATTGCTGGCTGCGCAATACAGCGCTAGCAGGTGTGGAAAGCCGTTGATAGATTGAAAGAATAAACTTCAGAAAATAAAAAAGCCGACCATCAGGCCGGCTTTCTTTTAAAGCGGTAAATGAATTACGCTTCTGCAGCTACTGACACAGTGATGTCAACAACAACATCATGGTGCAATGCTACTGTTACTGCGTGGTCACCGATTGTTTTCAATGGGCCGTTTGGTAAACGTACCAATGATTTAGCAACTTCATGACCTTGAGCAACTAAAGCTTCAGCGATGTCACCGTTGGTTACTGAACCAAACAAACGACCATCAACACCAGCTTTTTGAGTAACTGTTACAACAAAACCAGCCAATTTTTCGCCACGTGCTTGTGCACCAGCTAAGATTGCAGCTTGTTGTTTTTCTAATTCAGCACGGCGTGCCGCAAATTCAGCTTTGTTAGCTTCAGTTGCACGTTTAGCTTTACCTTGTGGGATCAAAAAGTTACGACCGAAACCGTCTTTAACTTTAACAACATCACCTAATACGCCAAGGTTAGCTACTTTTTCTAATAAAATTACTTGCATGCTTATCTCTCCTTAGCCTGGGTGTTTGTCAGTGTATGGTAACAATGCCAAGAAACGAGCGCGTTTAACTGCTGATGTTAATTGACGTTGATAACGAGCTTTAGTACCCGTCATACGTGCTGGGATGATTTTTGCGTTTTCTGAGATGAAATCTTTTAAAAGATCAACATCTTTGTA
>NZ_CAMLGS010000023.1 GCF_946479685.1 uncultured Methylotenera sp.
AATGCGGTGATTGCAAATGGTCATGCAGATGTAGTGGCATATGGTGTACCATTTATCGCAAATCCCGATTTGGTCGCGCGTTTTAAACGAAATGCGCCACTTAACGAAGCGGATTCATCATCATTTTACGGTGGCGCTGAAAAGGGCTACACCGACTACCCATTTATTGAGGATTAAATTAAATATGCATAACCCGGCTATTACACAAGTACCCATTGATAACACGCTAGCCAACCGTTGGAGCGGCCGCGCTTATGACGCAGCTAAGGCTGTGACACAAGAGCAGGTAGTTGCCCTGTTAGAAGCGGCAAGATGGGCACCTTCTTGCTTTGGTGATCAGCCGTGGCGTTTTGTGGTTTGGGATAAAAATACCGATGCAGCTAGCTGGCAGCAAGCGTTTGATTGCCTGGTGCCGGGCAATCAGGCTTGGGTGAAAGATGCACCGTTGTTGCTGTTGATCTGCGCGGATACCTTGTTTGGCCATAACCAGAAAGCTAACCGTTGGGCGCAGTACGATACTGGTGCTGCTGCTGAGAATGTATGTCTGCAAGCATCGAGCATGGGCTTAATGGCGCATCAGATGGGCGGTTTTGACCCAGATAAAGCACGTGTTACGTTTAATATTCCTGAGCAGTACACTTTGATGGCGATGATGTCTGTTGGTCATCCAGCAGATATCGCCACTTTAGAGGGCGACATCCTGGCAAGGGAAACCGCACCGCGTACTAGAAAACCTTTGTCTGAGCTGTTTTTTGGTGCGACCTGGGGTCAACCGGTACCGGGCGTAAGTGAATAGTTGCATTGCTGATGTAAAACTTAACGAAAGATATGGCTTCTGATAAACTGCTATTTTTAGGTATTACCTTACTCAATTAAAGGCAAAATTATGGCAGTTATTGCACTTACCAAAGCTAATTTTAAAGAAACGATAGAAAACAACCCGTTTGTGATTGTTGATTTTTGGGCACAGTGGTGTGATCCATGTGTTGCTTTTACGCCTACTTTTGAAGCTGCGGCAGACAAAAACCCAGATATCGTATTTGGTATGGTCAATACAGAAGCCGATCCTGAAATCGGTGAATACTTTGAAGTATCGCAAATCCCAGGTATTTTGGTGATTCGCGAGCAAGCAGGCATCCATGCGCAAGTAGGTGAGATTGGTGCGCCAGCGTTGGATGAAATCATCAAATGGGCACGTGACTTTGATATGACTCCTGTACGCGAGTACTATAAACAACAGGCGCAAGCAGCTAACTAATCGTTAGCACCTTGGCAGTAACAATAAAAAAGCGGCTCTAGAGCCGCTTTTTTATTTGTGTTTGCTTGAGATATTTAGGCTTGAGGGGCTGACTAGAGTGAGCCAGTGGTATAGAGCCTGAACAGGTAAAACACGCCCACCGCCATCATAAAGTACATAGGCAGGTCACCACTTTTTTTGGTTTCTGACTTATTTGGTGAGCTGACCCATCTGTTGAGTAGCCATAGCGCCAGAATAATGACCGGGATCATCAACATGCTGGTGGTGGACTCAAACAATTTGCCCAATACGGTTGAAATCCAGCCGTCTTCGCGAAATAGCTCTAAGGCAAGGCCAATAATACCCACCAGCATCAGGCCCATGCGCACGGTTGCCGCCAACACGCTGGTTTTACTTTCTGGCTTAATGTCTTTATTTTTCAGGTATTTGTTGGGATCTTGCTTTGCCATTATTTGCTCCTTAGGCGGTTATCTAGTCTGCGCTGAGAAACTTCATTGGGTCTACAGATTTACCTTGCTGCCTGATTTCAAAATGCAGTTTTACTGTATTGCTGTCGGTATCACCCATTTCTGCGATTTTCTGGCCGCTGCTTACTTGCTGGCCTTCTTTCACTAAAATCAGGCTGTTGTTGGCATACACCGATAAATACGTGGCACTGTGTTTAACGATAACCAATTTGCCGTAGCCACGTAAGTCAGAGCCGCTGTAAATGACTTTGCCTGGTGCTGCAGCCTGTACGGCTTGCCCCATTTTGCCAGCGATATCGATACCTTTATTGCCAGCATCGTTAAAGTTGGCGATGACTTTACCCTTGGTTGGCCATGCCCAGCTCAATGCGCCGGAGGATTCTGGCTTGGACTTGGCTTCAGTAGCAGGCTCTGTTGGTTTTACCTCAGGTTTTGCTTCTGTAGCGGGCTTTTCTGGTGTTTTCTCTGGTACTTTTTCTGCAGTCGGCTTTTTAGCCGCGCTAGCTGCGGCAGGTGTGCTGGTAATGGTCTTGGCAGCTGGTAGTGGTTGCTTATAAGCAGCGTCGCTGTATGGCTCGCGCAGCGCTTTTGGTTCGTTAATGGCAACAGTAACTGGTGGCGCCGCATGCGTGTTGCTGTTTGCCTCTGGTGCGTTATCAGAAATGGCGTAGGTGACTACGCCGTTGTTATCTTCTTGCGCATTGCTATTAGCTGGCGCTGGGCTGGTCTGTACACGTGGTTCTGCTACTGGCGCTTCATTTAAAGAAGCAAATTTCAGGGTTTGCCCAATTTTAATCAGGTACGGTGCGCTGATATTGTTGGCCTGTGCGATTTCTTTGTAGTCGTAGCCATACTCCAGGCCTATGCTGTATAAGGTATCACCTTTTTTAACCACATAGCTTGCCGGGCGCCAGTCTGTGCCAGCTTTATGCGTGCTGACTTTAGTTAGTGGCTTATTGGATTTAGCATGCGGGATGCGATCAATCACCGGTGCTTGGGTGGTGCTACAGGCAAAATTCAGCGATGAAATCAATAAAATGATTAAGCAGCGTGACGCATTCATTGTGAGGTGGTGCCACCAAGTAAAGGAACAAATTTGACCGGCTCCAGCTGCGTTTGACGGTAGTCATTGGCAGATACGCGCTCTACCAGATACAGGATTTGCTCATCGGTGCCGACCGGAATCACCAAGCGGCCGCCAACAGCCAGCTGTGTTAATAAATCTGGCGGAATATGGCTGGCGGCAGCCGTAACGATAATCGCGTCAAACGGCGCTACCTGGGCTAAACCCATATTGCCGTCTGCATGATCCAGCTTAACGTTGATGCACTTGAGCTTGCGTAAATGATCGCGCGCTTTTAACAGCAGCGGGCGAATACGCTCTACTGAGTAAACCTCTTTCGCTAGCTTGGATAACACGGCCGTTTGGTAGCCGCAACCAGTGCCGATTTCCAGCACTTTCTCTAGCGGCTGGCCATTACGCAGCAGCTCAGACATGCGCGCAACGATATAAGGCTGTGAAATGGTTTGCCCAAAGCCAATCGGTAAGGAGACGTCTTCATAAGCGCGAATCGAAAGCGCTTCATCCACAAAAATATGGCGTGCGGTAGTGCCAATGGCAGCAAGCACGACTTCATCTTTAATGCCTTGCTCACGCAGACGATTAAGCATGCGATCGCGTGTACGTTGCGATGTCATGCCGATACCAGCTTGTGATTTGATTAATGCCACGATTTTATTTCCAGTATTATTTAGCTAGATAACCATTGTTTGATGTCATTCAGCTGTGTGTGGCAGGTTAAATCAACTTGAATGGGTGAAATCGACACTTGGTTGCTGGCAACAGCGTAAAAGTCTGTGCCTGGGCCGCCATCATTAGGTTGTCCTGCTGCACCAACCCAATAGACCGTTTCATTGCGCGGTGTTTTCAGCTGTACCACAGGTTCTGCCTTATGGCGTTTGCCCAAGCGTGTTACTGTGCGACCTTGCAATTCTTGGTACGGGATATCCGGCACGTTCACATTCAGCAGGGTGGGGGCACTGAATCCGTTTTTCTGATAATGCTGAATAAGCTCTACAGCCACTCTGGCTGCCGTTTCAAAATGGGTGGAATTGTGCTGCGACATCGAAACTGCGATAGACGGGATGCCAAGTAAGTAACCCTCCATCGCTGCTGCCACGGTGCCTGAGTAGATAGTGTCGTCACCCATATTGGCGCCATCATTAATGCCGCTGATAACCATATCCGGCATGGTGTCCATTAAACCTGTCAGTGCAATATGTACGCAATCGGTTGGTGTGCCATTCACATAAAAAAAGCCGTTAGATGCTTTTTTTACGCTAAGCGGACGATCAAGTGTGAGTGAGTTACTGGCGCCGCTACGATTTCTTTCCGGGGCAACCACGGTGATATCTGCAATTTTTGCAATATGTTCGGCCAGTATATTTAAGCCTGGTGCGGAGTAACCATCATCGTTTGAGATCAGAATTTTCATGCTTAGCTTACTAATCGTGTTTTTATGCCTAAATTATAGTAGAAGACGGTATGTTTGGCGCGGTATCTATGTAAAAACTTATACCTGTTTATGGGTTTTTTACCTGATTTTGCGGCGATTGGCGTGTCAATCTTGCGTAAAAAATGGTGCATGTGAAAAAAAATATCGTCAGTATCACTTCTGCCAGTGCCAGTTTTGCAGAAAGGCCAACGTCTGCCCATGCGCGCACTACGCCTTCGGTAAAGTAAAACAAGATGAACATGCATGACCATTGGTAGGTGTAACGCTTGCCGCGCAAGATGCCGAATAAAGGCAGCAATAGCGGTAACGTTTTGAATATCAGTAGTGAGCCGCCCGGTTTTAATGGGGCTAATACAGCCTCCCAGGCCAGGGTTAATAAGATGAGCGCGATAAGGCTAATAGAGGCGCCCAGCTGGAGTCTTTGTATCATTTGAGGTTTGTTCACGTTAATTTAATCGACGGTTTAATGGATGGTTACTTATGTTTGGCTGGCTTTAGATAAGCTTACTAAGGCAGCACGTGCGGATTGCGCATCATGAATCGGCGTTGCAAATACAAAGCGTAATGTCATGGTTTGGTTGTTGACGGTTGCCGCTACATCAAATCCATCACAATCAATGCCTAGCATGCTGGCTTGTGTCGCCTCTACGCCATGTACGTGCCGGCAATAGGCAATCAGGCTATCGGCATGGTCGGTATTCATGTGGTCTAGAATGTGTGCTTCCTGCGTGGCTAATGCATTCTCTGTTGGCATATCTGTCATCAGGTCGGTGCCGGATAGCCAGCCCATTTTGCCAAAACCTGCGATATAGCGGCAGCTTTCAATCTGAATGCGATAAAAGGCAAAGTCATGCATATCAAAGTAGCCGCTGGCCTGTGGCAGATAGCGTAAATAGCGTGCACGCAAGTCAGCATCATCATTTTTGTTGATTGCATGTGCGGTGCCCAGCAGGGTAAGCCTGGCGTTTGCCTGTAAGTCTTCAGCCCCAGCAAATACCAGTAATGACACTTTAGCGTTGGCTGCAATGTTTTTAGTGTGCTCCGCAATATTGCTAATCAGGATGACAGGCTGGCACTGGTGGTCTAACACGAATGGCGCAACCGAGCCAAACGGATAGCCTTCAAACTTTGCCGAATGGGTGGATAAGATTGCGCTGCGGGTGCTTCTTAAAAACCGTCTTGCTTCTAGGTGCAGTTGGCTCATGGTTTCTGGCTCATTGATTAAGGTTTTCTCGCTAGCTTGAGCGCAGTTTCTGCAAGGCGTTTGCCTAAAGCGATACACAGTTTTTTCTCGTCGTCACTGATGGGTTTGTCATCCATGGTGCCGCCAATGTGGCTTGCCCCATAAGGGGTGCCACCAGTAGTGGTGGCGGATAGCGCTGGCTCGGAGTAAGGCAGCCCTACCATAATCATGCCGTGGTGCATCAATGGCAGCATCATGGTGAGTAGCGTAGTTTCATTGCCGCCATGCATAGAGCCTGTAGAGGTAAATACAGCCGCCGCTTTGTTTGATAGCGCACCTTTTAACCACAAACTGGTGGTGCCATCTAAAAAGTATTTCATGGGTGCCGCCATATTGCCAAAACGGGTAGGGCTACCCAATGCGATACCAATGCACTCTTCCAAATCTTGCAGTTCAGCGTACGGATCACCTGTGCTTGGAATGTCAGATTCGGTTGCTTCGCAGTTTGCCGATACTTTAGGCACCGTGCGAATACGCGCTGTTGCGCCATCTACGCTTTGTACGCCACGCGCAATCAGTTGCGCCATCTCGCGTACTGCACCACCTTGAGAATAGTATAGGACTAGGATTTCGTTCATTTTTTTCTTTTATCTTTAATGCGTTGTTTTTTTGCGTCTAGCTCGAATAAACCGATTGTACTAATGAGGTCGCTAAATTTTGCATAACCATAGTTGCGGGAGTCAAATGCAGAGTAGTTTTTAATAATATGCTTCTTAACTTCACCCATACTTGCAAATCCATCATCATCCGAGAGGGATTCTATTGCGGAGCGAATCAATGATACCAGTTTAGTATCCATTGCTAATTGTTGCGAAGTTTTCTTCACAACCGGAATTAGTGGTGAGGTACCGCCGTTTCCATTGTTGACAGTTTTTGCTTCAGCTGCAGATTTCGATACATCTGATTTCAGATTCAATATATCTGAGTTTTGCTGCGCAGTTTCTGTGGATGCACTTGAAGTGAGAATTTCTATATAAATAAATTGATTGCAAGCAGCTCTTAAGGACTCTGGTGTTTTTTCTTCGCCAAATCCATATACTAACTTCCCACCTTCACGGAGCCGAATAGCTAGTCGTGTGAAGTCACTGTCGCTGGAAACAATGCAAAAACCATCAAGCGGTGCGGTGTAGAGCAAATCCATTGCGTCGATAATAAGTGCGCTATCGGTTGCATTTTTACCTTTGGTGTTAGCGTATTGCTGTATGGGTTGGATGGCGTGCTTGGGTAAGATCTCTTTCCAGCGCACTAGTTGGCTTTGTGTCCAATCGCCATAAATACGCCTGACGCTTGCATCGCCGAATTTAGAAATTTCTTCAAATAGTGCGTCGATGATAGGGATAACGTTAAATGTGTTGTCTGCATCAATTAACACCGCCAGTCTTGGGCTGTTTTTGTCTGTACTCACGTTACTGAATCCAAATCTTATTTGAAGCTGAAAGTATATAACACATCGACAGCACTTTCATTGCCGGCTTCGGCTCGTAGCGCCCAGCGTGGTGTGATGTTGAAGGTGAGTCTGGCAATATCTTGCAGGCCGCTAACGCTTTTTGCGTAGCTTAGGTAAAGCTGTGAGCTTAGTCGTTTACCTAGGGTGACCGAGGCGTTTTCTGCATCGCCACCGGCGAAGCTGAATTCATCCAGCCCGGCAGCGCGTGCTATCTGGCTTTGCAGCGGCACGGATTGCCCTTGCGAGAATAGAGCGCCGGCGGCCAGTGATAGTATGGCAAAGTCGCTCTTACCAGCCTGTTCGGTGCCGTGGCCAAGTACCAGCCATGCTAGCTTGTCTGTATCCGGCACATTGGGGTCTGAGACCAGTTTAATTTCAGGAACTAAGGCGCTGCCGGTGATTTCAACCCCTGCATTGACAGGCTTGCTGTCACGCATAGCGCGGATGTTTAGGCCTGGGTTATCCATCACGCCGTTAAAGTTCAAGATGCCGCGCTCTATGTTGAGAATTTGCCCGTAAGCCATGAATGTACCTTTAGACACGGCAATGCTGCCTTTGGTATGTGGTCGATATTCAGTGCGTCCGGTCAGCGTTAGCTCCCCAGTGAGTTTTGCATCTAGGCCGCGTCCGCGTAGGGTAAAGTCATCGCCCAGTTGAATGTGGAACCCATTGAGCAATGTCTGTAATAACGGCTCTTTCTTGCTTGTATTTGCTCCTAGGATAATGACATCGTCGCTGAGCGTGGGCGTGTCTTCTTGCGCCATTTCTATCAGGCCTTTATCTACGGTAAAGTCGCCTGAAATGCTTAGTAAATTGTCGGCAAGGCTGGTTTTACCGTTGCCACTGATGACCAGCAGGCGGTCGGTTCTGGAGAGTATGCTAAATTGATTGGCACTCCAGTTCAGCTCAGCTTTAGGTTGGCCTTGGTCAAAAAATAGCCAACCGTTGGCGTTTAGGCTGCCAGTACCACCTTGCCAGATGGCTTGCTCAATTTGCAGTTGGTTATTTTCAAAGTGCGCTTGAAATGTACCCTTACTCAGTTGGATGCCTTCTGATGGCAGGTTAAAGTTGATGTTGTTACCATTTACCGTGCCGCTTAGGTTGGGCTGGGCCAGCGTACCATCAGCGGATACGGTTAAGGCTATCTGCCCATCCAGATCGGCATCCATCAGGCTTGTAGGCATGGGTAGCCATGCCAATGTATTAAGCTTGGCGTTGGCGGAGAGTTGTAGCGGCGCGTTGTTGAGTAAGCTAAAGCCAGCCTCTGTTTTTGTGAGTTGGCTTGCAAGCTTTGCGCTGATTGTGCCTATGTTTTTACCATCCAGATCCGCAGCGATACGCAGTGCGTTATCTACCACATTAAGCTCCAGTGTTGCTGTCGATAGCCCCAGAGGCTGTGTGCTGCCATCTGGTTTCCTTAATGTGAAATCGCCACTATCGCGCTGCAGATTAAAGCGGGCGTTGATCGTTTCTTGCGTTGCAATGCGCCACTCTCCCGAAAAGCTAGGGCTTCCTTGCAAGGTGTTAGGTAGCGTTAGTAAGCCCGGAGGCAGGTCGTTTAGGCTTAGCCCGGCCAGCTTACCTTGGCTTGTCAGTTTGCCTTTGTTTAAAGTGAGGTATTCGATATCGATATTGCCATGATTGAGCAGCAGATTGGCTTGTGTGAGCGCTATGCCATCAATATTAGCGTTTAGTTTGGCAGGTGCTTTGAGTTTAACTGACGTTAGGCCGGAGTAATCCAGCTGTTGCAGCACGCCTTGCCACTGTTTTTCTGCTGTAGATACATTTGGTGTGGGTGCATTTAAAGCCAGCCCGCCTTTTAATGTGCTTTGTAATTTAGCATCCGGACTGTCTGCGCTGATGCTAATCATATGGTTGGCCTGTGTGCCATCTAAAGTGAGATTGCCATTCAGTGGCACATTGTTGCCATATTGGACGGCGTTAGCTGCAAATTTCGCAGTTATCGTGCCGTTATCACCAGCAATCATGGTGGCATTGCCGGTTAATTCATTTATTCGCAAACTATCTGCCATCTGTAGTTTTTCGCCAAGCAGTTGCATGCTGAGCGACGGGTTATCTAGTGCACCATCAATCGTACCGTTTGCGCTTACCTTACCTGCCAATGCAGGGGCGAATGCTGTAAGTTCAGGCAGCTCTGCCTGCCATTCTAGGTGGGTGTTTTGAGCATTGATATTGCCTGCGCCTTTGATTCTGTTAGCGGCAACGCTCAGCTCAAATGTGAGCTGCTCTAACGCGCTGGTGCTGAGTTGCGCATTGGCGGAGGCTGAGACCGCCTGTGTTTGCCAAGTGCTATCGTGGCTGCTAAGTTTTAGCCTTGCGTTAGGTGAGGGTTTGAGTGCCCCCTCCAGTGTTAAATCCAGATTCAGTTTTGCGGCAGGATAATTGCCTAGACGCTCGGGTTGCAACGCTAAAAGCTGGCTATTCACACGCACTGCATAATCATGATTTAACTCGATTTGGCTATGTACCAGTAACTGTGCGGCAGCCTGCTCAGAGCCCGATTTTAACAGGCTGATTTTGCCATTCTGTGATGCTAACCAAGCCGTGCTATCAATATTGAGCGTATTCAGGTCGCCACTTAGTTGTGCGTTCAGGTCATAAGGGTAGGGGGACTCGGCGTTTTTGAGTGAGAGCTCACCTTTGAGCGCAAAGGGTTTGGCGGCGCTCATGTTAATGTGGGCGGAGGCGTTGCCCCACGGGGTGGTGGCATGCGCTAAGTTTAATTTTAGGCTGTTGGCGTTTCCTTTAAATGACAATTTCACGTTGTAGAGGGTCTGCCGTTCATCTTGTGTGATGATGACGACCTCGCTGATTTCAGACTGCAGCACCGAGATAGGAAGCGGTAGGTGAATACGCTTGGGCAGTGGCGATGATTCCGATTCGTCATTGCTGCTTTTGATGGTGATAATGAGGCGTTTGGCTTTTAATTGCTCAACCACCAGTTTACCGTCGCCAAAGGGTGAAAGCTGCCAGCGGGCGCTAAGTTTTTCTAGTTTCAGGTGGATATTATCTAAATCATGGCTGAAGCTATCTAGGCTTGAGCTGACGCTAATCGGCATCTCGCTATGTGCTGGCGTGAACAGCAGCAAGCTGATACTAAGCAGTAATAGATATAAATAACTGCGTGCCATTAGAAAATTACCCCGATATTAAAATGCAGGCGGTAGTCGTCAGTTGCCTGACCATAGGCAATGTCCGCACCAATCGGGCCTACCGGGCTCTTCCACCTTGCGCCTAGGCCGTATCCGTACACTGGTTTTAAATCTTTAAGGCTATTCGCTGCGTTACCAAAGTCGGTAAAGATGGCTGCGCCCCATTCTGGGGTTAGCCATTGAATCACCTCAATGCTGCCGGTGGCTAGGTAGCGAGCGCCGACAACAGCGTCGCCTTCTGTCACGCCTAAGCTCTGGTACGCATAGCCGCGTACCGATTGGTCACCGCCAGCACGAAACAGGAATGTAGCAGGCGCGCTGTTTTTACCATTTACCATGCCTAGCTCTGCACGAGCAATTAGCTGTGTGCTTTTTGTGATGGGGTAATAGGCCTGTGTTTTTAGATAGCTTTGCAAAAATGTGCCATTAGATAGTGATGCCAATGGCGCACCGTTAAATTGGGCATTGAACAGATAGCCGCGCGTTGGATTGAGGTTGTTATCGGTACGCCTCAGTGTAATGCCATAGCCCAGGGTGGCAGCATATGTATCGTAAGAATCTGCACTATCCAGATTGACGTGTTCTGCCAGCAGGTTTGCACCTACGTACTGTTCACGTCTGAGCGAGCCCCATGCACGCTTTACGCCGGCTTGCGTGACTGTGGTAGTTTGTCCCTCAATCTCTGTTCTGGTCGCTGCGATATTCGCACTGTCACGGTAACCATCGGCTGTGGTGGGTAGGCGAATGGTGCCAGATAGCGATTGTAGTTTCTGTTCCATTCTTAAGCTGGAGGTTAGGCGCCAGTTGCGGTCAAATACGTTTAAGTGTTCTACGGTCAACTGTGTACGTGCGCCTGTGTTGGTACTAAAACCTGCACCGGT
Source organism: uncultured Methylotenera sp. (assembly GCF_946479685.1). The sequence continues at coordinate 10,986 of NZ_CAMLGS010000023.1, forward strand.
GCTGACCTTCATTGACTTGTTTTCATCCACCTTAACTTTAATCGGTGCTTGCTGTTGGCCGCTAAGTGCTGCTTTGCTGTCAGCGGTGACTTCTACCGTGCGAAAGTAGCCGCTTTCTTGTAATCGCGTTTGAAAGGTGAGCAGTTGGGATTGACTGTACACCTCGTTAGGTTTGATTGGGTTTAGGTTGTGTATGATGCTTTCTGGATAACGTTGCAGACCTTCGATTTGCAACTCGCCGAAATGTACCGTGTCACCACTATCCACCGTAACCTCCAATGACGCAGTGTGCTGCTGAATGTCGATACTGGCTTTGCTATCTGTAATGGTGGCATTGGGGTAACGGTTGACCAATAACTTGGTGAGCAGGCTACGTTTTGCTGCTGTCCAGGCGGCCTGCTGAAATTGTGCGTCGGTAGGGAGTGACCACTCTTCACGTAGCTGCTCTGCGCTTGGTGCACCGCGGTGTGGCTGGGTGATGTCACCGCTAAATTTGATATTAACGCTGCTTACCAGAGTGGGGGTGCCGGGGTTAACTGACAGTACGGTGGTGTTTTCAAGCTGGTTTTGCGTAGACTGAACACTCACCTCAGCCGAGAAGTAGCCTTCTGTTGCGAGTAACTCTTTGATTTGTTTGGGTGCTTCAGCGGATAGACGCTTCCATTCGCCGGGAGACATGCGCGCATTGCTGCGCCACTTGATGATATCGAGATGATTTTCTAACAGTGTCTTTAACGGGCCAGGCGCTTCAATTTCTACTTGGTAGCTCGCGTTATCTGCATACGCGAGCACTCCCCAACACAATAAGACTAGGTAGATGATCAGGCTTCTAGTCAAATTCAGAAGCCCTTTTATCACTCAAATTTACATGCATTTAAACTCACTTAATAGTTTTTACAAGCTCCGCCGCTTTACCTGTGTAACTCGCAGGTGTCAGTGCCAGCAAGGCTTGTTTTGCCTCTGCAGGAATAGCCAACTCGCTGATAAATGCATGCAGTGAGGCTTGGTTAATGCCGCCTTTACCACGTGTCAGCTCTTTTAGTTGCTCATACGGGTTCTCAATACCGTAGCGGCGCATTACTGTTTGAATCGGCTCGGCTAATACTTCCCAGCTATTGTTTAAGTCTTCATCCAGACGTACCGGGTTTACTTCCAGCTTATTCAAACCACGTAAGCAAGAGTCATAACCTAACAAGGTGTAGCCAAAAGCTACGCCCATATTACGCAGTACGGTAGAGTCAGTTAAATCGCGCTGCCAGCGTGAGATTGGTAGCTTCTCTGCCAAGTGGCGCAATACTGCATTCGCTAAACCTAAGTTACCTTCACTGTTTTCAAAATCAATCGGGTTAACTTTATGCGGCATGGTTGATGAACCGATTTCGCCCGCTTTAACTTTTTGTTTAAAGTAACCTACAGAGATATAACCCCAGATATCGCGGTTGATATCAATCAGAATGGTATTGATGCGCGCTAGCGTGTCGTACAGCTCTGCCATGTAGTCATGTGGCTCAATCTGTATGGTCATTGGGTTGTAAGTAAGGCCTAATGAAGAGACAAAACCTTTTGCAAAAGTTTCCCAGTCAAAGTCAGGGTATGCAGATAAATGCGCGTTAAAGTTACCAACCGCACCGTTGATTTTGCCCAGAATTTCATTGCTGGCTAATTGTTTTTGCTGACGTTGCAAGCGGTATACCACGTTGGCTAACTCTTTACCCATGGTGGTTGGGGATGCGGTCTGGCCGTGGGTACGTGATAGCATCGGTTGGTTAGCTAATTGCTCTGCTAATTCGGTTAAGCGTGCGATTAGATTATTTAAGAATGGCAACATCACGCTGTCACGTGCGGATTTGAGCATCAAGCCGTGAGATAGGTTGTTGATATCTTCTGAAGTACAGGCAAAGTGAATAAACTCACTGGCTTTTTTTACTTCAGTATTGCTGTCAAATTTTTCTTTGAGCCAGTATTCCAGCGCTTTTACATCGTGGTTGGTGCGTGCTTCAATCGCTTTCACTTGCGATGCGTCTGCCTCGCTGAAATTGGTAATCGCAGCATCTAATTCATGAATGGTTTCTTCACTAAATGGGGCGATTTCTGCCAGTTCTGGCGCGCCAGCCAATGCTTTCAACCACTCAATTTCTACCCATGCGCGGTGTTTAATCAGCGCATATTCACTAAAGTAAGGACGTAGTGCGTCAAGTTTAGATTGGTAGCGGCCATCAAGTGGAGAGAGTGCGTTTAAAGTGGTAAGTGACATAGCAAAAAGAATAATGAGCGTTTTATAAAAGCGTTATTTTACCTTAGTAGCAGGATGGGGCAAAAAGTTTTTATTTTTTGTATCAATTGATTAGTGCGTATGGTGTTTGAAGCTACGGATATTGGCAGTGTCAAATGCATGCAAATTTCGTTCTATAATGGGGCAACTTCCATCACCTTCACGCTTAATACATGTCTCAAGAAAAACCTGGTCAACTTCATCCTTCATGGCAAGCTGTGATTGGTGATGAGCTTGATAAGCCTTATATGCAGTCACTGCGTGCTTTTTTATTGCAGGAAAAAGCCGCGGGTAAAACGATATTTCCGCCTAGCTCATTGATTTTTAATGCGTTTAACCATACGCCGTTTGATAAGGTGCGCGTGGTGATTATCGGCCAAGACCCTTACCACGGTGTAGGCCAGGCGCATGGCTTGAGCTTTTCCGTGCCGGAGGGCGTAGCCTTGCCGCCATCGCTGCTCAATATTTTTAAAGAAATTGAAAATGACCTCGGTATTAAAGTGCAGAGCAAAGGCGACTTAACGTCTTGGGCAAATCAGGGCGTGCTGCTGTTAAATGCCACGTTGACCGTGGAAATGGGTAACGCAGGGTCGCATCAGAAGCGTGGCTGGGAAGCGTTTACCGATGCGGCGATTGCTGCATTAAATCTGCATCGTGAAGGTTTGGTGTTTGTACTGTGGGGCAGTTATGCGCAGAAAAAAGGCGAGATGATAGACCCGCAAAAGCATCTGGTGCTCAAATCTGTGCACCCATCTCCGTTATCTGCGCATCGCGGTTTTTTTGGCAATCACCAATTCTCACGTATCAATGAATACCTGAAACAACGCGGTGATGCGCCAATCGATTGGCAGGTGTAAGAGGTTTGGCAGGTGTAAGAAGATAGGGCGGGAAAAACCGGTGATTTTCCCCGCCTGTATAGTAAGGCCTTAACCTTGCCAGAGCATATCTACAAACGTATTAACCGGCATCGCTTCCAGTGTTTTTTGCGCTAGGCATAACTCTAGAATTTCAGCTTGTTTCTTCGCATCAAATCTACGTGCTAGATTTACTTTGAATTTTTTCACCAATTCTGGGATACCTTCACCACGGCGGCGACGGTGCCCAATCGGGTATTCAACCGCGATATTGCTTGAGCTGGTGCCATCTTTAAAAAAGATTTGAATCGCGTTAGCAATCGAGCGTTTGTCAGGTGCGTGATAGTCTTGGGTATATTCCACTTTTTCCACACAGCTCATTTTTGCGCGAATCGCGTCGATGCGAGGGTCTGCCGCAGCTGCATCTTCGTAGTCCTGTGCGGTTAAGCTGCCTTTTAGTAGGCCAACAGCCGCCATGTATTGAATGCAGTGATCGCGGTCGGCCGGGTTATCTAACGGGCCGGTTTTATCAATGATGCGAATCGCTGATTCATGTGTAGTAATTACGATCTTATCAATCGCTGCAATCTGCTCCAGCGTTTGCAGGCGGCTGCCAACTTCGGCATTCAACTGGAAGGCACACTCTACTGCGGTTTGTGCGTGGAACTCAGCCGGGAAGGAGATTTTGAACAACACTTGCTCCATCACGTAAGAGCCGTAAGCACGTTGGAACTTAAACGCATTGCCTTTGAACAGCACATCATAAAAGCCCCAGGTTTTTGCAGTAAGCGCTGATGGGTAGCCCATTTCACCTTGCATGGTCATCCAAGCTAAACGTACCGCACGTGAGGTGGCATCGCCCGCCGCCCAGGATTTGCGTGAGCCGGTGTTAGGGCTATGGCGATAAGTACGTAAGCTTTGGCCATCCACAAACGCGTTGGAAACAGCGTTGATAATGTCTTCTTTATTGCCGCCTAATAATTTGGTTACCACTGCGGTAGAGGCAATTTTTACTAGAATCACGTGATCCAGACCCACGCGGTTAAAGCTGTTTTCTAATGCCAGCACACCTTGAATCTCATGCGCTTTAATCATGGCGGTGAGTACGTCTTTTACTGTGAGTGGCGCTTTGCCTTCGTTAATATTTTTGCGCGACATATAATCTGCCACCGCTAGAATGCCGCCCAGATTATCTGATGGATGCCCCCATTCTGCAGCCAGCCATGTGTCGTTAAAGTCTAGCCAGCGAATCATGGCGCCGATATTAAACGCAGCCAAGATAGGGTCTAGCTGGTAGCTGGTGCCAGGCACTTTTGCGCCATTTGGCACTACGGTACCTGCAATCACCGGACCTAATAGCTTGGTACAGGCTGGGTAATCCAGCGCTTCGAACCCACAGCCTAATGTGTCCATCAGGCAATTGCGTGCGGTGTCATAAGCTTCGTCGCTATTGATTTCAAAATCAGCAACGTAATTGGCAATATCAACAATGACTTGGTCTGGTGCGGGACGGACGTTTGAGATGTGCGACGACATGATTGAGGACCTTTAAGTATAAAAAATAATTGAATTGAGTTTGTTATTCCGGCAAGACCGTATGGATTTTTACTACCTTGATTTAGCTAACTTAAGCAGTAATTCCTAAGTTGGCGCTAAATTTAAGTGTAAAAAATGGAATCCATCTTTAAACGGAGGATAAAAATGGATTCCGTCTCCGCGGGAATGACAGAGTTAAGTGTTAACGTTGCTCCAGGGGTACATATGCCCGATTTTCCGGGCCGATATACTCCGCATTAGGGCGAATGATTTTGTTATCAATGCGTTGTTCAATCACATGGGCGACCCAGCCTGTGGTGCGTGAGATCACAAAAATCGGGGTGAACATGCCGGTTGGGATGCCCATCATGTGGTAGCTGGATGCGCTGTACCAATCTAGGTTGGGGAACATTTTTTTCTCGCGCCACATGGTTTCTTCAATACGAGCAGACACATCAAATAAGGTCATGTTGCCATTGTCTTCACATAGTTTGCGGCTAACCGCCTTGATTGACTCGTTTCTTGGGTCTGCAATGGTGTAAACCGGGTGGCCAAAGCCAATGATGATTTCTTTGCGCGCCATGCGTTGCATAATGTCGGCCTCGGCCTCATCCGCGGTTTTGTAGCGTTCGATAATCTCCATAGCAGCCTCGTTGGCGCCGCCATGTTTCGGGCCGCGCAGTGCGCCAATGGCACCGGTGATGCATGAATACATATCAGATAACGTGCCGGCTACCACGCGTGCGGTAAAGGTAGAGGCGTTGAACTCATGCTCTGCATACAGTACCAGCGACGTATTCATAGCGCTGATATGTAAAGCGGATGGTTTTTTGTCATGTAGCAAATGCAAGAAGTGTGCGGCGATAGAGTCCTCGTCGGTTTCGACTTCTATGCGTTTCTGGTTGTGGCTAAAGTGGTACCAGTAAATCAAAATGGAACCAAAGCAGGCAATCAACCTGTCGCCCAGGTCTTTTGCGCCTTCGGTGTTGCGGTCGCCAGCTTCAGGCTCCAGTGTGCCTAGCATGGAGCAGCCGGTACGCATCACATCCATCGGGTGCGCGTTAGCCGGAATTTGCTCTAATACCTTTTTTAAACCATCGGGCAGGCCACGTAACTTCTTCAGTTTCTGGTGGTAAGCCGCCAGTTCTGCTTTATTTGGCAGTGCACCATGAATCAGCAGGTGGGCAACCTCTTCAAAGGTTGCAGATTTGGCCAGTTCAATAATGTCATAGCCGCGGTAATGTAAATCATTGCCAGTGTGGCCAACGGTACAGATGGCAGTGGTGCCAGCTGAAATGCCAGCCAGTGCTACGCCTTTTTTCTTTTTAGGTTCTTGAGTAGCGGTAGCTTGAGTAGTGTTGGTTTGAGTCATGCTACTTTTCTCCCTTAAATAATGCGTCTAACTTTTGCTCATAAGCGTGGTAATTCAGGTGCTCATACAGTGCTGCGCGTGTTTGCATGGTGTTGACTACGTTGGCTTGGGTGCCGTCTTTGCGTACGGCTTGGTACACGTTGAGCGCAGCCTGATTCATGGCTCTGAATGCTGAAAGTGGGTATAGCACCATGCTGACATGCGCACTGCGTAACTCATCCACGGTAAATAATGGGGTGCTGCCAAATTCGGTAATGTTGGCGAGTACCGGCACCTTGACTGCGTCAGCAAACTGCCGGTACATGCCAAGCTCGGTGATGGCCTCAGGGAAAATCATATCCGCGCCGGCCTCAACGCAGGCACAGGCACGGTCAATTGCAGATTGCAGGCCTTCAACAGCTAATGCATCAGTACGCGCCATAATCACAAAGTCAGGGTCAGTTTTTGCATCAACCGCCGCTTTGATGCGGTCTACCATTTCCGCTTGGCTGACAATGGCCTTGTTCGGGCGGTGACCGCAACGTTTGGCTTGTACCTGGTCTTCAATATGTACCGCACCTGCGCCAGCTTTAATGATGCTTTTAATACTGCGTGCGATATTAAATGCACCGCCAAAGCCGGTGTCGATATCCACCAGCAGTGGCGTTTCTGTCACATCGGTGATTCTGCGCACATCAATCAGCACGTCTTCTAGTGTGGAGATGCCTAAATCCGGAATACCTAGCGAGCCTGCAGCGACCCCACCGCCGGATAAATATAAAGCCTTGTAACCGGTTTGTGTGGCGAGTAGAGCGTGGTAAGCGTTGATGGCACCGATGATTTGTAAAGGTGTCTCTGCGCTGAGTGCGGCTCTGAAACGTGTACCTGCAGTCGCTTGTTTATTCATGTTACTGATTTCCTTCAGTTCATTTAGTCACGCGGTTTGGCTATGTAAGCGTGAAGTGGTGTTCAAACCCCAGCCATCAGCATAGGCTGATGGGGTCTCGCAAATATGTGGGGCCAGTGTTATTTAAAAAATGCTTCTACTGCTGCGGCTGGAATCTCCACCCTGGTCAGCCTTGCTTTTTGCAGTACTTCCCAGAAATATCGGTAGGTTGCGCGGTCATGCAGTTCACCGGCGTATTGAATCGGGCCCCATTCCACTTGCTGTGCGGCCAGCAGGATATTGGCGGCATCAGTGACTTCATCAAAGTTAGGCTTCATTGCATCCACAATGGCCTGAATCTGCGTTGGGTAAATACTCCACATGCGCATAAAGCCAAACTCATTGTGTGCACGGCTGGCATCGCTCAATGTCGTTTCTACATTTTTTAAATCCAGCGTGACGTTATGTGCAGGCACCACACCGTTAGCGAGTGCCGCAGCTACTACTTCTGATTTTGCCCGCGCTAGCAGGCGATGCTCGAACTGACCCGGGCTGCGCATGGCGCTGGCCGGAATGGCACCGTGATGTGCGCTAACAAAATCCATCAGGCCGAAATCCAATACTTGTAGCCAAGGTAGGGCTGCTATCTCGTGTACTTGCTTGAGTGCACCGTGTGTTTCTATCAGGATATGGATAGGAATCACGCGGTTGATGTTGTGCTCTTTCGCCGCCGCCTGCACGTACTCAATCATTTCGCGAGCTTGATCAATGCTGGTGCATTTAGGGATGGTGATATAGGTGAGCACTTTGCCTGCACCGGCTACCAGGATGTCGATATCCAGTTTCCAGGCCGGGTGGGTGTAGTCATGAATGCGAGCCCCTGCCATTTTGTGTTTATTGGCGTCTGAATTTAATACACGCACTATCATTTCTGCATGGTCGCGCTCTTGTCCAGCTGCTGCGCCATCTTCACAGTCGCAAGTAATATCAAATACCGGGCCTATGCTATCTTGTAGCGATAGTGCTTTTAAAATCAGCTTTTCGCTGCCAGCAAAGTGCTCGCAGGCCGGAATCAGCGGAAATGGTTTTTCTCCACCAAACAGCGCTTCATTCGGGTGTTTTTTTTGTAAAGTCACAGCCATTATTTGTTTCCTTTGCGAGGCATGAGTACGGTGTAATCAAGATCAAGTACTACATTGGGGTGGTAACTATTAAATTGCTTGGTTTCTGCCAAATCGGCAGGGTTCATGTTTTTAATGCCAACCATGCGTAGCCTGAGTGCGCCAATGTCGCTTCTGTTTGGCAATTCCCAGCGCTCTAGCACTTCGGTGAAGGTGTAGATGGTGTCGCCGGCAAAACTTGGGTGGGCATGCGTGCCTGCGTTGATTGCCGCAATGCCGATAGCATTTTCCAAACCTTCATAGCTTAAGGCGCGGCATGCGGAGATGACGATGCCGCCATACACCAGACGTTTGCCAAAGGTCGAGCTTTGCATCAAGTGCGCATCAAAATGCAGGCGTGCGTTGTTTTGGTACAGACGAGTGGCCAGCGAGTGGTCACTGTCGTTGATAGTCATGCCAGCAGCGTGGTTAATGCGTTCACCTGCCTCGTAATCATCCCAGTAGAACTGGCCGTTAGTTGCCTGCTGCGGAAAGCGGCTTGCTGTCAAATGTGCGGGGATGCTTAATTGTTCAGGTGCAACAAATGCTGGCAACTCCGGGATGGTGGTTTCCGGTGCGGGAGCGTTGGCATCGTTTTTATGCACCATCACCCAACGCACCCAGCTTAATACTGGCTGTTGGTGTTGGTTGACTGCGGTGGAGCGTACATACACTACACCATTTTTACCGTTGGAGTTTTGCTTTAGTCCAATCACCTGGCTGGATGTGCTCAGTGTGTCACCCACATACACTGGGTGTAAAAAGCGTACATCGGCATAGCCCAGGTTTGCTACCGCATTAACGGAAACATCAGGTACGGTTTTGCCAAAAGCAATATGGAACGTGAGTAAGTCATCTACCGGAGCCGACTGGTAGCCAAGGTTTTGTGCAAATGGCTCACTGCAATGCAAAGGGTTGCGGCTGCCTGTGAGTGCGATATACAGCGCGACATCGCCTGCGGTAATGGTGCGTGGCGTGGCGTGATGTATCACCTCATTAAGAGTGAAGTGCTCAAAAAACCGTCCGGATGATGTTTTGTTTGATTGCATGTTGTTCGCCATTTATATGTATTCTTCTTCAAGCTCGGTAATTGCTTCATGTAGCTTAATTAAGCGTTGAGCGGCTTTAATGTGGTGATGTTCCACTAACTTGTCGTTAACTACCACGGTGCCGCGGCCAGCTTCATTTGCTTCTTTGAGTGCGGTAATGATGAGTCTGGCGTTAGCGACTTCTGTTGCTTTTGGTGTGTATGCATCGTTGCAGTAAGCAATTTGGGCAGGGTGCACCAGGGATTTGCCATCCATCCCCATATCACGGCCAATGCGGCATGCGTATTCAAAAGAATGCATGTTCTTAAAGTCGCTGGTAATGCCGTCAATCACGGCTTTGCCGTAAGCGCGTGCCGCTAGAATCACTAGCGATAGCGAAGTTAAGATAGCTACCCGCTCATGGGTAACATGGGCATGCAGCTGCGAAATAAGGTCTGAGGTCGCCATCACGATACAGATGACGCGGTCAGATGCAGCGGCAATTTCTTTTGCATTGAGCACTGCAATCGGGCTTTCTATCATCACCATCATTGGCACGTCTTTACCACCGGCATCATCCAGTAGCTGTTGTGCTTTTAATACATCTTCACGTGATTCAATGTTGGGAAAGAGGATGGCATCGGCGCCGATATTGGCTACCGCTTGAATGTCATCATGGCCCCAGATTGAATCCAGATCATTCACGCGCACGACAACCTCGCGTGCGCCGTAGCCGCCTTGTTTAATGGCCTCTACCACATTGGCCCTAGATTGCAGTTTGGCGTCAATCAGGATGGGGTCGCCCAAATCCAAAATGACAGTATCGGCTGCCAATGTGCGTGCGCGATCAAGGTAGTGTTGATTGCAGCCTGGCACATATAGCACAGAGCGTCGTGGACGGATGTGATGTTCCATAATCGTGACTTTATAAAAATGTGGATTTGATTATATAGATGAATTTTAATAAATGTCAACATTTATCTTATGTCTTATATAAGATATAAAATACTGGACTAATTTTATTTTGCGTGATATAAATTCATCCATGGAAATTAAGTACGTTGCTGTTAACTAAAATGCATAGGTAGTGAAATTATGGATAAGCAATTGAGTTCACCCAGCTACAGACCTTTATATGATCAGATTAAGGTGTTAATCACCCAAGGTTTGATCGGCGGTGAGTGGAAGCCCGGGGATGTGATTCCTAGTGAGATAGAGTTGGCCGCACGCTATAAGGTGAGTCAGGGTACGGTGCGTAAGGCGATTGATAGTCTGTCTGCAGAGAATATTTTGATACGCAGGCAAGGTAAGGGCACTTTTGTTGCTACTCATAGCGAAGAAGTGACCAAGCTTAGGTTCTTAAGGCTTACTGCGGTTGACGGCAAAAAAGAGCTGCTGCAAAACGAGTTGATTTCATGCGTGAAATCAAAGGCGGATGCCTATATTGCCAAGATTTTGGAGATTAAGGCGGGTGCGGCCACGATAGAAGTGAAGCGTCTGCTCACTTTCTCTGGACGACCATTAATTTACGATCACCTGATTGTGCCAGCTGTACCGTTTAAGGGGTTGAATAGTAATAAGGTAGAAGAGTGCAACGGCTCTATGTACAGCATGTATGAGTCGCAGTTTGGTGTGCGCATGATACGTGCGGAAGAGCGCCTGAAAGCGGTTGCCGCCAATCAAGAGGTGGCAAAATCCTTGGGCTTGAAAGAGGGTTACCCATTATTAAGTATCGAGCGCGTTTCATTTACTTATGGCGACAAGCCTATGGAATGGCGCTTAGGGTTGTGCTTGACCGATGACCATCACTATATGAGTGAATTAGAGTAGGTGGCTAACTTGAGTAAATACTTATTGAATTCAGCGTTGGTGTTGTCAGGCTCGCTCCTGGTGCTGTCTGCGCTCACCTATTTATCTTTGCTGGTCTCGAAAAAAGTTTTGACAACGTTGAGTTGTAAATTAAGGCTAAAAAAATGAACGAGCTAAAAAAACGCGCATTGGATTACCACCAGTTTCCCAAACCAGGAAAGTTGAGTGTGGAATCATCAAAGTCTTGTGCTACGCAAGATGATTTGTCACTGGCATACACACCTGGTGTTGCCGAGCCGGTGCGCGAAATTCATGCGGATGCCAGCAATGCTTACCGTTATACCAATAAAGGTAATCTGGTAGCAGTGATTACTGATGGTACTGCCGTGTTAGGTTTGGGCAATATGGGCGCGTTGGCGAGCAAGCCAGTGATGGAAGGTAAAGCGGTATTGTTTAAACGTTTTGCCGGCATAGACGTGTTTGATATTGAAGTGAATGCCAAAACACCTGATGAATTTATTGAAACTGTAGTGAATATAGCGCCGACCTTTGGCGGCATTAATTTGGAGGATATTGCAGCGCCGCACTGTTTTTATATAGAAAACGAGCTGAAAAAACGCCTGGATATTCCTGTATTTCATGATGACCAGCACGGTACAGCCGTGATTGTTGCTGCGGCGCTGTTGAATGCACTAGCATTGCAGGGTAAAACCATGGCAACGGCAAAAATCGTATTTCTAGGAGCGGGTGCTGCCGGCTGTTCCTGTGCCAAGCTGCTAAAAAGTATGGGTGCCAACTACATTACCATGGTGGATAGAACTGGTGTTTTAGACACTGATCGTCCAGATCTGCATGACAACAACCGAGAACTTGCCATTGTGCCAAGTGCAGTTAAAACGCTGGCAGATGCGATGCAAGGTGCCGATGTGTTTATTGGGGTTTCCGCCAAAAATGCACTTGATGCCAAGTTAATCAACGACATGGCGCCGAATCCTATCATCTTTGCTTTAGCCAACCCTGACCCGGAAGTGTTGCCTAGCGTAGCGCACGCTATACGCGCGGATGTGCTGATGGCCACTGGTCGCAGTGACTTTCCTAATCAGGTCAATAATGCGCTGTGTTTCCCTTACTTATTTAGAGGGGCTTTGGATGCTAAGGCTAAAAAAATCACAGAACAAATGAAAATTGCCGCAGCGCATGCCTTAAGTGAGTTGGCGCGTGAGCCGGTACCGGCTGAGGTGTTAACTGCTTACAATTTGCAGTCATTGGCATTTGGCAAAGATTACATTATTCCTAAACCGTTTGATCCGCGCCTGTTAGCGCGTGTGTCAAAAGCAGTAGCAGAGGCAGCATAAGTGGCTAAGAGAACTCCAATTCGCAATCGGCCCAAGAATCTAAATTTGTTTACGATTCGCTTGCCTATCAATGCTGTGGTGTCAATTCTGCACCGCATGAGCGGCATGCTGCTGTTTTTGTTTACCCCTGCACTGATATGGTCGATGCAGGCTTCATTAAGTAGTGAGGCGAGCTTTGCCGCGTTGGGTGTAGTGTCACGGCACTGGGCGTTTAAGCTGGTTTTAATTGGTCTTTCCTGGCCGTTTTTTCATCATTTTTATGCTGGATTAAGGCATTTGGGGCAAGACGTGCATTGGATGACTTCGCTTGATCAGGCAAGGCTCTCCAGCCGCATTGTGCTGGGCTTAGGTGCCTGCTCCGTGCTTGGTTTTGCTTATTATATTTGGTAACAGTCACCGCTATGTTGATAGAACTACTTACAAAAAAATATCCTGGCATGCGTTTGTGGCTAACGCAGCGCATTTCGGCTGTGGTCATGGTGGTTTACTTGATGCTGATGCTACTTGTATTGGCAATTAAAAAACCGAACGATTATGCGTCATGGTTGGATTTGATGTCGCCTTGGTGGTGGCGCCTGCTAACCCTAGTGTTCTTTGTTAGCTTGCTTACCCATGCTTGGCTCGGGGTGCGTGATGTATTTAAAGATTATGTATTTAACCTAAGGTTGCGTGCCGTATTGCAAGTGACGGTAGATATATTGTTGATTGGTTACCTGTGCTGGGTAAGCATTATTTTATGGAAGCTTTAAGTCTCATATGAATATACAAAATCATCAGTTTGACGCAGTAATAGTTGGCGGTGGCGGTGCAGGTTTGCGTGCGTCGCTGCAGTTGGCCGAGGCTGGCGTTAAGGTTGCTGTGCTGTCCAAAGTGTTCCCTACGCGTTCACATACCGTGGCGGCGCAAGGCGGTGTCGCGGCAGCTTTGGGTAATGTGTCCGGTGATAACTGGCTTTGGCATATGTACGACACGATTAAAGGTTCTGATTACTTGGGTGATCAGGATGCGATTGAGTTTATGTGTAAAAACGCTGCCAAAGCAATCATTGAACTTGAGCATTTTGGCATGCCGTTTGACCGCCTGGAAAACGGCAAGATATTTCAGCGTCCATTTGGCGGCATGACGCAGAATTTTGGCGAAAAGCCTATTTCACGCACCTGTGCGGTGGCTGATAGAACTGGCCATGCCATGCTGCATACTTTGTATCAGCGCAATATTCGTGCAAATACGCAGTTTTTTGTTGAGTGGTTTGCATTAGATTTAATTCGTGACGCTGATGGTGATGTACTGGGCGTGATTGCGCTAGAAATTGAAACTGGCGATATTCATGTGATACAGGCTAAAACAACCTTATTGGCTACGGGTGGCGCAGGGCGCATATTCCAAGCTAGCACCAATGCTTTTATTAATACCGGTGATGGCTTAGGGATGGCGATACGCGCCGGCTTGCCATTGCAGGATATGGAGTTCTGGCAATTCCACCCTACTGGCGTGCTGCATGCTGGTGTGCTGATTACTGAAGGCGTGCGCGGTGAAGGTGGCTATTTGGTGAACTCTGAAGGTGAGCGGTTTATGGAGCGCTACGCACCAACTGCCAAAGACTTGGCAAGCCGCGATGTGATTTCACGCTCTATTGCTACAGAAATTAAAGCTGGCCGTGGTGTGGGTAAAAATAAAGATGCGGTGTACTTAAAACTTGACCATCTAGGTGAAGAGTTAATTAGCAAACGTCTGCCTGGCATCCGCGAGATTGCAAAAACCTTTGCCAATGTGGACCCTGTGGTTGACCCAATTCCAATTGTGCCGACAGCTCACTACATGATGGGTGGTATTCCTACCAATTTAAATGGACAGGTGGTGGAGCCAACTGCGGATGGCGGCGAGAAGGCGGTAAATGGTTTGTATGCGGTAGGTGAGTGTGCTTGCGTTTCTGTACATGGGGCTAATCGTCTGGGCTCTAACTCATTATTGGATTTAGTTGTATTCGGCAAAGTGGCTGGCGACCAAATGGTCAAACAGATTGCCTCAACTCAAGCACATAAAGCGTTACCAGCTGATGCAGCGGATAAAACCTTAGCCAGGGTAGATCGCCTGAACCAGCAAACCAATGGTGAAAATGTGGCTGATGTGGGTGCAGAGATGCGTAGCGCCATGCAAACGCACTGTGGCGTGTTTAGGTTCCCTGACTTGTTGCAAGACGGCGTGGCCAAAATCAATGCGATTGCCGAACGCGTTAAAAGTATTGAAATTAAAGATAAGAGCCAGGTATTTAACACCGCACGTGTTGAAGCCTTGGAGCTAGATAATCTGATAGAAGTGGCGGTGGCAACCATGCATGCGGCTAACAACCGTAAAGAAAGCCGCGGTGCCCATGCGCGTGAGGATTTCTCTGAGCGCGATGATGAAAACTGGTTAGCGCACTCACTTTATTATAAAAAAGACCATCAGCTGCTTTATAAGCCGGTGCGTTTGCAGCCATTAACGGTTGAACCATTTATACCTAAAGCGAGAGTTTATTAATGGGCACTTCTAAAAACATTATTTCTTGGGCGAATTGCTGTGTTGCACATCACACGCAACTTCGCCGTACCCATTGTACTGTCTCCGTTACTACGTTCTGTGCGCCTTGCACTTCATCCCAATATTTAACGTTTTTAGAGGTGTCCAAATGAAATTCTCTATTTATAGATACAACCCGGACACGGATAAAAAGCCTTACATGCAAGATTATGAAATTGAATTGCACGATGAGGACCAAATGCTGCTGGATGCGCTGATTCGTATCAAACAGCACGACGATACTTTATCCATGCGCAAATCATGTCGTGAGGGTGTGTGTGGTAGCGATGCCATGAACATCAACGGTAAGAATGGGTTGGCCTGTATTACTAAGTTGTCTGATCTGGAGCAGCCGGTGGTGCTAAGGCCGATGCCTGGCTTGCCAGTGATTCGTGATTTAGTGGTAGACATGACGCAGTTTTTTGAGCACTACAACTCAGTCAAACCTTATTTAATTAACGACGACCCATTGCCCGAAACCGAGCGTCTGCAAAGCCCGGAAGACCGTGCCAAGCTGGATGGTTTATATGAGTGCATTATGTGTGGCGCCTGTACCACGGCTTGCCCTAGCTTCTGGTGGAACCCTGACAAGTTCGTCGGGCCATCAGGTTTGATGCAGGCTTATCGTTTTATTGTCGATTCGCGCGATCAGGCAGAAGCAGAGCGCTTGGAAAACTTGGAAGACCCATACCGCTTGTATCGTTGCCATAACATTATGAACTGTGTGGATGTTTGCCCGAAAAGACTTAACCCGAATGCGGCCATTGCTAGCATTAAAGATTTGAAGATAGAGCGAGCAAAAGAGGCTAAGGCGAGCAAAAAAACGGTACCAATTAAAGCGATTTGAGGTGCGTGATGATGAATGCAGAAAATCTAAAAGATGCAGAACAAAGACGCTTTGCATGGCGTTGCAGAAGGGGCTTGTTAGAGCTTGATATTGTGCTGCAGGATTTTGTGCAGCATCACTATGACACCTTAACCTTGGAAGAGCTGCAGGTGTTCGATGGCTTGCTGGCATTGCCAGATAACGAATTCTGGACACTAGTGAATAACACTAGCGCAATGGAGCAGGTGTCGGGGGCAGATGCAAGCGCTAGAAATGCCATGATTTATAAAATTAAAACTGCCCGATTAAATAAACCCGAGTCAAGCGAGCTACAGGAGGCTAAATAAGATGATGATGCACATGGGTGAAGAGCCTATCACTGTTGATGCCAGGGCGCTGGGTGATTACTGGCCGGGTATCCAATTATATTATCCGCCGGTTAAATATGCGCCTAGTCTGGGCATTTATGAGGATATGGAGCAAGCCGCTGCGCGTATGAAAAAGCATGCGCACTTTACACAGGCACATACGCTGATTTTTGACTTGGAGGATGGCTGCCGACAAAAAGCCATGAGCCGAGATTTGCTACGTAAAGAGCTGCCATTGCTGCGTAAAACCAACGAGCGTGTCACGGTCGCTATCCGCGCTAACTCATTTAGAACCGATGAGTACGAGCAGGATATGCAGCTGGTGCGCGATATGGGTGACTATATCGACGTGGTGATGCTGGCTAAAGCCGGTGAGGCTTATGGCGCGGCAGAAGTGCGTGATTTATCCAGCTTTTTACTGAGTATTAATCCACACATCACGATACAGCCCATTATTGAGCATCCTAAATCACTAAAAATCGCGCCAGATTTGATGCAGTACAGCACAGTTAAGCATGTGGTGTTTGGTATCCATGACTTTTCAAAAGCGATGGGTATTCAGATCACGCCAGAAAACTGGATTGATGAGCTGCAGTTTTACATGAACACCTTGATGTTTGAAGCGCGTATTGCCGGTAAAGGGGTGATTGGCGGTGTGGAAACCTTAATCGGCGCCAGCCCAATGCCAGAAAAATATCTTGAGCCGCATGATGTGCGCCGCTGGCTGGATTTGCATGGCGATAATGAATCGCGCGTAGTTTATAAGCATGCCTGTAAAGAGGCGGCCATGGGCCTAACTGGTAAGCAGGTGATACATCCGGGGCATATTCATCTGTGTAAAACGGCTTACACGCCATCTCCAACCGAAATCGCACAAAAGGTCTGTATCTTGAAGGCGGCGATTGAGGCTGATGCTCTGTTAGGCGGTGCGATTAAGTTTGAAGGCGAGATGTTGGATCCGCCAATGTTTGGTAAGGCTTTGCAAACCTTGTTAAGGGCGCATGCGTTGCGCGCGCTTAAATCCAGCGATATGGAGTTTGCTTTACATGTTTTACAACTGCTACCTGCACAGGTTGTGCGAGAAAACTGGCCATATGGAGTACTTTTATAATGTTGACTGACTTTCCACAGTGGGACTGGCAAATTCCAGAGTATTTTAATATTGGTGTCGCTTGTTCAGACCGTCATTTAGGCACGGCGCAGGCGAGTGAAATTGCCATGATCGTTGAAGATGATGCGTTAGGTACCTCTACCATCACTTTTACGGATTTAGCGCGCAAAACTGATTTATTTGCACAAGTATTGCGTAATTTAGGGGTTAAAGTCAGTGATCGTGTATTAATTCGTTTGCCTAATAGTCTGGATTATCCAATCGCGTTCTTGGGTGCGATGAAAATGGGCGCAATCTCAGTGCCCACCTCCACCTTGCTAACCGCAGAAGAAGTTGCGTATTTAGCCAAGGATTCGGGCGCTACCGTGCTGGTCACAGATGCAGCGGCGTGGGCAGGGATGCAGTCGCAGTTAGAAGGTGCCTTGGGCAATACGCCTAACCTGAAGCACGTGCTGTTAACGCAGCTGACGCAGATGCCAGCGACAGGTAAATTGGCGGTGCATGATTTGCAGCAGGTGATGGCTAACGTGAAAACCGTGGATGTAATGTCGCGCACCAAAGCAGAAGACCCGGCCTATTTGGTTTATACCTCAGGCACCACAGGCTATCCTAAAGGTGTGCTGCATGCACACCGTGCCTTGCTGGGTCGCCAGCCTGCGGCACAGTACTGGTTTAATTATAGTGAACAGGCGCAAGATAGAATCATGCACTCAGGTAAGTTTAACTGGACTTATGTGCTGGGCACTGGTTTGATGGATCCGCTGTATCTGGGTAAAACCGTGATTGTGCATGAGGGTAAGAACGATGCGCAAAAATGGCTGGATTTAATCCAGAAGCATCAAGCCACTATTTTTATTGGAGTGCCTACGATTTACCGCCAGATTCTACAAAAAACCACCACGGCCAAAGAGCAGCTGCCTAGCATGCGCCACTATATGAGCGCTGGCGAACACTTGTCAGATGAAGTGCTAACCCAATGGCGTGCGCGTTTTGGCTTGGATATCTATGAAGCGGTTGGCATGAGTGAGTTTTCATACTACTTATCACAAAGCAAGTATCGTCCTATCCGCGCCGGTTCGGCGGGCTTTCCGCAGCCTGGGCATCAAATTCAGTTGCTTAACCCAGATACGCGCGAACCCGTTGCAGCAGGTGAAGAGGGGATGATTTGTGTAACGGATACTGACCCGGGCTTATTCTTGCGTTACTGGAATCTGGATGAAGAAACTGCTAAATATAAGCATGATGGCTACTTCTTTACCGGAGATTACGCAAAATATGATGCGGATGGCTACATCTGGTTCTTGGGACGTAAAGACGACATTATTAAAAGTTTTGGTTACCGCGTTTCACCCTATGAAATTGAGCGCGTGTATAAAGGTCATCCCGATGTGGCGGATTGCGCTGCCATTGGTGAAGAGATCGAGAAAGATAAGCTGCTGGTAGTGATTTATGTGATCTTGAAACCAGAGGCTAGCATCACACCGGATGATTTATTGCATTTTGGTAAACAGCATCTGGCGGCGTACAAATCGCCAAAAACGGTTTATCTGGCAAAAGATTTTCCACGCACTAAGAATGGTAAAATCTTGCGTAAAGATATTAACTCAACCATTGCCACGGCAAAATCAACACGATGACTACAATTAAACAGGAAGATTTTATTGCGAGCATTGCAGACGCTTTGCAGTATATTTCTTATTACCACCCCGCTGACTTTATACAGGCGCTAGCCGCAGCCTATGCGCAGGAAGAATCTCCTGCCGCGAAAGACGCGATTGCGCAGATTTTGACCAATTCACGCATGTGCGCCGAGGGTAAGCGCCCGCTGTGCCAGGATACTGGCATCGTAGTGGCGTTTGTTAAAGTGGGGATGAATGTACGTTTTGATGCAGAGCTTTCATTAGAGCAGATGGTGAACGAAGGCGTGCATCGCGCTTATTTGCTACCTGAAAATAAACTGCGCGCGTCCATCGTCAGTGACCCTGCCGGTAAGCGTGCGAATACCAAGGACAACACCCCAGCCGTGGTGCATGTGGAGTTAGTCGCTGGCGATAAAGTAGAGGTCAGCATTGCAGCTAAGGGTGGTGGCAGTGAAAATAAAGCGAAACTAGCCATGCTGAATCCTAACGACAGTATTGTTGATTGGATTTTAGAGGTAGTGCCAACCATGGGCGCTGGCTGGTGCCCACCCGGTATGCTGGGGATTGGCATTGGCGGTACTGCTGAAAAAGCGATGCTGTTGGCTAAAGAATCACTGATGACGCCAATTGATATGCACGAGCTGAAAGCAAACGGCGCGCAAAATAAAATTGACGCCCTAAGATTAGAAATCTACGAAAAGGTGAATAACCTAGGCATAGGTGCGCAAGGTCTGGGTGGCTTAACCACAGTGCTGGATGTAAAAATACTGGATTATCCAACACATGCGGCTAGTTTGCCGGTGGCGATTATTCCTAACTGTGCGGCTACACGACACGTGCATTTTGAGTTGGATGGCAGCGCCCCTGCGGTGCTGGAAGCGCCAAGTTTGAGTGATTGGCCTGATATCCATTGGGCGCCGAGTGCCCAGTCGTTAAGAGTGAATCTGGATACGATTACGCAGCAAGAAATTGAAGCCTGGCAGCCAGGGCAAACCTTGCTGCTAAGTGGCAAGTTACTGACCGGTAGGGATGCTGCGCATAAGCGTATGGTAACCATGCTGAACAATGGCGAGAAACTGCCAATAGATTTTACCAACCGTTTTATTTATTACGTAGGCCCGGTTGATGCCGTGGGTAATGAAGCCGTGGGACCGGCCGGCCCAACCACAGCTACGCGTATGGACGATTTTACAGAAACTATGCTGAGCCAAACCGGCTTATTAGGTATGGTGGGTAAGGCGGAGCGTGGCGAAGAAACAATAGCAACCATTGCTAAGCATCACTCCGTGTATCTAACAGCGGTGGGCGGTGCGGCTTATTTAGTGAGCAAAGCGATTAAAAAGGCAGAGGTGTTAGCCTTTGCCGATTTGGGTATGGAAGCGATTTACGAGTTTACGGTGCAAGATATGCCAGTGACGGTTGCGGTTGATAGTCGCGGCAGCTCTGTGCATACCACGGGTCCGGCCGAGTGGCAGCAGAAAATAGCCCAGCGCAAAGTGTCTGGTGAGGTGATTACGGTACATCCGGTTTAATGAGTCATTGCCAGAACTAATCATCCCAAAACCAACCATCAGTGAGTAATCATTGCTTAAGTGGTAGACTGAGTGAATTATTAGCTAAATTTTTACTCTTAATTCATGCAGAGGAGTAAGTAGATGAAAACACATGGGATTAAGCTGTTAAGCGTTGCTGGCATGGCTGCCAGTTTGCTGGTGGGTTTTGTGTTGGTGATGCCTGCGCATGCCGCCACTTTACTGGATGTGCTGACCGATACCCAAGGCCGCTATATTGGGCCTACGGTTGAAGATAATGTAGCGTTGATGGATACCGATAAAAATGGATTTGCTGACGCTAGCGAGGTACGGGCTTTTTTAGAGCTCAAGCATGGCAAGGGCTATCAGAGCGAGGTTTTAGACCGATTCGAAGCTACGATGAGAGCCGCAAGCTGTGGTACCGTTGCCGGGATATCGCAATTAACGAACTAGTTTGGCTGATAATTTAGATTTACAGTTGAATGATGCAGTTGATGGGGGAGCAAAAAGTGCCTTAACCATCACAATTGCATCAATCATCATCGTTATCATAAGTTAAGCTAGTTTATAATAAACACAATTTTATTTAACTAGAAATCTAAGCAGAAAATCTTTATGTTAAAAGCCTATGCAGCGCACGTGCAAGAGCGTGCTTCACAACAACTTCCTCCATTACCATTATCAGCAGAACAAGTTGTCCAACTTGTAGAGCTACTTAAAGCCCCGCCGGCGGGTGAAGAGAATCTGTTGGTAGATTTGCTTGAAAATCGCGTACCAGCGGGTGTTGATCAGGCTGCCTACGTAAAAGCTGCTTTTCTGTCAGACATTGCGCACGGTAAAGCCGTATCGCCTTTAGTCAGCGCTGAAAAAGCCGTGGCTTTATTAGGCACCATGTTAGGTGGCTACAATGTGCAGGCTTTGGTTGGCCTGTTAGATTTATCTGCAACGAATCCTGCTATGGCGGATGCCGCGGTAAACGCGTTGTCGCAAACGATTTTAATGTTTGATGCATTCCATGATGTTGACGAAAAAATGAAAGCAGGCAATGTGCATGCGAAAAAACTCATTGAGTCATGGGCGAATGCAGAATGGTTTACCAATGCACCAAAATTAGCGGAGGAAATTCAGGTTGTTGTATTTAAAGTGGATGGTGAAACCAACACTGACGACTTGAGCCCGGCGCAGGAAGCATGGAGCCGCCCGGACATTCCGCTGCACGCAAAAGCGATGCTGGTGACAAAAATGCCTGATGGCTTAAAAACGATTGAAATCTTGAAGCAAAAAGGTTTGCCTCTGGCTTATGTGGGCGATGTGGTAGGTACCGGTTCATCACGTAAATCAGCGATTAACTCAGTACAGTGGTTTATGGGTAACGACATTCCTAATATCCCAAACAAACGTACTGGCGGTGTGATTTTAGGCACCAAGATTGCCCCAATTTTCTTTAACACTGCAGAAGACTCTGGCGCGATGCCGATTCAATGTGATGTGTCAAAAATGCAAACTGGTGATGTCATCACCATTAAACCTTATGCTGGCCAGGTATTGAATGCGCAAGGTGAGGTGATTAGTACATTTGAATTGACACCGACTACGATGCCGGATGAAGTGCGCGCTGGCGGCCGTATTCCATTGATTATTGGCCGTGGTTTAACCACTAATGCGCGCCATGCGCTAAGTTTGCCAGCATCTGATTTATTTATTCAATCAATTGCACCAAAAGATACAGGCAAAGGTTACACGCTGGCGCAAAAAATGGTGGGCAGAGCATGTGGTTTGCCTGAAGGTACAGGCGTGCGCCCAGGTGCTTATTGCGAACCTAAGGCTACTACCGTCGGTTCACAAGACACCACTGGCGGTATGACGCGTGATGAGCTGAAAGAATTAGCTTGTTTAGGCTTTAGCGCAGATTTGGTCATGCAAAGCTTCTGCCACACTGCAGCTTATCCAAAACCAGTGGACATTAAATTACAGCACACTCTGCCAGAGTTTATGAGCAGCCGTGGCGGCGTGAGCTTACGTCCAGGTGATGGCGTGATTCACTCATGGCTAAACCGTATGGTATTGCCTGATACGGTTGGTACTGGCGGCGACTCACATACACGTTTCCCGATTGGTATTTCATTCCCAGCCGGTTCTGGCTTGGTGGCTTTTGCGGCGGCGATGGGTGTGATGCCATTAGATATGCCGGAATCTGTATTAGTACGTTTCAAAGGTGAGATGCAGCCTGGCATTACCTTGCGTGATTTAGTAAATGCAATTCCTTACGCTGCCATCCAAGAAGGTACTTTAACGGTTGGTAAACAAGGTAAGAAGAACGTGTTTAACGGTCGCATCCTGGAAATTGAAGGCTTGCCAGATTTGAAAGTAGAGCAGGCATTTGAGTTTGCAGATGCTTCCGCTGAGCGTTCAGCAAACGGCTGTACCGTGAAGTTAAACAAAGAGCCGGTAATTGAGTTCCTTAACTCAAATATCGTGTTGCTACAAAACATGATTGATAACGGTTATCAGGATCCACGCACCTTGCAACGCCGTATTGCCAGCATGCAGGCATGGTTGGCTAAGCCTGAGTTGTTAGAGGCGGATAAAGATGCGGAATACGCGCACGTGATTGAGATTGATCTCAACACCATTACTGAGCCATTAGTGGCTTGCCCTAACGACCCGGATGACATCAAGCCATTAACCGCGGTGGTAGGCGACAAGATTGATGAAGTGTTTATTGGTAGCTGCATGACTAACATTGGTCACTACCGTGCAGCAGCAAAAGTATTGGAAGGTTCTGGCGGTATTCCTACCCGTTTATGGATTGCTCCACCAACCCGTATGGACGAAGCACAATTACGTGATGAGGGGGTTTACTCTGTATTTGGGGTAGCTGGTGCTAGAACAGAAGTGCCAGGCTGCTCATTATGTATGGGTAACCAGGCACGCGTAGCGGACAAAGCTACCGTGTTCTCAACCAGCACACGTAACTTTGACAACCGTATGGGTAGAGATGCGCGCGTGTATCTAGGTTCAGCTGAATTGGCAGCGGTTTGTGCCAAGTTAGGCCGCATGCCTACACATGCAGAGTATTTAGATACAGTAGGTAACAAGCTGGCTAATACGGCTGAAATCTACAAATACCTGAATTTCGATCAAATGACTGATTACACACCAGCGCTAGAAGCGTTGGCTAACGGTAAAAAAGTCATTCCGATCGCTGAGCAGGTTTAATTTAAGCGCTAGGCAAGGATGACCACACCGCTTCCGCAGGATAATCGGGGTATTTTTGACCCAAAATCCATCGCGCAGCCACCGCAGCGTGGCGCGTGGAAGCGGATGTTGCCGCTCAGTCTGCTGTTGGTGGTAGTGGTCTGTGCCGCTTGGTATTTTGGCTGGGATGCCAAGGCGGTAGCGGCTGGCGTCTTGCTGTTTGGTGTAGTGTCTAATGTATTTGTCTGGATTATTGGTCTTATTGGCTTGGTGCCTGTCATTGGTCCCTTGATTGTCAAGGTGCTAAGCTTATCCATCATATGGCTGCTGAATGCCATTGGTTATATTGTTTCATTCGTCGCCATTAAACGTGGCTATTCAAAAGATGTACTCACCTACCGTGGATTAACCATTGCGTTAATCATTGGTATTATTATTGGCTACGTGATTGGCCATTTTCTGTAAGCTTATTCGTTTCTTTCTAATATTTTTGATATGTTTAGCCAATTAAGCAATATCGCCTGGGTGCAGACTATCATGCATCATGCGCGTAAAGTGGCAGATATTATGCCTGCCGTGTTCTTTGTGGGCGGTTTTGCCTGGGATGCATTAACCATAGGCCGTAATGTCGCCGCCCTGGATTTGTGGATATTCGCCGGCTACCTTTTTTGCGCCGCAGTAATTCTTTACTTGATTGGCCGACCTATCTCACTTGAAAATAGCTCAAGCAAGCTGGTCAACGTAGTTAAACAGTATTACCCCCCACGCTTGCCTTACTTCTTGCTGCAATTTTTATTTGGCAGTTTGTTCAGCGCTTTATTTATTTTATATTTTAAAAGCTCCAGTCATTGGCTGGCTTGGTTAATGTCCTTAGGGCTGGCGGTATTGCTGGTAGCTAATGAGTTTTTAGAAAGCGAATACAAACGTTTTACGCTGAGCTGGTCTATGTTTGGCTTGTGCGCAATGCTACTGTTTAACTTTGCCTTGCCGTTTCTATTGGGTAGCATACATGCAGTGTGGTTTTATCTCAGCACCTTGCTTGGTGCCAGTTTAGCTTTTTGGCTGTATAGAAAAACGCCTAATCATTTGGGCAGCATCAAGCCGGTTGCTGTGATTGCTGCGTTACTGATGTTTGCTTATGCGGTTGATATGATTCCGCCAGTGCCTTTGGTGAAGCGGGATGTGGCGATGGCGTTTGAGCTGGAAAAAGTCGATGGTCAATACCGATTGTCGCAGCAGGCATCACCGTGGTGGGTATTTTGGCGTAAAACCAGCAATGATTTAGAGATGCCGGCAGGGCAGCGCGTGTATTGTTTTTCTTCCATCTTTGCACCGCCAGGCTTGCAAGCCAAGCTATATCACCGCTGGCAGCATTACGACAAAAAGCAAGGTTGGGTCACGCAGTCGCGCATAGGGTTTAGCTTATCTGGCGGGCGCTATGAAGGTTTTAGGGGCTACACCTACAAGAGTAGTTTGGCCGAGGGGGATTGGCGCGTGAGTGTGGAAACTGAGAATGAGAAAACGATTACTGTGCACAAGTTTACTGTGCGTCAGGTAGAAACAGCACCACAGCGCGTGGTGCTGCTCTACTAGTAATTAATGCTCAGCTGGTTGTGTGTGTGCCATCAATTTGTCTATGTAAGCAATGGCCACCGCAGAAAGCACAAAAGTCATGTGAATCACGGTTTGTGCGATCAATACTTTATCAGATAAGTTTTGCGCATTGATAAAGGTTTTGAGCAGGTGAATGGAAGAAATGCCGATGATGGCAGTTGCCAGTTTTACTTTCAACAAGTTGGCATTCACGTGAGATAACCAGTCCGGCTCATCCGGGTGGCCTTCTAAATTGAGGCGTGACACAAAGGTTTCATAACCGCCCACAATCACCATAATCAGCAGGTTCGAAATCATCACGACGTCAATCAAACCCAGCACAATCAGCATAATATCTGCTTCTACGATTTTATTGGCGCTGGTAACTAAGTGTGTCAGTTCTACACCAAAAAAGAACACGTAAACAGCTTGTGCCACAATCAAGCCTAGATACAGTGGCAATTGCAGCCAGCGGCTACCGAATAAAATATTGGTCATGATGCTACCCTGTTTGTATGCGGTAGCATGTTGTTTTGTTTTTTCTTGCATGGTTAGTAAAAGCCTTTAAATGAATAACGTAAATCTGTAGTTATGTAAATCAGTGGTTGTATTGTAGCAGTTAGATAGCGTGTTAATTTACTCTATCTGGCTGTCCAGCGTGAAATTGGCGCTAGCATCCAATGCCAGTAACTCGGTTAACACTGGCATGCTTTCTGCCAAGGTTTTAGGTAGGGTCCACGGTGGGTTAATCACAAATAAACCGCTGCCATACATACCAAAGCCTTCTGCGGATGGCGCCTCAATCGACAGAGTGACATGCAGCCAGTTCGGTAAGTTCAATGCTGACAGGCTATCTATCATCTCAGTCGGCTCTGGGCGCTGCAATAATGGGTACCAAACAATGTAAGTACCAGTAGGGAAGCGCTTCACGCTATCTTGAATAGCATTGACCACGTGCAGATAGTCCTGCTTATCCTCATAAGGTGGATCTATCAGCACCACGGCACGGCGCGGCGGCGGTGGCAGGCATGATTTCAGGCCTTTAAAGCCATTTTGCATTTCTACTTTTACTTGTCGGCCAAAGCCCTGAAAGTTATCTGACAATAACTCGTAATCGCTAGGGTGTAGCTCAAATAAGCGCATTTTGTCATCTGCGCGCATATGCGGTTCAGCCACCATAGGCGAGCCCGGGTAAAAATCCAGTGCATTACCGCTGTTGAAAGATTGAATCTTGGCAACGTAATCAGCCAGGCTCTGCGGTAAGTTAGGTGCAGATAACAGCTTGCTGATACCTTCCTCAAACTCTGCATTCTGAGTGGCGTAGCCATGTTGCAGGCTGTACATGCCTGCACCGGCATGGCTATCTATATACCAAAATGGTTTGTCTTTTTGTGCGGTGTGGGCAAGCACTAAACCTAGCACGTAATGCTTGAGCACATCGGCATGGTTGCCTGCATGAAATGCGTGGCGGTAACTGAGCATAGAATCATTAAAAATTGTGGTAAGGCGACATTATCCCAGATTTTTGGGTTAGCATTTAGCTTATGAATACATCTACCCACCACGATCATGATAATCACCATCATGAAGATCATGACCATTACTTTGTTCCATTTTTACTTATTCTTGTTTTTGCAGTCGTAGAAGCTGTTGGTAGCTGGTACACCGGCTCGCTCGCGCTATTGAGTGATGCAGGGCATATGTTTTCCGATGTTGCTGCACTAGGGCTGGCTTGGATGGCATCCATCATGAGTAAGCGTGCCAATGTTGCGCGCCACCGTTCTGGGTTGAGTTATGCGGAGCTTGTAGTTTCTATCATTAATGCAGTTGCTATGTTGTTAGTTGTGGTGTTTATTGTGATCGAGGCCATTCTGCGCTTCCAGCAGCCGCATCAGGTGCAAGGCTTTGGTTTGATTGTGATTGCGAGCATAGGCTTAATCGTTAATCTGGTGGTGGCCAAACAATTGCATCATCAGGCACATCATCATGGCGAAAGCTTAAATAATAGTGCGGCTTTTCTCCATGTGTTGGGTGATTTGCTTGGCTCTGTTGCGGCAGTGGTGGCTGGTGTGGTGATCTACTTCACGGGCTGGATGTTGATTGACCCTATCTTGTCATTGCTCATTTCATTGCTGTTATTGATACTGACTTTAAATTTAATGCGCGACATTTGGCTAACCCTGCAAGGTCAGCTGACTAAATACCATCAGCATGCGCATGATCATAGTCATGACCACGATCATCACTGTGATCACCACCATGATGACCATCACGATCACTCGCATTAAGGCGAGTGTATATATTGATTGTATATATTTAAAGCGCACTACTTTTGTTAACTAAAGGAGAATAAAGCATGCCATACGTGAACATCAAATTAGCCGGTGAAGTAACGCGCGAGCAAAAAGCACAAATCGCTAAGGAAATCACCGAAACATTAGAGCGTGTTGCGCATAAGCCTAAGTCTTACACCTATATTACGTTTGAAGAAGTGGCTTATGAAGACTGGGCCATCGCAGGTGAGTTGCTGGATGCTTAACTGCGCACTCTCTGTTTTAGTGTAGCCGTTACACATTCCGGCTGCGATATCAGGCATGCTTTTGCATGCGTCTAGTCACGTTATATCCCCCGTTTTAATAATCATGTATATTCCTGTGCGCTCGCTGTGGCGGGCGCATCTTAAACAATAATATTTTGAGGGATTTATGAGTAAATTTATAACAGCAATGTTAGTGTCATTGTTTGCATTTACCAACCAGGCATCTGCTGCGATTGATGAAACAATTCGCGTGAAAGAAAGCATTGAAATCAATGCGCCAGCGGACAAAGTATGGGCAACTATTGGTAGCTTTGCCGATATGCGTTGGCACCCAGCGATTGCTAAAACAGAAATCACTAGCGGCAAAGCTCAAGAAGTTGGCGCTACACGTGTATTAACTACACAAGATGGCGGCAAAATTAATGAAGTGCTGACCAGCTATGATGCTGACGCTAAAACCATGAAGTATGAAATCACGGAAAGTGTATTGCCAGTACGTGAATATGGCGCAACCTTAAAAGTGAAAGCTAGTGCCGATGGTAAAGCGACCGTGGTATGGAGCGCAATGTTTAAACGTAAAGATCCAGCTCACCCAGGCGCTGCAGGTCAGGACGATGAAGCAGCTAAAGCCGCGATTTTAGGTATCTTTAAATCTGGTTTAGAAAATATTAAAAAGATCTCAGAGTAGTTCAACACTGGATTGATAATCACGGTAAATATTCAATTTGTCATATTTACCGTGATGGATTTAATCCAATTCAATTAATGGGCTGTAAAATAGGCCCATGTTCGATGCCAAGCCCATTCTAAAAAACTTGCCCAACTTACCGGGCGTTTATCGCATGATTAACGCTAGCGATGAGGTGATTTATGTTGGCAAAGCCAAAGACCTCAAAAAGCGCGTTTCCTCCTACTTTAATAAGAACTTGCCTAGCCCACGCACGCGCTTGATGGTGAGTAATATTGCGCGTATAGAAACCACAGTGACGCGTAGCGAAGCAGAAGCATTGCTGCTGGAAAATAACCTGATTAAAGGCTTAATGCCGCGCTATAACGTGTTGTTTCGGGATGATAAGTCTTACCCCTATATTACGCTGACGGGTGATGAGTATTCTCGCTTGGCGTTCCACCGTGGCGCGCAGCGCAAAGGTAATCAGTATTTTGGGCCATTTCCTAACTCGGTGGCAGTGCGTGAAAGTATTCAATTGCTGCAAAAGGTATTTAAGTTGCGCACTTGTGAAAACACTGTGTTCGCAAACCGCAGCCGCCCCTGCTTGCAACATCAAATTGCGCGCTGCACCGCACCATGTGTTAATTTGATTTCGGCAGAAGATTATCGCAATGACGTGCATCAGGCGGCCATGTTCTTACAGGGCAAGACCACCGAGGTGATTGATAGTATTGCCGAACAAATGAGCGCCTCTGCGGCTAAGCAAGATTACGAAATCGCTGCCGTGTTTAGAGACCGTATCCAGGCGCTACATCAAGTACAAGCTAAACAGTTTGTCAGCGACTTTAATATTTCGGATGCGGATGTGATTGCCGGTGCTGAGTTACAGGGGCAGCACTGCGTTAATTTGGTCATGATACGCGGTGGCCGTCACTTGGGTGATCGCAGCTATATGCCTAAGAATACCGATGGTGAAACCTTAGAAACCACTATACAAGCCTTTTTGGCACAACATTATGTTGCCCAGAATACGCCGCCATTGATTGTGGTTGGCGTTAAAATCGAATCCGAGCTGTTTGAGGAAGTGCTAAGCGAACAAGCTGGTCGTAAAGTAAAAATCAATACCAACCCGATTGGCGATAAGCGTGTATGGCTGAAAATGGCACACACCAATGCAGATTTGGCATTAGGGCAGCGTGCAGCTACCTCCGCCAATCAGGAGGCGAAACTGCTAGCGCTGCGCGAGGCCTTGCGCCTACCTGATAGCACAGAACGCATGGAGTGCTTCGATATTAGCCACACCATGGGTGAGGCCACGGTGGCGAGTTGTGTCGTGTTTGATCGCGGTGATATGCAAAATAGTGAGTATCGACGCTATAACATTACAGGTATTACCCCTGGCGATGATTATGCGGCAATGCGCGATGTGCTTACCAGACGCTATAAGAAAGTGGCAGCAGGTGAAGGTAAGCGCCCAGACTTGGTGTTTATTGACGGCGGTAAAGGTCAGCTAGGCGTCGCGATGGAGGTAATGGCCGAAGTCGGGCTGGATGATATCTTGCTGATAGGCATTGCCAAAGGTGAAGAGCGCAAGCCTGGTTTGGAGACTATGATTTTCTCCGATACCGGTGAGATGGTTAACCTGGAAAAAGACAATAAAGGCCTGCATCTGTTGCAGCAGATTCGCGATGAAGCGCATCGCTTTGCGATTACCGGGCATAGAGCCAAGCGTGCCAAAGCCAGGATGCACTCCAGTTTGGAGGACATAGAAGGTATAGGTGCTAAACGCCGCAAGGCATTGCTCACTCGATTTGGCGGTTTAGATGGTGTAAAAAATGCTAGTATTGATGAACTTGCCAGCGTTGAAGGCATCAGTCAAAGTCTGGCTGAGAAAATATATGGCGAATTGCATTAAGCAAGCGCTGACAACAGTTACTTTTTTGGATATCACTATATGACTTGCAATATTCCAACCATGCTGACATGGCTACGTATCTTATTGATACCAGTATTTGTGGTTATTTTCTATCTGCCGACCAATCCGCAGAGTTTCGGTGCTATACCGGCGCATTGGGTGAATCTAACCGCAACAGCAATTTTTGCCGTTGCTGCATTTACAGATTGGCTAGATGGTTACTTGGCACGCAAGCTTAACCAAACATCATCATTCGGTGCTTTTTTAGACCCTGTGGCTGATAAGCTAATGGTAGCGGCTGCATTAATCGTATTGGTGGAATTTGAGCGCGTAGGTGCAGTCGTGGCATTAATTATTATTGGCCGTGAGATTGCCATTAGTGCATTACGCGAGTGGATGGCGGGTGAAGGGCAGCGCAGTAGCGTGGGTGTTGCCATGATAGGTAAAGTAAAAACAGCGGTGCAAATGCTGGCAATTTTATTTTTATTGTATTGGGACAGCATAGAGATTGCGAATGTAGGCATATTCCCTACAAAATTATTTGGGCAGGTGTTAATCGTGATTGCGGCATTTTTAACGTTGCTATCAATGGCTTATTATTTGCGTGCCGCCATGCCGAAAATGAAGCGCTAATAATTTAATAGAAAATGCGTAACTAGTACTTGACGATATCTTCAAACTCTCTATAATGGCGCCTGTCTTAACGATGACACAACGTAATGACGACGCGGGAATAGCTCAGCTGGTAGAGCGCAACCTTGCCAAGGTTGAGGTCGCGAGT
>NZ_CAMLGS010000024.1 GCF_946479685.1 uncultured Methylotenera sp.
CCCGCGACCCCCGGCGTGACAGGCCGGTATTCTAACCAACTGAACTACCACTCCATAACTCAGTACATTAATTAAATAACATACTTAAAAATTTGCGCTTCTAACAATTGCAGCGATTAACTCTACAAATTTTTTACAAAATAAAGAGCGCCTAAACTACCAGCACTCTCAATTTATAAAATTAGAAACGGCTTAGTCACATTATCGTTGGGTTTTTTGGTGGGTGCTAACGGGGTCGAACCGCTGACATTCGCCTTGTAAGGGCGACGCTCTACCAACTGAGCTAAGCACCCTGCCTAACCAACGAAAACGCTAGTTTACAGCATCTTTAAGCGCTTTACCAGCCCTAAATTTAGGAGAATTTGCAGCTTGTATTTTAATTGTCTCGCCTGTGCGTGGATTACGGCCGTTACGAGCCTCGCGTTTACCTACATAAAACGTACCAAAGCCAATCAATGTTACTAGATCACCTTTTTTAATTGCTTTTGTTATTGCAGCAGTTGTTGCATCTAGCGCACGACCAGCAGCAGCTTTTGAAATACCTGCAGCACTAGCAATCTCGTCAATCAGTTCTGATTTATTCACGTGTAATCCCCTCTCAAGGTTTATTAAATAAAATAACAACTTCGGCAGACAGTCTTAGGTAACAAACTACCCGTATCAACTTTATATCAAGCCTATAAAGGACGTGTCAAGCGTTAATACGGGTTAAAACACACTTATTTTTTAATGCTTAGTTGTTTCTTGCACAACCTTTGAATTTTCCTTCGCATTATCAGTAGGTTGAACATCTTTTTCGACATCAGCCTCCTCTGAACGCGGCACTGGTTTTGAAGCCAAAGCGAGCGCTAATACGTCGTCAATCCATTGCACAGGATGGATATCCAGATGATTTTTAATGTTTTCCGGGATATCTGCCAGGTCTTTTACGTTTTGCTGTGGAATCAATACTGTTTTGATACCGCCACGATGCGCAGCTAACAGCTTCTCTTTCAAGCCGCCGATTGGCAACACTTCGCCACGTAAAGTAATTTCACCTGTCATTGCCACGTCTGCACGCACAGGGATGCCTGTCAGAATAGAAACTAAGGCTGTAGTAATGGCAATACCTGCACTTGGGCCATCTTTAGGCGTAGCACCCTCAGGGAAGTGAATATGAATATCATGCTCTTCGTAGAAGTTACCTTCTATGCCCAAGCGCTCTGCTCTACTACGCACCACACTCATTGCCGCTTGTGTAGATTCTTTCATCACATCACCCAGCTTACCGGTGGTGGTGGTTTTACCTTTACCCGGCAACAACACCGCTTCAATAGTGAGCAATTCACCGCCCACTGAGGTCCAAGCCAAGCCAGTTACCTGACCAACCTGATTCTCTTTAGCAGCCACACCAAAGTCATAACGCTGCACACCTAAATATTTATCTAGGTTTTTCGGTGTTACATTAATTTTCTTAGGTGCTTTCGCGCCTTGTTTAGCTTTAGTAGTCAGTAACTCTTTCACCACTTTACGGCAAACTTTGGCTACCTCTTGCTCTAATCTACGCACACCAGCTTCACGTGTGTAAAAACGCACGATGTCACGAATCGCTGGCTCTGAGATATGTACCTCAAGCTCATTCAAGCCATGTGACTTAAGCTGTTTCGGTAGCAAATAGCGCATCGCGATATTTACTTTCTCATCTTCGGTGTAACCAGAAAGGTTAATGATTTCCATACGATCCAATAAAGGTGCAGGAATGTTCATAGAGTTTGCGGTCGCCACAAACATCACGTCAGACAAATCGTACTCAACCTCAATGTAATGGTCAGCAAAGGTATGGTTTTGCTCAGGGTCTAATACCTCTAACAAGGCAGAAGACGGGTCACCTCTAAAGTCTTGGCCTAATTTATCCACTTCATCCAATAGGAATAATGGGTTTTTCACGCCAACTTTAGACATGCTTTGCAAAATTTTGCCTGGCATAGAGCCAATGTAAGTACGTCTGTGACCACGAATCTCAGATTCATCGCGCACGCCACCCAAAGCCATACGGATGAATTTTCTATTCACCGCTTTGGCAATACTTTGACCCAATGAGGTTTTACCTACACCAGGAGGCCCAACCAAGCACAAGATAGGTGCTTTAATTTTATCAACGCGTTGTTGCACCGCAAGGTATTCAACGATACGCTCCTTAACCTTTTCCAGACCGAAATGATCATCGTCCAATACCGCTTCAGCTTTCACTAAGTCTTTGCTGATTTTGGTTTTTTTCTTCCACGGCAAATTGATTAAGGTGTCGATGTAGTTACGCACCACAGAAGCCTCTGCCGACATAGGCGACATCAGTTTCAATTTCTTAAGTTCGCTAGACACTTTAGCCAGCGCTTCTTTAGGCATACGCGCTTCATCAATGCGCTTTTCAAGCTCATCCATTTCAGCATTTTCATCTTGCTCGCCTAACTCTTTTTGAATCGCTTTCACTTGCTCGTTCAAATAGTATTCGCGCTGGGTTTTTTCCATCTGGCGTTTTACACGACCACGGATGCGCTTCTCCACTTGCAGAATGTCGATTTCACCTTCCATCAGGCGTAGCAAATGCTCCAGACGCTCGGCAACATCAATCATTTCCAGGATTTTTTGCTTCTCTTCCAACTTCAAAGTTAGATGCGCAGCGATGGTATCAGCTAGGCGGCTAGCCTCATCGATGCTAGCAAGTGACGTTAAAATCTCCGGTGGAATTTTTTTATTCAATTTAACGTACTGGTCAAACTGAGCAAACACAGTACGCATCAATGCCTGAATTTCTACATCGCTTACAGATTCGGCGATTAGCTCTGCGCGTGCGGCAAAGCATTCATCAGTTTCAGTAAACTCGCTGACGCGTGCACGTTGCACGCCCTCAACTAGCACTTTCACTGTGCCATCTGGCAGCTTAAGCATTTGCAGCACAGTCGCTACCGTGCCGACTTCATGCAAGTCGCTGGCTTCTGGGTCATCTTTATTCGCAGACTTTTGCGCAACCAATAGAATTTGCTTATTGCCTTCTGACGCAATCTCAAGGGCTTTTACAGACTTCGTGCGCCCAACAAAAAGAGGGATAACCAAGTGCGGATATACAACGACATCACGCAAAGGTAATAATGGCAATAAGCCATTATCTGGATTGTATGAAGGTAATGATTGTGCCATGTGTAAACTTCCAAAATTAAGCTAAGAGTTAAGCCCAAATGAGCCTATATACTGATTGATGGGGATAACAATTAACAGTTCAAGTATTTATTTGTATTTAACACCAAATTTACCAAGTAATTGTAAAAAGATTAAAGAAATTTAATGCTGCAATAGCAAAATACGGCTAGACATCACGGCTATATGGCTAAATCAATATACGGCTGCCACATGCCGCAGTCTGCCGTGAGTAAGCGCAAAACTTATAAAGGATGACAATATCATGTCATAGAAAACAAAAAAGCCAGCAATTTAAGTTGCTGGCTTTTTATTAGGCAGAAGCCTCGTCGGCTGGCTTGTCCGCATAAATTAATAGCGGTGGCGTATCGCCTCGAATCACACCGTCATCAATCACCACTTTACTTAAGTTCTTTAATGATGGCAGTTCGTACATCACTTCTAGCAGTGAATGTTCCATGATAGAACGCAAACCACGCGCACCAGTTTTACGCTCTAATGCTTTTTTCGCAATCAGTAACAGCGCAGATTCTCTGAACTCTAAATCTACACCTTCCATTTTAAACAACTTGATATATTGTTTAGTCAGTGCATTTTTTGGTTCGGTTAGAATCGTCATCAAAGCCGCTTCATCTAGCGACTCCAAGGTAGCCACTACTGGCAAACGGCCGATAAACTCCGGAATCAAACCAAATTTAATCAAGTCTTCTGGCTCTACATCACGCAATACCGCGCCAACTTCACGCACATCAGCCTTGCTCTTCACTTCCGCACCAAAACCAATGCCGCCTTTTTCTGAGCGCAGACGAATTACTTTTTCCAGGCCATCAAACGCGCCACCGCAAATAAACAAGATGTTGGTTGTGTCTAACTGCACAAACTCTTGGTTAGGATGCTTACGGCCACCTTGTGGCGGAATTGACGCAACCGTACCTTCAATCAGTTTCAATAAAGCTTGCTGTACACCCTCACCTGACACATCGCGTGTGATAGATGGGTTATCTGATTTACGTGAGATTTTGTCTACTTCATCGATATACACGATACCGCGCTGTGCTTTTTCAGTGTCGTAATCACATTTTTGCAGTAGTTTCTGCATGATGTTTTCTACGTCTTCACCTACATAACCAGCCTCGGTTAGGGTAGTAGCATCAGCCATGACAAATGGCACATCCAGCAATCTTGCCAGTGTTTGAGCCAATAAAGTTTTACCTGAGCCAGTAGGTCCAATCAGCAGAATATTACTTTTTGCAATTTCCACGTCGTCTTTTTGACCACCACTCGCCAAGTTGTTATGGCCAAGGCGTTTGTAATGGTTATACACAGCAACCGCTAGGTTTTTCTTCGCTTGGGTTTGGCCAATGACGTACTGGTCTAAGATTTTGCAAATTTCCTGCGGCGTAGGCAGGCTGGTATCAGTGGATTTCAGTCCATCTGAGTTCTGAATTTCTTCTTTAATGATGTCATTGCACAAATCTACGCATTCATTACAAATGAACACGGATGGGCCTGCAATCAGTTTTTTTACTTCATGTTGGCTTTTGCCACAAAATGAGCAATAAAGTAATTTATCGTCGTCGGCTTTAGTCGCCATTTAGTATTTCCTAAAGTAGTATTACGCGCCGATTAACTAGCGTCTAACTCACTGAGTTGTCTCAATGAGTTTAGACGCCGATAATCCAATTAATAGTTTAAACAGCTTCGTTACGACTACCGATGACTTTGTCGATTAACCCATAAGCAACAGATTGCTCTGCACTCATAAAGTTATCGCGCTCAGTATCGCGGTCGATTTCTTCTGCTGTTCTACCTGTATGATGAGCTAAGATATCATTCAGTTTCGCACGTAAGTAAAGAATTTCTTTCGCGTGAATTTCGATATCTGATGACTGTCCTTGGAATCCACCAGATGGCTGGTGAATCATAATGCGTGAGTTTGGCAAGCTGTAACGTTTATCTTTTGCACCAGCCGCTAATAAAAACGCACCCATGCTAGCCGCTTGGCCAATGCACAAAGTGCTAACATCTGGTTTGATGAACTGCATTGTGTCGTAAATAGACATACCCGCTGTTACTGAGCCGCCTGGTGAGTTAATGTAGAGCGAGATATCTTTATCTGGATTTTCGGCCTCTAGGAACAATAGCTGCGCAACCACCAGGTTTGCAGACATATCGTTCACAGGGCCAACCAGAAAAATCACGCGCTCTTTTAATAAGCGCGAGTAGATATCAAATGAACGCTCACCGCGACCACTTTGCTCAATCACCATTGGGATGTAGCCCAAACCAGTGGTGATTAACTCAGATTGAGCTTGAGGTTGCAGGTGCTTATTCATTTATGCGTTTCCCATTAGATCGTCAAATTTAACTTTTTTATCAGTCACTTTAGCTTGAGACAACACCCAGCTCACTGCGTTCTCTTCAGTTGCTAGTGCAGCAGGCTCGTCTAAACGTTTGCTGTCTGCATAGTACCAAGTAACCACGTCAGCTGGACGCTCAAAGCTTTGTGAGAATACATCCACCATTGCACGCACTTGGTCTGCATTTGCATGTAGGCCATTAGCGTTAATCAACTCACCTAATAGCAGGCGTAGTTTAGTGCTGCGTTTTGCTTGATCTTCAAACATTGCAGGCTCTAACTGAATGTTAGCTAAATCTGCACCACGTTGTTTCAGATTTTGCTGCGTTGTTTGCATCATGCGATTAATTTCAGTTTCTAGCAAGATACGTGGAATATCAAACTCAGCTGATTCCACCAATGCTTGGAATACTTGCTCTTTTAATTTTGCACTTACACGTTTAGCAACTTCTTGCTTCAGGCTTTCTGCAACTTCAGCTTTCATTTTTTCAACGTCGCCATCTTCAACGCCCAAGCTCTTTGCAAAGTCTGCGTCGATTTCTGGCAATACTGGTTGAGAAACAGAAACAAAAGTTACTTCGTAACCAACTGTTTTACCTGCCAATTGTGCTGGATTGTGGTCTTCTGGGTAAGTAATGTCGAATTTCTTACTTGCGCCGGTTTTACCGCCAATCAATTCATCATCAAATGTAGACATACGGCCAGCTTCACCAAGCACTAAGTCGATACCGTTATCACCGGTAGACTCTACTTCTTCGCCATCCATAAATGCTTTTAAGGTTACATTAACGCGGTCACCCTTTTTAGCTGCGCGTTTCACTGGTTCAAACTTAACGCGTTGCTTCACTAACACGTCTAATGTTTTTTTCACGTCAGCATCGCCAACTTCAAGCACTGGGCGCTCGATTTTAACTTTTGATAAGTCACCCACTACAACTTCTGGGAACACTTCAAAAGTTGCTGTGTATTCTAAGTTTTCTGATGCTGCATCAAATGGCTTGTGTTGAATGTTAGGGAAGCCGGCAACACGTAATTTTGCTTCATCTACAGCTTCACCAAAGCTTTTTTCTACTGCTGCTGAGTAAACCTCATCACGCACTTGATTGCCGTAATGTTGGTTAACCAAGCCCATAGGAGCTTTACCTGGTCTAAAACCAGAAAATTTTGCAGTACGTGCAACTTGATTTAATCTTTGTTTAATTTGCGCCTCTAGCGGTTGCAAAGGAACGCTAATAGAAATTCTACGTTCAAGGTTGCTGAGGGTTTCAACATTCAGAGCCATGCTGTCATTCCTAAATTCTTAACTGCACATCACAAATAAGCGTCCGTTATGAAGCGCTATCCACAATCATGCTATTTATAAAGTAAGTGGGGACGAAAAAGTTATCGTTTGTTATCACGCCGATGGCATCAAGATATCAAACTAGCCTTTAACGCCTACAACCTATTTTGTCGCTTAATGTTTTAACAGACTCAGGTAGATTACCTGAAAAATTCAAAACTTTACTCAACAATTAAGGTTGAAAGACTGTGGATGTTACACAAGAAAACCCATGAAGTCTAGATGAATAAAGCAAGTAAAAAACATATATAAATATAGGGATTAAGCCTATTTATAAAAATTGGCGCACAGCGTGAATCAGTTTCAGAAAAACTGTTGCTTAATCACCAATTGATGCCCTCCCACTCTGGCTTTACATCCATAGCAAGATTGGCGCAAATACTTTACCACTGCCTCTATCGCAACAGCATCAACCTTTACATAACCTTACATAAGTTTACATCTATTTCAATAACATACCATTGTCGATACCGTGGCCATAAAACACACGTTTTTAATATAGCCAGCTAACGACAAGCTACCTGAGATGGATTAAATAGACATGCGCTCATTACACACAAGATTAAGTATCGCGTGCTGTTTGGTTAGGACAGGTAGCGTTTTTAAAGTTTCATTTATTTAGGAGCGATTATTATGACCAGTATTAGTAGTGTTTCATCCAGCAGCAATATATATCAAACCTCGCAAGTAGGATCAGGCACAACAGCAGCCAGATTCAAACCAGGCGATGAGTCACATCACGGCAAAGATGGAGGCGGATTACTAGGTGCAATTGATAGCGCACTGAAAGCAGCCGGCATTAGCGGCGGACTTTCATCTATATTAAAAGATGCAGACAGCACCAGCACATCATCCACTACCGATACTGAATCCAGCACAGATACAACATCAACGACAGATGCAAGTTCTGCCCTCAGTGAGTTTATGGCCAATCTGATGGCGGCGTTACAATCACAAAATGCTACGGGTGCCGACTCCTCATCAGAAACCAGCGACATGCCACCGCCACCGCCTCCACCAATGGGTATGGGCAAAGGTGACATAGAAGACAAATTACAAAGCCTAATTACACAATTAAACAATGCAAGCAGCACTACATCTAGCGATAGCACCGATACAGATAGCGACGCATTAAGCACTAGCTTTAGCGACCTAATGAGTGCACTGGGCAAGCAATCTTCTACTAGCAGTGACTTAGAGGCATTTTTACAAACTTTAGCAAGTAAGCTATCAGGCCAAGGTCCTGCTGGCAACGTAATTAACACCACAGCCTAAAGCTTTTACAGCGCATAATTTAAGGTAGATACTGCAGCTAGTTGCTAGGTGAGGTTGTACACTCCATCTAACTCCTAGCTGCATTTAACTTTTAGCTGTGCTTTAAGCATCGTCGCTAACACCTAGCTAACAAGCGTAGCCTATAACAAACGCTCTAGCTTTTTAGCTTGGTCTGAGCCATGCTGATTTAAACCATGCTGATCTGAACCGTGATGGAATCTGCTTTTGCTAAAACCACCATGATGCTGCTTCATTTCAGCCAACTGCTTACGTTGCTCAGCATTCAAAATCAAAAAGATCTGATTATCTGTAGCCGCACGGTTAAACATAGATTCTTGCTCAATCACAGCTAACTTCTCTGTAATCTGCTTAGCTTTGTCGCTATCAAACGTAGCAGAGTTAGATAATGCTCTGAGTTCAGCCATCAACTGCTCACGCTGCTTTTCTGATTGCCTGATTTGCGGCACTTGCGGATAGATAATGTCAAACACTTTATCTTGCTGACTATCTGACAAGTTCAACGCCGCCAAATGCGGTGGCAACCCTCTGCCACCAAATGCGTCATGGGAGAATCTAGCTGCACCATGTGGTTTTGCTGCATGCTCGCAACGATCATGCTTCATAGACTCGGCCTGTGAAGCTAACGGCACAGCGATTGCAGCTAACGCTAACACTAAAATTGGGGTAGTTATTTTCATTTACAGCCTCCTAATGGATAAATTAAATATCATGGTTGGAACGTAACCAATCAAATGACAATTGCATTTTGCCTTGGGCGCTTGTAAATACAGGTTAAGCAATAGTAAAGTTAAGTAAATGTCCGGCAACACTATTGTCGCGGGCTTACTGTCATCGTTATGATGTAGCATCTTTGAATAATCATTTACCTTGTCACCATGCACAAAATACTACTGATTGATGACGATATTGAACTCACCGCCATGCTTAAAGAGTTTTTATCCACGGAAGGTTTTGACGTAACTACGGCTAGCGATGGCATCACCGGCGCACAGCTAGCCCTTAGCAACCAATTTGACCTGGCAGTGCTGGATGTCATGATGCCAAAAATGAATGGCATAGAAACGCTAGGGTTAATCCGCAAAAGCAGTCAGATTCCGGTGATTATGCTCACAGCCAGAGGAGATGAATCCGATCGATTCTTTGGCTTGGAGCTAGGCGCAGATGACTATGTACCCAAACCTTGCACACCGCGCGAACTCACAGCGCGCATACGCGCAATATTACGCCGGGCCAAACCAGCGCAAGAGAGTTCATCTACAGAGAGCCAACTCACCGTTGGCGACCTCACCATCTGGCCGGAGCAGCGGCGCGTGGAGTTAGACGGCAACACCATCAACCTCACCAGCACCGAATTTAACCTGCTGGAAGTACTGGCTAAAAATGCCGGCCACGTGGTGAGTAAAAAAGAACTAGCCAAGCTCGGCATGGGCAAACCACTGGCAAGGTTTGATCGCAGCATAGACGTGCATATGAGTAGCATCAGGCAAAAAATCGGCACACTGAAAGATGGTCGGGACTGCATTCAGACTGTGTATCGCATGGGCTATCAGTTAATCAAAACCTTGCCGATTAAATCATCATGAACCGCCTGTTCTGGAAGTTCTTTATGTTTCTGCTTGTGGCCCAACTCACCGCGGTCACAGGGGTTAGCGTTGCCATCTGGCTACAGCATCGCCATGAGGCTGCGCAAAGCACAGGCGTGGAAATATCACCACCAGCACGCTCGTTAGTTGAAGCCGCTGCATCTACCCTGCAATTTGGTGGTGTAGAGGCACTTAAGCATTTACTGCAAAACTGGCAACAGCGCCCTATGCCACCAGTACTGGCAATTGACAATCAAGGCAAAGAACTACTGCAACGCAGTTACAGTAAAGCAAGCTTCGACACAGCAACAGCCTTAGTACGAGATGAGCAGCGTCAACGGCACGTAAAACTGATAGCACTAAACAACGGGCAATCCTTCCTGCTTTTTGTGCCAGACAGCGGGCGCAACCCCGCCCCTAGCCTTGCGCACACCCCATCTGAGCGTGACAAAGATCAGCCGCATGTTAACGGCAACGCGCGCACGCCACCACCCGACAGCGCAGCGCAATATAGAGGCACACCTCATAAACCACATGCACGCTTCCCAACCATGCCACTGCTGGGCGGTGTTGTTGTAAGCTTTTTATTTGCAGCGCTACTAGCCTGGTACTTTTCAAAGCCAATCAACATTCTGCGCCACGCATTTGAACAAGCATCACATGGCAAACTGGATACTCGTATCGCCAATGCGATGGGCGGACGACGCGACGAACTCTCAGACTTAGGCCACGACTTTGATGCCATGGCTGCGCGCCTAGAAAGCTTACTGCAAAGCCAAACCAAGTTGCTACATCATGTTTCACATGAATTACGCTCGCCGCTTGCCAGAATGCAAATGGCACTGGGGCTGGTGAAACAGACTCCACACAAGACCACTGAATTCATTGACCGTATCACACTGGAAGCCAACCGCATGGATGGCCTAATTGGTGAGCTATTAACGCTCTCGAGACTAGAGTCCGGCACAGTACAGATTAAAAAGGAAACACTAGCGCTAAATCAATTGCTGTATAGCATCGTAGAAGATGCCCAGTTTGAGGCCGCATCTAAAGATATCAAGCTAGATATGGCACTAACGCATGAATACAGCCTACAAGGACAGGCTGACCTGCTTTATAGAGCAATTGAGAACGTGGTACGCAACGCCATCAAATATGGGCCAGACCACAGCACGATTACCATGAACTGCTATCAAGACAAGACAGATGGTCACCTTCATATTACCGTGACAGACCAAGGCGCTGGTGTTGATGCGCTAGAGTTGGAAGATATATTCAAGCCGTTTGTAAGAGGCGTTTCTGGCAGCCAAACCGTGGGGCATGGTGTTGGGTTAGCCATTACCAAACAAGTAATTGAGGCTCATGGCGGGAATGTACGTGCAGACAACCTCAGCCCCAATGGCTTTAAAGTTGAAATAACCCTTCCCTGCTAACACCGCACTAATTACCACTCAATCAGCAGTCGCTGGTTTAACCATCACTCATAAGCTGAAATTACCGGCTCAGAAATAAGAAAAACCCCAATATTCAATGACTACAGTCACAAATAAATGGGGTTTCAATTTTTACTGCTAAATTCTGGTGCGAAAGGAGAGACTCGAACTCTCACGCCTCACGGCGCTGGAACCTAAATCCAGTGCGTCTACCAATTCCGCCACTCTCGCAAGGTAGTGTTTGATTAACGTTTAAGTGCTGTCGTTCAAACAAGGACGCCATTGTATATCAAGTTATCCCATTCCGAAAAGGGATAATGTAAAAAAATATGTTATTTATTTTCACATCGCTATTTTTAGACCGCTTTAAAGCCTGAATAGTCATTTAAAACCCTGAATACCTAGCAGAGCAGTCAATGATTGTGAGAAAATGTACTTAGTACTATACTCAATTTATAAATAAAAGTTATTCCATTATGTCAAACACAATCAATCAAAATGAAATTAACATGCTGCGCACTGAGCTTGAGCTTTTAATGCGCGAGCGACAAGCTTTGTTAAAGATTGCTGGCGTTGCTGCTGGGTTAATTGCTGAAATGGATAGTCATAACTTACCTATTTCTACGATTGAAGCAGCAGATATTCTTGCAACCTCCATCAATCAATTAAGTGAAGAAACGCTACAGGATGCATTAGATGCAGTACATGCAGAAATTGTAAGTTAGCTTTAAAGTACGACTAAGCCAACCAGCGCATGCATTTAATCTCTAGCACAGTTAGATTTCAGCGACTGCAAACTAGTTTATGGCTAGTATGCCTACCGTTAACGTTATCTGCATGCGGCTTTGTAGAGTACTTTGCCAAGCCGATTGATCAGCAAGCTCTAATCCAAAAGATTGAAAGCAAGCATCCTGACGATGCGCAATTCAAGCAGTTTTTAGCAAACAACAACTACACTCCCAGCACCTTTCCTATTACGCAATGGAATTTAGATGAGCTCATCTATTGCGCGCTGTTTTTCCACCCGAATTTAGACCTTGCCCGTGCGCAATGGCGTGCGGCTGAGGCTGCGCAAGCTACCGCAGGTGCCAGACCGCTGCCTACGCTTGGTGGCAACTATGGCAAAAGTGACAACGCCAACGGTGATATTAGCCCCTATACATATGGCCTGAGCATAGACATCCCGGTAGTCACGGCCAACAAACTTAATATTCGCATTGAAAATGCACAGCACCTATCTGAAGCCGCCAAGCTGGATGTGGCTCAGACTGCATGGAATTTGCGTGCACAAGTTGCCACCACCTATTACGAGCTGCAATTTAACCAAGCACAATTACGTGCTTTATCACGCGAGCTGGCATACAGACAAGACATAGTTGCCATGTACCAAAAGCGGCAAGACTTAGGTTTAGCCTCCAAAATTGAATTAAGTCACGCCAAGCTTTTACTACAGACCACGAACACAGACTTAAACACGCAGCAGCAAAACAAACTGGTACTCACCACCAAGCTCGCCAGTAATTTAGGCTTACCACTAAGCCTGGTACAGCAAATGACATTTGCTGATGCGCCAGATGCTGAAAGTATCATCGCGAACGCAGCACCAGACTTACTCGCCAACCCACAACCCACCGCCATTTTAAATCGCCTGGATTTGCGCATTGCATTGCAACGCTACGCGCTGGCTGAAGGTAAGCTCAAGCTGGAAATCGCCAAGCAATATCCAGACCTTACACTCAGCCCGTCCTATACTTATGAATTTGGCAGCCAAGTATGGTCATTAGGCTTATCTGGCCTGCTAACGATGCTGAATAAAAATAAATATGCCATTGCCGAGGCGACTCAACTGCGTGAAGTAGAGGCCGCACAATTTGAATCGTTACAAAGCCGTGTGATTAGTGAAACGCATGCAGCGCAAGCTAAGCTGACACAATCACAGCAAGCTTTGGCTGATTACAAAAGACTGTACGTACTGCAGCAAGATAATACCAATCGCATGCAACACCTTTTTGCTGGTGGTGAAATTGACAGGCTAGAACTCACGATGGCAAAACTTGAAGACTTAATATCCGAGAAAAGTGTCACCCTCGCCAACTACCAACTGTATAACTCCATTAACAATCTGGAAAACACCTTACAGCACCCTTTGCATGAACACGGTACCCAACCTAGCGCTTTAAATGCTGTACGCACCGATTGATATAGACCGAGGCACTAGAATCTAGCTGCATGATGGAGAACAACTGAATGAATCGTAAACTTGCCATTATTATTGGCTTACAAGCTTTTTTAATTATCATGTTGTT
The DNA here is from genome assembly GCF_946479685.1 of uncultured Methylotenera sp. The sequence goes on from NZ_CAMLGS010000024.1 coordinate 13,491, forward strand.
TTGGCTGTTAGTCTTTTATGGCAAAGATGAATTTGAGGCCATTTCAGAACAGACAGAAGAAGAGATTGAAACCATCAATCGCGTTGCTGCTAAAGATGGCCTTACCGTTGTGAGCGTGAGCCCTGCCGCGCAAAAGCAAAGCGATATTTTTACCGCCCCACTCAAGGCCAGCTCGCATCAGGCTAGCATCAGCACCTATGGCAATGTCGTCAGCATTGATGGCCTGATAGAACTGCGTAATCGTTACTTGGCCGTAAGGTCTGAAATTGATGTATTAAAGGCATCGTTTAACCATAATAAAATTGAGCTGGAGCGTTTTAAAACGCTAAATCAAGACAATAAAAATGTATCTGACAAAGTCGTGGCAAACGCGGCAGCCACTGCCAAAGCTGATGAAACAAGAATCGCAGCGGCAGAATCCAACGCTAGAAACATCGTAGACAGCATGCGCCAGCTATGGGGTGAAACGCTGGCACAGCAAGCCACCAACCCTAAAACCAGTGATTTATTGCAAGCGCTTATCTCCAATAAAAAAGTGCTGATTCAAACCACGCTGCCGTTTGATGCGGCTGAACCACAAGCAAATAGCAGCATCACCATAGCACCAACTGCTGCACCGTCACACACGATGCGTGCTGATTACATTTCCCCCGCCCCAATCACCAATAGCACAATACAAGGCAAAACCTATTTTTACCACGCGGTCACCAATGAACTACGTACCGGTATGCAAATCAATGCGGTGACTGCCACGTCCAGCAAGAAAAGCAACGGCGTGGTGATTCCTAACAATGCCATTATTTGGTATGCAGGCAAACCGTGGGTTTATCAAAAAACCAGCGCTGATGCGTTTAAACGCAAGCCGATTCAAACCGATATTGAAGTAGAAAATGGCTGGTTCTATCAAGGGAGCCTAAAAGCCAACGATGAGGTAGTGGTCAGCGGTGCGCAGTTATTACTGTCAGAAGAGTTCAAATCGCAAATCATGAACGAGAACGATGACTAACACGCTGATTTAAGCGCATTTAGATAAAAATAATCCGGCACACTTTAGCGTGATGCCGAAAAACAAGGGACGAGCAATGCGAACCACAACTTCAGTTCAGCGCATGCAGCACTTAGATTGCATCCAAACCTCTGTAGAGGCTTGCACACTATGATGCAGGCTTTAGTTCGCTTTTCAATCCGTTTTAGCGGCGTAATTATTGGTTTAGCATCGCTGATTATCGTGTACGGCTTATTTAGCCTAACGCGCAGCAATCTTGATGTGTTTCCTGAGTTTGCTCCTACGCAAATCATCATCCAAACCGAATCGCCTGGCCTATCTGCAGAGCTGGTAGAAAGCTTGGTAACGCAGCCGATTGAGACCAGCGCTGCTGGTACAGTTGGCATTAAGAGCATGCGTTCGCAGTCGATTCCTGGCCTGTCTATCGTCACCATTATTTTTAACGAATCAACCGATGTTTACCGTAATCGCCAGGTAATTGCAGAGCGCCTTTCTACCTTGGGCAATAAATTACCGCAAGGCATCACGCCTAACATCACGCCACTTACCTCTTCAGCCAGCACCGTGCTGGGCTTTGGCTTGACTTCTAAAACACGTACGCTCACAGATCTGCGCACAATGGTAGATTGGACCATCGTGCCACATTTGCTGGCTATCCCAGGAGTGGCAGACGTCAATGTGTTTGGCGGCAAGGTCAAGCAGTTACAGATACAAGTTGACCCAGAAAAGATGATCCGTTACGGCATCTCACTACTACAGGTAGAAGATGCCGTGAGAAAAGCGACTGGGGTGCGCGGCGGTGGTTTTATCGAGAACAAGAACCAGCGTATCGTCATTAATACCGAGGGGCAATCCACTACCCCAGAAAAACTGGCACTGGTTACCTTGCTGCATAAAAATGGGCAAACCATTCGCCTGGGCGATATAGGCAAGGTGGTGTATGGCGCTGCGCCATCTATCAGTGCAGCAGCCATTAATGAAGAAAGTGGCGTTTACCTTTCGGTACAAGGCCAACTGGGTGCCAATACCCATGGCGTCACACTGGCAGTAGAGCGTGCATTAAAAGAACTAGAGCCTAACTTAACAGCGGAGCACATCAAACTGCACCAAGGCTTATTCCGCCCGGCTAACTTTATTGAAGTAGCAATCAGCGGTGTGCGTGCGGATATTCTCATCGGTTCGGTACTGGTTATCACCATCTTATTTCTATTTTTGTTTAACGTACGTACTGCATTTATCTCGGCAACCGCTATTCCGCTATCACTACTCACTGCCATTGTGGTCATGAGCTACTTTAATATTGGCTTAAATATTATGGTCTTGGGTGGCCTCGCCATTGCGCTGGGCGAAGTGGTGGATGACGCGATTATTGATACCGAAAACATTTTTAGGCGCCTACGCGAAAACCGCCTGTTGGCACAGCCGTTACCTACCTATCAAGTAGTGTATAACGCATCAATGGAGGTGCGTACCTCTGTGGTTTATGCCACCTTTATTGTGGCCTTAGTGTTTTTACCGCTACTCACCTTAGGTGGCGTTGCCGGCAAGTTATTCGCACCACTGGGGCTGGCTTATATTGCCGCTATTATGGCCTCACTATTTGTAGCACTCACACTTACTCCTGCACTGTGCTACATCATGCTAGGCAATGCCAAGCTCGATGATACAGACCCGCCTTTGATTCAATTCTTTAAAAGAATCTATGTAAAAGTGCTGATGAAAGTAGACGCACATTACAAAGTGGTGATTGCCACCAGTTTTATTTTAATCGCCGTTGGCTTAGGCACCCTACCGCTGTTTAAAAGCCAGTTCATACCTGCCCTACATGAAGGTCATTACATTATGCATATGACCGCGGTACCCGGCACCTCTGAACATGAGTCGCTGCGCATAGGTAAAAAAGTCTCAGAGGCTATTCGTAAAATTGATGGCGTAAAATCAGTCACCCAATGGGTTGGTCGGGCGCCTAATGCTGCAGATACTTTTGGTACGCACTATAGTGAGTTTGAAATTGAGATTGGCGCCATCTCAGGCTTAGAACAACGCCGCATTCTAACGGATATCCGGGAAGTACTTTCCGGTGAAGATATTGACCATGACGGTGATGGCGTGGCTGAAACCGGCTTTGTCGGTGTCAACTTTGCGATTAACACTTTCTTAACTGAGCGTATTGAAGAGACCATTTCCGGTTATGCCGCCAGCACAGTGATTAATATTTACGGGCAAAATCTGGATACACTAGATAGCGATGCAAACAACATTGCAAGAATCTTAAATGATATTAAAGGCGCAGCCGATGTCACCGTACAATCGCCCCCAGGCACACCGCAGCTAGTGGTGCGCTTGCGCCCTGAAAAAATGGCACAACTAGGCCTCTACCCTACAGATGTTTTGGATAACATTCGAGCGGCTTATGAAGGCGTGCCTGTCACGCAAGTTTATGAAGGTAACCGCGTAGTGGGTGTTAGTGTGGTGCTGGACTTGGAAGCAAGAGATGACGTGCAAGAAGCAGGTAATCTGCCATTATTTAATGCTGAAGGTAAATTATTTAGATTACGTGACGTAGCTGACATCGTACAGGAGAACGGCCGCTCTAAAATATTACATGCCGGTGCTAAGCGTATTCAAACGGTGACCGCCAATGTCTCCGGGCGTGATATTGACTCGTTTACCAGTGAGCTAAAAACGCGCTTGAACGAAGAGCTAACGCTAAGCCCTGGTACATATTTGGAGTTTACCGGTGCAGCAGAAGCCAATGCCAAGTCTAGAGAAAAGCTGATTTTACAATCGGCGCTGGCTGGCATCAGCGTGTTCTTAATGCTGTATATCGCATTCGGACGTTTACGTAACTTGATGCTTACCTTTGCCAACTTACCGTTTGCGCTGATAGGTGGCGTACTGGCGGTCATGCTTACCGGCGGCTGGATCTCATTAGGTTCATTAGTCGGCTTTGTCACGCTGTTTGGCATTACTCTTCGCAACTCGATTATGATGGCATCACACTTTCAGCATCTAGTGGATAAAGAAAATTGTGTGTGGAGCTTAGAAACATGCATTCGCGGTGCATCTGAACGCTTGCCCTCCATTCTGATGACGGCGCTAGTAACCGCACTTGGCTTGCTACCGCTAGCCGTTGGTAGCGGCGAACCTGGGCGCGAAATTGAAGGTCCTATGGCCACCATTATCGTTGGCGGTTTGGTGACTTCTACGATACTTAACTTACTGATACTGCCAACGATTATGCTGCACTTCGGTAAGTTTGAGCCTAGCGTCAAATTCGAACCGCACGAAGCTTAACGCATCACAACTAGGCTTATTGGGCTTATTGCTATTTATCGTCGTATTTAATATATTTGAAGCGCACGTCATCATTTGGCGTGCCTGTTAAGGCACCACCTTCTTTAGCGGGCTGCCATGCGATAACAGACTCAATCTTCTTCGCTAATTCAAAATCTTTTTCGGTAATGCCTTTTGCGTCATGCGTGCATAACTTGACGATCACAAACGCATAAGACACGGTTAAGTCAGGGTGATGCCACGCTGCTTCAGCCAAATGCCCTACCGTGTTCACCACCATCAGCGTCGCTTTCCAACCGCTGGTTTTATACTTGCGGCGTATCCAGCCGTTTTCTAAATACCAGTGCGGGAGTTCAGCCGCTAGTCTTGCTTCGACTTCTTTCTCAGAAAATACAGGAGTTGTAGACATAATAAAACTTTCTTTTAACAAGCCAATTTGTTAATAAACTAGCAGCATCATCAACTAGCAGCATAATCAACCATTAGCACATGGTTGGAGGCCACGCTTACATCATCTACGCGGCGCTTACTCAAGATAGGCTCTACCTCAGCATAATTGGTTTTATGCACCACATAGGTCTGGAAATGACGCTCCAGGCAATAATCACCAAATGCATCATCTACCAGTTCATCCTGTACCAATGTTTGCAGCAGTACTGATTTTGCATTGGCGTAATCACTAAGTGGTTTGGACTTCACTAGCAGTAAGCGTTCCGCACCGATTTTATGGGCCAACCATGCACTTAAACTATCAGAAGTCACTTGCCAGCTTTTAGGAATAGTATCATCCGCCAATACCATTTTGCTCGGCAGCCATACAATCGCCCTATGCTGCCAGCCACGTTCGGCCAGCTCTAACTCGCTGCTTGCCGTGACTAAATTAGGGTTAATGCCTGTCAGCAGCAAGCCGAACTGATCCATCGCCAGCAATGCCAGATGATGCGCCATGGCATCATTGACCCCAGCGCGCTGCTGCGCCACGCGCACCGCATCGGCAAACACGCTGCCACCCGGTACAATAATCACTTTGCCATCGCTGATTTTAACCAGCATCTCTAGCCAACGCGGCAGCTCTGGTGAACCCAGTAAGCTACCCCCTAATTTTACTACCCACATAAGCGACCCCTTGATTCGAAAGTAGGATTTAAAACTAAGACTAAAATAAAACGAAGATTAAAATAACACTAAGACTAAAAACTTATATTAACAATTTATATTTAAACACTTATATAAATGCACTGGTATATAAAAGCACTGGGCTTAAAGTTAATCAGACTTACGACTGAAACACTCCACTACTTTTAGCATACTGGAGGCTTTATCCCAAGTTTCCACATACTCTTTTTCCACATCAGAGTCTGCAACGATGCCACCGCCAGCATAAAAGCTAAGCTCACCCTCACCAGTTTGTTTTTCTACATAAACCGCCGTACGTATTGCAATATTGGTATCCATATTGCCATCAAACCCAATATAACCAATCGCACCGCAATAGACACCGCGCCGATGCGGTTCTAATTCTTCAATAATTTGCATGGCACGTAGCTTAGGCGCCCCTGTGATAGAACCACCAGGGAAACAACCGCGCAATAAGTCGATTGCCGATTTATTTGCCAGCAGCTCCCCAGTAACGATACTAACCAGGTGATGCACATTGGCAAAACTTTGTAATTGGAATAATTTATCTGCTTTCACGGAACCTGTCTTACAGTTTTTGCTGATGTCGTTGCGCAGCAAATCGACAATCATCAGGTTCTCTGCTCTATCCTTCAGGCTTTCTAACAAGTCTTTAGCATATAGTGCATCTTGTTCTGCATCTGCAGCACGCGGCCTAGTGCCCTTAATTGGCCGAGTCTCCACATACCCATCTACCACTTGTAAAAATCGCTCAGGCGAGCCGGAAACCACCTGCATATGCCCTAAATTCATATATGCCATAAACGGTGCCGGGCTTATTGCTCTTAACTTCTGGTAGAAAGTCCAAGCATCACCACGCGCTGTCACCGAGAAGCGCTGCGCCAGATTAACCTGATAACAGTCGCCTTCATGAATGTAGGTTTTTATCGCATTAAAAGCCTTGGTATAAGCTGCCTTATCCATATTAGAACGCACTGCAGAGGTGATTTCAAAGCCAGACTGTTGTTCAGTGTCAAGCTCAGTCACCTCATCAAACAGCGCACATAGCACTGGCCAGTCAGCATGCGTTTGCTGATCAAAGCCATTAGAAACTAAATGTGCAGTTTTAGCGCGATGGTCCACAATCAACGCCCAGTCATAAATACCAACTTGCATCTGCGGCATCAGGCCATCATCTGCTGCGGTATTTTCTAACTTCTCTACCCGCCTTGCTAAATCATAACCAAAATAACCAACCGCACCACCGGTAAAAGGCCATGCTGACTTTTCAGCACGCAGCGGCGCTAAGGCGTCATTGACCAATTTAAAGGGATCTTCAAGCGATAGGTGTGTGTTATCTTTACTCACCACCTCGGTCTGCTGGCCATTGCTAGTAAAGGTGATAAAAGGTTTAGCCACCAAAATATCATAATGACCATATTGGCTACCGGCTTTACCTGTCACGGGGTCTGGCAGTTGTCCGCTGTCTAAAAACATTGCCCAAGGCAGGTGAGCGATGCGCGCAAAATATTGCGCACTATCTGCTAGATAATGCAGTTGATGCTTTAAAAAACTCATCTAGACAGCCCCAGCGAAGCGACTGCAAAAGCTGGAAAACAAACCTTTGCCATATTTTTGATTACACTACTTTCTGCACTAATAAAATCACTCACGGAGCGATATGGAATTCCTAATTGCTGCGCTAATGCTGCGGTCAAAAACTCACCGGCACCAGCACCTATCAACTGCAAAGCAGCCTCAGCATTTTCCTCAGTCTTTTGCTGTAAGGATAACTTGCTTAACACCGCCTGTCGCACCAAACTAAGCTGCGCATGCTTAAACGCGTGGGCAAGCCCCACCCAGGCAGATAAAGGTGCGTCATGTGCATCCCAGCCTACCATTCTGGCAATGCGCCGTGCGCTGGCCGCCACATTTTTTCCAGCACCGTCTGCTGTATCCGCCATATTATCCTCTGGCGCTAATTCACCGGTTAAGGTGTAAACATCCGCGGTAGTTGCAAAATGCTCAGCTGCCACATTGACCAACTGCCCGGAGAACGGGATTTTTTGCGCCAATGCCATCAATGGCGTGCGCACTACCCCAGTATAAACCAACTCATCAAACTGCATACGTGCGGCATCGGTAAAACCCAACACATGCGGCTTGCCATCAGTTAATAACGCAATATCTGTGGTGGTGCTGCCAATATCTATAAATATCGCCTGCGGCAACTTTTGCGCCAAATAATGCATGCTGGCTAGCCAGTTCATCGACGCAATATCAGCCGTAAACTCGGCTACTGCCTCTAACGCTACAAAGCCCTTATTACCAGCAAAAAACTTTAGCTGTACATCAGGGCTTATTGCACCAAGTTTGCGTTGCATCGTCTGCGCAATTGCCAATACGCCACTGTAGCGATCTGGGAATATATCGGCCAATTCCCCTGTCATGGTCACCATATGTGATTCCGCCTGCATAGCAAGCAAAATGACATCAATCGCTGACTCCAGCTCGTTTAGCCCACGCCACAAAGGGCAATAGACCTGATGGGCCTCTAGCACATGCCCTTGTGCGTCAATTAACACCGCCTTCAGGTGAGCCCCGCCCACATCCCAACCAATGATATGCTGCTGACTCATAGGGTGATAACCACCTGTTTCTTGGCTAGATTCGGCATAACAAACTTATCATTCAATACACAATCCATGATTAATTTAGCAGGATTATAATCCAAGGCCTGCTCCAGCCCTACATAGCTGGTGGTCAGGCGCGGGTTAATCTCAATCACATAAATCTTATCGCCATGCGCGGTATCTACAATTACATCCACACCCACATAACCCAGCGCATCCGGCAGCATCTTGGCAATCTTTCTGGCAATGGTTTCAAAACGCTGCCAGTAGGCAGACATACCGTTAATGGTGATGCCAGACAAACTAAAATGATTACCCTCTCGCGTGATGTGCTGCTCATTGCAACTTAACAGCCAGGCCTTGCCATTGCGGCACAGCATAGAAAAACTGGCTGCGACACCAGCCTGATAAGGCTGTGCTAAATAGGTCAAATAACGCTCGTCCTGCTTAATCCAATGCGTTAAGTCATTTATTGAATCAAATAACTCAATGCCTTCACATCCTGCACCATCTTCTGGTTTGGCGACCCAAGTGCTGATATTCTCTGTATTTAGCTGCTCATGCTTACCTGCCACCAGGTCTTCCCCGGCATACACGGGTAAAGTATGTATCTTCGCTTCTTGGAGCGCTTCAAAGCACAAAGTCTTACTGGTACCAATTAAGGTCGCATCAAAACCACAGCCTAAAAATAACGTACCTTTGTCATGACTGGCATAACATAACTCGCTCAACTCCAGCAGAACGCCATTGGTTTCCGGCGCAATCAACCACACTAATTCCACACTAGCTACTGCTTCAGTAAACACATGATTAAACTGACCCGGCGCAACAGCTAGGCTATGAGCCGCCAATACTGGTGGCGGCAACCGGTCATCATGCAAGGTCACGATTTCATATTGATTCATCTCGGCCAGATTGCGCAACAAGGCATCGCGCATCAGCGAACCTTCATTCACCAAAGACTCTGGCAATGCCTCCTCACTTAAGCCACCGCCAGTAATATACTCACAAACTAATATTTTTTTTAATGCTTCGATGATGAATATTCCTTTTTAGCTACATGACCTTATTACTGCACGATAAGTTGTGCTTTGTATTAATTAAAAGCCGCAAAATTAAGGGCACGCAAACCGCACAGAAGCTGGGATAATATGCCCTAAACACAAAGCCTATAGCCATTGAAAGGATAGGCTAAGACAGCAATTACAAAGTACCCAACACCGTTACAGCTACAGCCAACACATTAAGTTTCTTGAGAGATAAATGCAAATAATTCCAGTGATTGATCTACTAAACGGCATTGTCGTTCACGCAAAAAAAGGTGAGCGCCTACGCTATCAGGCAATCGCCTCTGCACTTACCCCCTCTAGCCAGCCTTTGGATATTGTAGCCGCTTTAATGGCACTCTCTCCTTTTCAGCAGCTATACATTGCAGACCTCAATGCAATACAAAAGCTCCCCAATACGCAAAATGACTCGCAGCAAAACAACTTAAGCGTGATTACCGCTATTGCTCAGCACTATCCTAATCTCACACTATGGGTAGATGCAGGTATCAGCAATCAGGCAGAGCTTGATTTATGGGCATCTCTACCGATAAAGCTGATATTGGGTAGTGAAAACTTCTGCAGCATAGAACAATACTTAGCCATCTCTCAGGCGATTGGCACGCAAAGCATCCTCTCATTAGATTTTATGCCTACCGGCTATCAGGGCCCACAAGAGCTATTAGCCAGCAATACTTACTGGCCGCAAGAGGTGATTGTCATGTCGCTTGCACATGTGGGGGCGAATCAAGGTGTCAATCAAGCACTGCTAGCACAGCTTAAAGCACAGGCTGGCGGCGATTTTAACTTATATGCCGCTGGTGGCGTTAGGGATATCGCAGATTTAAATGCACTCAGCGCTTTAGGTATACATGGTGCACTCATCGCTACTGCCCTGCATAGTAAGCAACTGACACAGCAGCAATTAGCCTCACTGCAACAATAAAAAAGCCCGAATAATCGGGCTTTTTTACAACTAAAACCACTATAGCCTACAGCTATAGCAGCTTGCGACCTTACAACTACTCAAGGTTTGCGTGGATAGCGCGCATGCCTTCTTCAGTTAAGCCTTTTGCAAAGATCAAATCAGCAATAGTAGCTTCTAAGAATAGCAATGTTGAAAGCTCAAATTGTGAACCCATAGGCATACCGTTAGTCAACGGGAAGCTGCTGTCATTACCAATTTGGATAGTTAAGTCAGCTGCGTCAGCCATTGGTGAAGATTTCTTCATAGAAATCACTACTAATTTAGCACCAACAGATTTTGCTTTTTTCACGAATGGCAATAGTGTTTCTGTACCGCCTGAACCTGAAACCAAAATCAACAAATCACCAGCTTTGATCGCTGGAGTTACCACTTCACCGATCATGCTTACGTTGTAACCAGCGTGCACTAAGCGCATTGCGAAGAAACGTGATACTAACAATGAACGGCCAGCTCCACCGATAAATGTACGGCCAGCACCTTCAACCAGCTTCAATAGCTCTGCTGATTTAGAATTGTCTGTTTCAGCCAAGATGCTTGTTAACTTGTCTAAAATTAGTTTTTGACTACTACTCATGATATTTCCTTATCGAATCAATGATTTTAGTGAATACTTAAAATCGCAAAAAAAATCCCGACCCATTACTGAGTCAGGATTTTTTAACCGTTCATTTCAATAAAAACTTATTGAAATAGCTTAAATTAAGCGTGAACGATAGATGTGATTTCTGCAGCAGCAGCAGCTGGATCAGCAGCGCCGTAGATTGCAGCACCAGCAACGATGATTGTTGCGCCAGCGTCTTTAACTTGTTTAGCTGTAGCAGCTTTAACGCCACCAGCAACAGAGATTTCAACGCCTAGGTTCAAGCCAGCAACCAATGCTAAGTCAGCAAATGGAGTTTGACCAGCAGCTTGTTGGTCTAAACCAGTGTGCACGCCGATGATGTGTGCGCCAGCAGCAGCAGCAGCTTTAGTAACAGCAGCTTTGTCAGCAACGTTGATCAAGTCGATTTGTGCTTTTTTGCCGTATTTGTTAGCAGCATCGATTACACCTTTGATTGTACCCATATCAGAAATACCTAATACAGTAACGATGTCAGCACCAGCTTTGTAGAATGGCTCAGCTTCGTAGAAACCAGCGTCAGCTGTTTTCAAGTCAACTAAGATTTTGTTGTTTGGGAATTTAGCACGTAATGTTTCAAGCAATTTGATACCGTTGTGCTTGATGCATGGTGTACCGATTTCAAGGATGTCCACGTGTGGAGCAACTGTTGTTGCTAATGCAACTGTTGCGTCGAAATCTAATGAATCTAATGCCATTTGTGTTAATGCCATGGTGTTTCTCCGTTTAATAATTTTAAGAATTACATTTATTGCTATTTTGCGAAACTCGACTCACACCAAACTTTAGCCAATTATTCGCAATTAATTACGAGATAGTCAGCTTAAGAATAACTGCGTTTCGACTTTCACTAGTTCGAATTTAAGTGCCTAAATTCGGCCTCATAAAAAACTGGACACTCATGGTAAATGCCCAGCTAATTTATGTCAATTCTAAAGCGCAACGATTACGCTTTAATTACAAAAATAATACCAAGTTTAATACTGAATGCATTTAAAACAGGGGTATTAAATTAAAACCAAGGTATTAAAGTTTCTCGCTTAATGCTGCTTCAAGTTTGTTTTGGTCAACTACGAAACCACGGATACCTTCAGCAAGTTTTTCTGTTGCCATTGGGTCTTGGTTCAATTCAAAACGGAACTCAGCTTCAGTCATTTTTGCTGGTGCTGGTTTAGTTGCGCCAGTGTCTTTCAACACTTGAGTCAATGTCCCTTCAGTAGCAGCCAAGTCTTGCAACAAGTTTGGTGAAACTGTTAAACGATCACAACCAGCTAAAGCAACCAACTCGCCTGTGTTACGGAATGAAGCGCCCATTACCACTGTTTTGTAGCCATGCTCTTTGTAGTATTGGTAGATAGCACGTACTGAAACCACACCTGGATCTGTTTCTTGTGTGTACTCTGTACCTGGGTTTTTAGCTTTGTACCAGTCTAAGATACGGCCTACGAATGGAGAAATCAAGAATACACCAGCTTCAGCACATGCACGTGCTTGGCCGAAACCGAACAACAATGTCAGGTTACATTGGATGCCTTCTTTTTCTAAGATTTCGCCGGCTTTGATGCCTTCCCATGTTGAAGCCAATTTGATCAGTACGCGGTCTTTGCTGATGCCTGACTCTTCGTATAATTTGATCAATTTACGGCCTTTAGCCACCATTGCATCTAGGTTGAAAGATAGACGTGCATCAACTTCTGTTGAGATACGGCCTGGTACTTCTTTAGTGATTTCTGCACCAATCAACACAGCTAATTTGTCAGCTGCATTGTCAATTTGTTCAGCCTTAGTGCCGCCTTGTGCTTTTGCGTATGCAACAGCAGCTTCAATCAAAGGTGCGTATTGTGGCAATTGGCTTGCTTTTAGCACTAATGATGGGTTTGTTGTTGCATCAACAGGCTTAACTGCCTTGATCGCTTCAACATCACCAGTATCTGCCACGATAGTGGTCATAGATTTTAATTGCTCTAACAAATTAGCCATTACTGCCTCCTAAAAAATTATCTGAATACAACTCATATACAAAATCAAGTCCAAGATTATATCTTAAAAGTGATGATGTTAAAAACTATATGGTGTCATAAAATGGCGACACTTGATGCTTTCTGCGCTCACTCACAACAGGGTTATTACTTTTACGACGCTCTAATGGAAGTGAAATAATGAAAGTTGCTCCGCGTCCCTCTTCACTCTGTACAGAAACACTGCCACGATGCTTCTTGATGGTCACATTCACAAAATACAAACCTAGTCCACTGCCTTCCTGCGCCTGATGCTCGCCCTCTGCTCTACTAAATCGTCTAAACACTTTTGTGATTTTTTTTGCCGGTATTCCTGGCCCCTGATCGATTATTTTTAAGGTGACAGCCTGTGCATCATTTGTTAAAACGATGCTTATAACGCCACCTTTCGGTGAGTACTTAACTGCGTTAAGCAAAACATTCGAAATTGCTCTCAACAGCAAACCAAAATCCCCCCTAACCCACGCACCGTCTTCAGGAAAATCCTTCCGCAGTTTAAGCTGCTTTGCAGTTGTCATTTCATACACATCATCAATCGCCTGCTGCGTAAGACTAACAATATCGAGCTCATGAAATCTATTCACATTAGCCATCTCAGCACGCGATGCCTGCAAAAAACCTTCAGCCATATTGTGCGCACGGGTTAACATTTTACTCATACGTTCAGAGTATTTGTTGGCTTCAAACTTATCTAGCAGCATCATTGCGGCACCAAGCGGAGCCCGAATATCGTGTGTAATAAAAGCCAAAGTATCATTTCTACTTTTGTGCAAATTACGCAAATGCTGCGCCGTCAGATTTACCTTTAACACCCTTGACTGCAACGGATCAATATTAACCCTACCCAAGCTATCTTCCGTCACCATACCCAATACCACTAACTCATCACGCAATCGTTGCAACTCCCTGTCTAAAGACAATTGCGCTGAGTTTAATTTGCGCCAACTCCAGATTGGATACGCCAACAGTATTGCCGCCAATGCGCCTGATGCAGGAACCCAAACGCCCCACCAACGCATAATCAAAAGCGAAGTTATAACAATCACAAAAAAGTAAATTGCAATCAATAACAAAGATTGCAAAGGCCGCAACTTAGACAGCCATAACAGCGGAAGTATCGCTAAAAATACACATAACATACTGACAGCCCAACTAGGCGCAGCTACTACCAATGAAGAGTCTTGCATAGCTGCTATCGTATTAGCATAGAACTCTACACTTGACATTGGTTGCAAAAAGCTTGAAACCGGAGTGGGCAACGAGTGACCCAACCCCAAAGCTGTCACACCGATTAGTACGAGCTTGTTTTTAAAAAAACCAGAGGGGTATTTACCCGCTAACACATCCACATAGGATATGTGATTAAAGTGCCGCGGTGGCCCGAAAAAATCAATTTTACGTTGCGAGTAAGAAATTAGACGCTGGTCTACTACCCCACTTACCTTGTTTGATTTAGCAGGTGGGACAACGGGAGGAATCGTGCGTGTATTGGCTGGTAATAAATTAGCCACCTGTAAAACTGATTGTGAAAAATGAGGCAAAGCCAATGTGGGCAGACCAGCCTTAGACACTCCTTCCCACAGATACACACTGCGTGCAACATCATCAGCATCCAGCGAAATATGCAGGCGACCTAATCCAGCAGCAGCTGAGGCTAAAGGTGCAATTGGCAGACTCTGCTTGATGCCACCCCCTACGTACGATGACTCAATAAAAATGGGCAATACAACATTACCGGCACGTCCAATCGCTTGCGCAAAAGCATAGTCTACGCCTGTTGAGTCGAGCTCTGATTCTGAAAAAGCAAGAGCGAATCCTATTGCTTTAGGTTTTTCATTGCTTAAATGATTGATGAGCTCAGTGTGAAATCGTCTAGACCAAGGCCAGTGACCAATAACATCGATACTAGCCTCATCAATTGCAACAATCACAATATTATCGGGCGCGCTTTTGGAACTTAAGTACTGGCCTAAATCATAATATAAATGATCAAATCGAACCAAAACTTCACTTAACGCTAATATGCACGCTATTAAAGCAAGTGCGATGGCTGTAAACAGCTTGTCATTAATTTGCATAATCACTACTAGCTTATAGCTACTATATGTGCGGGTTGCATTACTTCATCAGTAGAGGCAATATTGCTAACACCTAGTAACAAAGCCAATGGTGGACTGGGTGGGTTTTTTATTTTTATGGACATTGTGCAAGTTATTTTTTAACTGTATTTAACAAAATACCATGAACCGCGCAATTTTTCTCAATACCCAACAATAGAGGCACGTTAAGTTTTGTAAATTACTTGTTAGTGGTGATAACTGCCTACCGATTACGCTCTAGCCGATACCCCTGCTGATAAATTGAGGTTAGCTTCCAACCATGCTCTGACGTAAGCTTTAATTTTGATCGCAAATGACTAATATGCACATCCACCTTACGTGTCTCTATATCCGAGCTAGCACCCCACACTACATTCATCAAATGCACTCTTGATAACAAAGCCCCCTCATTCTTCAAGAAGTACAATGCCAAATCAAACTCTTTATCGGTTAACCTGACCTCCTCACCATCAACAGTTGCAATTCTTAGCTTCGCATCAAACATTAATGCACCAAACTTGTAATTAGTCTCATCTAGAAGCTGAGTAGATGTACGCCTAAGCAATGCATGGATGCGCGCCATTAGCAACAGACGGCTCGCTGGCTTAACCACATAATCGTCGGCTCCCGTTTCAATTACACGAACTATATCCTCCTCTTCAGACCTACCTGTGAAGAAAATAATGGGAGGTAGCTTGTTGGCTCTAAGCTTAATACTAACCATGACATCAGGCCCATCCATATCAGGCAAAGCCCAGTCAAAAACACATAAATCATATTGTTCATGCGGAAACTGACGTAAGAAATCTATTCCAGATTTAAAATGATCGACCTCGAAACCGTCCTCCTGAAGCCACTCAATCAACACTTCAGCAAAAGCCAAATCATCTTCCAACAATGCAATTTTCATTTATATTTTTCATTCCGAATTATTGCTCACTGACTAACTATAATTTAGGCATTTGGAGTCGTTGTTATAAGCGCATTGCAATGGCCAGTAAAAACTAGAGCAAAACAATATGAAGATTTATTGTTATCTTGCAAGCGCCAAATCGCTCGCTAACAACGTAGCTACAGTTAAGTCTGCACTGGTTCCGGGGTTGATTCTCCTGGCTTTGAGTGAAGCATCCCAAACCAGCAGTGGCTTTTGCATGAGTTTGGGGTTAGTTGTCGCCCACAAGCTAGCTTCGATTTCTTTAGCCTCTTGTATCAAGATATTGGCAACCTGTTGCCCGTGCTTACGCAATACGTGCGTATCGGCATATCTGGTCAAAAAGCCCAAATACAAGGCAGTGGTTGCCCAAGCCGCATTTTCCCACTTCAGAAGCGCATCGGCATATAAATTAACGCCAAAATCCACCACATCCTGAAAAGCATTCGCATACTGCCAGGCAATGCGGTCTTTATCTTGCGCTGAACGCATCATCTCCAGCAGGCTTACACTAGGGGCATCGTGCACATCATGCTGCGCAGAGTTGCCCAAACCACCTGGATTGGCCAGCACAATCGCTTTTGCCACCCAAGCGGCATCTTCTACGCTTAACTGGTTAAGCGTTTGCTGCAGCTGCTGCCATAATGATTGGCCAGCTTGCAAATTTGCAGCTGCGTGTAGCAGTGGCGCGCACAATAGCAGCATACCCAGATTGGTATTTTGCCCAACCGCATTTTGAGTGGCCTCTACCGCATAAAAAACACGCTCACCAACAGAAAAGCCTGCGCTAGCAATCGGCGCTGCAGATACATCAGCACTTTGAATAAAGTCCTGAATCGTCATGCCGTGGCCATCTGAGAACGCATGCACGTTGCCAGGCTTCAATGCCTGCAACTCGCCCATACATGCGTTTTTGTAGGCTTGTGCTAATTGCGTAGGTGTTAGTTGAGTTGCCATCACGCGACTCGCTGATTCAACTTATGCAAAAAGTCATCTACCAAGACCTCGGCAATATTAAAATTCGTCACACTCTGCAGACCACGCCATGCAGGAATGCTATTCACTTCTAGCACGTAATACTCGCCACTTGCGGCCTGAATCACATCAACGCCGCAATAATCGATATCTACCGCTTGCGCTGCTTTTAAGGCAATTTCCACCATGGCTGCATCCGCCTCAACCGCTTCGCAACGCCCGCCGGCAGCAACGTTATTCACAAAGCCGTCACCTAATCTACGCATAGTTGAGATCACTTTGTCAGCCACTACAAATACGCGATAATCATGCGGCGCATCAGCGGTTTCTATAAATTCCTGAAAGTAATATACGCCATCTACGTACTGCTGCATTGGCACTGGCAAAGGTTCGTGCGCTTCTAGTTTACGCACACCCTGCCCTTGTGAGCCAAACAGCGGCTTTAACACCAGCTGCTGATGATTTTTCACAGCCTGCTCACGCACCATTTCTGCTTGCAATCTAGACTCGCACACCCAAGTAGCTGGCGTCATCACCTGATGCTCACGTAGCAGGAAACTGGTCATGGCTTTGTCTACAGTACGCTCGATTGCACGTGCTTGATTGTAAATGCGCACACCCTGCATGGTTAATAGATGCAGGACATTCAAGCGCGTAATCACTTGCTGCAAAGTGCCGCCTGCTACACCGCGCACAAAAGCTGCACAAGGGTTAGCATCAAAACCTGGGATATGAATCTGAGGGCGTGATTGTGAAAGGTCAATCACACAATCCTGAAGTGACACAAAGCTGGCTTCAACTCCGCGCTTTGCAAAGGCAAGCTTGAGCTGGTTGCCCTGCCAACCAGCATCATCGGTAAAAATAGGTATTTTCAAAGCGCGTAAAACTAATAATTAAAATGATTCAGGGTTCAATCTACACACTAACACTTAACGAAATGAGATGTTAATCAAATCTGCATTTAACTGACCAGCTTCGAACACATTGCCAGTATCAATGTTGGTAACAGCCACTTTAGCTGGGCTGAACAACATTGGGTCAATTTTGTAGAAATCCATTTCGTAGAATTTAAACACTTCAGCAAATGTTTTGCCGTAATCTTTAGATGCGCTACTTGGCAAGTCTTGCGCCAGTTTTGCTGCCGCGGCATCGTCACCTTTCACTTGCAAGCTGACGAAACCACCAAACAAGATCGCATCGTTGGTACGACCCATGCCAGTCATAAAATCATTCGCTACTGGTGGCAATACTGCCAAACCGGTACCGCTCACAATGTTTTCTAACGGGAAATGCAAGGTGTGTGCTTTATGCAACGCAACTTCCAACACACGGCCTACAATTTGCACCACACCAGCCACGCTGGTAGTCGGTGTCAAGATAATGGTTAACTGCTCCGCAGCCATTTTGGTGTCACGCAAGATTTTTTCAATCACTTCAACTGGTGGCACTTTGTCTGTTTCCAGCACGATACAAGTGCTGGTGCCGCTATCCACGTAAGCCAGCTCTTTAAATAAGTCTTCACGTTGCGCCAAAGCACGTGCCGGGCCTGAACCTAATGAAAAGAATTTCTCATGGCTGAGTGCCCAACCTGCATATTGGCTAGCCAGACATGCATGCACAGGCTGCGTTGAACTCACGGCGATAGCATCATGCCAGTCAGCAAAACGGTCATCCGCTTGCAGCTTAACCACACCCAAGCCACCCATACAGATTTCTGCGATTAAACGACCAGCTTCGGCACAGCCTGGAGACTGGATACCAGCATCGACAATAGTGCAGCCAGTAGCATGTTTAGAAACACCAACGTGCAAAGTCTCTGCTTGCTCTATTAGCCTTTTTACCAATGGCGCACTAAGCTGATTAACACTAGGCGCTGTTGTTTGAGTTGAAGAGGTATTTTGCATTTTTTTCCTTTGCACTACACATTAGCCTCGCGAAAGGCAGCCTCGTGAAAGCGAGGTTTGTTTTAATGTGTAGATTGTAATAAATTTTTAATTTGCTGCACTCTAGCCAGCACTTCTTTTTTTGCTGCATCTGCATTATTTGCATATGCCAGCACACTGCAAACTGGAGCACCAGCTACAATCTTTAATGGCGAATTCAGCAAGCCAGGAGTATCCGTCACCCAACTTGGCCAAACCATTTCCGCCTCTAACGTTATATCAACTTCGGCATACACAATCGCATGTGCTTTAGATGCCGTTTCATACTTAGCCTGAACTTCGCCATCATCAACCAAGCGTCTATGCATGCACGCCTGCATATGACGCTCAAACAAAACGCCGTTATTATCGTACAAATCAACCGTGGCACTTAGCCTGGGGTTTATTTCCAGCACATAAACCTGTGCTGAGCCCGCATCTGCAGAATTATCTGAATAATCTCTATGCACAATCGCATCTAAGCTATTCAAGCCTAACAGATCAAACTCTATCGTTAACTGCCTAGCCGCCTCTAACAGTTGCTGCTGCAAAGTAACAGATAACGCAGTATGACTCACTGCGCCGCCGTAACGATACGGCAACTGTGCACTGGCACTTACCCACTGCTCATTAAACCCCACTATTTCAACATCTTTGCCATTGGCGATAAACAATAGCGAAACCGGCACACCTGCAAGCTTACGTTGAAAATAATGATGTTCTAGAGCATGACCATGCATTAACGCAGCAGGCTGGATATGTACACCACCGCTACCGCCAGACAATTTACGTATGTACAAACTTAAATCAACCTCAGCAGGCAACTGCGCTAAAGTCTCAGGATGCTTGATATTCAGCCTTTGCATGGCTGTAAAAAACACGTTTAAATCTTTGGTTGCAGCCAAAGTTGCAGGAGAATTACCAATTACTGGAATTAACGCCGCTACTTTCTGTAACAAATCCGGCTGCGCTTCAAACCCACTACCATACACAAACCCTGCAAACCGACTTAACTGCAAACCTTCGCTACCTAAATTTTCGTTATCTAGGTTTTCGTTATCTAGCGCATGTAACGTTTGCAGTAAGTCTTCTGCATCAAATCCAACTTCATCGTACTTTACTACCAGCGCCTTCTCAGCCAGCGCAGTGGTTTGCGCGTCAGAGAATGCATCAATCGCTACCACACGGTAGCCCGCATTGACCGCGGCCTCAACATAAGGCCGCGCTGATAAGGCAATGATTAAGAGTGAACTTTTAATAGATCACGCGCCAACTTAAATGCAGCTGAAAATTCCAAATATTTTGGTTTTTCAAATGGCTGGTCTGATGGCAACATTTGTTTCAGCAATTGATGTTGTGTGTTGTATTTCAATTGACCTACAGCAATCGCACCGATGCCGTAAATGTTAGTGCCTTCAATTTGCACACCATCATCACTTACGCTTAGGCCCTCTACACCAAGTGGTGCAACCGCATTCACGTCAGCTACTACTTTCAGGTTTTTTGCCACAGCCAATAGCTCTTTGCTGATCACTTGCACACCAGCTGCTGCAGAACAGATCGCGATATCAGCTTGCGCAAGAATCTCTGCTTTTTTCTCTTCTGTGGTACCGTCAACCACTTTCATGCTTACTTGGTATTTTTCATTCCAAGCAGCAGCTTTAGGCTCAACCGCAGCCACTGAGCTATGTGCAACCATTTGCACGTTAGCACCTTGCTGCGCTGCAATAATAGATGCACAGCTACCTACTGGGCCAGTACAGCCAAATACGCTTACAGTTTTACCAGTCAAGCTTTCGCCAAAGTTTTCTTTAAGATGCGCTTCTACTTTTGCAATCATCGCTGCTGCAGTAGTAAATGCACCAGATGGGTCAGCAAACGCTGAACAAGCGAAAGGTGCAAACATTGCTTTCTTTGCAGCGTTTAGCATGTCCATTGCCAAGTCGATATCACGACCACCGATAAAAATAGCCTCACGCTTAACGCCTGACAGGCCGCGTGAGAAAATTGCATCTTGCGTTAAACCAGTTACTTCTGAGAGCTCAACATTGGTATACGGCACAATTTTATCAAAGCCAGCGTCAAAGGCCATGTTGGCGTCGAACGGACTTGCGTTCTTCGCGGCCGTGAATAAATGCAAAATGCTAGCTTTCTCCATTGTTACTTTCCTTAATTTTAGTTTGTCTGTGTCTGTTTTCATAACCTAACCATCTTCATTGTTATGGGGTTACGTCGAATTTATGGAATTTTGCACCATGATTGCATGCACTGCAAATTTTCCATGAAAGTGCGCTATCGGTAAAACTTGTTTTTAGCTGTTGCAAATGCTGTTCTGCCTGGTCTTTATTGGCAAAAATAGCAAAACCGGTTGGTCCCCAAGAGCTTTGTCCAAAACATGGCGCGCCCATGGCTTCAAGGCGTTCCAGCACTGCACTCACCAATCTGCTGGCGTATCTGCCGCCTTGTACCGGCAAAAAGTAATCGCCTACATGCTGCTGCAGTACCTGAATACTTTGCCCGAAAGCGACTAAATCGCGCTCCACTAGTGCTGGCATCGCCTGCATCAGTACATGCCTGCATAAATGCGCAGCCAAACTCTCAGGGAACGTTGGCAGCTCATTAAACGCAACTTTTTCTTGCTCACCGTGAATACCAGGCTCGCCTGCATCAAAGATTAACAAGATAGCCCACTCTTCGGGGAAATCATACCGCGCCAACATTGGCGGTGGGCTAGCATGCTCTGCAGTCACTACACGCCCGCCATCTACCAGCAAGCCACCGTAATCAAATGCAGAGATTCCCACCCCAGAACGTCTACCACGCCCGGTCAAGGTCGCGATTTGCATACTGCTTAAATTAAGCTGATACAAATGGCTAATCGCAGAACCTGCCGCTAGGGCCATTTGCGTACCTGACCCTAAACCTGAATGCTCAGGCACCGCCTCACTGATGTTAATCTCAACAGCATCTGCAATGTTCATTGCGCTTAAAATCTGCCGCGAAACTTTAGTCACGCGAGCAACCACTGAGTCTGGCACCACATCTGCTCCTGATACCTGCAGCGATTTAGCGCGTTTAGCAGTTAGCACCAAATTTGGCTCTGTTAAACTTAAGCCTATACTGCCGAATTTGCGACCAAGCCCGCCGTGCAAATCGAAAAAACCCATGTGCAAGCGACCACTGGTTGACACCTCAACACTAGCGGTCATTGATCATTCCTAGCGAACTGATTTTTAATGAAACGCTCTTGGTGAGAACGCTTTGTTCTGTGTAACATTGCATAGTGACGATCGTATTAATGGTGATAATTAGCTTCTTTTTTATTTTAGCTTAGGCTAAGCAATTTTCATACGCAAAAACATTCATGCGCCAATAATTTTCGTGTTAAACCACATTTAAAAAAACAAAGATTTTGCTCAATGTGCATTTTTTTCAGGTGACAACCCCAACATAATTAGGCAAAATGAGGGATTATTAAAATAATCTAACGCATTCACCTCCCCTTTCTTGCATAAGGCATCACCCAAACGGGTTAATCTACCTTAAATGAAGCGCGAGTATCGAGTTAGAAAATTAATCATTTGTTTGAACTAAGGAACTATCATGTCAGCCCACGTTATTCCATTTGAAAATTTACGCAACGTAGACGTCCCTTCAGTCGGCGGTAAAAATGCATCGCTAGGCGAAATGATTTCTCAGCTGTCTGCAAAAGGAGTACGCGTCCCTACTGGCTTTGCGACTACTGCAGATGCGTATCGTGAATTTTTAGCGCAAAATGGCTTGGATGCCAAAATCAATGCTGAGCTTGATAAACTGAACGTCGATGACACACAAGCACTTGCTGCCTGTGGTAAACAAGTACGTGAATGGATTATGGCAGCACCATTTCCTGCAGCACTGGAAAAGGCAATTGCTGAAAACTATGAAACACTGATTGCTAAGTCAGGTAACGGCGCTACTTTTGCAGTGCGCTCATCTGCTACTGCAGAAGACTTACCAGACGCATCATTTGCTGGCCAACAAGAGTCATTCCTTAACATCCACGGTTTAGACAACATTCTGCATGCGATCAAAGAAGTATTCGCTTCTTTATACAACGACCGCGCAATTTCATACCGCGTACATAAAGGCTTTGTGCACGCAGATGTAGCTTTGTCAGCAGGCGTACAACAAATGGTACGTAGCGATATTGGCTGTGCAGGTGTGATGTTCACGATTGACACTGAATCTGGCTTTAAAGACGTAGTGTTTATTACATCATCTTACGGCCTAGGTGAAACAGTGGTGCAAGGTGCGGTGAACCCTGATGAGTTCTATGTACATAAACCAACGCTAGCGCAAGGCAAACCATCTATCGTGCGCCGCACTATGGGCTCTAAACTGATCAAAATGGTGTTCAGTGATGCAACTCGCGCGGGCAAAAGTACGCATACAGTTGAGGTCGACCCAGCTGATAGCGACCGCTACTCATTGTCTAACGACGACGTGCTAGAACTAGCACGCTATGCGATGATCATTGAAGCGCACTACGGCTGCCCAATGGATATTGAGTGGGGTAAAAACGGCGTAGACAACAAACTCTACATTCTGCAAGCGCGTCCTGAGACTGTTAAATCACAAGAAGCCGCTAGCAATGTTACTGAGACATTCAAACTTAACAAACACAGCGAAAAACCATTAGTGGTAGGCCGTGCGGTAACACAAAAAGTAGGCGTAGGCCCAGTACGTATCGTGCTAGACCCAGCAGACATGCACTTGGTACAACCAGGTGACGTGCTAGTAGCCGATATGACTGACCCGAACTGGGAGCCAGTGATGAAACGCGCTAGTGCTTTAGTGACCAACCGTGGTGGCCGTACCTGCCACGCTGCGATTATTGCGCGTGAATTAGGTATCCCTGCGATTGTTGGTGCAGTGAACGCAACTGATGTATTACGTGAGGGTGAAGTGGTAACCGTATCATGTGCAGAAGGCGAATCAGGCTTTGTTTACCACGGTGAAATTGAATACGACGTAAGCACACAAGCTGCTGCTGCACTAAAACCTGCACCATGCAAAATCATGATGAACGTGGGCAACCCGGACATGGCGTTCAGTTTTGCTAAAACACCGAACGACGGCGTAGGCTTGGCACGTTTAGAGTTTGTAATCAACAACATGGTTGGTATCCATCCAAAAGCAATTTTGAATATGGAAGCCATGCCAAGCGCGATTCAAACCACAATTAAAAACCGCTCACGCGGCTATGCTTCACCTAAACAGTTCTATATCGACAAAGTGGCAGAAGGTGTTGCAACGATTGCAGCAGCGTTCTATCCAAAACCAGTGATTGTGCGTACTTCTGATTTCAAATCAAACGAGTACAAAAAATTGGTTGGCGGCGAGATCTACGAGCCAGATGAAGAAAATCCAATGATTGGTTTCCGTGGTGCAGCACGTTACATGGCAGAAGACTTTAAAGAGTGCTTTGCGATGGAATGTATCGCCATGAAAAAAGTACGTGATGAAATGGGCTTAACCAACGTTGAGTTGATGATTCCTTTCGTGCGTACTCTAGATGAAGCTAAAGCGGTGACTGACATCATGGCTGCCAACGGCTTGAAACGTGGTGAGAATGGCTTACGCTTGATCATGATGTGCGAGATTCCTTCTAACGCATTATTGGCTGAGCAATTCTTGGCTTACTTTGACGGCTTCTCTATCGGCTCAAACGACCTTACCCAACTAACCTTAGGTATGGACCGTGACTCAGGCATCTTGGCAGATGGCTTTGATGAGCGTAACGATGCAGTGAAAGTATTGTTAAAAATGGCAATCAGCACAGCAAACCGTTTAGGTAAATACGTAGGTATTTGCGGTCAAGGCCCATCAGACCATCCAGACTTCGCGGAATGGTTAGTGGAAGAAGGCATCCAATCTGTATCACTTAACCCTGATACCGTGGTTGCAACTTGGCAACGCCTTACAAAATAGTCAACCAACACGGATAGACTGTCATGATCAAACGTACCGCATTCTTCGTTTCTGACGGCACAGGCATTACGGCAGGCGCACTAGGTAAGTTACTGGAGCATTTTCCCAGCACTCACTTTACCCAAGTGCGCTTACCGTTTACCAACACGCTAGAGAAGATTAAGCTAGCGCAAGAGGCCATAGTGCACGCCACAGAGGAAGACGGCGGTCGTCCAGTTGTGATTATGACCTTGGGTGACATTACCTTGCGTAACTCACTCAAGCAGTGCAACGCTTACTTTATTGACCTGTTCAATACGTTTATTGACCCGCTAGGCTTAGAGCTTGAACAAAAGCCACTAACCGGCGCTGGGATTGCCCATAGCGTAATGGGCAGTAGCTACAATGAGCGTATGGAAGCGATTAACTTCACGCTTAACCATGACGATGGCATGACCAACAACGGCCTGGAAGAAGCGGAAGTGATTCTAGTCGGCGTATCGCGCTGTGGTAAAACGCCAACCAGCGTTTACCTCGCCATGCAGTTTGGCGTAAAGGCTGCGAACTATCCGCTGATTCCTGAAGACTTTGAGCGAGGCACACTACCGGCAGTGCTCAATAAACATTTAGGTAAGATTTTTGGATTAACCATTAAGGCCGAACGCCTGCATGCGGTACGCAACGAACGTAGAGCCGGCAGTTTTTATGCCTCACTGGATAATTGCCGCCAAGAAATTGCCACCGCAGAGACGCTCATGCGTAACGCTGGCATTACCTGGGCAGACTCCACCAGCCGTTCTGTGGAAGAGCTTTCTGCGATTATTCTGGAAAAAATGCGCCACCCTGCCAGTAGCAAGTAATTGGCTTGGCATTAGCGTGAATCAAATAAAAAAAGGTGCTTATCGCACCTTTTTTTATTTGATATTCTCATTTGGTATTCACCGATACCATTAGTACTTTTATCACTTAGTATTTATCACCGCTACTTCAGGCTAGGCTTAATCTTACTCAAAATTTCCGCTGCGTTTGGTTTTACATCACTACTAAACGCATACACATCATTACCACCAGGCAAAATCACGTATTTAAAGAAATTCCAGCTTGGCGACTGCCCGGTTTTTGCAATTAGCTGCTGGTAAAATGGATTAGCGGTCTTACCACTGACCGATGATTTGCTAATCATAGGAAACTTCACTGAGTAGGTTAACTTACAAAAATCGCTGATTTGCTTATCGTCACTTAACTCTTGCTTAAAGTCATTAGATGGGAAACCAATCACTAACAAACCTTGTTTTTTATACTGGCTATATAAATTCTCTAACGCCTCAAACTGTGGGGTGAAGCCACACTTACTAGCAGTATTCACCACTAAGATCGGCTTATCTTGATAATCACACAGATTAATTTTTCCACCCTGCAGGGTAGAAAACTGGTGGTTGTATAACGCAGAACAGCTTGCATTCGCCATATTGGTCACTGATAACATAAGTATTGAAAGTAATGCTAATAATCCTGTTTTTAAAGCACTCGATGAAAAATACATTTCTACTCACTTAACAATCAATAATATAGATGACACTGTGACTGGGCTTTTTACATTAAATTCCATCGCCACGTCTATTGCTTAAAATACTGTACAGCAGCAACCCCTAGCGCCGCCATCAGCAGCGCACCGAACATATGTGTAAAGGCATGTAACGCCGCTAAAAAATAATCATGGCGATGTAACAAAGACAAACTCTCACCAGTAAAGGCAGAAAATGTAGTCAAACCACCGAGAAAGCCTGTAGTGACAAATAAACGTAAACTGGGATTCTCCAACCCACCTAGACCAATCAAGCCCATCGCCACACCCATTAGCAAACCACCACCCAGATTAGCAATAAGCGTGCCTAGCGGCAGATTGGGCATGATTGCGTTAAAGGCAATCCCTAATCCCCAGCGGCTCCATGCGCCCAATGCAGCACCTGTACCCACAGCTAGTGTATTTGTAAAATTTATCGCGGAATTCATACTCTCAAACCCAGATTAGTAGCGCCGTATAGTAAAATATTTTTATCGTATTTAGCCAATACTAAAATAAACATAAGAACTTTAGCGAGAAAATCATGGCAATGAAAGTGTTATTTGTAAGCTCTGAAGTTTTTCCACTGATTAAAACAGGTGGATTAGCGGACGTTAGCGGCTCACTACCTAGCGCGTTACAGGGTTTAGGTGTTGATATTCGCATACTAGTGCCAGGCTACCCTGCTGTGTTAGCAGCAGTAAAAGACTTAACCACGGTTGCATCACTAGACTACTTACCGCAAATAGGCCAAGCCGAAGTGCAACTCGGCACTATAGAGAGCACACAAATTAAAGTATTGGTGATTAAAGCGCCTGATATTTATGAGCGTGATGGCGGGCCGTACGCAGACCAGCAAGGGCTGGAGTGGCAAGACAACCCCGTACGCTTTGGCGTGCTATCAAAAGTTGCAGCGGTGCTGGCAAGCGACCACTCCCCGCTTAAGGATTGGCAGCCTAACATTGTTCACTGTAATGACTGGCAAA
The DNA here is from genome assembly GCF_946479685.1 of uncultured Methylotenera sp. Next base: position 40,643 of record NZ_CAMLGS010000024.1, read on the forward strand.
CAGGATTAACTCCTGCATATATGAAGCTTACGGAACATGCTCGCGCTAAATCCATTATCAGCCTGCACAACATGGCATTTCAAGGCTGTTACCCTCCACACTGGGTCAACAGTTTAGGCCTACCTAGCGCAAACTTTACGATTGAAGGTTTTGAGTACCAGAAAC
>NZ_CAMLGS010000025.1 GCF_946479685.1 uncultured Methylotenera sp.
TGGGCTGATAATGATGGGCATTATTATGTGTTGGACAGAGGCTCAAGCGAAGCAAAGACTGCTCAAGAACCAAGATACAACCGTTTTAAAGCAGGGCATCCTTCTGGTTTTATTGAAGCATTTGCTAATTTATATGCAGATATAGCTGATGACCTGAGGTCTTTCAAAAAGAGTAAAACGAGAAGTAATAAGTATGTTCACGGTACAGTTGTTGCAGAAGAAGGTATCAGATTTCTAGAGAAAGTTAGTGAATCAGCGCAGGTGGGGAGCTGGATTAATATTTAACAATTTCACCGTGATATTGGATGAGTGAAATTTTTACTAAATCACTCTAAATGGAGGTTTTAGATACAAATTCGGCTACTAATCCATAGCACTCCTGAAAGTGCTTACTTTCCATAAAATCTATCTCATGGTTAATTTGATTGAGAATATGCAGGCTTAAAGTGTCTTTATCTAAAAAAACAATAACTGGCGTCATCTGGAACTTTTGCGAGCAACTTGGCCGGCGTGCAATTTCTTTACTAGTTACATTATTACTTGCTTACTTTTTAGCCCCGGAAGACTTTGGGTTGTTAGCAATGATGGCGTTATTTTTAGCACTAGCCACAAATATGATGGACTCTGGGGTTAAAGAGGCGCTTGTAAGGCTTCCAGACGTTTCGGATTTAGATCTTAGTTCTGCATTCTTTCTGAATCTAGGTTTAGGTTTTATTGCATATATAACTTTATACTTTGCAGCGCCATGGATTGCTGATTTTTATCATGAGCCTAGGTTAACAGCGCTACTTCAAGTATCTGGTTTGGTTGTTGTGATTAATGCTTTTCAAGTGATTCAAATTGTAATCATGACACGAAGTTTAGACTTCAAATCTCAAGTCAAAATTACGCTGCCCGCTTCCATGGTTTCTGGATTGATAGCAATTGCAATGGGTTATTTTGGGATGGGGGTCTGGGCTTTAATTGGGCAAATGATTTCATCGGCATTATTAATTACTATTTTCCTCTGGTTTAAGTCTACTTGGCGACCAAGGTTTTCTGTTAGTTATTTGTTTTTTTTAGAGATACTTAATTTTGGATACAAATTATTTATTTCAGGCGTGTTATCGATATTAGCAAAAAATATTTTTGCAGCTGTAATTGCAAAGCTCTATAGCACAACAACGGCAGGATTATATTATTTGTCGGAGAGGATGCTTGATGTCTTAATGGGGCAGCTTGTCTATGCCATTCAAAATGTTACATATCCAGTCTTGTCTTCTATTCAAGACGATACTTCCCGGCTTAAACTAGCGTATAGAAGAATTCTAGGAATATCTGTTTTTATTATTTTTCCCACCATTCTTATTGCGGCAGCATTAGCAGAGCCTTTGTTTAAATTGTTTTTTTCTGCAAAGTGGTGGGCAGCCTCTAGTTACTTCCAAATTATGTGCTTAGGTTTTGTTTTGTATCCACTCCATGCAATAAATCTCAATATTTTAAAGGTTAAAGGTCGATCAGATTTGTTTTTGAAGCTTGAGGTAATAAAGGTCTCAATATCTATATTAATTTTGGCCATGACACTAAGTCAGGGGGTGAAAGCGATTCTACTCGGACAGGTTCTTTCATCTTTTATTGCATACTTCTGTAACAGTTACTATTCGATTAAGCTTATTAACTACTCATTGGTTGAGCAATTTCTAGATTTTTCCCCAAGTTTTATACTTGCTGCTCTAATTGCTTTAATGATCTATTTTTCTCAAGGCTGGGTACATTGGAACTATCTGATAGAGGTCATTCTATTTGCAGCTTTGGGTGCTGCATCCTATTTAGCTTTTGCTTACTATTTGAAGTTAAATGCTTTTAGTGATTTTAAAGTATTTATCCTTACAAGTATGAAAAGAGAGTAATTTAATGAAATTTATTGTTTTCTCAACATCTTATGATGAAAATTCTGGAGGAGTTATTATTTTACATAAGCTCTGTTCGATAATAAATCAACTAGGCTTCGAATGTTACTTATATCCTTACTTCGAAAACTTGCAGGTTAATAAATTTAATTTATTAAATGTGGCTTATGTTTTATTAAAATCACTTGTAAGAGATAGGTTGGTGAATTACAAAACAAACACAGAGTTTCAAACACCTATATTCAATGGGGATATAAATGATCTCAAGGGTGATAATTATGTAGTAATTTATCCTGAAATAGTATTTGGTAATCCATTAAATGCAAAAAATGTAGTTAGGTGGTTTTTACATAAGCCAGGTTTCCATACTGGTAACGTTTTTTACGGGGAAGGTGAGTTTTACGTAGACTACAATAACTTTGCAGATGGTTTCAACTACTCTGGATCTGTGGTTTCTAAAAATAGACTAAATATAACGCATTCGCAATTGGGTATTTATAATCTACAAGGTGCGTTACCGTATGAAAGCAGGGTTGGCTCTGCATACTGTTTAAGAAAAGGGAAGCACAAAAAAATTGTGCATGATTTATCTGACTCGGTTCTTATAGATGATAAATCTCATATTGAGATTGCTCAGATTTTTAAAAGAGTTAAATGTTTTTATTCGTATGATACATACACTAATTACTCTCAATTCGCAGCACTTTGTGGCGCAGACTCTATCATTATTCCTGACAGTGGTGTTTCAGAAAATGAGTGGCATCCCAATATTGAAAATAGGTATGGTTTAGCTTATGGGGTTGAAAATCTTGCTTTTGCAAGAAGCACTAAAGACAAGGTTTTAAATTCTGTGCTAAAAACACAAAATGACGAGTTGAACATGGTGAGAAGGTTTGTCGAAGATGTTAGTGTTTTTTTTAAAAGTAGAGTTTAGTTGTCCATTCTCAACGGCTTAACGTCATGTTTTATGAGAATTTACATTTCATTGATATCAAGTCTTAATATGGTTTAAGTATATTTGAGTGTAAAAATTTCATATAAGGGAGTATGTATCATCTTTTTTAATCATGAAATGATCATAACAAAGCTTTGTATTTATAAATTGAGACTAGAAAAATAATGAGTAACGTTAATATCTCAGTTGCAATGTGCACTTATAACGGTGAGTTATTCTTAGCGCAGCAGCTAGAAAGTATGCTGATTCAGACAGTGCTGCCTGATGAGTTAATTGTTTGTGACGATGGGTCAACTGATCAAACACTTGAGATTTTAGATAGGTTCGCCAAAGCAGCGCCTTTTACTGTGGGTATATTTAAAAATAACCAGCAACCTTTGGGATCAACTAAGAATTTTGAAAAAGCTATTAACCTTTGTTCAGGTGAAATAATCGTGTTATCTGATCAGGATGATGTTTGGATGCCAAACAAGATAGAAGTTTTAGAAAAAGCTATCAATGGCGGTGCCGGTTTGGTTTTTTCTGATGCTGAATTAGTTAATGAGAATTTAACACCATTAGGATATTCGTTGTTTGATAGCCTTTATTTTAACAAAAAAGAGCGATTAGAAATTTCTCATAATTTATTTTTTAATATTTTGATGCGACGAAATATAGTAACTGGAGCTGCGGCCGCATTTGCAAAAAAGCATGTTAAATTTATAGTCCCTATTTCAAATAATTGGATACATGATGCCTGGATTGCATTGCTTATTTCAAGTGTGGATAAAGTTGCAATAATCAACCAAAACCTATTCAAGTATAGACAGCATAGTAAAAACCAAATAGGTGCTAGAAAGTTGAGTTTACTTGAAAAAATAGAGTTAACTAAGCGACTAGGCAACAAACATTACTTAACTTCATTAGATGGTTTTATAGATATAAAAAACCATTTATCTCAACTCTCTCAGATTGGAGACAACGCTGAGGTTATGGCATTATTAGACGGTAAAATAGAGCATTTGAGCGCTAGGTCTCAATTGATGAACCCTAGACTGAACTCTGCCATTTGTTTATTTAAAGAGTTGCTTAGCGGCAGATTCCATTCTTTTTCTAATGGATGGACTAGCTTTTTTAAAGATGTCGTTATGCTTTTATTAAATGTAATTAGTAAATATAAGCTCTATAAATAATAAAATGAATAAGAATCCCAAAATATTAATATTGTTAGCCACTTATAATGGAATACACTATTTACCAGCACTAATAGAGAGTATAACTAATCAGAAAAATGTCCAGATTCAGGTAAACATTTCTGACGATAATTCTAATGATGGTACCTATCAATACATACAAAACTTATCGACTCAAGATGTTAGATTCAAATTATTGCCAACAATAGGATTATTGGGGAGTGCAGGCCGTAATTTTTACAGACTAATCACTGATTCTGATTTCTCTAACTTTGACTATGTAGCATTTGCCGATCAGGACGATATTTGGTTTCCTGAAAAGCTATCAAACCATGTTGAGCTAATGAAACAGCACAAAGTTGACGCTGTATCTTCAAATGTAATAGCATTTTGGTCGGATGGTAAAGAAAAGTTAATCAAAAAATCACAGCTTCAACGCGAATACGACTATATTTTTGAATCGGCGGGGCCTGGATGCACTTTTTTAATGACTCCTTGGTTAGTCAATCAAGTCAATCAAGTGTTATCAAGTTCCAATTTTTCAACTATAGCTAACAGTGTAGCCTTGCACGACTGGCTTACTTATGCTGTTTGCAGATCCTTAGGTCATACTTGGTTGATTGACTCCTGTCCTTCAGTACAGTATCGTCAACATGCACATAATGTTATAGGTGCTAATAATGGGTGCAAAGCTAAACTTGCCAGATTTAGAAAGATATTTGATGGGTGGTATCGAAACGAGGTCTTGAAAGTTCTGCAAGTTTCGATTGGGTTATCCGATAATTCAGATTTAAAAAAATTAAATAAATATTTAATTAGTAATAGGTTAATTGATAAGTTGCGGCTATTAAGCTTTGCTTGTAAAGCAAGGCGAAGATTCTCCGATCGAATGTATCTCGCGTTTAGTATTTTATTTCATATCTTTTAGACAATGTGAAATGTAAACTTGATGAAATGGAACTAAACGCAACAGCTTCCATAGAGCTTTATACTTATTAATACTCCCAAACCCATTGAAATTGAAATTCTTTTTCTAGTGCTTTACGTATTCCCACTTTGTTATAAGTAGTGCGTCCCTCGCCTTGTGAAACCCAAACAGAGTGGCCAGACTTTCCGTTTTCACCATGATTATAAAAACTTTCTCTGTCATTAAAATCTATCGGGTCATCAAATGAAAAGCCATCATTGACAGCGGTAGCAAACCAAAATGCGGAAGTATCTCCGTGATTGTCAAAGTTTCCAAAAAATAGGTGATGTTTATACTCAATTTCTTTAGCTGCGGAGATCGATAATAATGCAGACCATTCATTTACCCGACAAGCCCACGCATGATCACTAGAGCTTAATTTTGTATATGGCCAATGACGATGAGGTCTGTAACCAGATTTAATTTTTGCTGGTGTGCAACCATCTTTTTTATAAGCACATCTCCAACATTGTCCAAGGTCCCCGACAATGGCAGGTTTAACCAGCTTTGTAATGCTTGTATAATACTCAAGCACAATATTTTTTTGAAACTTAATATCATCGTGCATCAAAAACAAAAAATCTTTTTTAGTGTTATCTATAGCCCATTGATATCTGATATCTTGTTTATCTACAAAAAGAGATTTGTTTTTATAAAAATTCCAAGCCATTCTAAACCACATATATGGGTAAGATAAATAACTCGGCTTATAACCTTTTACAAATGATAACCACCAGCCCATTCTATGAATATTTTCTCTAACCTCAATTTTCCAAGGGCTTAATGCTTGTGCTAAAGCTTCTGATTTATAAATAGCGAGAATTTCATCACCGGATTTATCATCGTTTATCCATACTACATCTACAAAATCTTTTGATTGACGATGAAGTGATAATAATGAATATATTAAAGATTCTGGTTTTTTATAGGATTGTATTGCGATATCTATTTTAAATGTTTTCATATTAGGTTTAAGCTACGGAAGGAAAAGCTTTAGATTTACTTATTGTTAAATTTAATTTTTTAGAGATTAGGTGAGGTAGTGATTTTATAAGTATTAGTTTGTAAACTTTTCAATTAGCATCACTTAATGATATCAACAATTTTAAATATCAAAAATATTAAATTTTTCTTTATTTAAAAATATTTAATTACACATTTCTATTCTATGAAAATATTAGTTACAGGTAGTAATGGGTTTGTGGGAAAGCCATTATGCAAGATTCTTATTAAGCAAAATTGGATTGTTCGGATTGCTGTAAGATCTAAAAGTAAAAATAAACAAGAGGTGGAGTTAGTTTGTATTAACGACATCAATGGTGATACTGATTGGTCAACGGGTTTAAAAGATATTGAGGTCGTCATACATCTTGCCGCTCGTGTACATGTGATGCAAGAAAAAAGTATTGATCCATTATCGGAGTTTCGTAAAGTTAATGTAGATGGTACGCTGAACTTGGCTCGCCAAGCAGTGAAAGCGGGAGTAAAGCGTTTTGTTTTTGTTAGTTCAATCAAGGTTAATGGTGAGCTTACGCAATCGGATAAGCCTTTTACAGCGTCAGATATTCCTTCACCACAAGATGCTTACGGTATTTCCAAATATGAGGCTGAACAGGAATTGCTAAAGCTGGCTGATGAAACTGGGATGGAAGTCGTCATTATCCGTCCGCCGCTAGTTTATGGAGAGGGAGTGAAGGCAAATTTTGCCAGCATGATGCATGCCGTTAAACGCGGCATTCCATTGCCGCTAGGTGCGATTCATAATAAACGTAGTTTTGTATATATAGGCAATCTTGTTAGTTTGATTGTGCGATGTATTGATCACCATGCAGCAGCTAATCAAGTGTTCCTGGTTTCTGATGGAGAAGACCTTTCTACTACAGAACTGTTGCGAGCATGTGCAACAGCTTTGGGAGTAAAGGCGAGGTTGTTATCTATCCCGCAAAGGCTTCTGGAGTTAATTGCTACTATACTTGGCAAGCGGGACGTGGCGCAGCGGTTATGTGGTAATTTGCAGGTAGATATTACTAAAGCACATACAATGCTTGGATGGATACCTCCGATCTCAGTTGTCGATGGTTTAAGGGCTACTGCTAGAAGTTTGAGCGAGGTGGATAAAGAATGAAGCGTTTATTTGACTTATGTTTAGCGTTAAGCGCTGCATTAATTTTAGTTTTTCCATTTCTGCTTGTTTTGCTGATGGTGCGCCTTACTTCCAGAGGCCCGGCTTTATATTGGTCTGATCGGGTCGGTCGGCACAATGTTATTTTTAAGATGCCAAAATTTCGCTCTATGCGCGTGGATACGCCAGCGGTTGCCACACATTTATTGAGTAATCCCGAGCAGTTTTTGACGCCAATTGGTTCTTTTTTAAGAAAGTCCAGTTTGGATGAGTTGCCGCAGTTACTGAGTATCATTAAAGGGGATATGAGTTTTGTAGGGCCCCGTCCTGCATTGTTTAATCAGGATGATTTAATCGCTTTACGTACCCGGCATGGGGTGGATGCCTTAATGCCAGGGTTAACTGGCTGGGCTCAAATCAATGGCCGGGATGAGTTGCCTATTCCTGATAAAGTGAAGTTGGATGTGGTTTATATGCAGCGTCAATCTTTATGGTTTGATGTGTGGATTATCGTTTTAACTTTTGTAAAAGTTTTAAGAAGAGATGGCATTCAGCATTAGAATGGCATAACGCATTAAAATGTACTTACTTAATTACTAAATGAAAAAAACAATGATAAATCCACGCACTCTTTTAGCAATATTTCACGATATTGTCGCAGCAGCATGTGCGTGGGTTATTGCCTATTTGTTGCGTTTTAATTTTTCCATTCCTGCTGATTTTTCATCTGAAATGCTGGCCACAGTAGGCTGGGTGGTGTTGCTACAAGTTGCTGTGTTTGTTGGGTTTGGTTTGTATCGCGGCGTATGGCGATTTGCCAGCGTTGCTGACCTAAAGCGTATTTTTCTAGCGGTAAGCTCTGCTGCCATACTCTTGGCCGCATTCTTTTTTATGGTCAAAACCAATGTGGTGATTCCCCGTTCTGTGCTGGTGTTAGATCCGCTGTTACTAATATTGGCCATGGGTGGAAGTCGCTTTGCTTATCGGGCTTGGAAAGAGCATGTGTTATATGGCTCGACCTTAAAACAAGGGGAGCCTGTGATTGTGTTAGGGGCAGGCGAGGCGGCTATTGCGTTGGTAAAAGACCTGGCGCGCAGTACCCAGTGGCGGGTTGTGTCTTTATTAGATGATGATGCCACCATGTTAGGGCGTGAGGTATTTGGTGTTAAAGTCAGAGGCACGATCCAACAGTTAGAAGCTGTATCTAGTCATTTAAGCGTTAACTATGTCATTGTGGCGATGCCATCTGTGCATCACCAAAAGCGCAGAGAAGCTATTGAGTTAGCAAATGCATTGGAACTCGAGGTGATGACGGTTCCAGCGATTGATGACCTGATGAGTGGCAAGGTCAGCGTTTCGCAGATTCGTAAAGTGGATGTAGAAGATTTGCTTGGCCGTGATGCGGTAAAACTGGATAGTTCAGGTTTACAGATGCTGATTGACCAAAAAGTGGTGATGGTGAGTGGGGCCGGTGGCTCGATTGGCTCTGAGTTATGCCGACAGATTGTAAAATACCAGCCTAGTGCACTGATTTGTTTAGATATTTCTGAATTTTCGCTTTATCAGTTAGAGCAGGAGTTAAGTGCTTTAAACTTGCCTACTAAGTTGATTTATCTGACGGGTGATGTGAAAAATCGTACGCGAATGGATTATATATTAGCGCAGCATAAGCCATCGGTGGTGTTCCATGCGGCAGCTTACAAGCATGTGCCGATGATGGAAAATGGCAATGTTTGGGAGGCGCTATCTAACAATGTAATCGGCACCCATACTATCGCAAAAGCATGTAAAGATCATGGCGTGAGTAAGTTTGTCCTGATTTCTACAGATAAAGCGGTAAACCCAACTAACGTGATGGGTGCAAGTAAGCGTCTAGCGGAAATGGTGTGTAAAGGTCTGCAAGGTGGAGATGGCACACGCTTTGTAATCGTGCGCTTTGGTAATGTATTGGGCAGCAGCGGTAGCGTGATTCCCAAGTTCCGTGAACAAATTGCCAAGGGTGGCCCAATCACCATTACGCACCCGGAAATTACACGTTACTTCATGTCGATACCAGAAGCTGCGCAGTTGGTAATGCAAGCTGGTTTAATGGGTAAAGGTGGTGAGATTTTTGTATTGGATATGGGTGAGCCGGTAAAGATTGCCGATTTAGCCTTGGATATGATTAGGTTATCTGGCTTTAGTGCGGATGAGATTAAAATCGAGTACGTAGGTTTGCGCCCAGGTGAAAAGCTGTATGAAGAACTGCTGGCTGATGATGAACACACTATGCCAACACCGCATGAAAAATTACGCATTGCAAAAGCTCGAACCACTGATTTGAATTGGGTAAACAATCTACTGGTGTGGATCGAGGGGTTACACGGTGCACATGAAAGCCAAATGAAGCTTGAGTTATCTGGCTGGGTGGAGGAGTATAGCCCACAGATGGTAAGCAGTGCCGATGCGCATATGCAGGCCTCGCCACAACATGTCACGGTGCACTAGCGATAAGTGTGCTTTAGCGTGCGGTATCTGCCGGTTTGTAGCTTTAAGCGTTTCTTCCTTTTTTAATTTTTTGATGAGTTAATCGACAATTGGAAACATTGCCCCCACAACAGCTGTTAGAGCGCTCAAACATTATTCATTCAAAAGCAGCGGTGGAAGCGGCAATTTCCACTATGGCGAGTGACATTACGAAAACACTAGAGGCGACAAGCCCTGTGGTGATTTGTGTCATGGGTGGTGGCGTTGTATTTTCTGGTCACTTGCTTACTCAGTTGAGTTTTCCGCTAGAGCTTGATTACGTGCATGCAAGCCGATATCAAAATAAAACGGTAGGTAAAATGTTGGAGTGGAAAGCATTGCCTAAGCTCGACTTATCAGGCCGTACCGTGCTCCTGTTAGATGATATTCTGGATGAGGGAATTACGCTAAAGGCGATTCAGGATAAATGTATGATGCTGGGTGCTGCGCGGGTACTTACTGCGGTGCTAATTGAGAAAAAACTAGATCATGAAAAACCAATCAAGGCGGATTTTGTGGGCCTTGAGGTGCCAAATGAATACGTATTTGGCTATGGTATGGATGTGTATGGCTGGTGGCGAAATTTACCGGCGATTTATGCTTTGCAAATGTAGTTTTATATTCAAACATAAGTTAGTGTTTAAGCTTAACTTAGCATTCAAGTGTGCTGTCATGTTTTAGACATGCATCCATTCACCCGCATTCACCCGTTTTGTGGAAAATGTGTTGTGATTTTGACATTACAGTCGGCAACATAACAACACTTACTGTTTTCTAAGATATATTCTCTGTAACTTATTGATTTTTATAGAGCTGATTTTTGGCATCCAATTTGCAATCTTATTAGCATGAGAAAAACGCTCATGAATAGGTGCCAAATCATGAAAAAAGAATCTATCAATCAATACGTAAATATAGCGACAGCTGTTATTCAGCGTTCGCATCAAATTAAAACTCATTTGGATTATTTTGTATGGCTGCAGAATAGTGTAGCTGAGCTAATTCCACACGACATGCTGCTCACGGCTTGGGGTGATCTGAGGCAGCAGCAAGATGGCCAATTACACTACGATGCAGCCTCTAACCTGAAGGATCTGAGAACCTCTGGCATTATTGATGCCTCAGAGCGTGTGAGTGACTTTTTAGCTGATTTATACGAGTATTGGGTTGCATCAGGAAGTGATTGTTTTGTGATCGATGCTGCGGCTCAAAATGCAATCTTTAGAAAGATTCGGGCAGTGTTTCCTGATCAGTTGGGCGAGATAAATTCACTACTTGTTTATGCTGTGAGAGATCAACGAAGTGCTGAAGAGTGCTTATATGTGTTCTTTAGTAAAGAATATAAGCTGGAAATGAATGTACAGATGATGGATTTCATCATGCCGCATATTGATTATATTTTGCGTAAGATTAAACCGCTAGAGCGGTTGGACGTGCTGGCAACGACTGATGAGGTAAGCTTATCTTGCTTGAGCGAGCGTGAGATTGAAGTGATTAGCTGGATTAAGGCTGGTAAAACCAATCAGGAAATTGGCATGATCTTGAGCATTAGCCAAAATACAGTGAAAAGCCATCTAAAAAGAATTTTCCAGAAATTAAATATTGGGCGCAGAGCGCAAGCCGTGGCTTTGCTGGCTAATGTACCTTCAACTAAACTGAAGCAACTGCAAGTACAGCAGGGCGCCAACTCGGCTTACAACTAAGCCTGTCATATCGGCGTGATAGATTGAATCTTTTGATTCTTTATTGATATCACGCCCCAAAGCATCATTGTTAGCGTTACAATGTGGCATGATCGTAATGATTAAATTACAAGGTCAATAGCGGCTTATGGCCGGATAAATATGATGGTGCCCAGAAGAGAACTCGAATCTCCACATCTTTCGATACTAGTACCTGAAACTAGCGCGTCTACCAATTCCGCCATCTGGGCATTTGCTACTCAAAAACTTAGCAAATCAAGGCGTTGAATTTTATATTAAAGGTAAGCTTTGTCAATGACAAACCATAAAAATACTCACAAAAATAAAAGAAGTAATGATCCTCACGCTGCACGTGAGGCTAGCCGCTACGAAACGCCGCTACCTAGTCGCGAACTGATACTTAGCACCATGAGTGATCAAGGTGTGCCGCTTAGCGTAGAGCAATTGTACCTATTGCTAGACATCAGCAATGATGAGCGCGAAGTTTTTAATAGACGACTGAATGCAATGGAGCGTGAAGGTCAGATTATTAAAAACAGAAAAGGTGCGCTCTGTATTGCTGATAAACTGGATTTAATTGCTGGTGTGATCCAAGGTCACCCGGACGGTTTTGGTTTTTTGATTCCTGACGATAAAACCAAGGGGGAAGATTTGTTCCTCAGCCCGAAAGAAATGTCGCAAGTGATGCATGGTGACCGTGCCATGGTGCGCATGAGCGGCTTGGATCGAAGAGGGCGCCCTGAAGGCAAAATTGTAGAGGTGCTAGAGCGCAGAACGCAACGTTTGGTTGGGCGAGTGATACGCACGGCTGGCGTAACAATAGTGGCGGCAGAAGATAAGCGCATAAACCTGGATATTCTGATTCCATATCATTTGGATATGCAGGCAAAACCTGGCCAGGTGGTTATGGTGGAGCTTACCGAGCAGCCGTCATCCCATGCTCAGCCGATGGGTAAAGTGGTGGAGGTGCTAGGCAACTATGCCGATAGCGGCATGGAAATTGAAATTGCGTTACGTAAGCATAACTTACCGCATCAATTTAGCGCAGAGGCTATTAACCTAGCTGAGTCTTATCCTAAACTCGTGCAGCCTGATGATTACAAAGGCCGCATTGATTGCCGAGAAATGCTATTGATTACCATTGATGGTGAAACTGCACGTGACTTTGATGATGCGGTGTATGCTGAGCCGCAAGGTAAGGGCTGGCGTTTAGTGGTAGCGATTGCCGACGTAAGTTTTTATGTGAGGCCGCACGACGCGTTAGATAAGGGAGCATTAGAGCGCGGTAACTCGGTTTATTTCCCTCGCCGTGTGATTCCTATGTTGCCGGAGGCTTTGTCGAATGGCTTATGCTCACTTAACCCAGATGTAGAGCGCTTATGCATGATTTGCGATATGCAGATAGATGGCGCAGGCATTGTTAAACAGTATAAGTTTTACCCTTCTGTAATGCGCTCAAAAGCGCGTATGACCTACAACAAAGTATTCGATATTTTACAGAACCCAGAAGGCGAGTTGGCACAAGAATACGCCTGGCTGATGCCGCATCTGCAAAATTTGAACAGCGTTTATCAGTTGCTGCAAACACAGCGCGAAAAACGTGGCGCGATTGAGTTTGAGTCTTCTGAAACCATCATGATCTTTAACGATCAGGGCAAGATTGAGCGCATTGAACCTAGTACGCGTAATGAAGCGCATAAGCTGATTGAAGAGTGCATGCTGGCGGCCAATGTGTGTGCCGCCGAGTTCCTTAAAAAGCATGAACATCCTGCCTTGTACCGCATTCACGAAGGACCTACCCCAGAGAAGCTGGAACTATTGCGCACCTTTATGGGCGAGTTTGGTTTTGGCGTAGGCGGCGGTGATTCACCACATGCTAAAGATTACGGCAAGCTGTTAGCACGGATTAAAGACCGCCCAGACGCGCAGTTATTGCAAACGGTGCTGCTACGCTCTATGCAACAGGCGGTGTATAGCCCGGATAATGTCGGCCACTTTGGCCTAGCTTATGAGGCTTATGCGCACTTTACTTCACCGATACGTCGTTATCCGGATTTATTGATACATCGTGCGATTAAAGCTGTGCTGAATGGGGAGCGCTACAAAGCTGGCGATTGGAACAGCTTGGGCGAACAATGTTCTATGACTGAACGCCGTGCCGATGATGCTACGCGCGATGTGACCAATTGGCTGAAGTGCTTTTACATGCAAGACAAAATTGGTGAGGTGTTTGAAGGTACCGTCGCCGGTGTGACTAGCTTTGGTTTGTTTGTGGCGTTAGATAGCGTATATGTGGAAGGCCTGCTGCACGTGACTGAGCTGGGTAATGATTATTTTATCTATGACAAGGCGCGGCATGAGATGGCGGGGGAGCGCACCGGTGTGCGTTACCGTTTAGGCGACCGATTAACCATTAAAGTAGTGCGCGTGGATTTGGAAACGACCAAGATAGATTTTACTTTGGTAAATAAAAGCAATGATTTAGGTGTTGAATCTAATGTAAATTCAAAGGTTAAGAGCGCTGTGAATAAATCAAGTGCTCGCAGTCAATCTGCTGTAAAATCCACCCCTAAATTTGAAGAGGCAGGTGCGCAGCGCTCAACAGCTGAAAGTGTAACTTTTGGCGAAGCGTTTGGTAAAAAGCCTAAGCGTGGTTCTAAAACAGGGATTTCAGATAAACCGACGAGTAGATCGAAAGCCTCACCTAAACCAAAGAATAAAACTAAAACCAGTAAACCCAAAAAAGTGGCCAGTAAAGCAACCACTGGTAAAGCAATTACAAGTAAAGCAACCACAAAACGTAAGGTAAAAAAATGAGTGACGCCCGTATTTTATTTGGCTTTCATGCAGTATTAAGCCGATTACGCCAGCATAGTGCTAGCGTGCAAGAGATTTTGATTGACCGTGACCGTGTTGATGCACGTATGAAAGATTTGCTGGGCATGGCAGAGTCATCAGGTGTGCGCACTATGCAAGTAGAGCGCAGCCGTCTAGATGGCATGGCCGGTATGAACGGCCGCCACCAAGGGGTGATTGCACGCGTGGTGGATACGCCTATCCCATACAAAGATATCCATGATATTTTAGAGTCAGATTTAACAGAGCCGCCGTTCTTTTTGATTTTAGACGGTGTAGAAGACCCGCATAACCTGGGTGCTTGTTTACGTGTGGCTGATGCGATGGGTGTGCATGCGGTGATTGCGCCTAAAGACAGAGCTGCAGGGCTGAACGCCACCGTGCGTAAAGTAGCATGTGGCGCAGCCGAAACCGTACCGTTTATTGCGGTAACTAATCTGGCTAGAACGATTCGCGAGTTAAAAGAGGCTGGTGTTTTTGTAGTAGGCACAACCATGGATTCGCCAAGCACTTTATTAAACACTAAACTGAATGGTCCTATTGCGTTGGTGTTAGGGGCTGAGGGTGATGGCATGCGTCGATTGACCGCAGAAACCTGTGATGCACTGATGACGATACCGATGTTTGGTTCTGTACAGAGCTTGAACGTAAGCGTGGCGAGTGGTATCTGCTTGTATGAAGTAAGACGCCAACGCAGTTTGGCTGTCTAGTACGGTGAAACATCGCCGCTGGTAGCGGTGGTTTTGCGTAATAATAAAATAGGGCAGTGATTATGCAATCACTGCCCTATTTTATTGCAGGGGAGTTTTGTGGCAACCTGTTTAAATGAACTTGTGAGCCCAATCCTGTGATTTAACTTAAAAGATTCAAGTTAAAAGATTCAAGTTAAAACCAGATTCGTCTTTAAGCTAACCTAGATTCAACACTTGCAAGGTGCGGCTACGCACTTGCGCCAATAACTGACTATTATCAACCAATGATTCACCATAACTAGGAATCAACGCTTTAATTCTGCTATGCCATTGCTCGGTTTTAATCTGGTCTGCAAAGCAGCGCTCGATCACGTTAATCATGGCCTGTACCGATACCGAAGCGCCTGGTGAGGCGCCTAACAGCGCTGCGATACTGCCATCTTGGGCGGCAACGATTTCTGTACCGAACTCCAGCTTGCCGCCTTTTTCATCACATTTCTTAATGATTTGTACGCGCTTGCCGGCATTTTCTAAGTGCCAATCGGCATCAGCCGCTAGCGGGTAAAATTCGCGCAGGGTGGTGACGCGGGATGCGTGCTTTTGCAGTGCTTCGCCAATTAAATAGCGCGTCAAATCCATATTGTGGCGCCCCGCACCCAATAATGATTTTAAATTGCTCGGTTTTACTGATTTAAATAAATCCAGGTAAGAGCCTTTTTTCAAGAACTTGGTGGTAAAGCCTGCGTATGGGCCAAATAGCAGCGCGGGTTTGCCGTTGATGATACGCGTATCTAAATGCGGTACTGACATCGGTGGTGCACCTAGCGCGGCTTTACCGTACACCTTGCTGTTGTGTTGCTTAATGATTTCAGGGTTGTTGCATACCAGCCATTGGCCGCTGACCGGGAAGCCGCCGTAGCCTTGGCTTTCTGGGATGCCTGACTTTTGCAGTAGTTTTAATGCACCGCCGCCTGCGCCTAAGAACACAAAGCCGACTTCAATTTTTTTCAGCTTCTTGGTAGTACGGTCTTTGATGTTGACTAACCAATGGCCGTTATCTAAGCGCTTGAGGCTGGTGACTTCAGTGTTGATGTTTAATTGGAAGCTAGGCGTTTGCTGTAGATGCTTAACCAGTCCACGTGTCAGTGAGCCGAAGTCAACGTCTGAGCCATAGCGAACGCGTGTGGCTGCGACTTTTTCACTGCTATCACGTTGCTGCATCATCAGCGGCATCCACTCGGTGAGTTGTGCAATGTCATCGCTAAACTCCATGTCTTTGAACAGCGGATGCATTTTAAGCATTAGGTAACGCTGGCGTAAAAACTCAACATTATCCTTACCCCATACAAAGCTTAGATGTGGCGTTTTATTGATAAATTTTGCTGGCGCCGGTAGTGCGTTTTTCTCTACTAGGCTTGCCCATAACTGTAAAGAAACCTCAAAAGAGGCATTGATTGCCAGTGCGCGATTGATACTGATATTGCCAGCATCATCCATAGGCGTGTAGTTTAGCTCGCAGTAACCGGCATGGCCTGTACCTGCATTGTTCCAGGCATCGGTGCTTTCAGTTGCAATTGAGGGTAAGCGTTCTACCATCATCATGCGCATGGACGGGTCTAGCTCATTGAGTAATGTGGCCAATGTGGCGCTCATTACGCCGCCGCCTACTAAGAGTACATCTACTTTTTCTACTGTCATGGTTATTTAAGGATAGTAAGTTTAAATTTTTATATCGCACCTGCCACGCTTAATGCTGCTTGGCTTCTTTAGGCAATGCGTTCAAGAGATCAATGTCTTTAGACTCAACCTTGGCACCGGTAATCAAATCATAACCTTGGTGTGCATTATGGAAGTTATGGCAAGACATACAGCTGCTTGCAATACGCTTATGTCTCTGTGTGTTACCAGAGTGGCACTGTAAGCATGATTGTCGATCTGGGATAGCAACATCGGCACTGCTGGTGGACTCTTCCACATTGTGGCAAGAGGTGCATTGCTGTGTTCTATGAGCAGCATGATTAAACTGCGCTTTGCTAAACCAGTCGTTATTCAGGTGCAAGGGGGCTGTGCGCCATGGCATTTTGTCGCCGGCTTGCGTTGCCTGTACTTCATGGCAGTATGCGCAGCCATTGTTTTTGAGTTGATCTGAATAGCGATCAAACTCTTTAGGCGCGTATAGCTTTAAGGCATTGAACATACTTTGCTCATCGCCATGCGGCAAGGTTAGTTTGTTGTCTTTAGGGCCAACTTGTAGCTCGCCGGTATGGCAGGTGCTGCAGTTGTTTTTATAAGAAAGTGCCTTAAAGCGCATTTCTTTACCTTCGGCTTGATGGCAGCTGGTGCAAGCCAACTCACGCACATCCCAAATGCCATTAGGCCCTTGCACTTTGCCAACGTGTTGATTATGCGGGAAAACTAAGCCGGATTTTTCTATGAGCTTAGCTTTGTCAGCCTGTGGGATGCGCACTGTATCTTTGGCGTTAGGCCCTGTTTTAAAGCTGAGTTTAAAATCTGGGTGCTGTTTTTCAAAGTCACGAATATTGGGCAGTTTGGTTTCACGGTCTATGGTTCTGATAGCGCCGTGGCATTTAATGCACATATCGTTATCTTGGCGCGCCAATGGATGCGGTGCCTTATGTTCTTGATGGCATTCTGCGCAGCGCATACTGCCAATAAAGCGGTGTGCGGCCTTGAGCGAGCGTTTTTGCAGTTCAGGGTCGGCAATATGTGGCGCCGTATCTTGATGGCAGTGCACACAAGCTTGGTCTGGCACCTTTTTCAGTGGTGCCTGGTGGCAGTTAAAGCATTGCGAGCCAAAGTGACGATGTGCGGTGGAAATACGACCTGGGCTCCATACACGGTCAAAACCAAACGGCAGCGTGGACATCGAGGTTTGCAATGGCGGTATCAAGTTTTGTGCCAGTGGTAATAGCAAAAAGGTGAGGGCAATCAGTGCCGCTAACCACATGGATAGACGCCACTTGAACTTAAAGGCATTAGGTAATGGGTCGTGCGTACGTGCCTTTAGGTCTTGGTAATCATCCGGCAGCTGCTCTATTAATGTGAGTGCGATGGACAGATTAACATCGGGTGGCGCAGGCTCTACGTTAAGCTGATACGGGCCTACCATGATTTGTTTACCCGGCGTCAGCTTGATGTTTTGCAGGATGGCACCATCTACCTCAACCTCACCGTTGAGGCTGACAATGTAAATGTGACCGTCCTCTAGCTCTTTAATCACTGCGTGATGCATGGCAACACGGGGGTCAGCCAGGTGAATTGTGCACTCTGCACCACGGCCTATCATTAACTCTGCCGCATGAATGGTGCGGTAATTGCGGACAGGTAGTCCGCGTGAGTTAGTGGTGATTTTTATTAACAAACAATTAATCATAAAGAGTTCTATTCATCTGTTTTTGCTTTGCCCCGCATTATTATTGTTATTTCAATGCATTTAGATGGGTAGTGTTAAGTTTGCCTTTACCAATAAACAAATACTGCAACAATATGTGCAAGCATGGCGACTAGCAGGCCTACGGTAAATGGCACGTGTAAGTATAGCCAAATACCGAGCCTGGCTCGGTACATTAGGTCTTGGCGCGCACGTCTGACCAAGGATTCACGTCTGACCATAATCGAATACAGTTCGCGGTATAGCTTGCGTTGATCTACGGCTAAATCTTTACCTAGTAGTGTGAGCTCCTGCACGGCCTTAGCAGAAGGGCAGTTAGGTTGAAACCCGCTGAGTTGGTCAATTAAACTTAGACCGATAGAGGTTTCGCGGCAGGCGCGGAGTACGGTGTTGTTGATTTCATCTGGCATCAGCAGCGCAATCTTGCGTGCCAGCTTGTCTGCCTCGGCAATTCTTAACAGCAAACCATCCAGGCTATCTTCCCCCATGTTTTCTGTCATCTTGCGTGGGTAAATCATATAGGTGTAATTGCCAAAAAAACCGCTGGCAACCACAATCAGAAGTAAGGCGTAGGCTAAGGTATGGATGTTGAGCCCGAAGTTAAAGCCGCTGTGCAGGGTGACAATAAATGTAAGCGCAGTGCCGAGGTAAATATGCGCCGAGAGCCAACCTTGGGTAGCGCCTGTGCCACGGTAGCGCCTTTTCCGGATGCCGTACCAGGTCATCCATAGCACCATGCATGCAGAGATGGTACCTAGTGTGTAGCCTAGCCAGCTGCCGCCGTAATGGCCAACGGCTGGTTCAAAAAACAGAAAAGCGGCTAATGCAATTAAGATAATCACCACCGCCATTTTGAAATAGCGGTAGTTTTTATAGTCGAACATATTGCTCTGTTGCATTAAGCGTTCCCTCTATGCATCGTCTAATCCCACTATGTGGTGTTCTTCATGGTTACTTGCATATCCTAATAACTGCTCAGGGTTCACCCGCAAGGCCGCACCCACTGGGCACGCACGCACGCACACAGGGCCATCGGCAATGTCTTTGCACATGTCACATTTCACCGCGACTTTGGTATTGTTGGTAGAAGCCACCTGTTTAGGCCTAATCCCCAATAGCATTTGCCATAGGCTTTGTTCTGGCTGATCCTGAATCACCGCCATCTGAATCACATCATAAGGGCAGTTTTGCTGGCAGTTGCCGCAGCCTATGCAGCTATCATCGATATAAACTTCACCATGTGGTGCACGGTGGATAGCATCGGGCGGGCAGTCTTTCATGCAGTGAGGATGCTCGCAATGGCGGCATGAGGTAGGCACGCGAATATTGGCGTAGATTGGGCCAGTATCACGGTCTAATCGTGTTGCCCCACCGTGGGTGTCTGCACATGCTTGCTCGCAGTGGTTGCAGCGCACACAGAGTGACTCGTCTATCAGTAACACATCAGTAGCTTCACCCACGCCTTGCTGAATCAAAAACGAGATCAGGCTGGACTGCGAAGATTGGCTGGAAAAGCCGCCGTTGCTGTTGTCCGAGGTGGTTTCCAGTTGCTGCCTTTTTTCCTGCTCTTGCAAGTGTTGCAGGTAGCGTGCATCCAATGAGGCGCGTACTTCAGGGTTGCGCGCGATAATGCCTTGCATGCGTGCCACATCAATTAAAATAGCTTCGGTGGCTATGGCTGCACGCACGGTTGCGTAACGCGGCTCACCGGAAATCAGCGACATTTCCCCCACGTAATTGCCTGCGGCTACGTAGAATAAAACCACCTCACGCCCTGTCATCATGCGTGAAACCGTGACGGAGCCGCGTCGAATCAGGTACAAGCCATCGGCCTCATCACCTTCGTGAAACAGCTCTTCACCCGCTGCATATTGTTTAATCACCGCATGCGTAGCCAGATCGTTAAGGTCATCTTCACTGAGTGATAGGCCTATGCATGCGTGTACGATGCGCTTAATGGCTACTTCATCCAGTGACCGGCGCATTGCCTGCACTGAGTTGATTAGCTTTAATATGACGCGGCGCGGTGTTTCAATCAGCGCGCATGGCGTAGTGGCTCTAACCGTGGCAATTCTGCGTCGTCCGGATAAGAGGCCCATTTCGCCAAAGAACTCACCACTTTTGAATCTGTCATCCGCAATGTCATCTTCGTCGATGAACATTTCCAGCTCACCTTCAATCACAAAAAAGAAGGAGGTGCTGTAGTCGTTACGTTCAAAAATAATGTCGCCTGCGGCTGGCTGCAAGATATTGCTTTCTAGAATCAGCTCTCTCAATTGCAGGGAGTTGAGTAGGCGCAATAGCGGAACGCTGCGCTGAATTTTATCCAGCACATCTTCAATACCGCGGTCTGAGCAAAAGCTGGCAAACTTATCGCGCAGCAGTGCTGTATCAGCAGCTTCAACCGGGTTGCCTAGAATGTGTTCGATGACTTCATAGCCTTGGTTAATACCTTGTTTAATCAAGGGGTAACCGGCAAGAGCGCCAATAATATACAAACCAGGTACGTTGGATTCGTAACGCGGTGACAGCACTGGTAGGGCGGCTAGGTCAGCGGTAGGAAAGGCAACGCCAAAGCTTTCTAACAAAGGTCTAGAGGGTAGAGCACCAAGACGCGCAATAATTCGATGGCATGGGATGCGCTCTACACCTTTAGGCGTATCTGCAAACAAGGTAATCGGAAAGTCACCTTTAGTATTGGCTTCAATCGATTGCGGGCGTGTTTCTAGTAACCAGTCCAGCGCGCCTCTTTGTCTTGCTTCAGTGAGTTGTGTAAGGTTGCTTTCCTTACAATTGCTAAAATCTTCGGCGCGGTTTAATACAATCACTTGATTGTGCCCAGTGAGCGCTAGCGCGTTTTCTACGCCGGTATCACCACCACCAATCACAACAATGGTTTCGTTTTGGTAGGCTTCTGGGTCATCCAGTTGGTACTGTACCTGCGGTAAGTCGCCGCCGGGGATTTCCAGTTTGCGCAGATTGCCTTGCACGCCAATCGCCAGAATCACATGGTCGGCCGTGAATGCGTTACCGTCACTGAGTTCAACGATTAAGGGGCCAGCGGTTGAGGTTTCTGGCTTTTTGTTCTCAGTATCACGTGTGATTGCCACCACTTTTGCGTTGTAGCGTATGTTGATTTTGTAGTCAGCAATCACGTTTTCCCACGAGTTTAATACAGACTCGCGCAATGATGCGGCAAATGGCAAATGGCTGCGCAACGGCAAGCCACGCGGCTCCGCCATCACTAATTTGCGGCGCTGGTAGTTACGTATGGTATTGGCGGCGGCTTCTGTTGCCTCTAGCAGCAGATAAGATAGCTTTTGCTCGGACGCACGTGCCGCTGCTGATAGGCCACTGGGACCCGCACCAATAATAATGACGTCAAAGTGATTGCGCATGAAAACGTTAGCAAAAGCAATAATATAAGATATGGATTATATGCCAAAACCGGCGTCAGGATTGACGTTAAAAGTTGCAACAAGGCAATAATTGCAAGTTCCAAAGCATTTTCAGGCTTAATGTTGCCAGCAGCAAGGCAAAGATCTTTTTCAGCATGGCTACCGGTAGTTTTTGCGTCAGGTTGGCGCCGATAGGTGCGGTAAAAAAGCTGGTGATGGAAATGACTAAAACTGCCGGTAAATTAATAAAACCATAAGTATACGGAACCGATGCCGCATGCGACCAGCCGCTTAATAAATAGCCAACGCTGCCGGCAATGGAAAGTGGAAAACCAATTGCCGCTGAGGTGCCGATGGCCTTTTTGATGTCTACCTTACGCCAAGTCAGGTAGGGCACGGTAATGGAGCCGCCGCCGATAGACACAATGGCAGAAATCGAGCCTATGCCGATGGAGGCGAGTATGAGCTCTATTCTATTAATGGTGTGGTGCGGCGCTGCAGTGCCGGCGTGTTGGCCGGACTTTGAATTAGAGAACATTTGAATCGCCACATAGCCCATAAAACAGGCAAAAAAGATGGCTAGTGCCTTTGAGCTAATCATGGATGCAATAAAGGTTGCCGAGAATGTGCCCAGCACCACTCCTAGTACCATGAGTTTGACCAGTGGCCAAACAACGGCACCATTGGCATGGTGCGCGCGCAGGCTAGATAAAGAGGTCACCATAATGCATGCCATTGATGTGCCCAAAGCTAAATGCACCACTTGGTCCGCCGGAACGTTCTGGCTCAGGAAGATAGCTGTTAGCATGGGGACCATCACGCCACCGCCACCAATACCTAACAGGCCAGCAGCCAAGCCCACAAAAGCACCTAGTGCCAGAAAAGTTAAAATCAAATCAAAATTCATGT
Source organism: uncultured Methylotenera sp. (assembly GCF_946479685.1). The sequence continues at coordinate 22,581 of NZ_CAMLGS010000025.1, forward strand.
GTTATACAGTCTTGTTTTCAGGTGAGTAGTTATTGGTTAGCCAGCAGTTTAGTGACTTCAGCGCTAGGGATAGGTTTGCTGAAGTAATAGCCTTGAATTTCATCACAGCCATGCTGAATCAGGAAATTGAGCTGTTCTAGGGTTTCTACGCCCTCGGCAATGGTTTTAAAGCTCAGGCTTTTTGCCATGCTGATAATCGCGGTGATGATGGCTGCATCTTGTGGGTGGCTGCCTAAGCCGCGCACGAATGATTGATCAATCTTAAGTTTATCAATTTTGAATTTTTTCAGATAGCTGAGTGAAGAGTAACCGGTACCGAAGTCATCGATAGAAAGTCTGACGCCTAGTGCATTCAGTTGGTTCAGTACGTTTAATGTGCGTTCCGAGTCTTCCATGGCGATGCCCTCGGTCAGCTCTAATTCCAGCATGCTGGGGTCAACTTTGGTATCCCTTAAAATTTGGCACACGCTGCCATACAGCGTGTCTTGCTGGAACTGGACGACAGAAAGGTTGACGGCAACCGGCACAGCTTGTAAGCCAGCCTCTTGCCAAGTAGCAATCTGTTTCACCGCAGTACGTAACACCCAGTCGCCAATTTCATTAATTAAGCCGCTCTCTTCGGCAATCGGGATGAATCGAGCAGGGGAAATCATGCCGCGCTCTGGATGCTGCCAGCGAATAAGGGCTTCTAAACCAACAATCTTGGATGTTTTACTATCGTACTGTGGTTGGTAATACAGTAAAAACTCTTGATGTTCTATTGCATTACGCAACTCACTTTCGAGCAGCAGAATATCGTGTGCCTGTTCATGCATTTGACGTGCAAAGAATTGGAAGTTATTACGACCTTCATATTTAGCGCGGTATAGCGCCGCATCTGCTGATTGGGCGAGCTGTTCAAAGCTTTCTCCGTCTTGCGGATAGGCTGCAATGCCAATACTGGCGGTCAGTACGATTTTTTGACCGTTAAAATTAAAAGGCTGGGCTACGATATCCAGTAGTTTTTTCGCAACATGGGCAGCACCTTCCGCATCGGTGTTAGGTAACAATAAAATAAACTCATCGCCACCTTGGCGGCATACGGTGTCTTCTGGGCGCATAAAGGATACAAAGCGCTCCGCAAGTTCTTTGACCACATGATCACCTACGGTTGGGCCGAGTGACTCATTGACCAATTTAAAGCGATCAAGATCAATAAACATGAGGGTGACAGCTGTTTTCAGGCGTTTGGCGGTAGCGAGGGCCAGTTTTGTTCTGTCGTTTAATAAACTCTTGTTGGGTAGGTGGGTGAGGGGGTCAAAGTTACTTAAGAACTGTATGCGCTCTTCGGCCATTTTTCGTTCTGAAATGTCGGTGATGATACCAATATGCTGGGTAACCTTACCGTCTGCATCTTTAATTGTGTTGATAGAAAGCCATTGGGTATAAACCTCACCATTTTTACGATGGTTAATGACCTCGCCCTGCCAGTTACCCTTGGTGTGAACGCTTTCCCACATCCCGTTATAAAAAGACTCTGTCAGATTGCCTGAAGCCAGCATGCGCGGATTTTTGCCTATCGCTTCTTTTGCTTCATAGCCGGTGATTTTGGTAAATGCATTGTTGATAGAAATGATTTTATTGTGTTCATCGGTAATGACAATGCCATCATGGCTGGACTCGAACACTTTGGCATTGATACGTAGTTTTTCTTCAGCAAATAGCCGCTCGGTAATATCCAGCCATGCGCCTACAATTTCTATTGGTTGGCCGTTGTCATCGTGCGTCAGCGTTAACTGGTCTTCTATCCATATGTAGCCGCCGCTCGCATGGTTGAATCGGTATTGATGGTTCAGTGTTCCGGTTTCAAATAAGATATTTTGCGACGCTATAACAGCGTTTACGTCTTCAGGGTGTACGTGGTTAATCCAAAAGTTATGTTGCAGCCATTCTTCCTTGGTATAGCCTGTAATCTGATAAATGTTTTCACTAATAAAGTCAGAGCTGAACACGCCATCCGCATTAGGTTTTAGGGTGTAAATCACGGCAGGGCTAAGGTTCACGATCTGATTGATATGCTTATGCGCATAGTCAAGTTCTGACATTAGTTTTTGTTTTTTCTGCTCCCGGTCAAAATTGTCTAGTGCAAAACCTATGTCACTAGCCATTTCTTGTAGCAGTGCAATTGCCTCATTGTCAAAAGCGTTAGCGCTTTCATGGTAAACATTGAGCACTGCGAAAGGTTTTTGGTCGCGCTGTATCGGGAAGCATGCAGATGAGCCCCAGCCAAAACGCTGGGCTTTATCTTGCCAAGGAGCGGTATTGGGGTTGGTGGAAAAATCGTTGGTAATTATCGTTTGATTACTTCTTAATGCGGTGCCGGTGGGGCCTTGACCTTCAGGGATGTGAGCATTGGCGGATACGACTAACCCATCAATATAGTCAGTACCTTCGCCGTGCACAGCCACTGGTAAGATTTGTTCGCTTGCTGGATCTAATTGGCCGACCCAGGCCATTTTCATACCGCCAAAATTGACCGAGCTGCGGCAAACAACGGAGAATAATTCACGGTCATCGCCCATGCGTACAATAGCTTGATTGACTTCACTTAGGGCTTGATACAGTTGGGTAAGATGCCGTATGCGATTTTCAGCTAACTTGCGTTCGGTTAAGTCTCTAATGATGGTGAAGTAGTAGTTTTTGTCTAACTTTCTGCAGTTCACCTCAGCCGTAAACTGAGACCCATCGCCACGACGATATTGCCATTCATCCTTGGTAGGGATATCGGACATAAGGTTTGTAATAAACTCCGGATGCTCGATGATATTGCTGATCAACACCTCTGGTAATCGCATGCTGAGCAAGGCGCCACGTTGGTAACCAAGCATATTAACTGCAGCGACGTTGGCTGCAATCAATTGATGCTGATGATTGAGTACCAAGATGCCATCACCAGCCTGATCAAAAAGTTTTTGATAGCGATTTTCAGCACGCTGCCTGCTGCTTAATAAAAACCATGCTAAAAAAGCAGCAAGAATGGTGAGTGTCGCGCCGAGCAGCGCCACCAGCGTTGGTTTGCCATAAGGTAATATACGGGACTCAAACGCCGGTGTGGTATGGAACAGCAGCGTCCATTGTGTGCCACCAACCTCTATGACACGTGATACCGCCTGTGTCAGAATCCTATGCTTTAAAAAACTGGTTTCCAGCGGCGGATGAGCAGATTGATATAGGAACGACTGTTCAGAGGCTTCGTTGCCCTGGTAAATGTGGATGCTGACATCTGGATCAATTTCGCCTTTGAATCCACTCATTAAATCATTCATGCGGAAGGGAACATCTACCCAGCCTATGATGGCATTACGTCTGGCTTCTAAACTGTCGAGCGCTGAGTTTCTTTTATAAATTGGCAGGTACATTACAAACGCATGCTGATTCTTCTGACCAGCGTCCTGACCTAGGGTCATGCGTGCAGAGATGCGTGCGTCGTTTGCATCTCTTGATTGCTCCAGTGCTTTTAATGCGGTAGGTAGGGTGAATACATCCAAGCCAATTACTTTGGCATTAGGGGCATCTAAAGGCTCAATTAATGTGATAGGTGCGTAATGCTGCCGTTCTCCCGCAGGCTTGATTTGATAGCTGATCAAACCGCGGTTCTTTAAGTGGGTAATGTGCGCTTCTTTATTGAGATTATCAACAATTTCAACTAGGGCAACGCCGCGTACGCCGAATCTGTTGTCCAGGTTAAGAGACTTGATATAAGTGTGAAACTCATTAGGTTTGACCAGATCGGAGCCATCGATAAAACCTTTTACTCCGCGCATGATGACTAAAATTGAACTGAAACGTGCCTGCAAATTGCTTACGGTGACGTCTGCTGAATCTTCTAAGGCGGAGTTTAGTTTATGTACGTTGTCATTTTGAGCGTTGGACCATAATTGGTGGGTAATCACGGCGCCAGTTAACAATATTGCGCCAGTAAATAGCCACAGGGTGCTTTTGTGTCGTATTAGGTTGGTTGGTTTATTGTTAATTTGCATGTAAATGATTAACTGCCAATTAATTATTCTAGGGAAAGTTTACATCAAACCCTTGGGGTGTGATGTGTTTTTTTATTAGGGTACACTAACGACGCAGATATCCATGTGTTACATTTTGTTGGGTTTAATACTGGTATCTGTGAGGTTTGTGCTGTAGGTTTTATTTAGAAGTTTGTTTCATGTGTAGTTTATCCAGGGGTTATGTACGGAGTTGAGCAATACCTTTCTTGATCTGGATCCCATAATTGACCCAAGTCAAGGATGCTATGGTTTCAATACTGTACATTCTCAACGTCATTAACATTAATGGGGAGGACGCAATGGCAACAAGGTTTACTAAATCCATGGCGCGTAATATTTTTATGGGGGGATCGCTGTTTTTCTTCCTGCTGTTTTTAGCGCTAACGTTTGATACCAATCAAAAACTACCCAAACGTGATAACAGCCAAAATCTAACAGCTTCAGTGATTCATGGTAAGAAGTTGTGGGAGACCAATAACTGCATCGGCTGCCATACCTTGCTAGGCGAGGGCGCTTATTTTGCGCCAGAGCTGGGTAATGTGTACAAACGCCGCGGTCCTGATTTTATCAAGGCATGGATTAAAGGGCAGCCTACTGGTGTGCCTGGTAGAAGACAAATGCCGCAGTTTAATTTCACGGATCAAGAGTTGGATGACCTGGTTGATTTCCTGAAATACAGTTCAGAAATTGACACCAATAACTGGCCACCCAATATTGAAGGTTAACCGTCACCATTACCAGGAGTTATTATGCAATATCAATCTCAGGCAGTGGCGAAGCCTTATTTTATCGCCGCAATTGCCCTGTTTCTTGGCCAGATTCTATTTGGTCTGATTATGGGCTTGCAGTATGTAGTGGGAGATTTCCTATTTCCTGCTATTCCGTTTAACGTTGCACGAATGGTGCATACCAACTTGCTGATCGTATGGCTGCTGTTTGGCTTTATGGGGGCAACCTATTATTTAATACCGGAAGAGTCCGAAACCGAGTTGTTCAGCCCCAAGCTGGCGCTTATCACGTTTTGGGTGTTTTTAGCGGCTGGTGCTGCTACGGTGCTAGGTTACCTGCTGGTGCCGTATGCGGCTTTGGCAAAGTTCACTGGTAACGATTTGCTGGCCACCATGGGGCGTGAGTTTCTGGAGCAACCGCTACCGACCAAGGTGGGTATCGTAATCGTGGTGCTGGCTTTCCTGTTTAACATCATCATGACAATGCTGAAAGGTCGTAAAACCGCAATCAGCCTGGTGCTGGTCTTGGGCTTGGTTGGCTTGGCTGTGTTCTTCCTGTTCTCGTTCTACAACCCGCACAATCTGGTAAAAGATAAATATTACTGGTGGTGGGTGGTGCATTTATGGGTAGAGGGCGTATGGGAGTTGCTGTTAGGTGCGATTCTGGCTTTTGTGTTGATTAAAATTACCGGGGTGGACCGTGAGGTGGTAGAAAAATGGCTATATGTCATTATCACCATGACCCTGATTACCGGCATTATCGGTACTGGTCACCATTACTACTGGATAGGTGCGCCAGCCTACTGGCAAGTGTGGGGTAGCGTGTTTTCTGCATTAGAGCCAATCCCGTTCTTTATGTTGACTATCTTTGCGTTCAATATGGTGAATAAACGCCGCCGTGAGCATCCTAATCAGGCTGCAACTTTATGGGCACTTGGTACTGGTGTGATGTCGTTCCTAGGCGCAGGGGTATGGGGCTTTATGCATACCTTGGCACCTGTTAACTACTATACCCATGGTACCCAATTGACAGCAGCACATGGCCACATGGCATTCTATGGTGCATATGCCATGGTGGTGCTGACTATCATTTCATACGCAATGCCTATACTGCGTGGCCGTGCTGCTAACAGCAACAAGGCGCAGGTTGTTGAGATGTGGGCGTTCTGGCTAATGACAGTGGCTATGGTGTTTATTACCTTGTTCCTGACCGCGGCTGGCGTGCTGCAAACATGGCTGCAACGTATTGCTACGGTGCCGATGAGTTTTATGGCAACGCAGGATTCAGTAGCGATTTTCTACTGGATGCGTGAAGTAGCGGGGGTAGTGTTCTTAATCGGCTTGCTGGCTTACATCACTAGCTTCTTTATTAAAGGTGAAACTAAAGCTAGTTAGCCCTAGCTAGTTATCCCTGAGTCGTGATGTTTTAAAACTAAAGGAAGGAGTCAATACTCCTTCTTTTAGTTAACTGTTCTTTAGTGAGTAATTCTTTCGTTAGGCTGGTTATTACTCTGCGGAGTATGGCATGAATACAAATACCGTTACAGCTAACACTGAAGTGTTCAGCGAGGCTGATAGCACGACAAGCGAAGATTTGCCCGGCGATTTTGCGATCTGGATATTTATACTCGCAGAGATGCTGGTGTTTGGTGTGCTGTTTATCGTTTACGCTTTTGCACGTGCGCATCAGCTGGATGTGTTTAATGCATCGCAGCTTACATTAAGCCGAGGCCTCGGCACCTTGAATACCGTGATTCTGATTTCCAGCAGTTATTTTGTGGTGCGCTCTGTTGCAGCCATTAAGGCCAACCATGCCAAACAGTCTGCGCGCTGGCTACTCGGGGCAATGGCACTGGGCGCGATGTTTGTAGTGGTAAAGCTGTGGGAGTTCAAGCAAAAGTTTGATGCAGGCATCACACTGGAAACCAACGATTTTTATATGTACTACCTGACGTTAACGTCATTTCACCTGATGCACGTGCTGATGGGCATGATTATTTTAGGCTGCGTCGTGTTTAAGTTAAACAAGGGCGCTTACACCGCTACCGAGCATTTTGGCGTAGAGAGCGGCGCCTCGTTTTGGCATATGGTCGATTTGCTATGGATAGTGCTTTTTCCGCTGATTTATATCATCCACTAGTCATAACTAAACTACTGTGAATCAAGCAATATGAATAAAGCAAACAACCATTTTTCTACATGCGTTTGGCTAGCTCTGGTTGCACTCACTATTGCAACTTACTGTATTGGCGAGGCAGTGGCTGCTGGCAAGGCCGTCATGCTGAGCGTACTGCTAATTGCCTTAATCAAAGGCCAGCTAATTGCCAATTATTTTATGGGTCTGCGCCATGTCAGCTGGCTGTGGCGCGGCATTATTCTGGGCTATTTTGTGGTGGTTGGCAGCATGGTGGCCATCGCGTATTTAATGTAGGGCTGTATTTGTTCAAGAGCTGCTATTTAACAGCGAGTGTTAAAGAAAATTTGTGATTGAAGGATATTATGGAAACACAAACCGGCAATACCCCATTTTATGAAGCTAAGTTTTATGAACCTAGCGGTGATGAGTGCGAGCTGTTTGAGCGTGCCTGGAAGAACCGCCTGCCGTTGTTAATTAAAGGCCCAACTGGCTGTGGTAAAACGCGCTTTGTTTCGCATATGGCGGCGCGTTTAGGTTTGCCGTTATATACAGTGGCTTGTCATGATGATTTGACTGCGGCGGACTTGGTCGGGCGGCATTTGATTGGCGATGGTGAAACTATCTGGAATGATGGCCCGCTGACAAGGGCGGTGCGTGAGGGCGGTATTTGCTACTTGGATGAAGTAGTGGAGGTACGTAAAGATACGACGGTGGTGTTGCACCCGCTGGCGGATGATAGACGTATGCTGCCGATAGACCGCACTGGCGAGCTATTACAGGCACCGCCGTCATTTATGCTGGTGGTTTCTTATAATCCTGGTTATCAAAACTTTTTAAAAGGCATGAAGCCTTCAACCAGGCAGCGCTTTGTATCGCTGACGTTTGATTTTCCAACCGCCGCACAAGAAGAGGCTGTGTTAGTGGGTGAAACCGGTATAGATAGTATGACCGCAAAACGGCTGGTGTCTATCGCAGGTGCGTTCAGAAGTTTGCGTGACCATGATCTGGAAGAGGTGGCCAGCACCCGCCTGCTGGTGTATGCCGCTACCCTGATTAAAGATGGTTATGACCCAGTGCGCGCTTGCCGAGCGGCATTGGTGGAAACCTTAACCGATGACGCGGAAACTGCAGTTGCGTTGAGCGAGGTGGTAAGCGCCACCTTTGGCCGTTAATGGAAGAATACGTAGGAGAACTGTGGGATCGTCTGATTACCGGGGCGGCGGAGAATCGTCACGCTGCCGCTACCGTAAAGCTGGATGATATCGCTAAATCTGCTGCTATCTTTTTCAGGGCGCTAGGCGGTGACCCTGGGTTGGGTATTTCTGCTGCACCGGCTGTTCGGCATGGTGCGCGCAGGCGTTTGTTGCAACGCATTGCCGGCAGCGGCGAGAAAGTAGAGCTATGCTGGCGTGATGGTGAAGTGCTCAGGCTGCCATCACAGATAGACCTGTTTGCCGAGTATGCACTCAATCGCGACCTGTATTTCTGGCTGGTGGCTCTGGCTGCTGTCGAAACCAATAACCATCGGTCTTGGATAGTTAGAAATCAGCAGGCAACACTAGCCACCTTGCAGCGTTTTCCGGGCTTGCATAGCCGCTATACTAAATTAGTGGATGCTTTACTCGCCATTCGTATCCCGCCACATAAGTTGCCAGCAGACGAAGCAGCGCAGGAGCAAGCCATTCGGCAGGCGTTGCAGCAACCCGGCACAGTGGGTGATATTACACTGGCCAATCGTCCGTTTCAGCCAGTGCCGCTGTGGCCGCATCCTAACCCGCCTGTCAGCAGCACTTCGGTTGCTGCAGGTGATACTGCCTCTGAGCCAAGCGCTAATAACACGCAGAAAAAAAACCGTCGTAAGCACCTGGCACAACGTAGCGATGTAAAGGAAGACAAAAACGGTTTCCTGATGATGTTTCGCGCCGAGAGTTTGTTTTCATGGTCTGAATTTGTGAAGGTAAATCGTCCGCAGGATGAAGAGGATGATGCAGAAGCAGCACAGAACGCAGCCGAAGATATGGATAGCCTGACCATTGTCCGTGATGGCAAAACCAGCGCAGCGAACGTGCGCTTTGATCTTGATTTGCCAGCGAGTGCCGCAGATGACACGCCGCTGGGTGAGGGTGTGCTGCTGCCAGAGTGGAACTGGAAAAGACAAGAGTTGCAGCCGGATTACTGTAGCTTGCAGCAGTTAATTGCCAGCGAAACTAAGCCGTGTGAGCTGCCACCTGCATTAAAAAATACAGCACAGCGTTTGCGCAGGCAATTTCAGGCGTTAACACCGACTAGGCATTGGCTCAAGGGGCAGCAGGATGGTGAGGAGTTGGATCTGGATGCATGGGTGCAGCTATCATCTGAAAGAAATAGCACGATGCCCACTTCGGAGCATGGGTTATATCGCACGCAGGTGAATCAGGAGCGTGATTTAGCGTGTCTGCTACTGGCGGATTTGTCTCTTTCTACCGATGCTTATGTGTCTAACCATGCGCGGGTGGTTGATGTGATACGCGATAGTTTGCTATTGTTTTCAGAGGCGTTGACCGCCACTGGCGATAGCTTTGCGCTGTATGGATTTTCTTCCCTCAAGCGCAGCCATGTGCGCTTTCATTACATTAAAGGGTTTGACGAGAAATACAGCGGCTTGGTGCGCGGCCGTATCACGGCTATTAAACCCGGCTATTACACCCGCATGGGCGCTGCCATCAGGCAGGCCAGTAGCCTGCTGGTACAGCAGAAAAAACGGCAACGTTTGCTATTGATACTCACCGACGGCAAGCCCAATGATTTAGATCAGTATGAAGGGCGCTATGGGATTGAAGATACGCGTATGGCGCTGATAGAAGCGCGTAAGCTAGGGTTACGGCCATTCTGCGTCACTATTGATACCGAGGCCAGTGACTATCTGCCGCATTTGTTTGGTGCTGGTGGTTATGTGGTGATTCGCAACCCTGAAGACCTGCCTAAAGAGCTGCCACTGCTGTACGCGCAAATGACACGTTAATTGTCTATATCGCTATACGCTCAAATCATAGCTGCGCAGCTTTTTTACATCCGTAATCATCACGTCTTTACCATTAACCTCAATCAAGCCTTGTTGCTGCAACTTTGCCATCGTGCGTGATAGGGTTTCTGGCGTGAGGTTGAGCAGGGATGCAATGGTGGTCTTGCTCGCTGGCAGCCTGACATTGCTGGCATCAGAAGCATCTGCACTAATCTGTAGTAAGTAGCCGATAAATCGCTGGGTGCATGACTGCAGTGATAACATTTCAATATCTTGTACCAGCTGGTGCATACGCACCGAGAGCCCAGCCAGCATTTTGCGCGCAAACATAGTGTCGTTATCCAGCATAGAAAATATCAGGCTTTTAGGGACTAGTAATACTTGGGAGTCCAGCGTGGCTTGTGCATATACCGGGAATTGACGCTCCAGAAATAAAATAGCCTCGCCAAAGCTGTCACCCGGAGAAACGATGCTGATAATCTTTTCACTGCCTTGCGGGGAGGTAACGCCTAGCTTGAGTTGGCCTTTTAATAGAATATAAAGGCCGAGAGCCGCTTCACCGCGGTTAAAAACGGAAGTGCCTCTAGGGTAGTCAATCAGTTGGGAAGACTCGGCGATGTTGCTGATTTGCTCAGCGCTGAGCTCTTTGAACATAAAAAACGCTGACAAAGTTTGGGAAATAAAAAGCTTATTCATCTGCGAGCCTTGTTAACTGTTAATTTGGTTTAGCTGTCCATTTGGTTTAGTTGGCCATCTGGTTTAGTTGGCCATCTGGTTAGGCTGTCCATTTTGTTAAATGGTGGGCTTGGATTATGCAGTTATTTTGCAGATACGCCTACTTTTTATTACGCAGTGCGTTAGTGGCTAATATGAGTATGAAGAGGAGGATGGCTATTACATGCATTAGACCGCCAGCTTTGCGTAGGTTGGCTAAGTATAGACAGTCAGATAGGTATAGACAGTCAGATGAGCATGAAAAGTCACCAACTACCCGTGCCAGCAATGAAGCATGCAATAGCGCCAATGGCAGATAGAAGCTGGCGTGGTAGGGGACTTTTATTTTAGTGATGGCAGGAACGATAATCGGCGCATGGCCGAATATCATAGAAAATACAAAGCCGATAAAAATACTGTGGCTAAATGCATCGTAGCTAGAGCCCATAGTTAGCTGCGGGAAAATCAAGCCGATAATGCCCGCAGTGAGCAGCCATGCGTAGCCGCTGGTTAGCGCGATTGCAATGTAGCGCGTTAGCCCTTGTTGGCGTATGGTATGGCGCACAATGTCATTACGCATCAGCCATAACGTCAGCATGATCAATGCAACAGACAGTAATTGAAAGTTAGGCCATGCATTGCTTGAGGCGCTTATTGCCCCTGCAAAAAAAAGTACTAGCGCCAATACAAAAAGTAACTTGCTGCCTTGGCTAGGGCGCAGAAATCTAGATAGCTCCAGACGCTCGCCGACGATAGTGATAATCAAGAAGCCCATCCACCAAGGCATAATGCGGCTTAGACTAACTCCAGCCAGCCATAGCGCGCAGCCTATACACCAGCACAGGGCAGCCAGCAGCAATGTAAAAGTAAAGAGCTCGCGCTGCTTTAACAGTATTTTGAGAGAGACCAGGCTAAGTAGCGCACTGGCGATGAATATCAATACGATTGCGATAGTGGAGTCTGCATTTGCAGTGATTAACGCTACGCCAATAGCAGAGGTTAGTGGTGCCAGGTAAGCCCAGCGCTCACCAATAGCGACGGCGCGCTCCAGACATATGACCGTACCCAAAAAGCCGCACACCATGAGAGGTGCATGCAGTGCTAAATGTGTAGTGGATGATATCGGTAAGCCCCAGCCTAAGCGGATTAAGCCGATATACATGCCACATAACAGGCTGATGAAGCCTATTACTAGCATAGGGATACGGTAGCGCACGGCTAGATTAGTTTGCATCATGTGATTTAACAGTTGGTTTACTGTTTCTGTGGCTAGGCAGTTTAACCCCAGCCTAGTCGCTGTTTTGCCTGTTCGCTCATCATGGTGGGCTCCCACTCTGGCTCCCATACCAAATCCAGCTCTAGCGCTGTATTGTCAGCCAGCACTTTGCTTACGGCGTCATGTATGTTCTCTATCACCATTTCTGACATTGGGCACGCTTGGGAGGTCATGCTGAAGGTGACTTTGGCAATATTGTTCTGGATTTGTATGCCGTAAATCAAGCCAAGGTCAATCAGGTTTTCGCCGACTTCTGGGTCTATGACGGATTGCAGCGCTGTGTAAATGTGCTGTTCATCCTTATTCAGTTGGTTAAAAGTTAGCGTCATCAGTATTTACTTTAATAATGTTTTCAGCGCATCAGATGCACCGTTCATATTTTTGCTCATAGCGTCTGCCTGGTATTTAACTACACCATTTTTATCCAGTATAAAAATAGTGGCATCGTGCTCGTAATCACCAGATTCTACTTTTTTGTATTTAATGCCTAGCGTCACTGCCAGTTTGCGTATTGCGCCAGCGTTACCTTGCGCTAAAGTCCAAGACGGTGCTGTAATGTTGTGCAGTTTGGCAAACTCTGACAGTTTAGCTGGCGTGTCGCGCTCTGGGTCTAGCGAGAATAAAGCGAAGTTAACGTTGTCCACTTGTGCTGAGTTCAAGGTGCGCTCTATGCGTTTGATATTCTGCACGGTGAGGGGGCATACATACTGGCATGAGGTATAAACCATCGCCATCACGGTAGGCTTGCCGCCTAATGTACTCAACTGGAAAGCGTTACCATTTGCCGCGTTCCAAGTGTCGTTAAGGTTGAAGATGGAGTCTGTGCTGGGGGCAGTAGTTGTTGACTCCTGCGGCTGATGGTGGTGCTCATGATTATCGGCATAGGATGGATAACTACAGAGCAGCAGGAGTGTCAGCAGAAGTTTATGTTTTAGTGTTGTTTTCATTTTGCATCCTTTGCACAACGGAAGCCCAAGTTTTTACCGGTAAAGTTGCCTTTCAGGCTTTCACGGTACGAGTAGCGCATAAAAGCGGCATAGTCATCAAGATTGCTGGCATTTAAGCTACCGCTGCCGCAAAACAGCGTCTTGTCACCAGGGTTTCTTGTATCTGCTGGCGCCATATAGCTGTTAAAGTCTGCAGTCCACTCCCAGATTAAGCCTACCAAGTCATATACACCAAAGCCGTTGGCCGGTTGGCTTTTAACCGCCAACGGCGCTTTATTAGGAACAGAGTACCAGCCGATGATTTTGTTTTGTAGGTTTTCTTTATCACGCTCATTGTCGTTTAGGGTGTATTCCCACTCATCGGTAGATGGCAGACGTTTGTTCTGCGCTTCGCAATAGGCATTTGCTGCAAACCATGACACGTTTACTACCGGTGCAGCGAGGTCTGCCGTAGTGGCATTATTTTTCCAGTGGTCTAAGTAATGAGAGTCAGAAAATACTTTTTTGATATTAGATAAATGCCACTCTGGATGCTGGCTTACAAATACCTGAAACTGCTGATTGGTAACCGGGGTGGCATCTATCCAGAATGCATCTATTTTTACTTTGCTTGCGGCTTTGCTATTTACTGCATCTTTTTTCAAAAAGAACGGGGTGTAACTGCCTTGCGGAATCATCACCATTTCTTCTGCTGCGTTCGCCGCCCCAGCAAGCAGGGCGGCAGGCACAGATAATATGACAATAAATTTTAATGAGCTATTCAGCATGTTTGATTGGGGCTATGCGGTGCTGTTTCACCTCGTCTGGTGTTACTTCATCACCGCTGTTGCCCCAGCTGCCATAAATATAAGTGAGTACATTGGCAACTTCTTCATCGCTAAGGGTCCATGATGGCATCACGCCATTGTATTCATTGCCGTTAACCACCAATTTACCTTGCAGGCCGCCTGTCACAGCTTTGATGGCGGGTGCCTTGCCGTTAAGCAGGTAATCAGACTTGGCTAGAGGAGGGAAGGCTTGTGGTACGCCAACCCCTGTGGTTTGGTGGCAAGCCGCGCAGTTATTGTTGTAGATAGCCTCACCCAATTTGATTCGTTCCGCTTTGGTTTTAGCGGTAGGCGCCTGCGCTTGAGATCTTTCGGCATTTCTCATGCTGGTGCCTTCTGGCAGGTAAACCTCATCTGTCATCTTGCCTGAGTAAATGACTTTATCTTCATCACCAGATACTTTCAGCATGCCCAGTGCGCCTTTGTTGAATGCGCGGGTGAGTGAGTGATCCACCATAATATAGGTGCCAGGGACGTTTACTTTAAACTCCATATAAGCAGCACCGCCGGCAGGAATCATCGTGGTTTGGATGTTTTTGGCTGGGGCCGCAGTGCTGCCTTCATGATTCACCTTGTCAAATATCTCGCCGATAACGTGGAATGATGAGGTAAGGTTAGGGCCGCCAACACCAACAAATAGACGTACGGTGTCGCCTTTTTTCGCTTTTAGTGCGTTGTCGCCGGTCAATGCGCCCGCTGCGCCGTTAAACACTACATATTCAGGTTTTTCATCAATGGCTTTAGCCATGCTAAACGCTTGCAAACCTTGTTCGCCGTTTTTGCCTTGGGTGTAAAAGTCTCCCTGCATCACATAAAACTCGTGGTCAACTTTAGACATACCTTCTTTAGGCTCTACCAGAATCAGGCCATACATACCGTTAGCCACGTGCATAGCCACAGGCGCGGTAGCGCAGTGGTACACATATAGCCCAGGGTTTAGTGCCTTGAATGAAAATACCGAGCTGTGGCCTGGTGCAGTCAGTGATGCGGCCGCACCGCCACCTTGGCCGGTTACTGCATGTAGGTCGATATTGTGTGGCATTTTATTGTCTGGATGGTTATTCAGGTGAAACTCAACATCATCACCTTCTCGGATGCGGATAAACTTGCCCGGCACTTTTCCGCCAAATGTCCAGAACGTGTAGCTGACACCATCGGCCAGACGACCCTCTAGTTCTTTTACTTCCAGGTTCACAATTACTTTAGTGGCATGCTTTCTGGTGATTCGTGGAGGCACAACGGGAGCGTCAGTCAGCACGGCAATTTCCTGACCAATAATTTTATTGCTACTGGCTTTGGTTGCGGTCGCGGCTACAGCCATATTGCTCATACCCATATTGCCGATACAAAGTGCAGCGCCTAGTACTAAAAGTGGTATCTTTTTCATGATTTTCTCTTTCTCCCTGTGTTAACTGCATTCAATAAAAAGCACATGAACGGAATGAGCAGATGAATGTAGGCTATGTCATACCATGTTAGTTAATTTGGCTTGCAGATAAATTGATGCATATCAATAAGTGAAAAGATATTATCTTTGAATAGTTTAAATGGTTAACAATCATTAAACTACAATGCATAGTTAACGCGCAGCTGCACTGTTGCCGGCGCTGCTGGTTTTCTCAGTTCTATTTAAATTTTATTTAATGATTAGCTTAAATTAACTATATGTTGCATATTATATGCAACATATATAGAATGAACTCCACATTATGCAAATTACAAAATTCACTGATCTTGGTTTAAGAGTTTTAATGTATCTCACGCAAGAGGTTGGCACTTCTATTGTCACAATCAATGAAATTGCACAGCAGTTTAATGTGCCTAGAAATCATCTGATTAAAGTAGTAACAAGGTTAAACAAGCTAAATTGGGTTTCTACCACGCGTGGGCGTACAGGCGGCTTAAGGCTTGGTGTGCAGCCATCAGAGCTTAAACTGGGCAATATATTAAGAGAGCTGGAGAATAAAACCTCATTAATTAACTGTAGTGAACCGCCTTGTGTTTTAAGCGGGCAGTGCAATTTAAAGGAGATTTTAGATCACGGCTTAAATAGCTTTTATGAGGAAATGAACAAATACACTTTGCAAAGCATAGTGGACTACAAAACGCAGCAGGCAGTGATTAAATTGCATCAGCGTTTTGTCGCCTAATCGCTCAATTTATCTAATTAATAAAATGTAGCTGATGAGATAGTTTTATTTATAAGTAGGTTTTACCAAACACTCTTGCGAGTGTTTTTTTAGATTTTAAATGTAGCATTTAAAATGCAACTTAAGTGAGGAGATATCATGTTATCAGCAGCAGCAAAACCCTATATAGACGCCAGTGTGCCAGTACTTAGGCAACATGGGCTTGCCATTACTACCTTGTTTTATAAAAACATGTTTGAGTCTCATCCTGAGCTTAAAAACCTATTTAACATGGGTAACCAAGCTAATGGCTCACAGCAGCAATCATTAGCGGCTGCGGTATTTGCCTATGCCGCCAATATTGAAAATAGCGCAGCCTTGGCACCAGTGATTGAGCGCATCGTACACAAGCATGTGTCAGTTGGCATTAAGGCTGAGCATTATCCTATTGTAGGTAGCAATTTGATTGGTGCCATTAAAGGCGTACTAGGTGATGCAGCGACCCCTGAGCTATTAGCCGCTTGGGAAGAGGCGTATGGCCTGCTGGCAGATGCGCTGATTGATGCAGAGGCTAAGTTATACCAGCAGAATAAGCAGCAGCCGGATGAGTGGCTTAAAGTGAAGGTGCTAGATAAGCAGCATCAATCAGATGATGTTGTCACTTTTACCTTGCAGGCTGACAGCGGGAAAGTGTTACCTAAGTTTAAACCTGGCCAATATATCAGCGTGGCCGTGCATATTGAAGAGCTTAACTTAAGGCAAATCAGGCAATATAGCCTGTCTGATGCTAATCAAGATAATACATACAGAATTACCGTTAAGCGCGAAAAAGGTGATGAATACAAACCGCGTGGCAATGTATCCAACTGGTTGCATCAGCATGTGCGGGTGGGAAGTGTGATTGATATCAGCTACCCATGTGGCAACTTTACCCCTAACGTATCCGATCAGCAGCCGATAGGCTTAATTTCTGCCGGTGTTGGCATTACCCCGATGATTTCCATGGTGAAAGAGATTTCTATCAACAACCCGAGCAGAAAGGTTTTATTTGCACATGCCGCCAGAAGCAGAGCCAATATCGCGCACTTAGAAGATATTCAGCAGGCTAAGCATGCGTTAACTGAGCTGAAGACAGTTTTCTTTTTGAATGAATCAAAAAAACAGCATGCAGATGAGCAGGAAGGGCGTATGGATTTATCTAGCCATGTCTCTGCTGAGTTTAAAAACGGCATCTATTACATCTGTGGGCCGCAGTCATTTATGGATGATCAGCGCGATGCATTGCTCGAGCTTGGTGTTGCACCCAATATGATCCACAGAGAGGTGTTCGGTCCAGAAAGTCTTAACCATATCATTTAATGGTG
>NZ_CAMLGS010000026.1 GCF_946479685.1 uncultured Methylotenera sp.
GCACAGCTTGTTCGCCGAACAAGTCTGTTTCTGTTTCTTCACGGAAGTCAGTTTCAATCACGCCGCCTTTAGTGCCGCCGTTTGCAGCTGCGTATGACAATGCGATGTCTTTTGCTTTACCTGTTTTGTCTTGGTAAACAGCGATCAATGAAGGTACGCCGCCGCCTTTTAAGTATTCTGAACGCACAGTGTGGCCTGGGCCTTTAGGAGCGATCATGATTACGTCCAAGTCAGCACGTGGTGTGATTTGGTTGTAATGGATGTTGAAACCGTGTGCAAAAGCTAATGCAGCACCTTGTTTCAAGTTTGCAGCAACTTCAGCGTGGAAAATTTCTGGCATAGTTTCGTCAGGCAACAATAGCATTACAACGTCAGCTTGTTTGGTTGCTTCTGCGATTTCTAATACGTTGTGACCAGCTGCAACAGCTTTAGCCCATGAGCTACCGCCTTTACGTAAACCGATAGTAACGTTTACGCCGCTATCTTTTAAGTTTGCAGCATGTGCGTGACCTTGTGAACCGTAACCAACGATGGTTACTTGTTTGCCTTTGATCAAACCAAGGTCAGCGTCTTTGTCGTAATAAACTTTCATTTCTTTTCCTCTAAAAATATTGGCTACAGAGTACGCTGTGCTCCCAGAGAGACTTCATCTGGGATATTTTCGTTACTACTGCCGCTTTGAAACTACAAACTACATTGTTAAGAAAAACTACAATTCAATTATTGACCAGTACCGGCTACACGTAGCTTGCTGGTGCTGGGTTATATCGGTAACGCTAAATTAAACTTTTAAGATTCTATCGCCACGACCAATGCCAGATGCGCCGGTACGCACTGTTTCAAGGATTGCCGCGCCATCTAAACCTTCAATAAACGCATCTAGCTTATGGCCAGAACCAGTTAGCTCAATCGTAAATGTGCCATCTGCTACGTCAATAATGCGACCGCGGAAAATGTCGCACATGCGCTTCATTTCCTCACGGAACGGGCCGGTTGCTTTGACTTTAACCAGCATCAGCTCGCGTTCGATAAATTTGCCGTCGTTTAAATCCAGTACTTTAACCACATCCACCAGCTTGTTCAGCTGTTTGATGATTTGTTCAATCACGTCATCAGAGCCTGAGGTCACAATGGTCATGCGTGACAGGGTTGGGTCTTCAGTTGGAGCAACGGTTAAAGACTCGATGTTGTAGCCGCGTGCTGAAAATAGGCCAGCGACACGAGACAGCGCGCCAGCTTCGTTTTCCATTAATAGTGAAACAATATGACGCATTATAAATCCTCCGCCAAGATCATTTCAGACAAGCCTTTACCATTAGGAATCATAGGGAATACGTTTTCTTTCTGGTCAGTAATGAAATCCATAAATACAAACCGTGACTTCATGTCGAACGCTTCTTTCAATGCGCCTTCAACATCTTCTGGCTTGGTGATTTGCATACCAACATGGCCGTATGACTCAGCGAGTTTTACAAAGTCAGGCAAGCTGTCCATGTAAGACTCTGAGTAGCGGTTCTCATAGAAGAACTCTTGCCATTGGCGCACCATGCCCAAATAGCGATTGTTCAATAGAATCACTTTGATCGGCAGGCTGTATTGCTTACAGGTTGAAAGCTCTTGAATATTCATTTGAATACTGCCTTCACCGGTGACACAGGCTACTTGTGCGGTTGGGTCTGCAAACTGACAGCCCATTGCGTACGGCAAGCCAACACCCATCGTGCCTAGGCCGCCTGAGTTGATCCAGCGACGTGGCTTGTCAAACTTGTAGTATTGCGCTGCCCACATTTGGTGCTGACCAACGTCAGAGGTGACATAAGCTTCACCTTTGGTTACTTCCCAAAGTTTTTCAATCACGTATTGCGGTTTAATCAGGCCATTGTTATTGCTGTAGTCCAGACACAGCTTGCTGCGCCAGCTGTCAATCTGCGCCCACCAAGCTTTAAGTGCTGGCGATGGTTGTGGTTTTTCCAGTGCAACCAATTCATTCATTTCCGCGAGTACTGATTTCACATCACCTACGATAGGCACGTGTACTTTTACGCGTTTAGAGATAGATGACGGGTCAATATCTACATGAATAATAGTGCGGTCTTTGCTGTAGAAGTGGTCAGTGTTGCCGATAACGCGGTCATCAAAACGTGCGCCTACGGCTAACAGTACATCACAGTTCTGCATTGCCATGTTGGCCTCGTAAGTGCCGTGCATGCCTAGCATGCCTAAAAACTGTTTGTCCGTGCTAGGGTATCCACCTAGGCCCATCAAGGTGTTGGTCACTGGAACGCCTAGCGCTCTCACCAGTTTCACTAATGCTTCAGAAGCATCACCCAATACTAAGCCGCCACCGGTATAAACCATTGGGCGTTCAGCTTCCAGCAGCAATTTAACTGCTTTCTTGATTTGACCGCTATGACCTTTGGTCACAGGATTGTATGAGCGCATTTCTACTGATTCTGGATACACAAAATCAGCGGAGTGGGCGGTAATGTCTTTTGGAATATCGACAACTACCGGGCCTGGTCGACCAGTCCTGGCGATGTGGAATGCTTTTTTCAGCGTGGTTGCGATATCTTTTACATCTTTAACCAAGAAGTTATGTTTAACACATGGGCGTGTCACGCCTACCATGTCGACTTCTTGGAAAGCGTCTAAGCCAATGGCCGGTACTGGAACTTGGCCGCTGATAACAACCAGCGGGATAGAGTCCATGTAAGCGGTGGCAATGCCGGTAATGGCATTGGTTGCACCTGGGCCAGATGTGACGAGTGCAACGCCAACCTCGCCGGTCGCGCGTGCGAATGCGTCAGCTGCGTGAACGGCAGCTTGTTCGTGGCGCACAAGAATGTGCTTAAAGTGGCCTTGTTTGTAGATTGCATCGTAAATATGCAAAACAGCGCCACCTGGGTAGCCGAACAAAAACTTTACATTTTCTTGCTCTAGGCAACGGATAACAATTTCTGCGCCTGTGATGTGCTGCGGATGAGTAGTCTCTGCCATAAATCTTTTTGATTTGAATAATTTATTTGTAACCCTACACGATAACGGTTTGGGCGTGTTTGGTCAAGAACGAATGTGCTAAAGCCCGTATATTTAGTTGATTAAATCAACGAAAACAGTCATGTTTGGCTTGGTGCGGTGTTCTTATGAAAACCATAATAAAAACAAGGGTTTTACTCGAGGTCTAACGGTGGTGCAACTTTTAGCAACTCTTCTATGGTGGTGAGTCCTGCCGCTACTTTTTCAGCACCGTTAATCACTAATGGTTGCATACCTTCTTGCTGCGCTAATTTTGTCAGTTTGGCCAGGTTGGTATCAGGTGTGATGAGCTTTCTTAGTGATGGTGTGATAGTGAGCATTTCATAAATGCCGCTACGCCCTCTAAACCCGGTGTTACGGCACTCCAAGCAGCCTACCGGTTTGTAAATGTGCGCAGGTTTAGGTAGGTTGAAGGCGCCTACTAATGCATCCCACTTGCTTTGCTCAATCGGCTCTGGTGTTTTACAGCTAGCACACAGTGTTCTGACTAATCGCTGTGCCATGATGCCGAGTACTGTAGAGTGGATGAGGTAGGAGGGTACGCCTAGGTCTAGCAAGCGCGTGACTGCGGAAGGGGAGTCGTTGGTATGCAGTGTGGAAAGTACAAGGTGGCCAGTTAATGCGGCTTGAATCGCCATGTCGGCTGTTTCCAGATCGCGAATCTCACCTACCATGATGATATCTGGGTCTTGGCGCATCAGTGTGCGTATGCCATCGGCAAAACCTAGGCCGATATTAGCTTGGACCTGCATTTGGTTAAAGGCTGGTTCCACCATCTCGATTGGTTCTTCCACCGTGCATACGTTGACTTCTGATGTGGCGAGTAGTTTGAGTGTGGAGTAAAGCGTAGTGGTTTTGCCCGAACCGGTAGGGCCAGTGACCAAAATAATGCCATTCGGCGCTTTGGTCCACGCATTCCATTTGTCAGACTGTGCTTGAGAAAAACCAAGTGACAAGAAGTCTTTACCAGAAATGTCCGGTGAGAAAATACGCATCACCAGTTTTTCACCAAAAGCAGTCGGCATGGTGGAGAGGCGCAGCTCGATTTCTTGCCCTTCGGCGGATAAGGTTTTGATGCGGCCGTCTTGCGGGCGACGCTTTTCGACCATGTCCATACGCCCCAGTAGCTTAATGCGGCTGGTGATGGCATTCATGATGTTAGGGGGTAGTTGGTACACCTGATGTAGCACGCCGTCGATTCTAAAGCGCATGATGCCCATGTTGCGTCTTGGCTCTAGGTGAATGTCACTGGCGCGTTGTTCAAATGCATATTTAAACAGCCAGTCCACGATGTTGACCACATGCTGCTCATTGGCATCCAGATTTTTATCTTTGCCGAGCTCAACTAGTTGCTCAAAATTCTGTACCCCGACAATCTGGCCTGCTTTGGCCTGATTAGCTAGGTGCATAGAGTTGGCCAGCTTGTACATTTCAGGCAGGTAGCGGCTTACTTCCAGCGGGTTGGCAAACACCAGCTTTACCTTCATTTTGAGAACGCGTTCCAGGTCCTCAATCCATTCTGTGCTGAAAGGTTCGGTAGTGGCTATAATCGCCATGCCGTCTTTTATCGCGATCGGCATGATTTTTAAGCGTTCTGCATAGCCCTTAGACACAATTTGTGCGGCTGAGCCAAAATCTAATTTCAGTGGATCGATGTGGTAATAATCCAGCCCGGCATGTCCTGCCAGCCATGAGGATAGCCACTCTACGGTAATGGCGTTATTGGGCGCCTTTAGGCTTTTCCATTTTTGTTCGCCGATAACGACCAGTGGGTGCAGGTTGGAGCTGTCTAGTTTGCGGTCTTTATAGAGCTTTTCTGCTTGTACTTTATCTAGCACGCCATCATTCACCAGTATGCGGAGCGTGTCTCCGAGTGTGAGGCGACCTGTGGGCTTGATTGATATTGCAGCTTTGCTCATTTTTTTGCCTTTTAACTAGATGCTACTTTTATAAAATGAATGCAATGGATAAAAACCAATTGGTATCTTAGCACGGACTTATTTTGCTGTAGATGTCGTTAGATTCACATCTACAACCTTACCTATAGTGAACAATCACTAACTTTCATGGTTAAGCGTTAGCTGTGAACTGCATAGAAAGATCAATCGCACGAATGTCTTTCGTAATTGCACCAATTGAAATGCGGTCAATCCCGGTTTGGGCAATCTCGCGCACATTGTCCAGTGTAATGCCACCGGAGGCCTCTAGTATGGCCTTAGGTTGATGGGCGCTATTGATTGTCACGGCTTGCAGCAGCATCTCGGTATTGAAGTTATCGAGCAGGATGCTGGTGGCGCCAGCGTCCAGTGCCTCTTGTAGTTGCGCTAAGTTTTCTACTTCAATTTGTATGCTTTTGCCGCTATTGAGCGCAAAGGCTTGCTGCATGACGTTGCTGATGCTGCCTGCCGCCGCAATGTGGTTTTCTTTAATCAAGATGCCGTCGTATAAAGCTAGGCGCTGGTTGTGGCCGCCGCCGATAGTGACCGCATACTTTTGAGCTAAGCGCAGGTTAGGTATGGTTTTACGCGTATCTAGAATCTGCGTGGTGGTGCCGGCAACTGCGTCTGCATATTTACGGGCGGCGGTGGCGGTGGAAGATAGCGTTTGCAGAAAATTCAGTGCACAGCGCTCTGCGGTTAGTAGTGAGCGAGCTAGGCCTTGTATCGTACATAGGGTTTGATTGGGTTGTACGCGCTCACCTTCGGCCACCAGCCAGTGAATAGTTACGCTAGCATCAATCTGTTTGAAGCACGCATTAAACCAAGCAATGCCGCAAATAACAGCAGCTTCACGTACAATTACTTTTGCATTTGCCGTTTGCGTGGAGGGGATTAGGTTTGCAGTCAGGTCACCGCTGCCAACATCTTCTTCTAGCGCATTTTTTACTTGGGTTTGCACCATGTTGCTGAAATCATTTGACTCATATGGGTGCTGTTGATTAATTTGTGTCATAAGTTATCGTAAGAGTGTGCTGTGATTGAATTATAATGTGAACCAAGAATTTACCAACATCAACACTATTAAGATTAGTAAAAAATTATGAAGCTTTTATATACCGTAAATAGTCCTTATGCCCGTAAAGTGCGTATTGTTGCCGCAGAGAAACATATTGATGTTCAGTTGCAAGAGGTAGTGTTGTCAGCGCCTGATTGCCCTGTTAAAGACTATAACCCGCTAGGTAAAGTGCCGGTGTTGGTGTTAGCTGATGGCGATAGCTTGTATGATTCACGCGTGATTGCAGAGTATTTTGATAATCGCACACCATTAGCGCATTTGATTCCTAAAGACAACGGTGCCAAATCTGCAGTGCGCAGATGGGAAGCGTTGGCTGACGGTGTGTGTGACGCAGCGGTTGCAGTGATGTTGGAGCAAAGAAAACCACAGCCAATGCAGGATGCGGCATTTATTGACAAGCAAATGGATAAAGTCACGCGCGGTTTAACTGTGCTCAATAATGACTTGGGTCACAATAAATGGTGTGTAGATGATGCCTTCAGTTTGGCGGATATTGCGGTAGGCTGCACCTTGGGCTACTTGGGTTTACGCTTTAGCCAAGTGATTAATTTGGCAGAGGATTATGCTAACTTGGATCGTTTGCAAGTAAGCCTGTTGCAACGCCAGTCATTTAAAGACACCTTGCCTGTTGCCAATTAATACTGGCAGCTAATAAAGGTCGGTAACAAATTAAAGATAAGTAACAGTGGTGTAGTAAATGCAAGCGCTGAATCCAGCGCTTGCGCACCAAAATAAACCAGCGGCTAAAATAGCTCGCTGTTTTCGTCCAAAATTCCCGATAACTGCGATTTGTGGCGCATTGACTGTCTTTGGTTCAAGCGTTTTTGTGCTTGTTCTGGCAGGTCAGTAAAGCGAATAATATTGCGTTCTACCAGTAGTGAAATCAGGTCTTCCAGTACGCGCGCCAAGTGAATATCACTTTCACGAAACGCGTCGGCCTCAGCCAGCGACTTCTCTAAAAAACTAATATAGGTTTTATCTGCGGCGTCGATATGTACCCAATCAGCGCTTGGCTGCTCTGTGGCGCTGGCTGCAGTGATTTGACCTTGGGAATTTTTCAGTACATACGCCATGTTGATATCCCTTTTCTTGTTAATAGCGACTGTTAAAGCGCGCCGGTAATAATGCCGCCACCAAGGCACACATTGCTTTCATACACCACAGCCGACTGGCCAGGGGTGATGGCCCATTGTTTTTGCCCAAATTTAATTTCCACCTCATCGCTGCTGATGCGATCAACTTCGCATGGCGCATCTGGCTGACGATAACGGGTTTTTGCCGCATATACCCAATTAGTGATAGGATTTTCTTCACTAATCCAGTGTAGTTGGCCAGCTTTTAGGCCATCGTTAAGTAGTAGTGGGTGCTCGTGCCCTTGTACAACGATAAGTTCGTTCTTTTCCATGTCTTTCCCAGCAACAAACCACGGTTCGCCATTGCTCTCGCGGCTGCCGCCGATCTTCAGGCCTTGGCGCTGGCCTAGGGTGTAATACATTAAGCCTTCGTGGCGGCCGACCAGTTTGCCATCTGGTGTTTTCATATCGCCCGGCTCACGTGGTAGGTATTTACTTAAGAACTCCTGGAATGGGCGTTCGCCAATAAAGCAAATGCCGGTAGAGTCTTTTTTCTCTGCGTTAATTAGCCCTGCACTGCGTGCAATTTCCCGCACTTCGCGTTTTAAATACTGGCCTAATGGGAACAGTGTTTTGGAAAGCTGCGCTTGGTTAAGGCGGTATAAAAAGTAGCTTTGGTCTTTACTGCCATCATCTGCCTTTAACAGCTGAAACTTACCTGGCTGCAATGGGTTTTCACGCACTTGTGCATAGTGGCCGGTTGCGATTAAATCAGCCCCCATGCCCATGGCGTGGTCGAGGAAGGCTTTGAATTTAATTTCGGCATTACACAGAATGTCCGGGTTAGGGGTGTGACCTGCTTGATATTCGCTTAGGAAATTGGCAAACACGCGGTCTTTATATTCTTTACTAAAGTTCACCGCTTCAATGTCAATGCCGATTTTGTCGGCCACAGATACGGCGTCGATTAAATCTTGCTTGCTGGAGCAGTATTCGTCGGTATCGTCATCTTCCCAGTTCTTCATGAAAAGACCCGTTACCTCATAACCTTGTTGTTTGAGCAGCAGTGCGGTTACAGAGGAGTCCACGCCGCCGGAAAGACCGACCACGATTTTCTTTTTTTGAGCTTTATTTAAATTCATATTTTAAATCTATGGGTACAAATTCATGGGTGTATAAGTTATAAGTGCGTAATCACTGACAATGGAAAATGTTTTCCACTCAGATAGTCTTCAATACAGGTAATGACTTGCGGGCTACGCATCAGCATGGCGTTGTTGCGGATTTCATCTGCGGTCATCCACACGGTGCGAATAATACCGTCATCCAGACCAAGTTCTGGTTGGTGCTGGCTGACGCGGCCTATATAGGCAAACCGTAAATAGGTGGTGTCATTGTGTTCATGTTTCCAATGGTAGATACCCAGCAGGCTGGTTGGCTCAAATGTATAAGCAGTCTCTTCCAGTGTTTCGCGGATTACCGCTTCCAGCAGGCTTTCGTTATCCTCCAGATGACCGGCAGGCTGGTTAAAGCGGTTGCCGCGCTCTGTGGTTTCTTCTACCAGAAGGAATTTACCGTTTTCTTCAATAATCGCCGCGACTGTGGCGTGTGGCTTCCATTGCATAATATGATCTTAAATGAATATAACGTTATTTTACTCTGAAGCATGCCATTTGCTGAAAATATCTCTTTAAGCACATGCAGTTATTTAGAGTTGCTTTGGCGTTAAGCCAATGCTGGGAACAGCCCAGTCAGGCCGTGGGCAATAAATTCCACAGCCATCGCCGCTAGAATCAAGCCCATGAGCCGAGTGACCACGTTAATGCCGATAGAGCCTAGCTGGTTGGAAATGCGTACGGACAGCTTTAATGCCAGCCAGACTGTCACACAAACCAATGAAATCGGAATGATGAGGGAAAAATGACCTGCCAGACTCGCATTTTTTTGTGCAGCAATAATCATGTTGCTGATTGCGCCTGGGCCGGCCAGTAACGGAATGCTCAAGGGCACGATGGCGATGACTTCACGTTCGGCAAGGGTTTGGGCTTCTTCCGGGGTTTGGCGGGCGCCACTTTGCTTGCCGTGCATCATGGAGATAGCAATCAGCATGAGCAAAACGCCGCCACCGACCTGAAACGATGGGATGGATACACCGAAAAAGTCTAAGATTTTATCGCCCATCAAAGATGAGATAGTTAAGATGATAAATACAGAAAAGGCGACTGTTCTGGCCGTGTGTGCACGCTCCTCACTACTCCAGCCGCTGGTGGCACTAATGAAAATTGGCACGCTGCCAATTGGATTTACAATGGCAAACAAAGCCAGGCTGATTTTAAATAAACTAGGCCAATCCATCATATTTGTTTCCATTTCATGCAGTGTTGCGCGATTAACGCGTTGTTAATTCTTAGATAGTAAATTAAAGTGCCTATATGTGGAAAAATAATCATAACAACTCAACCATTATTCTTGCCTCTCGTAGCCCGCGCCGGGTCGAACTGTTAAAACAGATCGGGCTGGATTGTGAAATCTACCCAGCCGATATTGATGAGTCTCAATTGCTTAACGAATCACCTGTGCAGTATGTCACCAGATTGGCTGCCGAGAAAGCCGCAGCGTGCACTGCGCTGTTGGCAGCTGAGTATCTAGATTACCCAATTGTAGCGGCAGATACTACGGTGGCGCTGTCTAGCTTGGTGTTAGGCAAGCCATTAGATGATGACGATGCACGTGATATGCTCAGCAAACTATCAGGCAGTACGCATCAGGTGCATACTGCGGTAGCCTTGAATTTTAACGGCGAGATTGAGGTGCTGTTAAGCTCGACCAATGTGGAAATGATGCCGTTATCAGCGGAACAAATTGAGAAATATATTGCCACAGGAGATCATCGAGACAAGGCCGGCAGTTATGGTATACAGGGTTTAGCTGGCGCTTGGATCAAACGCATTGAAGGCAGTTATACCGGCGTGATGGGGCTGCCGATATTCGAGACCGCAGCTTTGTTAAGAAAACATCGCATTATTACGATTTAAACGATAGATGAGTGAAGTGGGTATAAAGTGAGCGAAGAAGTACTAATTAATGTAACGCCGCAAGAAACACGCATCGCCATGATGGAAAACGGCGTGGTGCAAGAGTTGCAGATTGAACGTAGCTCATCACTAGGTTTGGTCGGTAATATCTATCGAGGCGTGGTTTGTCGTGTACTGCCCGGTATGCAGTCTGCCTTTGTCGAGGTGGGGTTGCAGCGTGCCGCTTTCTTGCATGCGGGCGATGTTCTCGCGTGCGGTGATGCCGAGCGGCCAATACAGGAAGTATTGCACGAAGGCCAGACCGTGATGGTGCAGGTAATTAAAGAGCCGATAGGTACCAAAGGCGCACGCCTCACCACGCAAATTAGTATTGCCGGGCGTTTCTTGGTATACCTGCCGCAACAAGAGCATATCGGGGTTTCGCAGCGTATTGAGGTTGAGGCTGAACGCGAGTCTTTAAAAGCGCGCTTGCTTGGCTTGCTGCCAACTGACCGCGTTGGTGGTTATATTATCCGCACCATGTCAGAAGCGGCGACCGATGATGAGTTGCTGGCGGACATTGATTATTTAAATAAAACCTGGAAGCACATTAAGGAAAAAAGCATTACCGTGCCTGAGCGCACCTTGATTTTCCAAGACCTGAATTTGCCGATGCGCGTGCTGCGTGACGTGCTATGTGCAGATACAGAAAAGGTGCGGGTGGATTCCAGTGAAACTTATCAGCGCCTGATCGATTTTTCTAATTTATACGCGATTGCCGCGTTGGATAAATTGGTACATTACCAAGGTGAGCGGCCGCTGTTCGATTTGTATAGCGTTGAGCAGGAAATTGAAAAAGCGATGTCGCGCAAAGTAGAGCTAAAGTCTGGTGGCTACCTGATTTTTGACCAGACTGAGGCTTTAACCACGGTTGATGTGAATACCGGCAGTTTTGTGAGCGGAAAGAACCTATCGGATACTATCTTTAAAACTAACCTGGAAGCAGCGCAATCCATCGCGCGTCAATTGCGCCTACGCAATCTTGGCGGCATTATCATCATTGACTTTATTGATATGGATGAAGATGTGCAGCGTGCTGCGGTATTGGATGAACTGCAAAAGGCTGTGGCCCGGGACAGAGCGCGTACCGGCATCAATGGCTTTACACCGTTAGGTTTGGTAGAGATGACGCGTAAACGTACGCGCGAAAGTCTGGCGCATATCCTGTGTGAACCTTGCTCTACCTGTAAGGGCAGGGGCGAGTTGAAAACCGCGCAAACCGTCTGTTATGAAATCTTACGTGAGCTGCTACGCGAGGCGCGCCAGTTTAGCGCACGTGAGTTACGCGTACTTGCCGCACCTAAAGTGATAGAGATGTTGCTGGATGAAGAGTCGCAAAGTTTAGCCAACCTATCGGATTTTATCGCTAAGCCGATTTCGCTGCAGGTTGAGACCAGTTACGCGCAAGAGTCATTTGACATTATTCTGATGTAACGCCTGAGGCTAGGGCGCGGCAGGCTAAACTACAGGAGTCGTGATTGCCTGCCAATCTATGAGGCTGGGTTTATTTGACCTGAGCCCAAATTAATGAACCCAAATTAACGCAAGTTAAATAAAGGGCGCATCATATTTGATGCTAGGCTTGATCTCACGCTCGCCCAAGCCATTGACTGCGGCAATATTTAAATGTCTCAATGTGCCGCTGTCACCGTTTGCATGCTGCTTGTGGTTATCCGTGTTAAATTGCACGCTACGCATCAGTTTGAGTAGAGTTGCGTCCAACTGGTTGGATTGCTCTTGATACTTGACCAGGTCTTTCTCAGTGGCGGCGATGTGCTTAACTACTTGATCGGCATTATTATGTGCTTGCATCAGTGATTCGGCACGTTGGTCTAAGGCAGCTTTGTGGGTGCTGATTTGATTTTTTAGCTCGCCAATCACTAGGTTAAGCCAGTGCGTACAATCTAAATGCGCTTGTTCGAAAATAGCCTGGATTTGCACACCAAGCCCTAAAAAGAACTTGCGAATCAAGAAGCTTTTTTCGGTCAGTAAATTCACTGGGCTACTGCAAAACTCTTCAGTTACTTTCTCAAGTGCCTGCATGTGCAGAATAAACTGGCTCATATCGAGGGGGACGGCTTCAGTTTTCTCGAAGCCATGTTTACTCCAGAATAACTGGTATAAATCATCGACGTGTTTTTTTATGATGTGGCCTTCGGCGCTGATTTCTTCCGCCAGTTTAATGGCTAGTCTGGTGATTTCGCGAATGTTGCGATTTAGCCCCACTGTCGTCCAACTGTCGCCCATGTCCTGTTTGGTTTGTGCCAGTGTAGTATCCAGATAACCTAAGCTCAGGTGGCGCAATAGCTTACCGCTTAACCTTTTGATTTTTTCACTGCCTTGGTTATACGTGAGGATAGAGGCCTCGTAACGTTTGCGCTCAGCTACTACCTTGGCCAGAATTTCTTTTGAGGCATCATGGCTTTTATGTTGCAGCTCACGCAGCTCAGATAACTGATCTTTAACGCCGCTGATGCGGATTTGTGCCAGCTTGCGCGATGCGCGTATCATATTTGAGCATTCAGTAACGACAGCGCGACCTAGAATCTCGTGCTTGGATTGCACCATTTGCTCGGCTAGCGAGTTTTCTAGGTGATTAATGCCGCTGCGTTTCAGTAGCGCTGCATCTTTTCTGACTTTTGCGACCAGCGCCTTTTGTGCAGAGATAGCGAAAATATTCTGCGAATCCAATCCCAGTTCATGCGCGGTGTTTCTGATTTGTTTTTGGATTAATTGCTCAACTTCGGCATCTGATTCCAAGCCATCCCAAAGAATATCGATTTTGTTGAGTACTACCAGCTTATGCGCTGCGCGTTTTTGCACGTAGCTGTTCCAAATCTGCATGTCTGATTTAGTGATGCCGGTGTCGGTAGCAGTCAAAAATAGAATCGCCTGTGCATTAGGCAGTATGCTTAGAGTGAGCTCAGGCTCTGCGCCCATGGTGTTCAGGCCTGGCGTGTCTAACACCACTAAACCATTTTTCAGGAGAGGGTGTGGGTAGTTAATCAAAGCATGGCGCCAAACCGGAATCTCAACCTTGCCGCTCTCCAGAAACTGTCTTTGCATGCTGAGGTCTTCTTCATTCCAGAAGCCTAGTTTTTTAGCCGTATCAATGTCGACTTCTTGCTTTTGTACCAAGGCGCGCAGGGTTTGTTTCATAGCGTCGGCTGAGTTGATATCCAGCCTGATTTTATGCCACACGTCCGGCGTGGTTTTCAGGTAGCTAAGCGTGTCGTCAGATTGTCTGGTTTCAATCGGCAATAGTTTGATGCAGGGCTCTTCCCTATCGCTCCAGAAGATTTCTGTGGGGCACATGGTGGTGCGCCCAGGCTCACTGGGTAGCAGTCTTTGATTGAAGTCTGAAAAGAACAGCGCGTTTATGGTTTCGGTTTTGCCGCGCGAAAACTCGGCCAGAAATGCGAGCACTAACTGGTCTTTTTTTAAGATTTCTTTAATGTCATACAGCCTTAGCTCCTGTATGGCGTTGAGTGCTTCTGCATGACCAGTCCAGTCGATATATTCATCTATCGTTGCAATCAGATTCGCTCGCCATTGGCTATATTCTGTAATTTTCGAGGTTAAGGTCGAAATAACAGGGTTTGCCTGATTGGGCAAAGAATTAGATATCGATATGCTCATGATGTTATCTTAACTTACAACGTCGCAAGTAAGTTGTTTTCTAATGGAATTAGTATAGTTGTTAGCAATAACTGTGCCGTAATGATAAATGCCAGTGGACTCAGGTCAAAATTGCCTGCGGGCGGGATGTATTTCCTGAAAATGCGTAACACCGGATACGTCAGGCTATTTAGCACAGGGGCGATCGGTGTGTGCGGGTTCACCCAGCTTAAAATAGCTTGAATCAGCACCGCATAGAGGAAAATAGACAGGCTAATGCTGACGACACCAATCAGTGCGACGCCAAAAATAACTACCCAAACCGTACTACCGGCAATCAGGATAGGAAAGCCTTTGAGCCATAAGGTGCATATGCTGAGCACAAGCTGTGCGAGGTAAGCCAGCACCAAGGTAGATAGGTCTATTTTTCCTATGCTAGGTAGAATGCGGCGCAGCGGCTTTACCGCAAAGTTAGTCACGGTGACGATTAGCTGCGCCAATTGATTTTGAAATGGTGCTTTGGTCAGCTGAAAATAAAAGCGCAGTAAAAATGCAAAGGTGAGGATGCTGAGCACCGCTTGCAGTAAAAATAAAATGGCATTATTAAGCATACTGTTCCCTAGGTAATTATTGACCTAGTAGGTCCCCCAATGTCACTGACTTATCGGCTGCTGCTTTGGCCGCTTGTGCAATGATCTGTTTAATATCAGCAGACTCCAGGCTCAGGATACCTTGTTCCGTGGTGCCACCTTTGGAGGTGACCTGCGCACGCAGGGTTTTAACGTCAGTCGTGCTTTGCGTAGCCAGTAAACTAGCGCCTGCAAAGGTTTGCAGCGCCAGCATGTTGGCTTCATCATCTGTTAGGCCTAGTGCCACGCCTGCAGCCTGTAGGGCTTCTATAAAGTAGAATACATAAGCAGGACCGCTGCCTGAAATAGCAGTTACCGCATCCATCTTCGCTTCATCATCCAGCCATAAGGTTTTACCTACGGCGGCAAGTATGGTGCTAGCCTGTTCACGCTGCGTTTGTGTTACTTGCGGCATGGCATACAGTGCAGAAACCCCAGCCTGAATTTGCGCTGGCGTGTTTGGCATCACGCGTACTATCCCTTGGTAGTGATTGAGCCAGGCCGACATGTCTTTGCTTCTTACCCCGGCGGCAATCGAAACTACCAGTTGCGATGAGAGTACTGCGTTTAATTGCTGGCAAACTTCTTTCAGCTGCTGTGGTTTAATTGCTAGCACAATCACATCAGTGTTGTGAAATTCAGCATAAGTGTCGGTAACTTGGACACTAAGATCCTGCGCTAATTCGGCTCTTTTTTGTGCATCCAGCTCCAGTACCGTAATGTCTGACATCTCAAAACCATTTTGTTTTAAGCCACCGATAATTGCGCGCGCCATATTGCCGCCGCCAATAAAGTTAATCTTCATTTATGCCCTTGCTCTTGTGTTTATTAGTCGTGTTTATTGGGTTGTGTTTATTGCTATTAAGTAATTAATTCTTTTGGTATTTAACCATGTTCGTACCGTTTATGGTTAGTGTAGCCTGTGGGTAGTGCCATTAATACACTGCAGTGCAAGCTAAAACAGGCTGTTACTACTATCACGCAGTTTTTAACGGTGCCCTGGCACCAAATAATGCCGAGCCTATACGCACAATCGTGGCGCCTTGGGCGATAGCTGCGGGATAGTCATTCGACATGCCGATAGACAGTGTATCCAGTGCAAAGCCTTTGGCTATAAGCGCATCATAGCATTCTCTGACTTGTTTAAATTGTGCAGCTTGCTGTGTAGGGTCTGTGGTTGGTGCCGGAATCGCCATCAGGCCACGCAGTTTGAGGTGGGGTAATGCATTAATTGCGCTGGCTAACGCTTCCAACTGTTCTGGCAATACGCCGCTTTTGCTATCTTCGTTACTGACATTGACTTGTATGCAGACCTGCAACGGCAATGGCATAGACGATCTAGCTTCGTTCAGGCGTTGGGCAATTTTTAGGCGATCTACACTGTGCACCCAGCTAAAGCTCTGGCCAATGATTTGGGTCTTATTGCTTTGTATTGGGCCAATAAAGTGCCACTCTATGGCTAGGTCGGTAAGCTGCTTTTGTTTTTCGACTGCTTCCTGGCTATAGTTCTCGCCAAACATGGTTTGGCCTGCGCTATAAGCATCGCGAATTGCCGCGGCTGGCTGAGCTTTACTCACTGCGAGTAACTGCACCTGTTGCTGGCTGGGGCTGGTTGCCGCAGCGGATTGAATAGTTGCTAGAATATCTTGCAAGCGATTGCTAATTGTGGTCATAATTCACTAAGCCTAGAAGTTCGAGCATGTAATAACTAAAAATTAACCATAAGAATTATATCAGGAGCAGGTTGTGGATATTTCGGATTTACTCGCATTTTCAGTGAAAAATAAAGCCTCAGATTTGCACCTTTCTGCCGGCCTGCCTCCGATGATCCGTGTGCACGGGGATATTAGAAAAATCAACGTACCAGCTATGGACCACAGCGAAGTGCACGACATGGTGTATGACATCATGAATGATGGACAGCGCAAGGTATATGAAGAAACACTGGAGTGTGACTTTTCATTTGAAATCCCTAATCTGGCACGTTTCCGTGTCAATGCCTTTAACCATAATCGCGGTGCTGGTGCGGTATTCCGTACCATTCCTTCAAAAATATTAACGTTAGAGCAGTTAAATTGCCCGGCTATTTTTAAAGATATTGCTGACACCCCACGCGGTATTTGTTTGGTGACAGGGCCTACCGGCTCTGGTAAGTCCACCACGCTGGCGGCGATGATTGATTATATTAACGATAAAGAATTTGGACATATTCTGACGGTGGAAGATCCGATTGAGTTTGTGCATCAATCTAAAAAATGTTTAATCAACCAACGTGAGGTTGGTCCGCATACTCTGTCATTTAACAATGCGTTACGCTCTGCACTGCGTGAGGACCCGGATGTGATTCTAGTAGGTGAGTTGCGTGATCTGGAGACTATCCGTCTGGCGCTTACTGCAGCGGAAACCGGGCATATGGTATTTGGTACCTTGCATACCAGCTCTGCCGCTAAAACGGTGGACCGTATTATTGACGTATTCCCCGCCGCAGAAAAAGAAATGGTGCGCTCTATGCTGTCTGAGTCTTTACGTGCAGTTATTTCCCAAACCCTGCTCAAGACCAAAGATGAGCAAGGGCGCGTTGCTGCGCACGAAATTATGATCGGGACGCCAGCGATTCGTAACTTGATCCGTGAAAATAAAATTCCGCAAATGTATTCAGCGATTCAAACCGGGCAAAACGTTGGCATGCAGACCTTGGATCAGAACTTACAGGATTTAGTAAAACGCGGTGTGGTTTCAGCCAATGAAGCGCGCGCGAAAGCGGCAAACAAAGATGCGATTATGGGTTAGGTCACGCGCTATTATTCAGTCGCGTGTTTAGGGTTTTATCCAGAGTAACGCATTTATATTTTGTTTAAGTAAAGGGAATTATCGTGCAAGGACAAATGGAAAAAGGGCAGGCTGAGAAGTTTGTATTCGACTTATTGCGGTTGATGTTGGCAAAAAATGCCTCTGATTTGTTCATTACGGTTGGTTTTCCACCGGCTATCAAGGTGGACGGTAAAGTTACGCCACTGAGCAGTCAGGTATTAACTGCACTGCAGGCCCGTGAAATTTCACGGGCGATTATGAATGATAAGCAAACTGCTGAGTTCGATGCTACCAACGAGTGTAACTTTGCCATTGGCATTCCTAGTGTGGCGCGTTTCCGCGTCAATGCATTTGTACAGCGTGGTACGGTAGGGTTGGTATTTAGAACGATCACGACCAAAATTCCGGAGATTGATGAATTGGGCTTGCCGCCAGTGCTCAAAGACGTGGCGATGACCAAGCGCGGCTTGGTGATTTTTGTGGGCGGTACCGGTTCTGGTAAGTCTACTTCTTTGGCGGCGATGGTGGGTTATCGTAATCAAAATAGCTATGGGCATATTATTACCATTGAAGACCCGGTTGAGTTCGTGCATGAGCACAGGAACTGTATCGTGACCCAGCGTGAGGTGGGGGTAGATACCGATAACTGGCACGTGGCCTTGAAAAACACCTTGCGTCAGGCACCTGATGTAATTTTGATTGGTGAAATTCGCGACCGCGAGACCATGGATTATGCGATTGCCTTTGCTGAAACCGGCCATCTTTGTATGGCGACACTGCACGCCAATAGTACCAATCAGGCACTAGACCGCATTATTAACTTCTTCCCGGAAGAGCGTCGCCATCAGTTGCTGATGGACTTGTCGCTCAACGTGCGTGCGTTTGTGTCGCAGCGTTTGATTCCTAAAAAAGAGGGCAAGGGCAGAACAGCGGCGATGGAGGTGATGTTGAACTCGCCATTGATCTCAGATTTGATCTTTAAAGGCGAAGTGCATGAGATTAAAGAGATTATTGCCAAGTCGCGTGAGTTGGGCATGCAAACCTTTGACCAGTCATTATTTGATTTGTATGAGGCCGACGTTATTACTTACGAAGATGCCTTGCGCAACGCAGACTCAGTAAACGACCTACGCCTGAAAATTAAACTGGAAGGCAAGGGTGCGCACAGTAAAGACTTATCAGCAGGGCTGGATGCATTGGGTATCGTTTAGCTAGGTCGTTAGTAAAATAGCTCGCTTGTAAATTGGATAGCTAGTAAAGTAGCTAGCTCATAACTCGATAATTGTTCGTAAAAAAGGCGCTGAGAATCAGCGCCTTTTTTAATGTAAGCCAGTGTTATACAGCCTGGTTTTAGTCGTGATACACGACTTGCCCATTAACCAAGGTGTACTTCACTTTGCCAGCCAGTTCCAGTCCTGTGAACGGGGTATTTTTACCTTGGCTTTTCAGTGTTTTTGGGCTGACTTTCCAGTATTCGTTAGCATCAAAGATACACAAGTCTGCATTGCTATTTGGGCTTAAATCACCAGCCGCTATGCCTAGAATATTGGCTGATGCTTGGGTGATGCGCTCAATGGCGTGTGACAGGCTGACTTTCTCTTGCGCTGCCCATTTCAGCGTTAACGGTAGCAATAACTCCAAGCCTGTGGCACCAATCTCTGCTTCAGCAAACGGTGCTAGCTTTGCGTCATCGTCCACTGGCGTATGATCTGAACAAATGGCATCAATGGTACCGTCTTTTAAACCAGCACTTAGTTCGGCTTTGTCGCGTTGCGTGCGTAATGGCGGTTTTAAGTGGCAGTTAGCATCAAAGTAAGCTATGTCGTGCTCAGTGAGTAGCAAGTGGTTAGCGCTCACGTCGCAGCTGACTTTTAAGCCCTGTGCTTTCGCTGCACGTACCATAGCCACACCTTCCGCTGTAGATAGGCGGCTAATATGTATGCTGGCGCCAGTCTCCTGAGCAATGCGCAGTATGCTCGCCAATGCCAGCGCTTCTGCCGCACTAGGGATGCCTTTAAGACCCATTCTGGTGGCAACTTCGCCATCATGTGCTACGCCTTTTGCGGCCAAAAATGGCTCTTCCGCATGTAAAAACAGTGTGAAACCAAAAGTCGCAGCGTATTCCATGGCGCGCCATAGCACTTGAGTGTCGGTAATCGCAATATTGGCTTGCGAGAAGCCGACGCAGCCTGCCGTGTGCAGTTCGTTCATTTCTGAAAGGGCAGCGCCTTTTAGCTGTCTAGTCATCGCGCCTAGTGGGTAAACATGCGCTAGGCCTTGCTGTTTGGCACGATGCTTCAGCATCTCTACCAAGCCAGGCTCATCCAACACTGGGTCTGTGTCTGGTGGGCAAGCCAGGCTGGTGACGCCACCGGCTACTGCCGCTTGTAGCTCACTGGCTAGTCTGGCTTTGTACTCATCCCCAGGTTCACGCAGTCTTGCTGATAGGTCAACTAAGCCCGGGCATACGGTAAGATTAGTGGCATCAATGGTTTTGGTGGCAATAAAGCCCTCCGGCATGGTGCCGATGCCGACGATTTTGCCAGCTGCGATAAATACATCGAGTTTGGCGTTAATGTTGTTTTTTGGGTCAATCAGTTGACCGTTCTTGATATGAATTTTCATAGTGCTGCTCCTGTACCGCCACCAAGTATCGCCATTACTGCCATGCGAATGGCAATGCCGTAGGTCACTTGCGGCAATATGACTGACTGTTTGCCATCGGCAACGGTAGAATCAATTTCTACGCCGCGGTTCATCGGGCCCGGGTGCATAACAATGGCATCAGGCTTGGCAAGTGCTAAGCGTTCAGGTGTTAGTCCGTAGGTTTTAAAGTATTCTTGTGAGCTTGGCAGCATGGCGCCGTTCATGCGCTCATTTTGCAAGCGCAGCATCATGATGACGTCAACATCTTTTAAGCCTGCATCCATATCGTGATACACATGCACGCCTAGTTTTTCTACTTGTGCCGGTAGCAGTGTTTTTGGTGCAATGACACGTACTTCTGGTACGCCTAGTGTGGTTAGCGCGTGAATCTCAGAGCGGGCAACGCGTGAGTGTAAAACATCACCGACGATGGCTACTCTTAAATTGTGTAGTTCAGGTTTGTATTTGCGGATGGTAAAGACATCTAGCAGGCCTTGCGTTGGGTGAGAGTGACGACCATCGCCTGCGTTAATCACATGGATATGCGGTGGCACATGTTTGGCAATTAAATGCGCAGCGCCTGATTGTGCGTGGCGCACCACAAACATATCGGCATGCATGGCAATTAGGTTATCCACGGTATCTAAAATGGTTTCACCTTTAGATTGCGACGATGTGCTGACATTTAAGCTGATAACATCGGCAGAGAGGCGTTTTGCCGCAATTTCAAATGTGGTGCGGGTGCGCGTGCTGTTCTCAAAAAAGAGGTTACAGACGGTTTTACCGCGTAGCAGCGGTACTTTTTTCACTTCGCGTTCAGCCACACCTACAAACGATTCTGCGGTATCTAGAATTTGGTTCAGTATCTTTTTGGGTAAGCCTTCAATGGAAAGCAGGTGTCGCAGTTGACCGTCAGTATCAAGTTGAGGGTTATTCATGCTGTTATGGTCTCGCACTATTGTGTTGAGGAGTAAGTTCTAGGGCCAAGCTGCCGTCAGCTAACTGGGTTAGCTGTAAGTGCTGTGATGCCGCCAATGATAGGTCAGCCGCTACTAACTGTGGCGCAATCGGTAGCTCGCGGCCGCCACGGTTTACTAGGGCGATTAAGGTAATACTGGCGGGTCTGCCGTAATCAAACAGTTCATTCATGGCGGCACGCGTGGTGCGGCCTGTGTAGAACACGTCATCAATTAAAATGATATGTTTGTTTTCTACATCAAACGTAATCTGGCTAGGGCGGTTTTCTGCTTTGAGGCCGCGCTGTGCATAGTCGTCTCTATAAAAAGAAACGTCTAGCGTGCCATGCTCGATTTGATGTAATTTAATTTGGTCTGCCAGCAGCACTAACAGACGCTGCATTAGCCACACACCGCCGCTGTGTATGCCCACCAGTGCGGTGTTGGGCTGCAGCAAAGGTGAAAGCTTTTGCGCAAGTGTGCTGAGCAAGGCCTCTGCATCTGGCAGTTGGCTGGGGTCAAGGGTGTGGTTAGTATCAGTCATGTTGTTATTTTACTGAATATTCCTAGTTACTTGGTTGCTTACTATGGTTAATTGAGCGCACACAAAATAATGCTGCAAATTAAACTTGTTTTGCTGCCTGATCAAAATAGCTTTGTAATATGGTTTGTGCGGCGACTTGGTCTAGCATTTCTTTTTGTGCGCGGCCTCTAATGCCTGCTTCATTTAACAACTGGCTCGCCGCTGCTGAGCTATAGCGTTCATCAATCAGCGCGACAGGCAGGTTAAAACGACCATTGAGGCGTCGTGCAAACTTCTTGCAGAGCTGTGTTACCGCATGTTCGCTACCATCTAAGCTTAACGGCAAGCCTACTACTAGCAGGCGTGGTTGCCACTCACTCACCAGTTTGGTGATGATTTGGAAGCGAATTTCGTTACTTTCATTATCTATAGTCATCAGCGGGTTAGCGCTGGCGAGCAAGTGCTCACCCACGGCAATGCCGATACGTTTTTCGCCAAAATCAAAGGCCAGTACCGTGCCAGATTGCACATGTGCCAGGTTGTAAACCTTTTCGTTATCAATCAGTTGCATAAGCGATATGGCTGCGGTTAGGCGTGCCCGGCAACGTCTGACAGCATGGCGGGGTCAAACCCCAGCAAGCTCATTGCCGCATTAAACTGCTCTTCATGTGGGGTCTCAAATAAAATTTTATTGAGGGTCGCCGCATCTTTGGCTTGCACTGAGAGCCAGCTGTTTTGTATGATTTCCTGCTCGAGCTGGTTAGGTGTCCACCCAGCGTAACCTAGTGAAAATATCAGTTTTTTAGGCCCGGTACCCACGGCCACGGCTTCTAAAATATCTTTTGAAGTGGTGAGCGCGGTTTTGTCGTTAATGATGATAGAGCTGTCCCAGTCGCCGCAAGGCTCGTGTAACACGAAGCCGCGTTCTGGCTGCACCGGGCCACCAAACAGCACCGGACTGTGTGCAATCGTGGTGTCTTCCAGTTTGATATTGATTTTATCAAACAGGGTTTCGTAGTTCATATCGGTTGGGCGGTTAATCACAATGCCCATAGCGCCTTCTTCGCTGTGGGTGCAAATAAAGGTGACAGACTTGGCAAAGTAGGGGTCTGCCAAGTTGGGCATGGCAATTAGAAAGTGGCCGGTCAGGTTGATGTTATCTAAAGACATAAGGTTAAGCCGATTTTGTTGCTTCTAAATAGCCGGTGACTTCTAGCCCAAAGCCCGCCATGCTAGGCATTTTACGTGGGTTAGCCATTAGTTTCATTTTACGGACATTGCAGTCCAGTAAGATTTGTGAACCTATACCGTAAGTGCGCAACTCTTGATTAACGCGTATCGGTTGGTCCGCACCTTTGATACGGTCTACGATGGTTTCGTTCGATTCTTGGTGGTGTAGCAAGATCATGACACCAGCTTCTGCATTGGCAATCGTTTTCATCGCCTCTAGGGTATTCCAGCTATGGGTGCAGCTAGAGCTATCCAGTAAGTCAAAAATAGACAGTGGCTCGTGCACACGTACCAATACTTCTTGTTCTGGGGTGGGTGTGCCTTTGATTAACACCAGATGTGTTTCTTTTGCGATTTTATCTTGGTAAGCAATCAGCTTCATTTCGCCGTAAGGGGTTTGCACCATGCGTTCGGCAGAACGCTCAATCAGGCTTTCGGTTTCTGCGCGGTAATGGATTAAATCGGCAATCGTGCCGATTTTAAGCTTGTGCTCCGCGGCAAAAACCATTAAATCAGGCAGGCGCGCCATGCTGCCATCGTCTTTTAAAATCTCGCAAATCACACTGGCTGGCTCCAAACCTGCCAGCTGCGCTAAGTCGCAACCTGCTTCAGTGTGGCCAGCGCGCACCAATACGCCACCATCCATCGCGCTTAGCGGGAAAATATGGCCTGGGCTGACAATATCTTGTGGCTGGGCTGCTTTGGCGACAGCCGCTTGTATGGTTCTGGCACGGTCGGCCGCAGAAATACCGGTGGTGACGCCTTCTGCCGCTTCAATCGATACGGTAAAGTTGGTGCCCATGCGCGCACCGTTTTTTTGCACCATTTTGCTCAAATTCAGCTGATGGCAGCGTGATTCTGTCAGGGTTAGGCAAATCAAGCCGCGCCCGTACTTAGCCATAAAGTTAACATGCTCTGCCGTTGCAAACTGCGCAGCCAGTACTAAGTCACCCTCATTCTCACGGTGCTCGTCATCGACCAGCACCACCATGCGGCCTTGTCTGATTTCTTCGATAATTTCTTTAGCTGGGCTGATATTGTTCATAGGTGATTCTGCGTGACTCATTGTTTATTGTCCCTGCGTTGCTGAGGATGCTTGGTTGCGGGCAGCTTGGTCTTCTGTTGACCACTGCGTCATGCGCTCTACGTAACGTGCAATCTGGTCTACTTCCAGATTGACAGGGCTGCCTTCACTTAAAAGATTTAAGGTGGTGTGCTCCAGCGTGTGCGGGATTAAGTTGATGCTGAAATCGTCACCGCTGATTTTGTTCACGGTGAGGCTCACGCCATTAACGCAAATAGAGCCTTTAATCGAAATGTATTTGGAGATGGCATGCGGCGCGCGAATATCAAGCTGCCAGCATTCACCCAAAGACTGAAACTTTAGCACGGTGCCCACGCCATCCACGTGACCGCTCACCAAGTGTCCGCCCAGTCGGTCAGATAAGCGTAAGGCTTTTTCTAAGTTGACGGGGTGGGTCTTGTCTAGTCCTACGGTTACCGATAGCGTCTCTTGAGAAACGTGCGCCTCAAAGTGTGATTCACTCATGTTAACCACGGTCAAACACGTACCATTAACCGCGATACTGTCACCTAGGTTCACATCGCTCATATCAAGCGCTGCGCTAGCTATTGAAAGATGCATATCTGCGCCAACGGAATTGGTTTGCGTGATTGCGCCGACTGATTGAATGATTCCTGTAAACATAATTGGAATTTTAACAGATAACACTAGATAACGATTAGAAGCCTGCTAAAATCTGCCCTATGAAATCTATCCCATACGAATTATTTGTCGGCTGGCGCTACACACGTGCCAAGCGCAAAAATCACTTTATTTCCTTTATTTCCCTGACCAGTATGATAGGCATTGCGCTTGGGGTGGCAGCGCTGATTGTTGTGCTTTCGGTGATGAATGGCTTTCAAAAAGAGCTGCGCACGCGCATTTTAGGCGTGGCTTCACATTTGGAAGTGACTGGGGGTGGTAATCAGCTCACAGATTGGCAGTCAGTCGCGGCGTTTTCTGCCAAACAGCCAAACGTACAGGCGAGTGCTCCCTACATTAGTGCACAAGCCATGTTGAGTTATGATCAAGGCGTGCAAGGGGCAATTGTGCGCGGCGTGATTCCTAGCGCCGAAGATAAAGTGGCAGACCTGGGTAAGCACATGAAAGTCGGGCGCTTGGAAGATTTGCGCGCAGGCGAGTTTGGCATCATTTTGGGTGTGGATTTAGCGCAGGCGCTAGGTGCACAAATTGGCGATAAAGTGGTGCTGATGGCACCGCAAGGGCAGTTCACCCCCACTGGTGTGGTGCCGCGTTTAAAGCAATTTACCTTGGTTGGCCTGTTCCAGATTGGTATGTATGAGTACGATGCAGGTTTGGCGCTGATTCATCTGGATGATGCTGCCAAGTTATACCGCATGGGCGATAAAGTTTCTGGTGTGCGCTTAAAGCTTGCCGATTTGTTTGATGCGCCTGCCGTAGCCGCGCATATTTCTGACCAGCTCAATGCGCAAGCTAATAACAACGGCGGTTATTACGTATCAGATTGGACTAGGCAGCATGCTAACTTTTTCCGCGCAGTACAGATGGAAAAACGCGTCATGTTTATTATCCTGACGCTGATTGTGGCGGTGGCTGCTTTTAATATCGTATCTACCTTAGTGATGGCAGTGACCGATAAGCGTGCAGATATCGCTATCATGCGCACCTTCGGCGCTAGCCCAGGCAGCATCATGAAAATATTTATCGTGCAAGGTGCGCTGATTGGCGTGATTGGTACCGCATTAGGCGCGTTGTTCGGTATTTTGATTGCGCTGAATATCGACACCATTATCCCGTTTATAGAGAACCTGTTTAACGTACAGTTCTTGGCCAAAGATGTTTATTACATCAGTGATTTGCCATCGGATCTTATCTGGTCTGATGTGTTCACCATCGTCACGGTTTCGTTTTTCTTAAGTTTACTAGCAACGCTCTATCCGAGTTTTAAAGCCAGTAGAATCAACCCAGCAGAGGCGTTGCGTTATGAGTAGCCAGATTTCAC
This sequence comes from uncultured Methylotenera sp., assembly GCF_946479685.1. The sequence continues at coordinate 25,659 of NZ_CAMLGS010000026.1, forward strand.
AGCCAGTAATTGCGTGTCAGAATCTGTATAAAACTTACCAGGGGCTGGATGTTTCTGTATTGAACGGTATTGATTTAAGCGTCAATACGGGTGAGCAAGTGGCTATTGTGGGCGCTTCAGGCTCTGGCAAAAGTACTTTGCTGCATTTGCTGGGCGGGCTGGATATTCCTAGCAGTGGCAAGGTGCATATCCTGGATCAAGATCTTGCGCAGTTGTCCGAAGCGCAAAAAGGCAATTTGCGTAACCAGTCTTTAGGTTTTGTATATCAGTTTCATCATCTGTTGCCAGAGTTTACTGCACTAGAAAACGTAGCGATGCCACTGTTAATTCGCCGCGTTGCGCGCGAGCAAGCGCTTACCACCGCGAGTGAAATGCTAGAAAAAGTTGGGCTTAAGCATCGCTTGGAGCATATGCCGGGTGAACTATCTGGCGGGGAACGCCAGCGTGCGGCCTTAGCTCGCGCGATGGTGACTTCACCGCAGTGCATTCTTGCTGATGAGCCTACCGGTAATCTGGATAGGCATACGGCGCATGCAGTATTTGATTTACTGTTGGAAATGAACCAAGCGCAGCAAGTGAGTTTGGTGGTGGTGACGCACGATTTGGAGCTGGCGGCAAAAATGCAGCGACGTTATAAGTTAATTGACGGCCAGTTGGTGACTTTGTAACACATGGTTATTTTTGCACTGGGATTTGTCTTAGGTGCATTCTGTTTGCAGCAAATGCCGGTGCTGCCAGACTTGGTCTGGGCGCTGTTAATCCTACCTTTTGTTTGCATCTACCTTTATTTACGCAACACCCAATTTAAATTCATCGCGTTATTTCAGCAAGCTTTGTGCTTGTTAATCGCAGTGATGCTGGGCCTCTTTTGGGCCGCAGCATTTGCTAGCTTCCGTTTGGCCGATGCGCTGCCTGACCATTGGCAAAACAAGCCTATCGAGTTGGTTGGGGTGGTGGCAAGCGTGCCCACACTGACAGAGCAAGGCACCCGTTTTAATTTTACGGTAGATCGTGTAGTCACTAAAGGCGCGGCTGTCCCTAAGCATATCTCGCTTAGCGTGTATCGCAAGCGTGATTACCTAAGCCAAGTGCAAAATGATGCGCAACTTCTGGATTATCAGCCAGGTCAGCGCTGGCAACTTACCGCCAAACTCAAGCGCCCGCATAGCACACAGAATCCACATGGTTTTGATTTTGAGTCTTGGTTATTGGCGGAGAACATTCGTGCTACCGGTAGCGTGAAAGGCAAGCCTGCCATGCTGGATGCCTTTGTTTGGCAGCCGCAGTATATGGTTGAGCGTATCCGCCAATTGATTAAAACGTGCATTGGTAAAGTGCTGGAGGGTAAGCCGTATAGCGGGGTAATACAGGCACTGGTGATGGGTGACGATAGCCAGATTTCGGTACAGGACTGGCAGTTGTTTCTGCGCACCGGCATTACCCATTTGATGAGTATTTCTGGCTTGCATATCACCATGCTGTCAGGCTTGTTGTTTGTGTTGGTCAGCTTTGTTTGGCGGCGTGTCCCATATCTTGCCTATCGCATTCCAACGCGTAAAGCCGCAACTTTTGCCGCAGTGGTCACAGCGCTAGGCTATGGATTGATTGCGGGTTTTTCTGTGCCAACGCAGCGCACGTTGTATATGTTAATGGTGTTTGGTGCGGCCTTATGGAGCGGGCGGCGCTTTGCAATTGTACAAGTGTTGGCTTTAGCTTTGCTGGTAGTGGTGTTGCTTGACCCTTGGGCCGTGATTGCGGCCGGCTTCTGGTTATCTTTTGGTGCTGTTGCCCTGCTAAGTTTTGCCATGGGAGCCAGAGTGTCACCGCCGCACTGGTTAACAGCGGCAATCCGTACACAATGGGCGGTGACTATCGGTATGTTGCCATTGCTGTTAATCATGTTTCATCAGGCTTCCATTATTTCTCCGCTGGCAAATGCCGTGGCAATTCCCTTGATTAGCTTTTTTGTCACGCCGCTGGCTTTGCTAGGCAGTTTTTTACCTATGGATTGGCCTTTGCATCTGGCTTATGGTCTGCTTGATGTCTGCGTGGTCTTTTTACGCTGGCTCAATCAGCTGCCAATTGCAGTCTGGCAGCAGCATGCGCCTGCAGCGTGGACGCTAGTGCCAGCATTGCTTGGTGTTGTGTGGATGTTGCTGCCGCGCGGTTGGCCCATGCGCTGGTTAGGTGTGTTTGGTTTATTGCCTATGCTGTTGATACAACCAGACAGGCCGGTGCATGGTGACATGAAAGTCACCGTGCTAGATGTAGGGCAGGGTCTCAGTGTGGTGGTGCAGACCGCACAGCATACTCTGCTGTATGATGCGGGTGCAAAGTTTAACCAGCAAAGTGATGCTGGCAGTCGCATTGTCGTTCCTTTTTTGCAAGGTGAGGGCGTGCAAAAACTGGATGGTTTTATTGTTACGCATGATGATAACGACCATAGCGGCGGCATGTCTTCTGTGTTCGCGTTAATGCCGGTGACTTGGTTTGCCAGCTCAATGCCGAAAACCACCTTGATACCGAACACTAGCGAACGCATGCGTTGCTATGCCGGGCAGAGCTGGCATTGGGATGGTGTGGATTTTGAAATGCTGCATCCTGATTTGCCGGATTATGACGACGCTGCCATCAAGGATAACGACCGCAGTTGTGTGCTGAAAGTGACAAGTGCAGCGGGAAGTCTGCTACTGACGGGAGATATTGAACGTAAGGCAGAGTCCGCCTTGCTTGCCACATATCTAAATGTGAACAGCGCGATGTTAAAAAGTGATGTTCTAGTGGTGCCGCATCACGGAAGCAAAACCTCTTCGACCCCTGATTTTGTGGAGGCAGTTGCACCTAGTATCGCCATTTTTACCGTGGGATATTTAAATCGCTTCAGGCATCCGCGGTCAGAAGTTACCGCGAGGTACCAAGCAATAGACAGTAAGGTTCTTCGCTCGGATTATCATGGTGCCATTACGTTGAGTTTTCAGCATAAGCAATCTACAGCGCAGATTGCAGTGGGTTCTTGGCGAGGTCAGCACAGGCGCTATTGGCATGCTGTTTTTGATGGTAATGGTAATTGAGTGCCGTTTTAATGTGATGGGTGATGAGCCTATCTGTGAGTGAGTAATTTACCGCTCTGTACTCTAAGTTTGTAGTTCTTTGAGTTTATAGTTCTTTGCTTTGTTATAACTCTTTCCATTCGGCAATCGTCGTCATAATCTCATCCAGACTCTCTGTCAACGCTTGCACGACGTCTGGATCAAAATGCCGTCCGCTTTGCTTATGTATTTCCTCTAAAGTATCCGCAACAGACCAAGCCTCTTTGTACGGCCTTTTATTCGTGAGTGCGTCAAACACATCTGCAACCGCCACAATTCTGGCTTCAATCGGGATGCTTTCGCCTTTTAGGCCTTGTGGATAGCCAGAGCCATCCCATTTTTCATGGTGGTATAAGGCCACAGAGTGTGCAAGTTGAATTAAGGATGAAGATGAATTATCCAAAATATCAGCCCCGATTTTTGGGTGCTGCTTCATGATGGCCATTTCATTATCATCTAGCCGGCCTGGTTTCAGTAAGATATTGTCCGGAATACCGATTTTGCCGATATCGTGCATAGGTGCCGCATTCAGCAAGTCATCACAGAATGCTTCGTTAAAGCCCAATTTGGCTGCAAGAATACGAGAGATATGGCTCATGCGTAACACATGCAACCCTGTTTCATTGTCTTTAAATTCTGCCGCGCGTCCTAGCCTCTGTATTAGTTCCAAGTGTGTTTTTTGCAGGTTTTCCGCCCGTACTAAAGATAAATGCGTTTTAACACGTGCTTTAACCACAGCGGGATAAACTGGTTTGGTGATGTAATCTACTGCACCATGTGTGAGTCCTGTTGCTTCATCATTTTCGTCGCTGAGTGCAGTGACAAAAATGACAGGGATGTTCTGTGTGCTGGGTTCTGCTTTGAGTTTTGCGCAGACTTCAAACCCGGTCATATCCGGCATCATCACGTCTAACAAAATAAGCTGCGGCTGTTCAGTTTTAACCAACTCCAGCGCATCCATGCCGTTTTTTGCAAAACTCAATCGGTAATTATCTTGCAGTATTTGCTTCAAAACTTTGAGATTAAACGGCTCATCATCGACGATAAGCACTTTCGGGTTCAATTGAGACGGATGCATTTTCATCGTAATTCCTTAATTAAACTTCTCGATTAGATGGTCTATGGCAGCGAGAGCTTGCTCAAATTCAAAGTCATTTAGTGCATTGTTCACAATGCTTAGTTCTATTTGCAAGTGCGCGGGCACCGCAGCATTGATGTTTTTCAACAGTGCGTCGTCTAGCGTGGCTTTCAGCGTCAGCTCTTTCAATTGATGTAGCATGGTCAGTGCTTTGCTGACAGATTGCCCGTCACTATAGGTGGTGTCATGCACTGCTAGAGAGGCGACATTCTGCATTGCGGTTTTTAGTGATTGCCATGCATCGTTTAACTCAGCGGCCAGTGACGCTAATCGTTGCTTGTCTTGCTGTTGGGCGGCTGACTCTATTTCGCCATAAATGCGCTGCAGTTTGGTGATGGATAAATTGGCGGTAACCCCTTTGTGGGCGTGCGTTAGCGTAGCTAGTAAAGCAAAGTCCTGGGCTTGGATGGCGCGGTGTACTTCATCCAGCGCTGCTATGTGCTGAACAATAAACTGTTTCAGCTGCGCATAATAATTTTGCTCGCTGCCCCATAATGCAGCGCCACGATCAAGGCGAAAGTCGTCTTCTGCGGTTTCTTTTTCCGTAATCGGTTCGGTAGTTGTGGCGCTATTGATATTTAACACACGTGCCATTTCCCGTGTCAGGTTTGCCAACTCGATTGGCTTGGTGGCAAAGCCATCCATACCGGCGTCTTTTGCAGCTATCCTATCTTCCTCCAGCACGCTCGCAGTTAGCGCAATGATAGGTGTTTTAGGCGCGTTGTTTTCTGATTCTAAAACTCGAATCCTGCGCGTGGCCGTGAGCCCGTCTATTTTAGGCATTTGCACATCCATCAGGATGATATCAAACGTCTGATTTGCATGCTGCTCCAGCGCCTCTTCACCATTGCTGACTAGTGTTACCTCGTGCCCATCTCGGATTAAAATGATTTTTAACAGCTCGCGATTTTGCGCAATATCGTCTGCCACTAATATGCGCATCGGCGGCAGTTTGTTCATCAAATCTAAGGATAACTGCGGCTTTTCTTCGCCCTTTTTCAGTGGCAGGCTTACGCTAAAGCAGCTACCTTGGCCTAGTTGACTGCTGGCGTGAATGGTGCCGCCCATTGCTTCGACCAGTTGTTTGCTAATGGTGGTGCCCAGCCCGGTTCCGCCAAAGCGGCGGCTCATCGATGCATCGGCCTGTGTGAATGGCTCAAAAATGGCCTCTAGCCTGTCTTCTGCAATACCAATCCCAGTGTCGGTCACGTCAAAACGAACAAGCTCTTGGTCTAGCGCGTAGACTTTAAGTTTTACAGAACCTGTATCAGTAAATTTAATGGCGTTGCCTAGTAAATTCATTAATACTTGGCGAATTTGGTGTGCTGAACCGTAATAATAACCGGTGGCTTCATTGCTGATTTCTAGCTGCAGATCTAAGCCTTTTTTGCGCGCTTGCAACCAAAGTGTAGAAATCACGCTGTCTACAAGCTCGCTCATGGAGAAGTCTAGTGACTCCAACTCCAGCATGCCTTTTTCTAGTTTGGCACTGTCTAAAATATCATTAAGCAAATGTAGTAAGGATTTAGCGGAGTTGTTGATGGTCGATACATAGCTGCGCTGATCCGGCTGCATCGCCGAGTCCATCATCAATTCACTAAAGCCTATGATGGCGTTCATCGGTGTGCGGATTTCATGGCTCATATTGGCCAGGAAGGTGGATTTAACATTGGCTGCTTGCTCTGCAATATTCTTGGCTTCGCGCAGGTCATTTTCCATCTTCTTGCGCTCGGTGATATCAATCATAAACATAATGACTTTGTCTATTTTGTTATCAAAATCCTTCACCGGGCTGTAAAACGCATTAATCCACACCTCACGCTTATCTTTTCCTAGGCGTAAAAATTCGCCATGCACGAACTCACCATTGCGCAGTGATTTCCATTTGTTTTTGTAGCGAGCAGATTTTGCATCCTCTTCAGAGCAGAAAATAGAGTGATGTAGCCCGATAATTTCCTCCAGGGTATAGCCTAATAAAGACAGGAAGTTTTGGTTGGCGGTTAAGATATAGCCGTCAACTGAGAACTCGGCAATGCTGGTGGAGTAATTGATGGCTCTGACGATGCCTTGATATGCCGCATTTCTGCGTTTGGATTCGGTAATATCAATAATCACGCCATCCAGCATCACAATCTGGTTGTTCTCATCATAAATGCCTGAGCCAAATTCACTCACCCACTTTTCTTCGCCATTACGGTCGGTGATGCGGTACTCCACATTGTAATGCTGGCGATTCTTGATTGCCGTCTCCACTATGGGCAGAATTTTAGCGGCGTCTTCCGTGTTGGTGATTTTCGGTAAGTGTATGGTTCCGTCAAGGAAGTCTTGGGCTTCCCAACCTGTCAGTTGTAATACGCGGTTGCTAATAAACTGCATGCTCCAGTTCGCATCGTAGTGACAACGAAACGCGATGCCGGGAATATTGGCGATCATAGACTGCAACTGCTCGTCTTTTTCCCTGACTGCGATTTCCATTTCTTTGCGCGGGGTTAAATCGGTGATAAAGCCGACAAACAATGTTTCGTTATTTAAGACCACTTTGCCAATGGCTAAGCGGATAGGGAATAGCGAGCCATCCTTACGTAAGCCCTCGACCTCTCGGCCTATGCCTATAATCTTCGCCATGCCACTTTTTAGGTAGCTTTTGAGGTAGTCGTCATGGTTGGTGTGATGTGGATTGGGCATGAGTATGTTGATGTTGCTGCCAATCACTTCCTCCGCTTTCCAGCCAAACAGCTGTTCAGCCACCGTGTTGAACGACAGGATCTGTCCGGTGGTGTTAATGGTAATGATGCCATCGATGGCCGTGTTTAATATGGTAGAAAGCCTGGTTTCGCTAGCTTGCAGTGTGGCTAAGGTTTGCTTGTACCTTGCTAGCGCATTTACTGAGGCCGCCAACACGCCAATCAACAACGTGACTAAGGTGATACCCAATGACATGGACACTTCATGTCCATTAAACGTGTTATTGAGGGTCGCGTCGCTTTCCCCAATAAAGCGTGCCGAGGCCATGCCCGTATAGTGCATGGCAGCGATGGCGCTCCCCATCACCACCCCGCTGACAATCGCGCTACTAGATTTGCTTAACTTTCCATTTTTCTCATTCAGCACTGCGCCCAGCCACAGCGATAAGGTGGCGAGGCACACTGCGACAACAATAGACAACAGCACGCCGTTGAGGTTAAAGCGCAATAGCGCACTCATTTCCATTGCCAGCATGCCGGTGTAATGCATTAGGCCGATGCCTGCACCAACGATGGCGCCCCCGGCAATAATGCGCTGACGGCTTAAATTGTCTTTGGATAGTAGGTTCAGCGCGTAATAGCAGGCGAGAGTGCCTGGAATCATGGAGAGTATGGTGATAAGTGGGTTGTATTGGACCTCGGTGCAGATGTTGAGCGCCAGCATGCCAATAAAGTGCATGGCCCAGATGCCGGCACCCAAGGAAACTGCGCTGGATAAAATGGAAATAGGTTTGCTGATGGGAGATGCTTGGTCTTTGGCTAATCTGAGTAGTTGAAATGCCAAGATTGATGAGCAAATTGCAATCACACAAGACAATATAATGAGCCAAGGCTGGTAAGTGCTGGTTAAGCGCGATGCGAGGCTGTCATCGCTGACGATGTACGCGTTAAATAATTCTATCATTCGATGCTAACTCTACGTGAATGCAGGTGTTGATGATTCATCTGCCTAATATTATTTGTAATATATGGTTTTTAGTTTTTTAACAGGCGGCGAGTTGCTTAGTCGTTCTAAACTCTACAATACAGATAACTCAGCAAATTGTGTATCTATAAATAGTGATCTGAAAATTGCGATCTGGAATTTAATGAGTGATGCTAGCGCTTGCCCAAAAGCACACGACAAGCTAAAGTATCGCTGGGCCTGATATTAGGGCATTTGTCACAGAATTTTATTGCGTATTGGATTTAAGGGGAATTTCACTGTGTGGGAAATCATTCTAGCTGCTGGTTGGCCAATTTGGCCGCTTGTTATTGCATCAGTTATTGCAGTGGCAATCATAGGTGAGCGCAGTTTTGCGTTGCGCGAGAACATTGTATCTCCTAAAAATCTATTACCAGAGTTACAAGCTTGGTTAGCTAAAGGCGGTATCACCAAAGACACCATTACTCGCTTGGAGCAGCACTCGCTGTTAGGCCGCGTGTTTGCCACAGCGCTAGCCAATGCTAAAAACTCACGCGAAGTAACCAAGGAGTCTATTGAAGAAACTGCGCGTGCGGTTGCACATCAGATGGAAAAGTATCTTTCTACACTAGGCACTATTGCCACTGTGTCACCTTTGCTTGGTTTGCTAGGTACCGTGATTGGTATGGTGGAATTGTTCGGTGCGTTTACTACGCAAGGGCATGATGTGGCTCAATTTGCGCGTGGTATTTCTGTTGCGTTGTATAACACTGCGGCTGGTATCGTGGTGGCTGTGCCGGCAATGATTGCTTACCGCTATTTCCGTACCAAAGTAGATGCATTGCTGATCGAGATGGAGCAGCAAGCCATTAAGTTGGTTGAAATTATTCATGGCGAACGTCAGTAATTAGCGCAATAGGTTAAGGGAACACCAAATGGATTTTCAGCGTGGGAAAAAACACGAAGAGCTAGAAATCAACTTTATTCCGTTGATCGATGTGCTATTGGTGATCATTATCTTTTTGATTGTCAGTGCTACATTTTCACGCACTAACGAGCTGCAGATCAACCTGCCAACTGCTGAAGCCAATGCGCCTCAGGATAAGCCGCTGACGATTGAAGTGGCGGTCGATGCAACAGGTAAATATTTAGTCGATGGTAAGCCATTGGCTGATGGTTCAGTATCTGCCATTAGCGCTGCATTGCAGGCTGCAGCCAAGGCTGGGAACCAAGAGCCAACCATTGTGATTAATGCCGACGCCAATACTACACATCAATCTGTAGTGAATGTGATGGAAGCATCACGCGTGGCTGGTTACTCAAAAATTACATTCGCAACACAAGTGCAATAGGGGGCTTGAGTTTCAAGTACTCAATCCCTATGTATTTTCTTTCAATTCTAAATAGACGTTAGCCCATGTCTAACTCAAATCCTAAAAAGTCCAGATCTAAAACAAACAGTGCAGTGCATATACCAAACGCAAAGGTTTTATATCTGCGTTTGTTTCATTATGCGTGGCAATACAAATACATTTTTATGGTGAGTATTTTTGCGCTAGTGTTACTCGCTAGCAGCAATACCGCATTTTTGGCGTTAATCAAGCAGGTAACAGATGAAGGCTTTGCCAAAAAAGCCGGTAGCCAAACTGTATTGCTGCCACTGTTGGTGGTGGCTTTGATGATTGCTAGAGGCATCACAGGATTTATTTCTGACTACTGTATGCGCGTGGTTGCCAGACGTGTGGTAGAAGACTTTCGTCGTGAAATGTTTGCCAAGCTCATGTTATTGCCAGTGCAGTATTTTGATGCAAGGTCAGCCGGTTCTGTAGTTTCTAAATTCACCTATGATGTGGAACGTCTCTCTACGGCAACAACGCGTTCTTGGATGAACGTACTGCGTGATGCATTGACGGTGGTGGGGTTGATTGGCTATATGCTCTATCTGGATTGGCGCTTGACGTTGATTTTTGCGATAGTGCTGCCATTTATCGCCATGTACCTAAAAAAGATGACGCCTAAGTTGAAATCCAACGCCAAGCAAGTGCAGCATAGCGTGGGTGAGATGACTAAAACGGCAGAAGAGGCGATTGCCGGGCAGCGTATCGTGAAAATTTTCGGGGCGCAGGATTTTGAATTTAACCGTTTTGCGCAGATTATTGCCAATAATCGCAAAGTGGAGTTGCGTGTGGCGCGTATTGCCGGCCTAAGCAGTTTTGTGGTGGAGATGTTTGCCGCCTTAGCGCTGGGTTTGGTGATTTACTATGCAATTGGTAATTTCAGTGTAGGTGAGTTTGCCGCTTTTGTTGGTGCATTGTTGATGTTGATTTCACCGATTAAGCATATCGCAGCTGCTAACGAAGACCTGCAGGTCGGTTTAACCGCGGCGCAAAGTATTTTTGAGGTTGTCGATAGCCAGCCTGAGATAGATCTGGGCAATCTAACGATAGAACGCGCAAAAGGCGATATCGAGTTTAAAAATGTGACCCTGCATTATGCAGATACCCCTAGGCCAGCATTGGATAACTTGAGCTTTAGCATCAAGGCGGGTGAAAAGGTGGCATTGGTTGGCCGCTCTGGCGGAGGTAAAACTTCACTAGTCAATTTGCTCCCTAGGTTTTATGCATTGGAGCAAGGTGCTGTCTTGTTAGACGGTATCGATTGCAGCACCATACAGCTTAAAAATCTGCGCCAGCAATTTGCGTTGGTCAGCCAGGATATTATCCTGTTTAATGACACCATCTTTAATAACATTGCCTACGGTGTGCTGCGCGGTGCTACTGAAGCTGAAGTGATTGCCGCAGCTAAAGCTGCGCATATCTGGGATTTTATTCAGCAATTGCCAAATGGCTTGCAAAATGAAATTGGCGATAGAGGGGTGAAACTCTCTGGTGGTCAGCGTCAGCGCCTAGCTATTGCGCGCGCTATTCTGAAAAATGCTCCAATTTTGCTATTGGATGAAGCAACCTCTGCGCTGGATACTGAGTCAGAGCAGCATGTGCAGCAGGCGATGGATGAGTTGATGCGCAATCGCACTAGCATTGTTATCGCGCATCGCTTGAGCACAATTGAGAATGCAGACCGTATCATGGTGATGGAGCATGGTCATATTGTTGAGTCTGGTTCGCATCAAGATTTGATGGCGCTGGATGGTTACTACGCCAAGCTGTATCAAAAGCAATTTAGTGCCTAAATGTGATGGCTAATTGGTTGCAAAAGCAGTGGCTTACTTTTACGCTGTGGCATGTACTGCTGCTACCAATTTCCTGGCTTTTTTTTGTTATCACCGCCTGCCGTCGCGCGTTATATCAATGTGGCTTCTTAAGTAGCTATCGTCTTCCTGTGCCTGTGGTTGTTGTCGGCAATATTAATGTGGGCGGTGCCGGCAAAACTCCAGTAGTGATTTGGCTGGCGGAGCAGTTAAAGCTGGCTGGATATAAACCGGGGGTGATTAGCCGCGGTTATGGCAGTAATTTGGTGGGCGTTGCAGCTGTGCTGCCAACCAGCAACCCAGTAGACGTGGGGGATGAGCCGGTTTTGATTGCAATGCGCACGGCATGCCCTGTTTTTGTCGGGGCAAAGCGAGTGGCTGCGGGCTTGGCTTTGTTAAAGACGCACTCTGAATGCGACATTTTAATTAGCGATGATGGTCTACAGCACTATGCACTGCAAAGAGATGTGGAGTTGGTGGTTGTGGATGCTGCAAAAGGTTTTGGTAATGGCGCACTTTTGCCGGCCGGGCCTTTACGTGAGCCACAAGGCCGATTAAAAGCAGTGGATGTGGTGGTGAGTAACGGGTCGCCATCTAGCCTGCCTGCACTTGCTAACCCTGCATTTGTGGAAATGCAATTAAAGCCAGCGAGCTTTCGCAATCTTGGCCATCGTCAGTCGTTGGCAACTCCTGCGGACTTTACAGGAAAAACCATCACGGCAATTGCCGGTATCGGTAATCCAGAGAGGTTTTTTAACCAATTAAGTGCCATGGGTTTGAATTTTAAACGCAAGGCATATAATGATCATTATCAATATACTGCGCAGGATTTTGATAATCTGGAAACTGATATCGTCATCATGACCGAAAAAGATGCGGTGAAATGTACCTCGTTTGCTCAGCCTAATTTCTGGGTGTTACCTGTGAGTGCCGAGATTGATGCGCAGTTGATGGCTGTCATATTAAATAAACTAGATAAATTGAGAAGTTAAATGGATGCAAAGCTTTTACAAATTTTGGTCTGTCCAGTCACTAAAGGGCCTTTGGTTTATAACAAGGCTACTAACGAGCTGATTTCTAAATCGGCGCGTTTGGCATACCCGGTGCGTGATGGTATCCCGGTGATGTTAGAAGATGAAGCTCGTAAACTCGCGGATGATGAAGAAATTGCATAATTGCTCAGAAGCGGTACCGGAGTTTCATGTAGTCATTCCAGCGCGTTATTCAAGCACCCGGTTGCCAGGTAAGCCGCTACTTGATATTGCAGGCAAGCCTATGGTGGTTTGGGTAGCCGAGCGTGCCAAGAGTAGTGGTGCTCAACAAGTGATTGTTGCTACGGATGATGAGCGGGTGGCCGCTGCCGTCCGTCAGCATGGTCATGCGGCGGTGATGACAGATGCGCAGCATGTGAGCGGTACCGATCGTATCGCTGAAGTGGCCGCTATCGAAGGTTGGCACGATGATGCGATTGTAGTGAACGTGCAAGGCGATGAGCCGTTGATTGATGCCAAACTTATTATTGAAGTTGCTACAACCTTATCTGCTAGTAAGCATGCTGTGATGGCAACCGCCTGTCACACCATTACAGAAAAAGCCGACTTTACTAATCCTAATGTGGTTAAAGTCGTGATGGATGTCAGTGGTCATGCCATGTATTTCAGTCGAGCACCGATTCCTTATCCTAGAGATACCTATAATAGTGCGCAAGACTTGGTGCCGGGTATCCCTGCTTATAGACATATAGGTATCTATGCTTATCGCGCCAGTTTTTTGAAGCAGTACGCAAACCTAGCGCCAGTTGCGATAGAACAATTTGAATGTTTAGAGCAATTACGTGTCTTATATCAAGGCTATAAAATTGCAGTGAGTGTTTCAGAAAATGCACCTGCCGCAGGCGTGGATACCGAAAGTGATTTGGCACGCGTTCGCGCATTGATGGCTTAATTTGACTAAGTCGTTAATCTATATAGAGTTTACTAAAACGGGCTGAATAAGCTGGTTGAATTTATCATAAATTCTCACAATAGTTCTTGCGCTACCTATCTAGCTTTGCTATAGTCTCACCTCTCGACGCGATATGTATTTAACAGCGTTGAGCCGGACGCGGGATGGAGCAGTCTGGCAGCTCGTCGGGCTCATAACCCGAAGGTCACAGGTTCAAATCCTGTTCCCGCAACCAAGTATTTTTGCTGTGTTATACAGTTAATTTTAATTAGTTAGTATTGCGAAATTAAAGTTGACGCGGTTTAAAAGCTCTGTATAATGCGCACCTCGTTAACGCAAAGCGTAACGACGGAAACGA
>NZ_CAMLGS010000027.1 GCF_946479685.1 uncultured Methylotenera sp.
AATGGTTTGTGTGGCAAATGCAGCTTGGCTAAATAATACAGCGATAATAGATGATGCTAATAATAGTTTTTTCATAATAAATTCCTTAATCATCATTAAAATATATACATAAAGTTAAAGCGTGGCTGGCCAGAGTTATTGATGCCAGCCTCTACAAAATAACTTTTATTAATCAGTCGCAGCATGGGCGTCACTTCAATCTTGTCAGATAAGCCATTCATGTTGCGGGCTTCTAAAATGGCCCATGGCTGAGTTTTATCGTAATCGGTTTCATAAAATGAGAAGCCAGCACGTACGCTGGTGAAATCATGATTAATATGTTCCGCACGATATAGGCGATGTGCTGCAGCAAAGTAAACACGGGTTGTTTCGTAATCAAACTGAACGCCCGGCGTGACCATGACTTTATCAAAGTGATCGCGCTTTCCCACTAAGTCGTTTTCACCTTGCAATGCACCAACCCCACCCACAAACCATAAGTTGGCTTGTGAGTTTGGTAAGTTCCAGCGCTTGAGTAAGCTGGTATAGGTGAACTCTTCAAGTGTGCGTGTTTTGGTTTTATCATCAGAGCGCATGTAAGTCGCGCCCACACCAAAGGCATCGCGTGGGGTAATGGCATAGTTCACAAAGGCTTCACGCCAATTAGGGTTAAAGTCACCCATTGCCATATATGAATCTTTAAAGCCCATAGGGCCGGCCACTGCACTAAAGCTGGATACAAAAAGCCCGAGCTTAAGCAAATGTTTGAAGCAACTGGAAAGTTGCATGATTACACTCCTAATCAATTTCTAAATTGTTGTTTGCCGGCAAAGATGCCGGCATCAAGAGAAATTAACTAAAGGTGCGAGGAGGGCGTTCTAAGGAGTCAGGTGCTTGAGAGCGAAAATGAGGCGTAACAAAAGCGGTGAAGTCATTCACAGCAGGGTTTGTAGCCAGAGTAAACAATGGCATAGATAGCACTAAGCCAGCACAAATTACTGAGCAAGTACTGCCCAAGCAATAAGTGGGTTTTTGCTGGGTTTGCTTACCCTGATGCATTTGCATTTTACAATGCTCGCCCATTGCCATACTTTGCTGTGAGTCTTGTTCACTCAGCATCGCGGTGTGGTGGCTACTTTCTGCACTGTTAGATTGGTTCATTGCCATTTGCATAGAAATTGCCTGCATTGGCATTAGCAATACTAAAAGTGTTACCAGTAAATGTAAAAGTTGTTTTCTCACAGCCCTTATGATGCCCTCAATTAAGAAAAGTTGCAAATTGGAGTGGCTGTGCAATTTATTTCCCTACTGAAAGTAACTATTTCGTCATGCCTTTGGGCTGGATACAAAGGGTATTTAAGAACCGAGGTGCAACCAAGCAATCTTGGGGTTTTCATTTAAAACACATTAGATAGCCAAATTATGGCGGCAACAAATGTTCCACTGCCAATAATTGGAACAACCACATATCTTATCCACCACCGTAATCCTATATTATCTGTTGGTGTGCTAGATAAATTTTTATAGGGTTTATCTATGTTTGTCAGGCTGGCAAGACTTTTCCTGTATGCAAAAAGGACTTCTTTGCTTAGTTTTATGTAAGCACTACCTATAGTTGAGTTCGTTAAAACTTTAGTTTTTGCTATAACGAAATATCCTACATCAGTGAGTTCAATTTCTACATCAGATATATTAGTTACAACTTCAAAAAGAGCTGATTTATAAATTTCAGTAAAATGACTAAGGCTTATTGGTAAGTGCCACTCCTTAAATAATAAATCAACAATTATAGAAATCTCTGCTTGGTCATTCATCTTGCTAACTAAAAAAAAGCAAACATTACTGAACTCTGATTGAGAAATAGTTAATGATATTGATAAACCATTGGGAAAGTCTGTAGGTTTAATTCCATTAAAATCATATGGGTATAATTTTTGTGTATGGGTATCACTACTGTTTGCTGAAGCGTCAATTGAATAAATAGTATTGTCATTAAGCGGTGGGGTGTGTTGATGATAAGAGAGAACTCTTTCCCCTATTCTTATTTCTTTTGAGTTAATGATTTCAAATTTTGGATTTGACATATATTGAGTGATTATTTAAGTCACAATATTTTGTTAAGTAAGGAGCTATTGCAATCAATGAAAATTTCTAAACGTTAAACTCTGAATAATTCTTTATCATGATTATAAGGCTGTCTTTGATATTGACTCTAGGTTTTAGCGAGCTAGGCTAGCAAGTAACAAATATGCAAATTGAAGTTTGTTAACTGTACTGAGTTATTATTTTATATGAGAAAAGTTGCTGCAAATTTAATCGTATCTAATTACGATTAAATCAGAGCTTTGATGAGAACGTTGACTACTAATCGAGAAAATAGCAGAAAGAAAAACGCCCCATTCTTTCGAATGGGGCGTCTTTATTGGTGGTGAAAGAGGGACTTGAACCCTCGACCCCAGGATTATGAATCCTGTGCTCTAACCAGCTGAGCTACATCACCTTGTAAACTGGTTGCTTCAAATTCAGCAAGGTCGCAATTCTAGTGTTTTAGTGGTGAATTGTCAAAAGTTTTAGTGGTGAATTGTTAAAAATAGTTTTCACTTTTTGGTTATTTCTAATAATTAAAGTGATTAGGCTATTGTCCTGTTGTTTTCTATCCCTCAGTTGGGTTGTTTAATTATCGGTTTCTTGAAATATCTACGATAAGTGATGCGCTGTAGTGCTTCCATTTGATGATAATTACGTAGGCATATTCACGAGCTTGTTGCGCTAAGTTTTCTGATAGGTTGGCTATTTTTTCCGGGATGGAGATGACCATGTTCTCGCCAAAATATTTGCGCGCGTTGCCAGAGATGGTGTTGGCGATTTCGCCTACGACATCAAGCAGGTTTTCTTCTGACTGGTTGGTTTCTTTCATCACCGTGAGCAGGTGCCGCAGCATGGCGCTAGGGGCGGAGAAGTAGAGCGCACCTTCGTAGCCGTCGCTGACCTTGATTTTTCCGGTGTAATCATTCATTGGAAATGCGTTTTGGGCAAGGTACGCTACTTTAATCGCGGCGGCTTCTTTGGTTGCTTGTTTAAAGTAGTTGCCGATGGCCTCAATAAAGACTTCGATGTCTTTTTCACTTAAGTCACTCATTTTCTTTTATTAGCTCCAGTAACGCGTTGACGAGTTCTTCATCTGTGAATGGTTTATATAAAAAGCCATTGGCGCCGTTTTTAAGCGCTTCAATTGCGGTGGCTTTGTCGCTAAGCGCAGAGATGATGAGAATTTTGATGTTAGGGTCGAACTCTACTAATAGGGCGGTACATTCCACTCCATCCATCTCCGGCATGGTGAGGTCCATGGTGACGATGTCTGGGCGCTGTGCCACACATAATGCAAATGCATCGGTGCCGTTGGCTGCAGTGCCTACTATCTCGATGGGAGGCAGTTTAGAGTCTGCGATAATTCTGGAAATTCGGCTCCTGATAATGTTGGAGTCATCGACTATCATTAATTTCATATTACGGCCTCTGTCGCATTTAGGTTAATAGATGGTTTAGCATGCTTGGAAATGCGGAAGGAAAACTGTGTAAAAACATCGGGCTTGGTGTCTATTTTTAGCTCACCGCCAATTTCGTTGATCAGGGATTGCACCAAATCCATGCCTACACCACGGCCTGCGTCTTGGTCTGTGCCATTGGCTGTTGAGAAACCAGGCTCAAATAGTTTGGCCACAATTTCTTTGTCTGATAACTGATGCACCATGTCTCTTGAGTAGCGTCCGGACGTGAGCATGGCGGCACGGATGCGGTTAGGGACGATACCCTGACCATCGTCGCGCACGATAAAGTCAATAATTCCTTCTGGGTTCATGCGCGTGGTAATGGATATTTCGCCATGTGCTGATTTGCCATGAGCTAATCTGGTGTCGGCCGATTCTATGCCATGACAGATACCATTGCGGATTAACTGGATGCCAATCTGTTGCAGTTGATGTACGGTTTTTGTGTCCATCTCATCTAATAGTGCTAGTTCCAGATTGAGCTGCACGTTTTTATTTTGGCTTTGATTGACCTGCTCGGCGAGGCGTTTTAGATTGTTGGCAACACTGACCGAGATTGCTTGAGGTGCGCTTGGGCTGTTATTGGCTTGGTGATGTGCCTGCATGAAATCCACAATCATTTCAATTTGTGTAATTTGCTCCAGCAGTGCACTTAACATGACCGGTAGGCTTAGAATCTCCTGGGCATCCCATTCGTTCTTGTTGCGTAAGGATACCAAGTGCTCTTCAAATTGATGCGCTAACGTTTCAATAGCCTGTAGACCAATCGCTGAAGATTCACCTTTAATCGCATGAATGATACGGAAGCATTGGTTCACCATATCGCTATGTGTAGCGGCGCGTTTATCGGCGTTGGCTAATACCTCGTTAATCACGTCTAGGCTGCTGTGTGCCTGCGTCAAGAATTGGCGCAGCTGAGTGATATCAGCTTGCAACAGGGCTTTTAGCAGATCCAGATTAATGCTGGATTGACCTTTGAGCTTGGTAAGCTCCTCTGCTTGTGTAACTTGCTCGGTGACGTCTTGTACCGTTACTAATAAGTGCAATACTTGTTTGTTTTCTACTACACGGTTGAACTGGAAGCTAAGGTAACGTGGGGTAGCGTCGTCCTTGCTTTGTACCTTGACCTGTGTGAGCGGGTTCAGGCTCAGCATCAAACTTTCTTTCACCTTGTTGCCGAACAGTAGCTGGATGTAGTCTTTGGACGAGGTGTAAATCTCCTCTGAAACCAGTTGTTGCAAGATGGGCATGAATGGCATGTTGGCGCTTACTTCATGCTGCAAGATTTGTTCAATCGAGCGTGAAATCTGACTGCCGACGGCTAGCTCAGGATCTAATAGGAATAGCCCCTCTTTCACGGTATTCAGAATCTCGGTAGTTTCGCGTTGCGCTTTTTCAATTTCGCCATCGGCAGTACGCAATTTACGTAGTGCATTAAACACAATATTGGCAAACAGTAGGAGTGATAATACCAATGCAATGGTTTGAATCAGTTGTAATTGGCTGGCTTTGGCTTTGGTGTTTTGTTCCAGTTGGGTGGTTAGGTTATTCATCAGATTTAATAACTTCAGATTATTCTCGCGCGCATAATCTGTAGCTAGATCTAACCTGACTTCATCTATCACTCGGCTTTGGATAACTGATTCCAGTAACTTTTTGTAGGGCTGCCAAATGAGCAGTGCATCATTCACAGCTTGAATAGATGCGGCGTCAGTTACTTTAGGCAGAAATACTGGTTTTTCGTTACCACCCATCACAGTGCCGCCAGATTTAAATGCATTGAGAGTTGTGTCAAACAGCGTACTAACTTTTTTGAGCTCCTCTGTGTTTTTTGCATCAAACTTACCTTGAGCCGCATCAACCTGAATCGATAGCAGGACTTTGGCCGTGCGTTGCGACAGCATACGCTGCCGCCCTGAAAGGTTGATGGAAACAGCGTCACTATCAAGAGTGGAGGAAGTGTAGAAATTAAGGCCAAGCACTGCCAAGTTAAATACCAGAAAGAGTGTAACGGCCAATAGAATGCCGCGGTATTTGTTCAACGTACCTAGCTGCTGCTTTTGATTAGACGTACTGTTGCTGGACATGCCTGCTCCTTATGCAATGGTTAAAATATGTGTATTACAGTTCACTGTGTTGCTGCACGATTGAAACGGAGCACCAAAGCGTTGCAAGTTCGCTTCAAGCCAATCGCGTTTACCTCATACTGTATTTGGCTAAATCTAAATCCATTCAAGCTCTAACAAAAAAGGCGTCTTCCATACCGAGTAATACCCCAGCTGGAAAGACGCCTTTGTCTTAATTCATTATGCTCAAGCTTAGAGCCACTTAATGCCGCCATTGGCATCAGTGTTTACGTTTTAAAGCTATTTACCTGCCCACGCATTGGGTAGGTAAGTGTTGTAGCAAGCACCAGTTACCTAGCTGTGCTTCTATTGATAAAAGCAATAGCTATGCCATGCATGGTGGCTTATGTAACTGTTTGATATTTAATGATAATTAAATTTATTGCGTTGGGTGTTGGTATGTATAGATGCACAAAGAGAGTGCAGTAGCATCGTTAACTACAAGGAGTCACTTAGAGTATAGTGCGGGGAACGTGGCTTAAAACAGTAGTGATTCGGTGTGAGGGGAAGGGGGGTGGGATGTTGGTGCTGTGAGTATTAGAGCATCAGTATTTAAAACCATGAGTATATGTAGTGGTTAACACATACACTCATGGCTGTTGCCACACTTAGCTCAGCTGAGGGTGTAGATTAAATCTTTATACGTTGAATCTAAAGTGCATCACATCGCCATCTTGCACGATGTATTCTTTACCTTCCAAGCGCATTTTGCCAGCTTCTTTTGAGCCTTGCTCGCCCTTGTTCTTTACGTATTCGTCATAGGCAATCACCTCTGCGCGAATAAAACCACGTTCAAAGTCGGTGTGAATCACGCCCGCAGCTTGTGGTGCAGTTGCGCCTTTTTTAACGGTCCAGGCGCGTACTTCTTGCACACCTGCAGTGAAGTAGGTTTGCAAGCCCAGTAAATCATAAGCAGCGCGAATCACGCGGTTTAGACCAGGCTCATCTTGGCCTAACTCTGCCAGAAACTCTGCTTTGTCTGCGTCATCCAGCTCAGAAATCTCACCCTCAATTTTTGCGCAAATACATACAACTGGAGCGCCTTCTGCTTTACCTAGTGCTACTACTTTATCCAGGTAAGGGTTGTTCTCAAAACCTTTTTCATCCACGTTAGCGATATACATTACAGGCTTAACGGTGATCAGGCATAGCGGTTTGATGATAGTCAGTTCATCAGCATCTAAACCCAAAGTACGCACTGGCGCGCCTGTGTCTAAATGCTTTTGGATTCTTTCGCATAAAGCAGCCAACGCAATTGCTTCTTTGTCGCCAGATTTAGCTTTTTTGTTTTCGCGTTGCAGGGTTTTTTCAACAGTTTCCATGTCGGCAAGCGCTAGCTCGGTGTTGATCACTTCAATATCTGAAAGTGGGTCAACCTTGCCAGCCACGTGCACGACATTACCGTCGTCAAAACAACGCACTACGTGAGAGATAGCGTCAGTTTCGCGGATATTAGCCAAGAACTTGTTGCCTAAACCTTCACCTTTAGATGCGCCGGCTACCAGGCCTGCAATATCCACGAACTCTACAATCGCTGGCTGCACGCGCTGTGGGTTTACAATATCAATCAGCGGTTGCAGACGCGTATCTGGTACTTCCACGATGCCCACATTCGGCTCAATGGTACAGAATGGGTAATTTTCGGCCGCAATCCCTGCTTTGGTAATTGCATTGAATAAGGTTGATTTGCCTACGTTAGGTAAGCCTACGATTCCACACTTCATATTTTTCCAATCATCTTTAACGCAAGCATTGCGTTGTATTCGTCTTCATCAATTCGCCGTATACTTAGCGCTGGTTTTTCTAATTAGTTTTACGTATTTCTTTGCGTAAAATGTAAATAGAAAACAGCGGCTTAGCTAAGGTGCTATTTCTTTGTGTGCAATTTTAACATGGTGCTGTCAAATTCGCCTTTAAGCATTAAATCTACTAATTTACTGCTCTCGTAAATGCTATCGTCTATCAGCTGTTGTTCATCTTTGGTGGGGGCTTTAAGCACAAAATTTACCACCTCGTTTTTGGAGCCAGGATGGCCAATGCCCACGCGCAGGCGCCAGTAGTCTGGCGTACCGAGTGCGGAATGTATATCACGTAAGCCGTTGTGGCCGCCGTGACCGCCACCAAATTTCATTTTAATGCTGCCTGCAGGTAGGTCTAGCTCGTCATGTATCACTAAAATCTCTGCGGGTGATATTTTGTAATAATTAGCCAGTGCGGCCACTGCCTTGCCACTAGCGTTCATAAAAGTGGTGGGCTTAATCAGCCAGCTATCCGAGGTTGGGCTTAATTTACCAGCAAAGCCGAAGAACTTAGCGTCGACGGCTAATTTGCTATTGGTAGCTGCTGCAACTTGGTCTACCCACCAAAAACCGGCGTTATGGCGCGTCGCTGCATATTTTTCGCCTGGGTTGCCTAGGCCTACAAATAATTTAATTCCGCTCATAGTGTGATGTTAGTTGATGCCTTCGGGGTTGGTGCATTGTTGCATGGATATAATTCAATTTACACCTAAAAAAAACGCGCACTTTAATCAAAAAGTGCGCGCTATTTAGCTAGCTTACGTAATTAATACTTAAGCTGCTGGTGTTTCTTCAGCCGTTGCTGAAACGCTACCGCGTGTTTTAGCGATAGAAGCTACAGCTGCGTCATCACCGTGTGACAATTGTACAAACTCAACACCTTTTGGTAGTTTGATTTGTGACAAGTGGATTGAGTGACCCATTTCTAGTGCTGCAACGTCAACTTCGATAAACTCTGGCAAGTCTTTTGCCAAGCAGCTTACGTCAGCTTCAGTCAAGATGTGAGCAACAATACCGCCACCTAATTTAACACCAGGTGCTACGTCAGCGTTGATAAAGTGGAATGGCACTTTAACGTGGATTTTCTCAGTTGCGCTAACGCGTTGGAAGTCAACGTGTTGAATTGTGTTACGCACTGGGTGCATTTGGAAGTCACGTAATAATACGCTTTCTTTTTTACCATCAACGATTAGTGTCAATACTGAAGCGTGGAAAGCTTCGTGACGGAATTGCAAGAACAATTCTTTAGCGTTGATTTCTAGTGGGTATGCATCTTTACCACCACCATATACTACACCAGGCACAGAGCCAGCATGACGTAGGCGGCGGCTCGCACCCGTACCTTTAGCGTCACGTTTTACTGCATTGATTTCAATAGCCATTTTACTACTCCTAAATTTACTGCTTTACTACAATGAAACTGCTTTCCGCGACCAGAAAGCAGCATGAAAATCTTAGTCCATAAATAATGAGCTTACAGAATCTTCACAGCTAATGCGGCGAATAGTTTCTGCCAGCAATGCTGCTGCGCTCAATTGACGGATTTTTTTACAATTAACGCTATCAGCTTGTAATTGAATGGTGTTGGTTACTACCAACTCATCCAACTCAGAGTTCATGATGCGCTCAGCAGCACCGCCAGATAATACTGGGTGGGTTGCATACGCTACTACTTTTACTGCACCGTGTTTTTTCAATGCGGCAGCAGCTTCACATAGTGTGTTAGCGGTATCTACCATGTCATCCATGATCACACAGGTACGGCCAGCTACATCACCAATGATGTTCATTACTTTAGCGACGTTTGGTTTTGGACGGCGTTTATCAATAATCGCCAAATCTGAACCTAGTTGTTTTGCACATGCACGCGCACGCACTACACCGCCAACGTCAGGAGAAACTACAACGAGGTTCTCATGTTTTTGCTCTAGCAAATCAGCCAATAAAATTGGTGTGGCATAAATGTTATCTACTGGGATATCAAAAAAGCCCTGGATTTGGTCTGAGTGTAAATCCATTGTTAATACACGGTTAACACCAACACCGGTTAGCATGTTTGCCACTACTTTAGCAGTAATTGCAACGCGAGCTGAACGTGGGCGGCGGTCTTGTCTTGAGTAACCGAAGTATGGGATAGCTGCAGTAATGCGGCCTGCAGATGAGCGACGTAGCGCATCTACCATTACCATTACTTCCATTAAGCTATCGTTAGTTGGGTGGCTGGTAGATTGCAATACAAAAACATCGCGACCGCGTACGTTTTCAAGCAATTCAACCATGACTTCGCCATCGCTAAATTTACCTACATGCACTTGGCCTAGATTAATGCCTAAGTGTTTTGCAACTTGCTGCGCGAGCTCTGGGTTGGCGTTGCCAGTAAAGACCATCATGTTGCCGTTAGACGCCATTCGATTTCCTATCGTGCTGGCTCATCAAGATTGTCCAGCTAACTAATAAAAAAAACTCACTAAAAAATAAAAGCGTGTAAATCAAAATAATCTACACGCTTCTACAAAATTTGGCTGAGGAGGAAGGATTCGAACCTTCGCATGCCGGAATCAAAATCCGGTGCCTTAACCAGCTTGGCGACTCCCCAATATTTAACCAGCTTATTTACTTAGTAAAAGGGTGCTGATTTAACCCTTTTGCAACAAACCCAAAATACTCTTCCGGTTTTTGTTGGTAAATTCTATTTGCAGTTTCTGCATCAGCCACTTCTAAAAACACCGAAGCACCTGAGCCGCTCATTCTAGCATCTCCAAATTGTTTTAGCCAGTCCAAACATGCTTTAACTTCAGGATAAATGCTACAAACTACTTTTTCCAGTTGATTTATAAATCCATCGTGTATGTTTTTACCCGCTGAATTTTCAGTGCTTAATTGCGCTATCCCTGAAAAGGCCGCTATTGTCTTAGGAATCGAATCCTTTGTCAATTGCTTATTAGCAAAAATTTGCGCGGTTGATACATGAACATTGGGTGTAAGCACAACGTAATAAGCATCGTGTAATGTAAGTGCTTGTAATTGCTCACCTACGCCCTCTGCCCAAGCGTTGCTGCCATAAATGAAGAAAGGCACGTCAGCGCCCAGCTGCAAACCTAGCTTTAGCAGCTCTTCGCGTGGCAGGTTAAGTTGCCAGCGCTGATTTAGGGCCAGCAGTACCGTTGCGGCGTCTGAACTGCCGCCACCCAAGCCGCCGCCCATGGGGATTTTCTTCTCGACCAATATTTCTGCGCCCAGTTGGCTGCCGGTGTGTTGCTGCAATAATTGTGCGGCACGTACGCATAAGTCTTGTGCCTCAGGCACGCCTGCTACATCGTTCACGCGTTTGATGATGCCGGAGTTGTTGGTTTTGATATGGATGGTGTCGTAGTAGTCCAATAATCTAAAGACTGTTTGTAGTAGATGGTAGCCATCGCTACGTTGCCCCACGATGTGTAAGAATAAATTGATTTTTGCGGGTGCTAAAAAAGCTTCAAAGTCATGCATGGTGGTGATGTGGGTGTTTGTAAAGTGGTTGGATAGCTATTTAATTGGTAATGTTATTCCAGTTTTCCACCAGTAATTTAAGGTTCACTTGGTCGCTTTTTAGAAATATCTTACCCGGTAGCCAGTAGCCATTCTGCTCAATATAGTTTGAGAACTCAATTTTCCAGCCATCCTGATTTAACGTGGTGAGTAGGCCTTGCTCATCCCAGGTGCTGGACTGGATCGGGCTTTTAGATGGGCGACCCAATGACCAGTCGGCCAAGCCTGTGAGTGGGAGTGACCAGCCTAAAGCGTTATAGGTGAGCGTTTCTGCATTGGCTGCAGAGAGTTGTTTGCCATTGGCATCGGTGAGGGTGATTTGATTGCTGGATTTGGTAATTTGAGCAACTTGACCGCCGAGTGGTGAGTAAAGTGAGATATTGTCACTGGCTATCGCGTGCTGCCACTGTAAGCCACCTGAAAAACCTTTGCTGTTGGTTTGTACGCCGATTCTGCCTTGCAGCGAAAATTGCTGAATCTGTGCATTGCGCTGTAAATGCGCTTGATTACGCAAGAATGCGTCTGCACTGGTGGTCACTTGCTGTGGCGTGCTTGCGCATGCTGCTAATAAAGTGACCATGCACAGTGCTGTAAAGTGACGTAATAATGACTTGGGCATGGCTAGTGTAGTTTTTACTCGATTTAAGGCTACGCTAGCACTTAGGATTTAAATTTGTTTGTAGTCGTTAATAGAATCTCGTTGTCCGGGTCTGCAGTTAGCGCATCACTCCATACCTTCTTGGCTTTTTCGTATTCACCTTTTTGCCATAACACTTCTCCTAAGTGTGCTGCAATTTCAGGGTCAGGGTTAATGCGGAATGCCTGTTCCAAATATTGTATGGCTTTATCCAAGTTGCCTTTACGATAGTGTGCCCAGCCTAGGCTGTCCAGCATGTAGTGGTCATTCGGGGCAAGAGTTAATGCCTTTTCAATTAAGTTAATGGCTTCTTTTATTCTGATGTTGCGGTCAGCAAAGGAGTAGCCTAGTGCATTGTATGCAGCTGCAAAATCAGGTTTCTCGGCAATCGCTCTACGTAGCTCTGATTCCATTACGTCGAATTTAGCCAAGCGCTCTGCCGCGAGGGCGTAGTCGTAAACCAAGTCCGGCGTGTTGGGGAGGTTTTTCACTGCTTTATCCAGCAAATCAAAAGCTTCCTGGTTACGTTTGTCTTTAGCAAGCAAGGAGGCTTGGGCCTTAATCACTAGGATTTGCTGCTCTACGTTCAGGTCTTCCAGGTTGTCTAGCAGTTCAATTGCTTTGTCTGTAGATTGCGTGCGAGCAATCAGGTTGGCGAGACTAAATTGTGCTTCCAGATAGCGTGGCCCGTTTGATACTTTGTTATACCAGGACATGGCGGCTACATCATGTTTTTGCTTTTCAGCGGTTTGTCCTAAGTAAAGGTAAATCTGGTCTGTGTCTTTAAAGTTGTGGGCAATGGCTTGCTTGAAGTCTTTTTCTGCTTCGTTGTAATCGTTGGTCTGGAAAGCCAGTAAGCCGACAATGGTGTAAATTTCAGCACTGTTGTTTTCTGTAGACTGTTTGGCGTTTTCTAATATCACTGGAAACTCAGCTTTAGCTGCGGCGTACTGTTTCTGATTTACCAGGATTTTTGCCAGATTAATGCGTACCTCGTTGGCATCGGGCTGTACTTTTAAGTATTCATAGTAAAAAGCGATTGCTTTGGCTGGGGATTGGCGAAATAGCACCTGGCCTTTGAGTAGGGCGACAATGTTCCAGTTAGGGCGTGATTCTTCTGCTTTTGCCAACGCATCTAGTGCTACGTTATCTTGGTTTGCTACGTAGGCGGCCTGCGCGATGGCAAAGTTTGCCTCTGCTAGTTCAGGATAAGGCTTGGCTAATGATTGAATCAGTTTTAATACCGCGTCTTTATCTGGGCTGCGGTTTAACAGTGAGTTGATAAATAAAAAGCCACCGGCTCTTGAGTCTTCTTTCGTCAAGAGTTGCGCTAAATAGGGTTCGGCCTCGTGTAAACGACCGGTTGCAATCAGCATCTCGGTCATGGCCTGCTGCGCTTCTGTTGAGGCTGGGTCTAGCTCAGCCCACAGTTTTACCGCAGGGATAGCTAAGCTAGGAATGTTGGCAAATGCGCCAATTTTTGCTGCACGCTCGGCGAGTCTAGGGTCTTGCTCGGTACGTGCTAAGTCGTAAAAAATTGCACCAGCGGTGCCGACTTCACCGCGTTGCCCGGCGACTTCTGCAACTAGATACTTATATACAAACTCTGCGCTCAGTGTTCTTTCGGCTGGGCTGGCTGGGTCATTGCTGGTTGCTAAAGTGTCTGATTGGTAGCGGTTGGGTGTGGTGCTAGCGCAGCTACTTAGCCCGAGTGCAAGTAAGCATAAAGTAACATTCACCGCTGTGGAAATTGTCGAAGCTTTTTTCAGCGGCGTGTTCAAATCTAGTTTTTTTGTCATCAGGGTATGTGAAACTATTTATAAAATTGGTCGATTTAGTTATATAGTAAATTACGCGTTTGTAGATTGCATTAATTTTAATGAGATTCGCTCAATATTTATGCTGTGTGGCGGCTAGCCCTTCTAATATTTAGCTTAAACACTGTATCATGCCTCGTTGCTTCTTAGTCCGTGACAGCCGCGGCAAGTTCCGACATAATTACAGGTTGACTATAACGCAAGTGAAATGAACTGTCGCCTATAGATTCGAACCTATAGATTTGTTTTATCTGGGTCAGACTTTTTATGATGTTTTTATAAAATTGGTAGTAACCGTCTGTATTTAAACGAATGTTTTAAAATTGAGTACCTATGAATAATTTTACAGTTGAGGCAATTGAGCTTACACGGCTTTATGGAGGCCGCGAAGCAGTAAGTAATGTAAATTTCACCTTAAGCAAGGGCGAGGTTTTAGGGTTTTTAGGCCCGAATGGTGCTGGTAAATCTACCACCATGAAAATGCTCACTGGCAACCTGGCGCCTAGCCACGGTAGTGTCAAAATTTGCGGTATTGATATGATGGAAAGTCCAAAAGAGGCGAAAGCCTTGATTGGTTATCTGCCGGAAATGCGCCCCCTGTATAAAGAGTTAACAGTTGATGAGTATTTGACGATGGCGGCTAGGCTGCATCGTGTGAGTGCTAAACACATCAAAAAAGCCGTAGAAAATGCGAAAGAGCGCTGCGGTTTAACCCATATGAGCAAGCGCCTGATTGAGAATCTGTCTAATGGCTATCAACAGCGTGTAGGTATCGCCCAAGCGATTATTCATAGCCCAATGGTGGTGATTCTGGATGAACCTACCGTAGGTCTGGACCCTATTCAAATCCGTGATATTCGTACCTTGATCCGTGAAGTCGGTACTGACCACAGCGTGATTATCTCCACACACATTCTGCCAGAGGTAGAAATGGTATGTGACCAGGTGCAAATCATTGATAAAGGCAAGCTGGTTTTCAATGGCTCTATTGATGTGCTGAAACGTCAGCGCGTAGGCAATAAGCTGCTGATTGGTTTGCGCAACCCGCCTGCACTTGAAGAAATTCTAAGAATATCAGGCGTTTCTGAGGCTGAAAGCTTAGCTAACGGCATGATTCGCGTGCGTTATGCTGAGAGTGCAGAGCCGGCTGAGGCAATTGTACAGGCCGCTGTGCAGCAGGGTTGGGGCTTGCATCAAATCGCGCCAGACCAAACCAGTTTGGAAGACGTGTTTATGCAGTTGACTTATCAAGAGCAACTTGCCGTTTAATCAACACGTTATTCACTATGCCGCTGTTTAATTTGGCTTAATCGAGTCACTTTTCAGTATAACAATCGGTTATTTAAGGTTTTATTTATGATTATCAATGTCGCAAGAAAAGAACTTAAAAGTGTGTTTGCCTCGCCGATGGGTTGGGTGATTTTATCGCTGCTGATGTTTGCTTTTGGCACGCAGTATTTAAATGCAGTGAATGATTACTTTGCCGTGATGTCTGGTGCGATGCGTCCAGCCGAACGTACCGGTGTTACCCAGTTTGTGGGCCAGTCTGTGTATGGTCTGGCTTCATTTATTATGCTGTTTGCGGTGCCGCTGTTGTCTATGCGCCTTATCTCTGAAGAGCGCCGTAGCCAAACCCTGCCGTTTCTATTCAGTGCGCCTATTTCACTGACGGAAATCGTAGTGGGCAAATTTGTTGGCCTGGTTGCGTTTCTGAGTGTGTTAATTGTGTTTATTGTGGCTATGTTATCTACACTGAATATTTGGGCAGACATTGATTTTGGTTTCTTATTAGCCAACTCACTGGGCTTGCTGTTAATGGTAGCGGGCTTTTCTGCGCTGGGTATTTACTTCTCTAGCTTAACGCAGCAACCGGTAATCGCGGCAATTTTGACCTTTATTGCGCTGTTTGCACTGATGATGCTGGACCGCTTCTTTGGTGATGATCCGACCAATGTGCTTGGCAGCTTATCGCTCACGCGTCACTTTCAATCCTTTGCCAGTGGCTTGATTGATAGTGCAGATATCGTCTATTTTATTTTATTCGCAGTGACATTTTTAACCTTAACAGTGCGTCGCCTAGATGCTGACCGCTTACGTGGTTAATTGGAATTCCTAACATGAACATTAATCGTAAATTACGTTTTCAGTTATTAGTACAAAACTGGTTTTTTGTCGTACTGTTTTTAATGCTGGTGGTGTTGCTGGGTTATTTGGCTAACCAGTACCGTGTTGCCAGAGATATTACACAGGCCAATCGCAACATTCTGACGCAGGGCAGTGTGAACGTGCTCAAACAGATGAAGGCGCCGATTAACATTACCGTGTATGCAACTAAAGATGATGCATCGAGTGGAGATGTGTTCCGCAAGGGTATTGTGGACTTTGTGGCACGTTACCAACGTGATAAACACGACATTAGACTTAAGTTCGTGAACCCATCTGAAGAGCCAAAACTAGCGCAGGATGCTGGCGTTAAGGTGGATGGCGAAGTAGTGGTGGAGTACCAAAAACGTGCAGAGCACATTACACCGCCATTTGCTGAGCAGGAGTTTACCAATTTGCTGGTGAGATTATCACGCACTAATCAGCAAGCGATTATGTACTTGGATGGTCATGGTGAGCGTAACCTGCTAGGTGTTAAAAACCACGATTTAGGCGAGTTTGGTAAACAGTTGGAAAGCAAAGGCTTTAAGTTTGCTAACCCAGATTTAACCATTGCACAGGCTGTGCCGCGTAACGGCGCAATGCTGGTGGTGGCAAGCCCGCAAGTGGATATCAGCGACATCGAAGCGCAAAAGATTAAAGCGTACTTGGAAGCAGGCGGTAACTTGCTATGGTTGTTGGATGACAATGACTATAAAGGCATGCAAGTGGTTGCTGACTACTTGGGTCTGAATGTGTCATCAGGCGTGGTGCTAGACATGGCATCCGCACAGTATGGCGCAGATGCACGTGTGGCTTTTGCTAGCCTATATGGTGAGCATCCAATCACTACCAACTTTATGTTGCGTACTTTGTTCCCCGAGTCACATGAGGTAAGTGCAGTTGGTACCGACGATAACGGCTGGAAAGTAAGCAAACTGGTTGAGGTAGCGCCTAATGGCTGGCTTTCAGCTCAGAAGTTGGCTAAAGGTGCCAAGCCTGTGTTTAACGAAAAAACAGACAAA
Organism: uncultured Methylotenera sp.; assembly: GCF_946479685.1. The sequence continues at coordinate 16,602 of NZ_CAMLGS010000027.1, forward strand.
CGCGGCCCGATCAACGTGGGTGTGGCATTAGAGCGTATCTACGGTAAAAAAGGCCAGCGTGTGGTGGTGATGGGTAATGCTAACTTCTTATCTAACACCTTTATTACCAACGGCGGTAATCTGGATTTAGGCGTAAATATCGTGAACTGGTTAGCCGGTGATGACAATCTGATTACGATACAGCCTATGCCGCTGAAAGACATTAACGTTTCTATTCCAGATACCGATCAAGGCCGTTTGGTGGCTTGGACCGTGTTTCATGGCTTCCAGTACTTTATCCCGCTGGGCTTCATGATTGCTGGTTTGTATTTCTGGTGGAAGCGTAGAAGAGCTTAATGCGGAATAGGCTGAATGTAAGTCAGCCTAGTTAAGTGAAATATTTAATGCATTGTTGTTTAAGGGTGTGACATGAAAAAACGTTGGTTATTGAATCTAATCTTGCTGGCTGTCGTGGCGGGCTTAATCACATTTTTATATGTACGCCCTAAAACCGACGTTGCTAAAAATAAAGAGTACGAAGTTTCACCATATAAACTGGCAGAGTTTAATGCCATTAGTATTGAGTTCCCGGCTAAGGCGCCTGTAACCCTTGAGAAAGTGGATAAATACTGGCGTTTAACCGCTCCTTATAAAACCCGTGCTGACCAGTTATCAGTGCAGCGTATTTTGGCCATTGTGGCCGCTAAAAGCCCTGAAAAAATCGTATCAGACGATATGGAAAAATTTGGGCTGGTAAATCCTGCGTTTAAATTGAAACTGTATCGAGATAAAGATAACGCTGAAGAGTTTTTATTTGGTACCCACAGCCCGCTTACGGATGAGCAGTATATTGCACATAGAGGTACGGTATATTTAATTCCTAACTCTTATGCAGAAGCTGCCTCTACGCAAGTGATTGAAATGGTGGATAAAGCGCCATTGAAACCTACCGAAAAAGTGGCTGGTTTTGACTTTAGCCGCCTTGAGCAGTGGGAGGCATCTAGACTGAATGTGGATTTAGTGAATGGTCAATGGAAGGTTTCGATTAAAGAGGCTAAGCCATTGCAAAATGAAATGAACGAGTGGGTAGATTACTCATGGGTGCATACCTTGGCAAAGTCAGTAGAGCTATACACGCCTGATCGCAAGATGGTTTACCCTTCATTCGAGATCAAACTGGCAGACGGCAGTAAAGTGCATTTTGATAAAATTCAAGAATCACCAGATTTGTTATTGGGTCGTCCGGATGAGGGCATAATGTATACCTTCCCATCTGACTCAGGTTTTGTGATGTTGAATCCACCAATCAATGTACCAAGTAAGTAATGTGAGACGTTAGTACTTATTTTGCTAGATTTAGAGATCCCCCACGGTGCTTGCATGTGGGGGATTTTTTTAGGAATAAACCGATATGCCAGAACTGCCAGAAGTAGAGACCACGCGCTTAGGATTACTGTCGCTAGTAGAGCAAACAGTGGCGCAAGTAGTCGTGCGCAATCCATCATTACGCTGGCCGATTCCCGATAACTTAGCCAGCTTATTGCAAGGGCAAACCTTAAGGGCGTTAACACGCCGCGCTAAGTATATTCTCGCGCATTTTGATCACGGTGTTTTATTGCTGCATTTAGGCATGTCAGGGCGTATTAGCCTACTTGCGGAGAATGAGCAGGCACAGAAACATGATCATTTCGACCTTGTGTTTACTAATGGTCAAATATTGCGTTTACGCGACCCTCGCCGTTTTGGCGCAGTGCTGTGGGCGGGCGAGCACTACGCACAGCATAAATTGCTGAGTGTGTTGGGGCCAGAACCGTTAGACGATGCGTTTACAGGCGCTTATTTAAAGCAGCATATACGTACACGTACCGCAGCAATCAAAACCACGATTATGGACAGTCATTTAGTGGTGGGCGTAGGTAATATTTATGCCAGTGAGTCGCTGTTTCGCGCCAGAATCAATCCAGCTACGCCAGCCAATAAGCTTAGCCTGCGGCAGTGTGAGGCGCTGGTGGTGGAAATTAAAGCTACATTACGTGATGCGCTGAAAGCGGGCGGCAGTAGTCTGCGTGACTTCTTTGGTACCGATGGTAACCCGGGCTACTTTCAGCAGCAGTACTTTGTTTATGGGCGCACTGGAGAGCCGTGCCGGGTGTGTGGCAAGCCTATTTTAAATATCAAGCAAGGGCAGCGCTCCACATTCTATTGTGGCGTCTGCCAGAAGCCTTGATTGCTTGTTTCTGAGTTGTCCTTTATTTGATGGAAAAATTCAGACTCTATTTATCAGCCTCTAAATTTTGGCCATTTATTGTAGCCAATCTCTGGGTTATTGGAGTCATGCTCCAAGATTAGTCGTGCTTCTATTTTGTTTATTTCTTCTGCACTGTCTGACTCAAAAATAACTTGTTTTCTCACAGTAAAGTCGCGCTGTTGCTCCTCACTGAAGTCTTGTGCAACCATTTCACTGTTAACGCTACCAAAGTAAGTGAGCGTATTGGTAAGGTCTTTGCCAATATAAATCTTACCGTTTGGGTACGTGATTTTGTAAATGATTTTTTTCTGCATAGTGATTCAATGTTAATGCTGCCTTGCCGCATGCTCGTGTAAGTAGCCTGCTGGTTTTTCTGGGCTGCCACCGATTTTTTGCGGTAACAATGAACCGATAACCATGGCAAGGATACTCACCGCTAAGCCAATCAACTGTGGCGGTACTAGGCCTTCTTCACCAATCAGTACTTCAATCAACACCCAGGTGCTAATGCCGCCGATGATGGCAGCTAACGCCCCTTGTGAGGTGGACCTTTTCCAGAATACGCCAAAAATAAGCGGCACAAATGCGCCAGCCAGCGTGATTTTGTAGGCAGACTCTACCATGCCAAAAATAGAGCGCTCCGAGTTGAGTGCGTAAAGCAGCACGCACAGACCAAAACCGAGCAGGCAGATGCGCATCACTCTTAGGAAGCCTTTGTCGCTAAGATGCGGCATATAGCCTTTTACGATGTTCTCTGCAAAAGAGACTGATGGCGCCAACAGCGTGGCGGATGAACAGCTCATAATCGCAGACATCACTGCACCAAAGAAAATGACTTGGGCGAGCAGTGGCGTATGTTCTAGCACCAAATAAGGCAGCACTCGTTGCGAGTTATCCACCACCAATGCGCCATAATGTGCCGGGTCTATCAACGTAGCAGAATAGGCAATAAACATAGGCACAAAGGTAAAGCAGAAGTAAATCGTAGCGCCCAGCATAGAGCCCCATAGTGCAATTTTTGCGCTCTTGGCGGAGGTGATGCGTTGAAATACGTCTTGTTGTGGAATAGAGCCTAGCATCATGGTCAGCCAGCCGCCAAGAAAGGTCAGCCACACCCAGATATCAGCCCCTTTGGGGAAAAAGTCTAGTTTGCCGGCCGCGCGTGCATGCTCAATTACTGGGGCAACACCGCCTGTCATATCAGAAACAATGCTGCCTATGTACAGCAAGCCGCCTATCACTACAATCATTTGTACAAAGTCTAGCACCGCCACGGAGAGCATGCCGCCAAATGTGGTGTAGGTCAGCACAATCGCAGTGCCTAGTATCATGCCGGTTTGTTCACTGACTGTACCATCGGTAATGATGTTGAAAATAAGGCCTAGTGCTTTGATTTGTGCTGCCACCCAGCCTAGGTATGAAATAACGATGGCAATGGTGGTGAGCACCTCTACGGTGCGGTTATAGCGCATGCGGTAGAAGTCGCCCAGTGTAATGATGTTGAGCTTATACAGCTGGGTAGAGAAGAATACCCCAGCTACCATTAAGCACATGCTGGCGCCAAACGGGTCGGCGGCAACGCCGTTCAGGCCCTTGGTTACAAAGGTCGCCGATACGCCAAAAATGGCTTCAGCGCCAAACCAGGTGGCAAATACCGTGGCAACTACCACTGGTAATGGTAGATGGCGCCCAGCGACCGCGTAATCTTTGGTATTTTTTACGCGCGTGGCAGCCACTAAACCTATGGTAATAGAAATTAATAAGTAAACGACGACAAACCAAATCAGCATAACAGAACCTACAGTTTATTCCTTAACGTGTACATTAAAGGCTTTAATGAATAAAGCGCTTATTGAATAAAAGCTCAGTGAATGAAGTACGTACCAATAACTAATAATATTTCCACCAGTGCCAATACGACAATGGCAACTACCAATCGTTTTTGCCACATCGCTTGCAGCTGCTGTGCCTGCACCAATTGTTCTATGGATGCACGTAATGGCACTTCTTGTTCAGCCTGATTGGTCTGTGTGAGGAACTGATGCGCTAGCCTAGGCATTTGCGGCATGCTTTTAATAATATGCGGCAGTTCGTTTTTAAAGTTTTTGAACATAGAGCGCCAGCCGATTTGCTCGCTCATCCAGCGTGTTAAAAATGGCTGCGCACTTTTCCATAAGTCTAGGTTAGGGTCTAGCTCACGGCTTAAGCCTTCAATATTGAGCAGTGTTTTTTGCAGCATAATCAGCTGCGGCTGAATAATGACGCCAAAACGACGTGCCATCTGGAACAAGCTCAACAGCGTGCGCGCAAAAGAAATATCTTTTAATGGTTTGTTGAAAATGGGCTCGCAAATGGCGCGTACTGCGGTTTCCAGTTCTTCGCGCTTGGTGTCTGCCGGTACCCAGCCAGAGTCAATATGCGCTTGTGCAACATCGCGATAATCACGGTTGAAAAAAGCCAGAAAGTTACGTGCGAGGTAGTATTTATCCACCTCATTCAGCGCGCCCATGATGCCGAAATCCAGCGCGATATATTTACCATCATCTGCGACTTGGATATTGCCTGGGTGCATATCGGCATGGAAGAAGCCGTCGCGGAACACCTGAGTAAAGAATATCTCTACGCCGTCTCTTGCCAGCTTGGAGGTGTCGATACCTTTGGCAATCAAGATGTCGCGCTGGCTAATTTGTGTGCCGTACATGCGCTGCATTACCATGACCTCTTTGCGGCACCAGTCCCAATGCACATCTGGCACGATCAGCATGGATTTGTCCGCAAAGTTGCGTCCCAGCAAGCTGCAGTTCGCTGCCTCTAGGGTTAAATCCAGTTCGCTCTCGGTATGTCTGGCAAACTCTGCCACGATTTCACGCGGTTTTAGTCGTTTGAACTCAGCAGAAATGCTTTGCAGCAACCAAGCAAAGGTGTCCATGAGCAGCAGGTCGTGGGCAATGGTTTTTTCGATATTCGGTCTTAATACCTTAACGGCAACAGGTTCACCATGTGGCAGATGTGCAAAATGTACTTGTGCTACGGAGGCGCTGGCCACTGGGGTTTCATCAAACTGTGAAAAGCGCTGGGCAAGCGGCTCGTTAAAGGCTTGGGTGATGATGCTTTCCACTTCAGCGAAGCTAAAAGGCGGTACTTGGTCTTGCAGCTTGGCTAACTCATCGGCAATATCGGCCGGGATTAAGTCGCGGCGGGTAGATAACATTTGCCCGAACTTCACAAAAATCGGGCCTAGAGCTTCCAAGGCCAGCCTTAGGCGGGCGCCACGTGGTGTATTGGTGTTGCGCCAAAACAGCAGTATGCCTATGGTGGATTGTAGTGGCTTAAGCTTGCTGTGGCTGAGGATAAACTCATCTAAGCCAAAGCGCAGGGTAATAAAAATAATATAAAAGAGCCGAAAAATACGCATAAATTATTTAACGTTATCTGTAACTTGGTTTTGTGGGGTCGTGCCGGAGTCGCTAGCCTTTGTGTTGCTTGCGCTGGCCTCTCGTGCTTTGGCAAGTTTTTGCAGCCGTTTTTCAAAACGCTCTACGTCTGAGCGCAGGTGGTCAACGTCATGGTTAAATTGATCCACATGTCTTTTTTTAGCGAGCATAGGTTTTTCTTCTTGCCAATACTCACTGAGCATACTGGCAAAATTGATGCCCGCTTTCTTAAGGCTTTGTGCCGAACCTCTAGCAAAGTTGCCAATTTTATTGGCAGGTACATCGCCTACCAGCTTGCTTAAGTCGTCTTCATAATCCCAATGCAGATGTGAAAGTACTTTGGCTAATGCAGTTGCCAGGTGAGTGTCGCCCGTCACTTCAATTTGCAGTTTGGCTGCTTCGTCTTTAGCCATCAGGCGTGGCAATAAGCTGGGTGCAATATTAATGCTTGCATCCGGGGTGTTGGTCTCACCAGCCATCGCTAGGCTGCCATCCTCTAAAATTACCAGTGTGCTGTGAACTGGTGCAATTGTAATGCGAACAGACTTGCCAGCGAACGGTTGCAACATGCCGCAAGCCCATGCATTTTGTGCAATGAGATGCTGCAGTATGTGTGTGCTAAAGCTTTTAAACATCAGGTTTTATAACCCTTATGTAAGGCCACCACACCAGCAGCTAAATTATAGTAATCTACTTTGCTTAAGCCGGCATCAACCATCATTTGCTTCAATGTCTCTTGGTCTGGATGCATGCGGATAGACTCAGCCAGGTATTGGTAGCTATCGGCATCTTTTGCCAGTAGTTTGCCCATTAACGGTAATAATTTAAATGAATAAACATCATAAGCTTTAGATAAAGGCTGCCATACTTTTGAGAACTCAAGCACCAGTAAACGGCCGCCTACTTTTAGTACACGTTGCATTTCCGCCAGCGCTTTATCTTTATGCGTCATATTGCGCAGGCCAAACGCCACTATTACGCAATCAAAATATTGGTCAGGGAAAGGTAGCTTCTCCGCATCGCATTGCATGGCTGGTACGTTTAGTCCTGCGTCTAACATGCGGTCACGCCCAACGCCCAACATCGATGCATTAATGTCGGTCAGGATGACTTGGCCTTCAGGGCCCACTTTTTTTGCAAATAGCTTAGATAAATCACCGCTGCCGCCAGCAATGTCGAGTACTTTGTCGCCAGGGTTTACACCGCTGATGCTGACTGCAAAACGCTTCCAAGTACGGTGTAAGCCAGCAGACATTACATCGTTCATTAAGTCGTATTTGTTGGCAACTGAGTGGAATACCTCAGCAACCTTTTTTGCCTTTTCAGTTTCAGCAACAGTTTTAAAACCAAAGTGTGTATTTTGCTCGGATGTCATTGCAGTCTTTTCTTTAAGATAAGTTTTTGCGCGTATGCCCAGCGGCACTTAATTTGCCCAGATACTCTAACCAGAGTGATTCATAGTTGCGCGCTAAATCGTATAAGTAGTCCCATGAGTACAAACCAGTGTCATGGCCATCGGTAAATACAAGTTTGACTGCATAATTGCCAACTGGATGGATGGCTGAAATATTGACACCTTCTTTACCTACTTGCAGTACTTCTTGACCATGGCCGTGGCCGCGCACCTCGGCTGAAGGTGAGTAAACGCGCAGAAACTCACAAGACAGCATGCATTCAGTATTGTTATCAAATTTAATTTCCAGCAAACGTGACGCTTGATGGAGTTTAATATCAATTGGGCGAGGTGCGTTTTGTGTGTTTTCGCTCATAGTTTGCTGAACTTCGTTAAAAAATAAGATGATAACAGAATGAGTTAGTTTGCTTGTTGATAATCTATTGCGCAACCGTTCATATTTAATAATTAACCGCTTGTCTGAATCATTTTCAGATATGTAAACAATCGTGCATCGATTTATTTGCAGATTGAATTAACAGTGATAAAGTAATGCTACCTAAAAGTGGTTTAGGACCATCATGGCAGATAATAAATTAGCACATCATTTTGAAGTATATTCCCAGTGGCGCAAGGCGCTAGTCGACACGATTTGCGACTACCGCAGCTGGTTAAATGAGCAAGAACTCAATGATGCGCAAGTCGATCAGCGAATTCAACAACTGCTGGACAGATTACGCGAAGATAAATTGAACGTTGCATTTGTTGCAGAGTTCTCACGCGGTAAATCAGAGTTAATCAACGCAATCTTCTTTGCAGGTTACGGTACGCGTCTGTTGCCTTCTAGCGCAGGTCGTACCACCATGTGTCCAACCGAACTGCTTTACGATAAATCCAAACCAACATCAATCATGATGTTGCCGATTGAAACCCGCCTTTCTGACGCTACCACTTCCGAATACAAACGTTATCCAGACGAGTGGAAAACGGTTACCTTTGATGTAGATTCAAACGAAAGCATGGTCAGTGCTTTTAAAGAAGTGAGCAGCACTAAAGCGGTTACTCTGCAAGAGGCGGAAAAATACGGGCTGTATGACCCGAACAGCGCTGATGATGCGCTCAATATCAATAAAGATGGCACGATAGATGTGCCATGCTGGCGCTATGCCATGATCAATTTCCCACACCCATTGCTAGAGCAGGGCTTGGTGATTTTAGATACACCGGGCTTGAATGCGATTGGTACTGAGCCTGAGCTTACGCTCAACATGTTGCCTAATGCGCATGCGGTGCTATTTATTTTGGCGGCCGACACTGGCGTGACTAAGTCTGAGATTGATGTTTGGCGTCAATACATCAGTGGTACACGCTGGAAGCAAAAAGGGCGCTTGGCAGTACTGAATAAGATTGACGGCCTGTGGGACGAATTAAAAGACGAAACCGAGATTCAAACCGAGTTAGCCAAGCAAATTAAAACCAGTGCAGACTTGCTGGGCTTGGATGTCAATCATATCTATCCGGTATCGGCACAAAAAGGCCTGCTGGCTAAAGTGAATAGCGATGAAGCATTGTTGGCGAAAAGCCGTGTGCTTGAGCTGGAAAAAGCTTTGTCTAATGAGCTGATTCCAGCCAAAAAAGAAATCGTGCGTGACAACACGCAAAATGAAATTGAAGACCTGATTGCAAACTCACATGTGATTTTGGATGCAAGGTTCTCGGGTGTTAACGACCAATTGTTAGAGCTGCGCGGTTTGCGTGGTAAAAACGAAGACGTTGTTGAGCACATGATGAATAAGGTCAAAGTGGATAAAGAGAACTTTGAGCAAGGTCTGCAACGCTTCCAGGCTTTGCGCAGCATTTTCTCTCAGCATACCAATCGTCTGTTTACCTTGCTGGGCATGGAGTCATTAAAAGTGCACGTACATGCTACGCGCCAAACCATGGTGGATGCGAGCTTTACCAAAACCATACGCCAGGCGATGGATAATTTCTTTAGCGAGCTGAAAACGCGTTTAATTTCATCAGACGTGCAAATTGATGAAATTAAACAAATGATGGACGTGATGTACGAGAAGTTCTCAAAAGAGCATGGCCTGCGTAAATCCGAGCCGCCGGCATTTACTACGTTGCGCTATCAAAAAGAGTTGTCTAAATTGGAGCGTGCTTATAAAGAGCAATTTAATACTGCGTTTAATATGATTGCGCATGAAAAAATGACGCTCACCAGCAAATTTTTTGAAACGTTGGCTAGCCGCGTGATTCATGTGTTTGAAGTGGCTAACCGTGATATTGAGAACTGGCTAAAAGCAGTGATTGCGCCTATGGAGTCGCAAGTGCGTGAGCATCAGCTCCAATTGCGCAGACGCTTGGAAAGTATCAAGCGTATTTATAAAGCGACAGATACCTTGGAAGACCGAATTGCCGAGTTGGAGGCGATTGAGCGCAGTATCCAAGCACAGTTAGATGATTTAAATGTGCTACGTATGCATATGCGTAATGCGCTGGCGTTTGAGGCAGAGCCACTGGCTGCCACGGCTGCTGCTTAGGTAGATATTTAACCTCAAAGCGGTCGTCATTACCGACGGTTAATCAAATAAAAAAAGGCTGCATGCGCAGCCTTTTTTGTTGGTTGAAACTCCGGTTAGCGCTTTAGCGACTCGCTAACATCAGGGTTTTCATTTTTAACATCGCTTTTTGCTCAATTTGTCGGATGCGTTCGGCAGATACACCAAACTCATCTGCTAGTTCGTGTAGTGTTTTGCTCGCATCTTCCTGTAACCAGCGCGCTTCTACCACGCGGCGGCTACGCTCATCCAAATGGTTGAGTGCTGAGGCCAAGCCTGTGGTTTCCGCCATTTCAAATTGTTTGGCTTCCAGCGCTTCAGGTGGCGTTAAGCTCTCATCTTGCAGATAAGCGATTGGGCTGTAATGCTCTTCGCTATCGTCATCGATGTTGCTCTCTAGTGAAATCTCATGGCCATTGAGGCGAGACTCCATCTCCAGCACTTCCTCTGGTTTTACATTCAACTCACGTGCAATATGGTCAATTTCGCCAGTTTGCATGGTGTTGATACCAGTTTTCATGCTGCGTAAGTTGAAAAACAACTTGCGCTGAGCTTTAGTCGTGGCGATTTTAACCAAGCGCCAGTTGCGTACAATGTATTCGTGAATTTCTGCTTTAATCCAGTGCATGGCAAATGAAACCAAGCGCACACCGCGCTCAGGGTCAAAGCGTTTTACGGCCTTCATTAGGCCGATATTGCCTTCCTGGATTAGGTCCGCTTGCGGCAAGCCGTAGCCCATGTAGCCACGAGCAATGCTCGCTACCAAGCGTAAATGTGAAACAATCAACTGGCGTGCAGCCTCAAGATCATTTTCTTTTTTGAATCGGGTTGCGAGCGCAAGCTCTTCTTCAGCCGATAAAATAGGATAAGCTTTAATTGCTCTAGTATATTGATCTAGACTGTCAGCTGCCGTTAATACAGGTACTGTTAAAGCATTAGTCATTCGTACTTACCTCTCCTTGATGAGTCATTTTAGCACTCTACATTCGAGAGTGCTAGTGCTGGAAAGTTCAAATGGCTGGTCAAAATGTTATGTGGCATTAAAGTTGGTCACTCATTGGAGCAGGAGTGCTCATCAAAGGCTGATGCTTAAAGTAATGTAGTTATGAATCAAGGCTGGCTTACAGCAAAAATTCAAAATTTTATAGCTGTTGCTCTTTCAAACCAGATACATAAGTTTTAGCGATTTCTTTACCATTCATTCGACGAGGCCGATCTTCAAAAGGCTGTTCTTCCTCACTAATGCATCCAGTTCCGGCTCTAAGATGTCACAAAAATCATTTGAGTGATTTAGCCAAATGGTCAATAAACAAGCGCACTGCAGGCGGAAGTCCACGCCGCGTTGTGAATACAATATGCACGATACCAATATCAGCACTCCAGTCCGGAAATACGTGCACCAGTTTATTACGCTCAATTGACTCTCTGCAGGTATGGTCTGGCAGTAATGCAATACCCAACCCATTGATTGCGGCCTCTCTTACGGTCGCAAAATCCACACAGGTCATTTTAGGTTCATGTCTAACGGTTGCCTCCCCAAGGTCATGGTGATTGAATTTCCAATCCACTTCGCCCGCATACTCAACCGTTGCCAAGGTAGGTAGCGATGAAATGTGTTGAATGTTGTTAGCGTTACGGCACTTTGCCGCCAGCGAAGGTGAGGCCACTAAAATCCTTCGAGATTGCCCCAGGGTTCGCACTATCAAGGATGCATCTGTCTCCAGCGCTATGCGTACCCTGACCGCCACATCGATTTTATCTTCAATCAAATTCACTGGCTGATCACCGGCGATCAGTTGTAATCTGACTTTCGGAAATTGAAGCATGAAGGATGAAAACGTGGGTGAAAGTAACTCAAACAAGCCAAGTGGGCAGCTGCAGCGCACCAGCCCCTGCGGTTCGCTCAAGGACTCCGACACAATGGAGTCAGCTTGCTCTACATCCAGCAATATGGTCTTGCAGCGCTCATAAAAAGTTTGGCCGATCTCCGTTACCCTGAAGCGTCGGGTTGACCGCTCTACCAAGCGCACGCCTAGCCTGGCCTCAAGATTGCCTATACGCCTGCTGATTGTAGATTTTGGAATCTTTACCTTGCGGCTGGCAGCGGCAAAACTGCCTTCTTTCACCACATCTGTGAACAGTATGTAATCGTTAATATCGCGCATATTGACTCATTAATGGAACAATGTAACTCATAATAGCAGTCTAGTGCATATATTAACCCAATGGCAATATTCTCCTCACGCAATTCAATCAACTAAGGAGAACAAAATGTCATACGATTTTACAAATAAGGTAGTTTTAGTTACTGGCGGCACTAGCGGTATTGGGCTTGCCACAGCCAAGCACTTTTCTGATGCGGGCGCCAAGGTGTTTATCACCGGTCGCCGTCAGCCTGAGCTAGATCAAGCTATTAAAACAATAGGTGGCGCTGTGGTTGGTATCAGGGGTGATATGTCTAAGCTTGCGGATATCGACCGTTTATACGATGAGATTCAACAGCAGCATTCTCAGATTGATGTGCTATTTGCCAATGCTGGCGGCGGCACCATGCTGCCTTTAGGTGCAATCACCGAGGAGCAATACGATAATACTTTCAATAGTAATGTTAAGGGGGTCGTATTCACGGTGCAAAAAGCATTGCCTTTACTGCGTGATGGCGCTTCAATCGTGTTGACTGGTTCTGTAACAAGCATTACGGGTACGGCTGCATTCAGCATCTACAGTGCGACTAAAGCCGCAATCCGTAACTTGGCAAGAAGCTGGACCATAGACCTGAAAGAACGTGGCATTCGCGTCAATGTAGTGAGCCCTGGCCCAATTAGAACACCAGGCTTGGTAGAACTGGCAGGAAACGACCCGGTTGCACAACAAGGCCTGCTGGATTACATGGGCTCACAAGTTCCACTAGGGCGTGTAGGTGAACCTGAAGAGGTTGCTAAAGCTGTCGCTTTTCTGTCTTCTAAGGATGCAGGCTTTATAGCAGGTACCGAATTCTTTATTGATGGTGGTTTAGCCCAGATCTAAGCACACACGGCCACTGAAATTAAGTGGCCGTTTCTTTTGCAGGCCTCCTGCATGCCCAATTTCTTCACCATGGATTCATGGTGCACCAATATGCGTCATGCATTGTTGAATATAACGATTATGGTGCATCAGGTGCTTATAGATAATTGCTAATTTAACGTGAGTTTGGCTGTAAACCCCTACAGTATTGATATGTAGCGTATCTATTCTTTTGGCATATAGCTTGCTTGTTGTATTTAGTACGCACCAATATTGGTGTTTATGCTTAGGTCAGGTCAACAATTGCAAGAGTCAATTCCTCATAAAAAAGTGAATACGGTGTGCCCGTACTGCGGCGTAGGCTGCGGTATGACGTTGGAAGTTTCCGATACTAAAGTCATCAAGGTGATAGGTAACAAAAATCATCCTGCGAATTTTGGACGGCTTTGCACCAAGGGCAGCACCAGCGCGCAGGCGTTGTGTGAGTCCGGTCGTATGGAGTCCGCTTTTGTGCGCAATGCACGGACGGAAGACCCGCGCCCTGTTGCCATGGATATGGCCATTAAGCAAACCGCCCAACGATTGCGTGCCATACTCGATACACATGGCCCTGATGCCATCTCATTATATGTTTCCGGGCAAATGTCCATGGAAGCGCAGTACTTAGCGAACAAGCTCACCAAAGGTTTTATCGGTACCAATAATATTGAGTCTAACTCTCGACTTTGTATGGCCAGTGCTGGTAGTGGCTACAAGCTGTCATTAGGTGCAGATGGCCCACCTGGTTCATACGAGGACATGGACAAGACCGACTTGTTCTTTGTTATTGGTGCCAATATGGCAGATTGCCACCCGATTCTGTTCTTGCGTGTGATGGATAGAGTGAAAGCCGGGGCTAAATTAATCGTCGTAGACCCGCGCCGCAATACCACTGCAGATAAAGCTAATCTGTTCATGCAGATTAAACCAGGTACTGATTTAGCTCTGCTGAATGGCTTACTGCATTTGCTGGTGAAAAACGGTCATACCGACCCAGAGTTTATTGCGGAATTCACCGAAGGCTGGGAGGTCATGCCTAGCTTTCTGGAGGAATATACGCCAGCGTATGTAGCGGAAGTGACGGGGATTCCGGAAAAAGATATTCGTACTACGGCGCAGTGGATAGGCGAGGCTAAAGAGTGGATGAGTTGCTGGACTATGGGGCTGAACCAAAGCACGCATGGTACTTGGAACACTAACGCTATCTGTAACTTGCACTTGGCGACGGGCAAGATTTGCCGTCTGGGGAGTGGGCCGTTTTCATTGACTGGCCAGCCCAATGCCATGGGCGGTCGTGAAATGGGCTATATGGGGCCAGGCTTGCCCGGCCAGCGCTCAGCTCTGGTGGAAGCAGATAGAACCTTTATTGAAGACTTGTGGAAAGTGCCGCGTGGAAAGCTCAGAGCTCAAGTTGGCCAAGGCACTGTCGATATGTTTGAGCGCATGGCGAATGGTGAAATCAAAGCCTGCTGGATTATCTGTACCAACCCGGTGGCTACCGTGGCGAATCGCAAGACGGTGATTGCCGGTTTAGAAGCGGCGGAGCTGGTGATTACCCAAGATGCGTTTTTAGATACAGAAACCAACCGCTATGCCGATATCTTACTGCCGGGCGCACTGTGGGCTGAGGCGGAAGGCGTGATGATTAATTCTGAGCGCAACATGACGCTGATGCAAGCCGTGATTGCCCCCCCTGGCCAAGCCATGGCGGATTGGCAGATTATTGCGCGGGTTGCCTGTGAAATGGGTTTTGTCGATGCTTTTAGCTATAACTCTGCCTCTGAAGTGTTTGAAGAAATCAAACTGGCATCGAACCCTAAAACGGGTTATGACCTACGCGGTGTCAGTTATGAAAAACTACGTGAAACACCTTTGCAGTGGCCATGCCCGCCAGAAAAAGAGGGCCGTAACCCGATTCGTTATATCAATGATGGGGTGAGTCAAAAGCTCAAAATCCGTGAAGACGGCAGTCAGCCGCGTTTAGTATTTCCTACCGAGCATGGCAAAGCGATATTTTTTGCCCGCCCGCATATGATGCCGGCAGAGTTGCCAGATAGTGAGCATCCGTTTGTATTGAACACCGGCCGTCTGCAGCACCAATGGCACACTATGACCAAGACCGGCAAGATTCCAACCCTGAACAAGCTGAACCCCGGTCCGTTTGTTGAAATCCACCCGGAAGATGCCGCTCAGCTTGGTATTAAAGACAAAGACTCAGTGGAAATACGTTCGCGCCGTGGACATGCCATATTACCGGCCGTGGTAACCGACCGCGTGCGTCCTGGCAACTGCTTTGCGCCATTTCACTGGAATGATGTATTTGGCGATGACTTGGCGATTAACGCTGTTACCAATGATGCGATAGACCCGATTTCGCAACAACCTGAATTCAAATTCTGCGCCGTCGCACTGACGCGCGTCGCAGGGAAATTAGTAGCACAACAAACAGAACAATCTATCAAAAATAATGTAGCTGATTTGGACAACGAAGTTCGAACAGACGCCAGCGCAGGTGCGGCTACGACCATCACAGAGGAAGACTCAATGAGAATTGACGCGCTGGTTAAGATATTAGGTATAGAAACCACCCCGGCCATCGAGCTGGATAACGAAGAACAACGCTATTTATCCGGTTACGTTACTGGCCTGCGCTCTAGTGAGTTGCGCAAGGCAGGTGAAGTACCGGTGCTGCCATTAAGTGCGCCTTTGGCAGCAGACCGGCGATTATGGGTAGATGGCTTGCTGGCAGGGTTGTTCGCGCGCAGCTATGTGCCTAGCACGGGCGAGCCGGTGGCGTTGCCGCTTTCGATACCAACATCTAAACAAGCCGCTCAATCACCTATTGTGGTGCTGTGGGCTTCGCAAACAGGCAATGCCGAAGACTTTGCCAAACGCTGTGCCGATTCGCTGAATGCAGCTGGACACATCACTAAACTCGAAAGCATGGATAACTATCCGGTTGCGGAGTTAGTTAAGGTAGAAAGCCTATTGTTGATTAGCAGCACGTTTGGCGATGGCGACCCACCGGATAATGGCGCTGGCTTCTGGTCTGCACTCAGTGCGGATAATGCGCCACAATTAGCACAAACCAATTTCAGCGTACTGGCATTTGGCGACTCCAGTTATGACCAGTTCTGCGGGCATGGCAAAAAGCTTGATGCAAGACTGGAGGCGCTAGGCGCTAAGCGCATGGCAAGCAGGGTAGATTGCGAACCTGAATATCAAGAGCATGCGCAAGCCTGGCTGAAAGCCGTAATTGCCTCGCTGCAAACTGTGACAGTTAGCCAGCAGGAGTTGGTAACCGTTGCCGATGGTGCTACGGATGTTTATGTAAAAGAAGAAAAAGAAACCGACAAAAAAGAAACTAAAATACGTTTTGACAAGAACAACCCTTTGCAGGCACAGATTGCTTGTAACGTATTATTAAGCCAGCCTGGCGCGACTAAAGAAACCAGGCAGTTTGCTTTTACCATTCCCGATGCTAATTTCAGTTACGAAGCTGGTGATGCGCTTGGCGTATGGCCGACTAACTGCGATAAATTGGTTACCGAGTTAATCAACGCGGCTGGCCTGAAAGCCGATGCAACTGTGCATGTAGATGGACATGGCGATATGCCACTAGAGACAGCGCTATTAAAGCATTACGAAATTGCACGAATCACGCCGGATTTCTTGAAGCTGGTCTTTGATAGTTCTAAAAATGCTGACTTAGGTAAATTGCTGCAAGATGATAATAAGGCCAAACTCAAAGATTGGTTATGGGGTAAACAAACGGCTGATGTCTTGCATGCTTTCCCTGCCAAGCTGGAAATGCAAGCCTTCTTAAAAGCTTTGAAACGTTTGCAGCCACGCTTGTACTCGATTTCGTCTAGCCCTAAAGCAACGTCTGGTGAGGTGCATATCACGGTGTCTACCGTGCGTTACCAGTGTGAAGATAAACAGCGCAAAGGGGTTTGCTCTACTTTCATGGCCGATTTTAGCGGTGATGCAACCGTACCTATCTTTGTGCAGAAGTCTGCTAACTTCCGCCCACCAGAGAATCCTGAAGCCCCTATGATTATGGTGGGCCCAGGTACCGGCATTGCGCCGTTCCGTGCCTTCCTGCAGGAGCGTCATGCCAGAAAAGATAGCGGTAAGAACTGGCTGTTCTTCGGCGAGCAGCATGCCGCTACTGACTTTTACTATAAAGACGAAATCGAAACTTGGCAGCAAGACGGGTTCCTGACTAGATTAGACTTGGCATTCTCCCGTGACCAAGCCGAGAAAATCTACGTGCAAGACCGCATGCGTGAGCAGGGTGCAGAGCTTTGGGCATGGCTAGAAGCTGGTGCGCATTTCTACGTTTGCGGCGATGCGAGCCGAATGGCGAAGGACGTCGATCAAGCCTTGCGTGAAGTGGTACAACAACACGGTGGCTTGAGTGAAGATGCAGCAAAAGGCTATGTACAAAAGCTAGCTAGCGACAAGCGCTATGTGCGCGATGTATATTAGTGGAGGTACAACAGATGAATATTTCTATATCAGAAGTTGGTACTTCGTTTGCTGCTGCCAAATACATACGTGAGATTGGTCGTGGAGCCCACGCGGCGCGCAGCCTTACTCAACAGGATACGTACGAATTATTTGCTGCAATGTTGGCGGGTCGGGTGTCCGATTTAGAGTTGGGCGCGCTCTTACTGGCTTGGCGGGTAAAAGGTGAATCGGTAGCCGAGCTGGCTGGGATGCTAGAAGCGGCACATGAGACTTGTCACAAAATGTCTTTCAAGCGCGAAAATATTAGCCCTGTGATTATTCCAAGTTATAACGGCTCGCGTAAGCAGCCTAACTTAGTGCCGCTGCTAGCCATGTTGCTGGCAAGAGAGGGGGGGGTGCCGGTGATGATACACGGCACGACCACATTCGGCGACCGCATCACCACAGCCATGTTATTTGACGCGTTAGATTTACCTATTTGCAGTAACCTGCGTATGGCGGAAGTGCAGCTGGCGAATGAACGCTTGGCTTTTGTGCCGATAGAGGTGCTATCACCAGCGCTGGCAGCCATGCTGGATAAGCGCAATACTATCGGCTTGCGTAATTCGGCACATACAATAGTGAAGATGCTGCAGCCGTTAGGGAATCATACCGAGCAAGAGGCTCTCAGGCTGGTCAATTTTACCCATCCGGAATACTTGCATACTTTAACTGAATATTTCGGTAAATACCCTGCCAATGTGCTGCTGGCGCGAGGTACGGAGGGTGAGGCCGTGGTGGACGCAAGGCGCATGGTCAATATCTTGCGCATCAACAATGGGCAGCAGTACTTGATGGCCGAGGCGGAGAAAGGGTTGGCAAACACACTTGACCTGCCTAATGGATTAGACGTTAAAGCAACCGCAAGTTATATTAAGGATGTGCTCGCTGGTAAACGTGAAGTACCAGCGCCGATTGCTGAACAGGTGAGTATCATTTTGCAAGCCGCCAGTTAAAACATGTCAGAATATCTCATGTAACTAGTTAAGCCATACTATTGGTTAAGCCATGCAACTAGTTAAGTTTGGTTTGCTGACATCAGTCATCACGATAAATAATGTTAGGTGCCTAAAACCGTGCTATCCCCACTTGAGGCTAATGTGAAGCCACATAAACCAAGCACCATCTTTGGCAGCGGCTTTGCTGTTGGTACGCTAGGTGGGCTGATTGGCCTTGGTGGGGCTGAATTTCGCCTACCTTTGCTGATTGGTTTATTCGGTTTCAATGCACTTTCCGCTGTCATTCTCAACAAAGCCATTAGTCTGGTAGTTGTTGCATCATCTTTGCCATTTCGGGCGGCTTCTGTGCCTCTTGCCAGCATTCTTGGGCGTTGGGATGTAATACTTACTTTACTTACGGGTAGTTTGGTTGGTGCATGGTTAGGTGCTGGCTGGGCCACGAAACTCAAATCAAAAACTCTTTATCGTGTTTTGGCCGTTTTGCTATTGGTAATAGCAGCGGCTTTGTTATTGGGGCATGAGCCAAGCTCTGGTAGCGCTCCCTTACTAACTGGGCTACCTTTAGCCATCGCTGGTGCTCTAGCTGGCTTTGCTATTGGAGTGGTTGCCTCGCTGATGGGAGTGGCGGGAGGAGAGTTACTCATTCCAACCATTGTTCTGTTGTTTGGCGCAGATATTAAGCTTGCTGGCAGCCTCTCGCTTGCGGTTAGTCTGCCCACTATGCTTGTTGGGTTCACTCGTTATAGCCAAGACCAAAGTTTTGGCGTTATTCGTGCGCAACGTCATTTTCTGTTAATGATGGCCGCAGGTTCTTTACTTGGTGCTTTTGTCGGTGGGTGCTTACTGAGTATCATTTCTTCAGCAGCACTTTTGCCCATTCTTGCTATTATATTGGTTGTGTCATCCATCAAGGTGTGGCGGCACGCTTAGGTGTGTAAGCCACCTAATCCATCACTCAAGCGGGACTAGCTAAAGCCAGCCCCTTAATTCAAATGATAGCGGGAGACGTGCCATGTTGAAATGGAACGATGTGTTGAGGCTTGCCAGTAAGGGAAATCTTGAGCCTGACAGTAGAGTAGTTAAAACCGAGGCTGAGTGGCGTACGCAGCTAAGTGACGAAGAATACAGGGTAACTCGGCAAGCCGGCACTGAGCGTGCATTTAGCTCTGCGTTATGCTCACTGCATGAACCTGGTATATACGCTTGCCGATGTTGCGATACGTTGCTGTTTGACGCCTCAGAAAAATTTGATTCAAGAACGGGTTGGCCGTCTTTTAGTCAACCTATCAAACCTAATGCCATTGCTTACCATTCAGATAATAGTCATGGCATGACGCGTGTTGAAACGACATGTAATACCTGTGACGCACATTTAGGCCATGTTTTTCCAGACGGGCCTGGCGAGAGTGGTTTGCGTTACTGCATGAACGCGGTCGCGCTACGTAAGAAATAGGGCTACTCGCAAAATCTTCTCGTAAAGATTTCCAAGGTTGGCGGCAAAACACCAACAGTATGAAGTGGAAAAGATTTCTTTACATGAAACTGGGCGAACGTACTGGGGTGGATAATCTGAGGCCACCCGGTTGTCAGGGCTGCATAGAGCATACCGACTGCTATGGCACGGCCAGTAGTTTATTGCATTAAGTTAGCCGGTTCACGTTTGCAGTTGCATATTTGCTGCTAGGAGTGTTGCGCCAAAATAAATGCAGGTTTTTGCGCGATATTAATCCCTATAACGTTTTTATTCGTATCTTTCTTAGCATATAGCTGCCAGCACATCAGAAGGTTTTCTCGCAATTTACTCAGTTGTGGCAGCATTTGTTAAACGCATCAATGTATTACACAGCATCGGCGTTGTGAGGGATAATAGCGCCCTCAGTATTTTTTGCAGCACGCTTGGAATAAACTCCCATGGAAATTAAAGTCAACTTTCTCGATAAGCTACGTCTTGAAGCCAAGTTCGATGACTTCACGGTGATTGCCGACCAGCCCATACGCTACAAAGGCGATGGTTCAGCGCCTGGTCCTTTCGACTACTTTTTGGCCTCATCGGCCCTATGTGCAGCTTATTTCGTGAAGTTGTACTGTGATACACGTAATATTCCTACAGAAAACATCCGCTTGTCACACAATAATATTGTGGACCCGGAAAACCGTTACCAGCAGATTTTCAAGATTCAGGTCGAACTGCCGCCGGATATCTCAGATAAAGACCGTCAGGGCATCTTACGCTCGATTGACCGCTGTACTGTGAAGAAAGTGGTGCAAACCGGGCCAGAGTTCGTGATTGAAGAGGTCGCCAATCTGGACGCTGACGCGCAGGCGTTGCTGGTCATGAATCCCGATGCTGGCGCAAGCACTTATATCACGGGCAAAGATTTGCCGCTGGAGAAAACCATTGCCAATATGTCGGGGCTGCTGGCGAGTCTGGGTATCAAGATTGAAATCGCTTCATGGCGCAATATCATTCCTAATGTATGGTCGCTGCATATCCGTGATGCGCACTCACCTATGTGCTTTACCAATGGCAAAGGCGCCACCAAGGAAAGCGCGTTGGCGTCAGCCTTGGGCGAGTATATCGAGCGCTTGAGTAACAACCACTTTTACGCTGGCTCGTACTGGGGCGAGGACATCGCCAATGCCGAGTTTGTACACTACCCGAACGAGCGCTGGTTTAAGCCTGGCCGCAAAGATGCGTTGCCGAAAGAAATTCTGGATGAGTATTGCCTGGAGATTTACAACCCGGATGGTGAGCTGTGTGGCTCACACTTGATTGATACCAACTCCGGCAATGCGGCACGCGGTATCTGCTCGCTGCCGTTTGTGCGTCAGTCGGATGGTGAAGTCGTCTATTTCCCATCTAACCTGATTGAAAACCTGTTTGTGAGCAATGGCATGAGCGCCGGCAATACGCTGGCTGAAGCGCAGGTGCAATGTCTGTCAGAGATTTTTGAACGCGCAGTGAAACGCGAAATTCTGGAAGGAGAAATTAGCCTGCCGGATGTACCGCAAGAAGTACTGGCGAAGTATCCAGGCATTTTGGCAGGTATTAAAGGCTTGGAAGAGCAGGGCTTTCCTGTGCTGGTGAAAGATGCCTCACTGGGCGGCGAATATCCGGTGATGTGCGTCACCCTGATGAACCCGCGTACCGGTGGCGTGTTTGCCTCTTTCGGTGCGCATCCAAAATTAGAGGTCGCGCTGGAGCGCAGCCTGACCGAGTTACTGCAAGGCCGTAGTCTAGAAGGTCTCAACGATTTGCCACAGCCTACTTTTGCCAGCGAAGCCGTGACTGAGCCGAATAACTTTGTGGAACACTTTATTGACTCCAGCGGCATCGTGTCCTGGCGCTTTTTCAGCGCCAAAGCCGATTACGAGTTTGTGGAGTGGGATTTCTCAGGCCAAGGTGAAAACTCGAACGCCGAAGAGGCTGCAACATTGTTTGGCATACTAGAAGGCATGGGCAAAGAGGCTTACGTAGCAGTGTATGACCAGCTAGGTGCAACTGCCTGCCGTATTTTAGTGCCGGGTTATTCTGAAATTTACCCGGTAGAGGATCTAGTATGGGACAACACCAACAAGGCGCTGCTGTTCCGCGAAGATATCTTGAACCTGCATCAGCTAGACGATGATAGCCTAGAAGCGCTGCTGGAGCGCTTAGAAAATAACGAGCTGGATGATTACGGCGATATCGCCACCTTGATTGGCATTGAGTTTGACGA